>JADZEE010000069.1 GCA_020850735.1 Gammaproteobacteria bacterium | reverse complement strand
GCGTGATCCACCTCGCTGACGAAGTCGTTGTGCGCCTTGCTCATGACGGTGAGCGTCGGCCCGCGGTCGAGCTGCCGGATGATGATGTCTCCGGCCTTGCGCGCGGCACGGACCGCGATGTTGAGCATCGGATGCAAGGGCGGATCTCCACGGCGGGCGAAGGTGAATCAGGCATTCTAGAGAGCCGCCTGCGATTGTGCGACTGCGCCGGCGGCGCGGGCGTGCCGGCGGCACGGGCATTTGCGACAATGCCGGCGTGGATGCCCCAGGCCTGGCCAACGTACGAATCGTGCTCGTCGGCACCACTCATCCGGGCAATATCGGCGCGGCGGCGCGGGCGATGAAGACCATGGGCCTGAGCACGCTGGCGCTGGTCGCCCCGGCGCGTTACCCGGCGCCGGAGGCCTGGGCGATGGCGTCGGGTGCCGATGACGTCCTCGCCGCCGCGCGTGTGCACGCGACGCTGCCGCAGGCGCTTGCCGGCTGCGCCAGCGTGGTGGCGACGAGCGCGCGCCAGCGTTCCATCCCGTGGCCCTGCCTGAGCCCGCGTGCCTGCGCCTCGACCTTGATCGCCGCCGCCCGGCACGGGCCGGTGGCACTGGTGTTCGGCCGCGAGCAGACCGGTCTGAGCAACGCCGAGCTCGATCTGTGCCAGGCACTCGTGCGGATCCCGACCGTGGCCGGGTTCAGCTCGCTGAACGTGGCCGCCGCGGTGCAGATCCTGAGCTATGAGCTGTATGCGGCGGCGCTCGGCGGCGCCGGCGCCGAAGGCTGCGAGAGCGATTCACCGCCGGCGACGGCGGACCAGGTCGAGCGCTTCTACGCGCATCTCGAGCAGGTCATGATCAGCACCGGTTTCCACGATCCGGAGAAACCGCGGCGGCTGATGCGCCGCCTGCGCCGGCTGTTCGGCAGGACCGCGCTCGATCAGCACGAAGTCCAGATACTGCGGGGTCTGCTGGCCGCCATGGAGCAGTCCGTCAGAGGCGGCCGCTGAACCGCACGCGCTCGGCGCCGGACGCGGCTTCGACCGTACCGATGCGCCAGGCCTGCTCGCCCGCCGCCGCCAGCGCCGCCAGCGCCGCGTCGGTCTGCGCGGCCGGCACGATGAGCACCATGCCGATACCCATGTTGAAGGTCCGCAGCATGTCCTGGGCGGGGATGTCGCCGGTGCGTTGCAGCCAGTCGAACACGGCCGGGCGCGGCCATGTGCCGGCGTCGATGGTGATCCCGGTGCCCGCGGGCAGCACCCGCGGCACGTTCTCGATGAGCCCGCCGCCGGTGATGTGCGCAATCGCATGCACGGGAACCCGCCGCGCGAGCTCGAGCGCCGCGCGTACGTAGATACGGGTCGGTTCGAGCAGGATCTCGCCGAGCGGACGGCCGTCGAGCTGCGTGTCCAGCTTCGTCCCGCTGGCCGCGAGCACCTTGCGCACCAGGGAATAGCCGTTCGAGTGGACGCCGCTCGAGGCCAGCCCGAGCACCGCGTCGCCGGCAGCGACGCGGCTGCCGTCGATGATACGGTCCGCTTCGACGGCGCCGACACAGAAGCCGGCCAGATCGTATTCACCGGCGCGGTACAGGTCCGGCATCTCCGCCGTCTCGCCGCCGACCAGGGCGCAGCCGGCCAGCGAGCAGCCACGGGCGATGCCGGCGACGATCGTCTCGGCGGTCGCCACGTCGAGGCGGCCGGTCGCGAAATAATCCAGGAAGAACAGCGGCTCGGCACCCTGGACGACAATGTCGTTGGCACACATGGCCACCAGGTCGATGCCGATGGTGTCGTGGCGTCCGAGCTGCCCGGCGAGCATGAGCTTGGTGCCCACGCCGTCGGTGGTGGCGACCAGGATCGCGCGGTTGAAACCGGCCGCGGCCGGATCGAACAGGGCGCCGAAGCCGCCGAGGCCGCCGAGCATGCCGGCACGCCGCGTCGCGGCGGCCAGTGGCTTGATGCGGTCGACGAGCCGGTTGCCGGCGTCGATGTCCACGCCGGCATCGCGGTAGGTGAGCGTCATAAGGCCGGCCATGGTATCGGGGCGGCCCGGGGCCGGCAATCGCCCGCCGCGCTTGACTGCGGCGGAACGCATCGCATAGCGTCCCCGGCGAGTGAACGCGCGCACGCTCCTGCTGATCTCGTGGCTGCTCGCCGTCGTCGTGACGCCGGGCGGCGCCGCCATCGTCGCCGACATCTACCAGGCGGACGTGCCGATTGCGAGTCGCAGCGATGCCGATCGCGACAGCGCGATGCGCTCGGCGCTGCGCGTCGTGCTGGTCAAGCTCACCGGTGATCGCGGCGCGCCGCAGCTGGCCGCCTTGCGGTCCGTCCTGCGCCGGGCTCCTGATTACGCCCTTCAGTACCAGTACCTCGCCGCGCCGCCGTCGGTGGCCGGCGACGCCGCGCCGGGGCTGCTGCTGCGGGTCCTGTTCGACCAGCGCGCCGTGGATACCGCGCTCGAACCGACCGGGCTGCCATTCTGGGGGCGCGAGCGTCCGGCCACCGCGGTCTGGCTCGCGGTCGACGACGGCGTGCAACGAGCCCTCGTCGGGACCGATGACGTGCTCGGGTACGCGGCGGCGGTTCGTGCCCGCGCCGAGCAGCGTGGTGTCCCCGTGGTATTGCCGCTGCTCGACCTGGAGGACGCGGCCAACCTGCGCAGCGATCCCGCCAGCATGGGCGAGAACGTGCGCCTGGCGTCGCAGCGGTACGGCACCGATGCCATCGTGACCGGCGCGGTGCGCAGCAGCGCGGCGGGGCTGTGGGAGGGCACCTGGACGCTGCAGATCGGTGACGATACCGCGTCCTGGACCACCGCGGGCGACCTGCCGGAGGTCGTGATCGACGAGGGCGTGGACGGGCTCGCCGACGCGCTTGCCGCGCGCTACGCACAACCGCTCGCGAGCGCCGCCGACGCCGGGCTGGATATCGTCGTCTACGGCGTGCGCGGCAGCGACGACTACGCGCGGATCCTCGCCTACCTCGGGTCGCTGGACGCCGTGACGAAAGTGTTCGTCCGCGCCGTGCGCGACGACCAGGTTGCGTTGGAGCTCACCGCACGCGGCGGCGCGCAGTCGCTGGCCCGCACGTTCGCCCTCGGCGATACCCTGGCTCCGGTCGGTGCCGGCGCGGCCATCGGCGCCTGGCAGCTGTTGCCGCGCTGACAGGCAACGTCGCCCGAGCCGTACGCGATCTCCCGTGAGCGACTCGCAGAAGTGGCTGGTGCTCGCCGGTGTCCTCATCGCCGGGTGGCTGCTGTACCTGCTGGCACCGGTGCTCACGCCGTTCGTCGCCGGAGCGCTGCTCGCGTACCTGGGCGATCCGCTCGTGGATCGGATCGAGTCGCGGCGCCTGTCACGCACGATCGCGGTCGTGGCGGTGTTCGTCGTCATGCTCGTAGCCGGTCTGGGCCTGCTGCTGGTGCTGTTGCCCCTGCTCGAACGTCAGGTGTCGGTACTTATCGAAAAAGTGCCGGTCGTGCTCGGCTGGATTCAGGATGACCTGCTGCCACGCCTGGCCGCGTTGCCGGGCCTGGAGCAGGTAACGCTCGATCCGGACGCCGTTCGCAAGCAGCTCGCCGCGCACTGGCAGCAGCTCGGCGGCGTCGTCACCCGTGTGCTCGGCAACGTGTTCCAGTCCGGCCAGGTGCTGATCGGCTGGCTCGCCTACGTATTGCTCATCCCGGTGGTGACGTTCTACCTGCTGCGTGACTGGGATCGGCTCGTGGCCAGCACGCGCGATCTGCTGCCGCGGCGTTACGAGCCGACCGCGAGCGCGCTTGCACGGGAGTGCGATGCGGTGCTCGCCCAATTCATGCGTGGCCAGCTCATCGTCATGATCGCCCTGGGTTGCGTCTACTCGGCGGGTCTGTGGATCGCGGGACTGGATCTCGCTTTCCTCATCGGCGTGCTGGCGGGGCTGGTGAGCTTCGTGCCCTACCTGGGCGTCATCGTCGGGGCCCTGGCGGCCGGTATCGCCGCGCTAGTGCAGTTCCACGACGTCACGCACCTGGTCTTCGTCGCGATCGTGTTCGGCGCCGGGCAGATGCTCGAGGGTCTGGTGCTGTCGCCGCTGCTGGTCGGTGATCGCATCGGTCTGCATCCGGTCGCGGTGATATTCGCCGTGATGGCGGGCGGGCAACTGTTCGGCTTTTTCGGCGTGCTGCTGGCGCTGCCGGTGGCGGCCGTCATCGTGGTCCTGCTCCGGTACCTGCGCAGCCGTTACCTCGAAAGCGGGTTTTACACCCCGTGACGTCGCGCGACGCAGCCGGGCCCCAGCTCGGGCTGCGGCTCGCTTATGCCGATCTGCCGCAACTTGCGGACTTCGCCGGTGCGGATAACGGCGCACTGGTGCAGGCGCTGGAGCGGGCCGCCGCGGGACAGGCGCTGCGGGTGTTCATCTGGGGACCGGCCCGCAGCGGACGGACCCACCTGCTGCAGGCGGCCTGCGCCATGGCGGCGGGCTACGATCGGCGACCGGCCTACGTGCCGCTGCGCACGGCGGCGAGCGAGCTGCTTCCCGAGATGCTCGAAGGCCTCGAACATGCGGGTCTGGTGTGCATCGACGACATCGATGCGATCGCCGGCCTGGTCGCCTGGGAAGTTGCGCTGCTGGGTCTTTACAATCGCACCGCCGACGCCGGCCACGCCCTGGTGCTGGCCGCATCCGCGGCACCGCGCGACGTGCCGGTCGGACTTGCCGATCTCAAGTCGCGGCTCGGCTGGGGTCCGTGTTTCCGCATCGCCCAGCCGGACGACGATGAGAAGCTCGGCGCGCTGCAGCGGCGCGCCGCGCGGCGCGGCTTCGATCTGCCCGTCCCGGTCGCCCGCTTCATGCTCACGCACTGCCCGCGGGACTTCGCCACCCTGCTCGAGGTGCTCGCACGCCTCGACGAGGCGTCCCTGGCCGCACAGCGTCGCCTGAGCATCCCGTTCGTGCGCTCGCTGCTGGGCCTGTGAGCCGCGCCCGCCCGCCGCCGAGCTCGCCAGGGTGTTGCGCTGTGCCCGGCAGCTGGTTAGCGTGACAGCTGCGGTGCCGGCGGCGATCGGCGCGAATGCAGCAGGTGAGGAGGCGGCGATGGACGTCACCAGGGTGCCGGCCGGACAGGGAATCACCTGGATCGTGGACGGCTGGCGTTTGTTCTGCGCGAACCCGGTGATGTGGGTCGTGCTCACGGTCGTGTACCTGGTCGGGACGGTGCTGCTGTCGCTGGTGCCGCTGGCCGGCAGCATCGCGGTGTCGGTGCTCAACCCGGCGGTGTTCGCCGGTCTGCTCGCGGGTGCCCGGACGGTCGACGCAGGCGGCGAGCTCGCACCCCGGCACCTGATCGCCGCGCTGGCGGATGCGCGTCAGCGTGGGCCGCTGCTCGTGCTCGGTGCGCTGATGCTCGCGGCCAGCCTCGCCGTCTTCGTGCTCGGCGCTCTGCTCGGCGGCGGTGTCACGTGGCAGGCGCTGGCCGGCGGCGATCCCGGCGGTGCAGGCGCGATCGGCGGCATCCTGCTCGGCCTGCTGGTGATGCTCGCACTCGCTTTGCCGCTGACGATGGCGTTCGTGTACGCCCCGGCGCTGGTCTACTTTGCCGCCATGACGCCCGGTGACGCCCTGCGTACGAGTTTCTCCGCCTGCCTCGTCAACTGGCAGCCGCTCACGGTGGCGGGTCTCGTGCTGCTGCCGGTCAGCCTCGTCGCGATGCTGCCCTTCGGACTCGGCCTGCTGGTGCTGTTCCCGGTCCTGGTGGCGACGCTGTGGGCGAGCGCGAAGTCCATGTTCGCGCTGCCGGCCGGCGACGGCGCGGCGCTCGAAGCGCCCTCAGGCTGAATCCTGCGCGCGACCCGCGTGCAGCGCGCGGGCCGTGCGCGCGAGGCGTCGGCCGAGCGCGAGGCACAGGTGCTTTTCGGCGTCGCTGAGCCCGAGATCCGCACGGATGCCGGCCAGGTGCGATGCCCCATAGGGTGTCCCGCCGGTCGTGGTGGTCATCAGCTCCGGCTCGCTGTAGGGCAGGCCGAGCAGCAGCATACCGTGATGGATCAGCGGCAGCATCATCGACACCAGGGTCGTTTCCTGGCCGCCGTGGAGGCTGGCGGTGGACGTGAACACGGCGGCCGGTTTGCCGAGCAGTACCCCCGACAGCCACAGGTCCGAGGTGCCGTCGAGGAAATATTTCAGCGCTGCGGCCATGTTGCCGAAGCGGGTCGGTGATCCGAGGGCGAGACCGGCGCAGGCGGCGAGATCTTCGTGGGTTGCGTAAGGGGGGCCTTGGTCCGGGACAGCGTCGGCGACCGCTTCGCACACCGCCGACACCGCGGGGACCGTCCGCAGGCGCGCCTGGCAGCCGTCGACCTGCTCGATGCCGCGCGCGATCTCGCGCGCCATGCGCGCCACGTTGCCGTGGCGACTGTAGTACAGCACCAGGATCTCCATCATGGCGTCACAGGATCGCGAGCACGTTTTCCGGCGGCCTGCCGATGACAGCGCGCGCGCCGCTGACGACGATGGGGCGTTCGATGAGCTGCGGGTGGCTGCTCATGGCGGCGAGCAGCCGGTCGTCGTCGAGCCGCGGATCGGCGAGCCCGAGCTCGGCGTAGGCCGGTTCCCCTGTACGCAGCAACGCACGCGGCGCCAGCCCCAGATCCGCGGCCAGCCGCCGCAGGGTTGCCGGGGCGGGCGGTGTTTTCAGGTACTCGACGATCTGCGGTTCGATGCCGCGCGATCGGATCAGCTCGAGCGTCGCGCGAGACTTCGAACAGCGGGGGTTGTGATAGATTGTGACCGGCATGAATGTGGCTCCCAGCGATGACGGGCCGCGGCCGCGTCCTGCGCGACCGGTCGGCACCGGAATTCTAACGGCAGGCGCGTGAGCACAGAACCCGGCCAGGTATCCAGCCCCGCCCGCCCGGCACGGCCACACCCGGTACTGCGATCGCTCGAGTTCGTCCACTACGTCGGCCGCGAGTTCCTGGCCGACGGCTGTCCGCGGGCGGCGGCCGGACTCGCTTATACCACCCTGCTGGCGGTCGTGCCGCTGCTGACGGTCGCGTTCGTGTCCCTGTCGGCCTTCCCCGCCTTCCAGGACCTCGGTGACCAGATCGAAGGTTTCGTATTCTCGAATTTCGTGCCTACCCTGAGCGATACCGTGCGCAGCTACATGCACGAGTTCGCATACAAGGCTGCGGGGCTGCGCGCGCTCGGGCTCGCGGTGCTGTTCGTGACCGTGCTCGGGCTGATGGCCACGGTCGACAGCGCGCTCAACGACATCTGGCACGTGCGCGGGACGCGCCGGCGCCTGGTGAGCTTTCTGGTGTACTGGGCGGTGCTGACACTCGGGCCGCTGCTGGTGGGTACGGGTCTGGCGGTGTCCTCCTATCTGATCTCGCTGCCGCTGCTCAGTGACGTGGAGACGAGCCTCGGGCTGCGCGTCAAAGCGCTCGTGGCCCTGCCGTATGCAACCAGCTTTCTGGCCTTCCTGCTGCTGTACACGTTCGTCCCGAACCGACCGGTGCGACTGCGTCACGCGGTCGTCGGCGCTGTCACGGCCACGGTCCTGTTCGAGCTCGGCAAACGCGGCTTTGCGCTGTATGTCACCCATTTCCCCAGTCATCAGGCGATCTATGGAGCTTTCGCGGCCATTCCCGTATTCCAGATCTGGATCTACCTGTGCTGGCTGATCGTTCTGTTCGGCGCCGAGATCACGCGCTGCGGCGCCAGCTTCAATCCGGTCGCGATCGGTCCCGCTGCCGAACCGGGCGGTTTTCTCGACGGCTACCGGATCCTAGCCCGTCTAGCCGGTGCGCAGCGCAGCGGGCTCGCGCTGGCCGAGGATGCCCTGCATGCGCTCGAGCCCACGCTGGGTGACCGTCGGCTCAGCGCGATCCTCGAGCGGCTGACCAAGGCACACTGGATCGCACGCACGGAAACCGGTGGCTGGGTCCTGACGCGCGATCTGGACACTCTGACCCTGCTCGATCTGTACCGGACAGTGCCGGGTCCCCTGCCCGGCGAGGACCTGTCGTTCGACGATGCGCCGGCGATGGGCCGGCTGGCGGCGGTGCTGGGCGAGTACCGAACGCGTGCCGAGGCGGCCATGTCCGTGCCGCTCGCGACCCTGCTCGCCGACTGAGCGCTCGAGTAACCATCACCGCGCCTGCTGCGACGGCCCCTGGGCGCCCCTGGCCGCGTTGCGGGAACCCCCGGAATCGTTTCCGCTGGCCCGCTACCCGCGCGGTTTCGTGCACCCCCGCACCTGGCCGGGAACGCCCGGGAACCGTCGCGCGACGGCGGGCGAATGTTTCACGAGCCCGGAGCCGCGTGCCGGCGCGTCAGCGCCGGCAGCTGAAGTGGTCGTAGGACGCGGCGGACTCGCGCAGGCTTCCCGTGTGCAGCCGCATCTGCGCGCCGCTTACCGTCGCCTCGAGCGGGCGCTGCTCCCGGTAGAAACCACGCGGCGTGACGAGCGTGAATCCATTGGTCGCGGTCAGATCCGAGAGCATGAACGCGCGTTGAGGTTCGCTTTCTTCGTCGTCGGACTGCGCACGCACCACGATGGTCTCGGGTGCGCGCGCGATGAGCTGGATGCCGACTTTGTGCGCGAGGTTGCGCTGGACCATGAGCCAGCGGATCACCCCGAGCAGCCACGGGCGATCCGGTTCCTCGCCGATTTCCTGCACGGCGACGATCTCACCGACACGTACCGGCGACCGCGGCTTCTCCGCCGAATACACGGCGAATCCGCCCGGCCCCTCGTCGACGAAGCTCCAGCGCTCGAGCAGGTAGCGCTGCGCGGCGTCCGCCGACACGAGCGCCTCCTCCTCGTCGGCCGCGGCGTCACCGTCGTGCGCGGCCGTGAACTCGTGACCGCCGTTGCAGTGAAAATAGGCTGCGTTGTAGCCGCAGGCGATGTCGGCAGCGCCCTTTTTCTCCTGCCTGGGAAAGTAACGCTTTGGCGGCAGGCCCCAGGCGCGTTGCAGGAATTCCAGCAGCACGCGCGCGTGCTGGCGCTGCAGTTTCAGGCCGGCCGGTGACTTGCCCGCGTTGAGCTGTTCGAGGCTGACCTGCACGGCCCGCGTGATGGGCGTGCAGTCGAGCAGCCGGTGCTGCGGGCCCAGGGTCCTGGCGTCGAACTTGGCGTGGGCGATCGGCGGGCCGGTCCCGGTGAGGTCGATGACGAACAGCCCTGCCGGGTTGCGCGCCTCCCGGTACGGACCCACGCGCACGAGGCGGCACCAGTCCTGCACTTGTGCATAAATGTCCCAGACCGCACCGGGCGGCAGGTGGTAGGGATCCGCCAGCGCGGTGACGCTCGTCTGCACGTAGATCCCGGCGATGGACGCCGGTCGTTGCGTCGCAGCGCCGGTTTCGCTGACTTCGGCCTGCAGCACGCCTGCCTGCTCGCATTGCTGGTACAGCTCGTTCAGCTCCCGCCAGACATTGCGCGGGGTCGGACCGTAGCCGTGGTAGTTCAGCATCAGCGCTTGCGACAGCAGGCGGGCGGCGCCGACGTTGGCCTGAGTCGCTGCCTCGCTGGTGCTGAAACCGGGTTTTTTCTCGCCCGCCTCGCGAGCCGCCAGACGTGTGCCGAAGGCAAGCTCCAGGGCCAGGCGCTTGAGCGCCTCGATCCGCTGCTGCAAGGCTTCGGCGCCCAGGGTTGCCGGCTGGGTCGTGCTGTCGATCAGCGCCTGCAGCAGGTACTCGTAAGGACGCCGATAGCAGGCCACGAGCTCGAAGCGCAGGGCCGGCTTCACCGTTGCGGCACTGGTGGCCCGCAGCGCCGCCTCGACCAGCTGCGCAGTCTTTACGAAATCGGCGTACGGGAGTGCATCCAGCCAGTCCTGCACGTGCGCGGGCCGCAGCTCGACCGCAGGCTCGTCATTGTCCGCCATCGCTTGCCCGCTCCGGGGGATCTCGAAGTCGTGACCATTGTACTTGCCGGCGACGCGAATGAGTCCCATCCGGCTGCCGCGAGTCAGGGGTCGATGCAAGAACCGGCCCATCGGCGCCGGCGGCGCAACCGCCGCCGTGCCGCACGCCCGGGATCGGCGCAACTCGCTGTGCGGCAAGGTCGCCGGGGTGATGGTCTGGAATCGGCGCCGAGCCGGCTCGGGTATGCCGCGGGGCGGGAGCGTTGCCTGCTGGCGACAGTCGCCGGCGTGCACCCGCCGTTACACTGTGGTCATGGCCGCAGGCATGCATTGTCTGGTGTCCGGGCGGGTGCAGGGCGTGTCGTTCCGGGCGGCCACCCGGACGCTTGCATGCTCGCTCGGGCTGGTGGGCTGGGTTCGTAATCTCCCGGACGGACGCGTCGAGGTGCGGGCGGACGGTCCGCCGGACGCGCTGCGGCGCCTGCGCCGGTGGCTGCACACGGGGCCGCCGGGGGCGCGGGTGCACGCCGTCGAGTGCGTCCCGGCCACCGACGCCGTGACGTGCGCCGATTTCCGGGTGTGCTGAACGGCGTGTTTCAGCCGAGCGCGCGACGCAGGTGATCGGCGACGTCGGCGACGGTCACCGCGACCGTCGTGGCGCTGCGACGGTCGCTGAGCTCCACCGTGCCGGCCGCGAGTCCGCGTTCACCGACGGTGACGCGATAGGGTATGCCGATGAGCTCCAGATCCTTGAACATGACACCCGGCCGCTCGCCCCGATCGTCCAGCAAAACCTCCACGCCGGCGTCCCGGAGGGCGTCGTACAGGGATTCGGCCGCGTCGGCCACCGCGCTCGAGCGGTGCATGTTCACCGGCGCGATCGCCACCGTGAACGGCGCGATCGCCGCGGGCCAGACGATTCCGCGCTCGTCGTGGTGCTGCTCGATGGCTGCCGCGACCACGCGGGTGACGCCGATGCCGTAGCAGCCCATGACCAGGTCCACGGCCTTGCCGTGCTCGTCCAGACAGGTCGCGTTCATGGCGCGGCTGTATTTGGTCCCGAGCTGGAAGATGTGTCCGACCTCAATGCCCCGCATCACGTCGAGGCGACCCTCGCCGTCGGGGCTCGGATCACCCGGGACGACGTTGCGCAGATCCGCGTGCACCGGCTCGGGCAGATCGCGCCCCCAGCTCACGCCCGTCAGATGGCGGTCGTCGCTGTTCGCGCCGCAGACGAAATCGGCCATCGCCGCGGCGGCGTGATCGGCGATGACGGGGATCCGCAGCCCGACCGGTCCGATCGAGCCCGGACCGCAGCCGACGGCCGCGCGGATCTGATCCGCGCCCGCCATCCGCAGGGGGGCAGCCACCGGCGCCAGGCCCTGTGCCTTCACGGCGTTCAGTTCGTGGTCGCCGCGCAGGACCAGCGCCACGAGCGTCCCGTCCGCGCCCTCCACGATCAGCGTCTTGGCACATTGCTGCGCCGGGACGCCGAGAAACCGGCTGACCTCCTCGATGCTGTGCTGCCCGGGCGTGTCCACGCCGGCGAGCGCGATCGTCGCCGCGGGTCTGGTCGCCGCGGGCGGGAGCGCCGCGGCGAGCTCGATGTTGGCGGCATAGTCACTGGCGTCACTGAACACGATGCGATCCTCGCCCGAGGCGGCGAGGACGTGGAATTCGTGGGACTGGCTGCCGCCGATGTTGCCGGTATCGGCGCGCACGGCACGGAAAGCGAGCCCGAGGCGCGTGAAGATGCGCGAATACGCGGCGTACATCTGTGCATAGGTCGCCGCCAGCGACGCTTCGTCGAGGTGGAACGAATAGGCGTCCTTCATGATGAATTCGCGCGCGCGCATGACACCGAAACGCGGTCGCACCTCGTCGCGGAACTTGGTCTGGATCTGGTAGAAGTTCGCCGGCAGCTGGCGATAGCTGCGGATCTCCCGGCGGGCCAGATCGCAGATGACTTCCTCGTGGGTCGGGCCCAGGCAGAACGCGCGGCTGTGGCGGTCCTGCAGGCGCAGCAGCTCCGGTCCGTAGGCGTCCCAGCGCTGCGATTCCTGCCACAGCTCCGCAGGGATGACACCCGGCATCAGCACTTCCTGGGCACCGGCGCGATCCATTTCCTCGCGCACGATGGCTTCGACCTTGCGCAGCACGCGCAGGCCGAGTGGCAGCCAGGTGTAAACGCCGGCGGCGATCTGGCGGATCATGCCGGCGCGCAGCATCAGCCGGTGGCTGACGACATCGGCATCGGCCGGCGGCTCGCGCAGCGTCGGGACGAGAAAGCGGGACAGTCGCATGGACGTGGAGCAAGCGTATCGTCGGCGCCCCCGGGCGGGCCGGGCGATTCTACCCGATAGGCCGCAACGCGGGCGATCCCGCGTCCCGGGCCGCTATTGGCAGAATTCCTCGATCTGCTTGCGCGCCGCCTCGAGCTGCGCTTGGCGCTGCTCCTCCGGCACGCGCATGCGGTTGCCCTGCGCGTCGGTGGCGTACACGCGCTGCACGCTCTGCAGCTGCTCGAGATTGCGGCGTGCCCATTCGCACTTTTCCCGGGTCTGGGCCGCTTCCTGCTCGAGCTTTGCGTCGGCCCGCGCCTGTTGCTCGCGTTCGCGCAGGTAGGCATCGGATTGCTGGACCTGACGGCGCAGGCGTTCCTGCGCGTCGGCGGCGTTGCGCGGGGGCGGCGGCAGCTCGAGCGCCTCGGCCGGCCGATCGGGCGGCGGGCTCTGGGTGTAGTGAACATTACCCTGGTCGTCGAGCCACTTGTACGCGGCGTCGACGCCGCCGGCTGCGGCGAGGAAGGCGACCAGCAGCAGGCGTGCGGGCAGCCTGCCCGGGGCGCGGTGAGTTCGTACGTTCATGGTCGTCCACTATAGACCACGGTCCGGCGGTGCGTCAGCGACGGAGTCGCCGGCCCGGTCGCGCTGCGGCCGGACGCATTTGCCCGCCCGCCCCGGTTTGCTTGACCTGATATTTGAATCTCAGTACGTTTAGCCGCTTTCCCTGTGTGGCCGGACACTTCCGCCCGGCGCGTCATCCGACAGCGGTGAACGACGTGAGCAAGAAACTGCGCGGTGCCGAGATTTTCGTCGAGGCGCTCAAAGACGAGGGTGTGGAGTACCTGTTCGGTTATCCCGGCGGCGCCGTGCTCCACATCTACGACGCGTTGTTCAAACAGGACGCCGTCAAGCACGTTCTCACGCGTCACGAGCAGGGCGCCGCGCACGCCGCCGACGGCTATGCCCGGGCCACCGGCCGCCCCGGTGTCGTGCTGGTCACCTCGGGTCCCGGCGTCACGAACGCGCTGACCGGCATCGCCACCGCCTACATGGATTCCATACCGCTGGTCGTGTTCTCCGGCCAGGTGCCCAGGCATTTGATCGGCAACGACGCTTTCCAGGAGGTGGACGCCATCGGCGTCACCCGCCCGTGCGTCAAGCACAGCATCCTGGTGAACGACGTGGGCGATCTGGCCGAGGCGATCAAGAAGGCGTTCTACATCGCCACCAGCGGCCGGCCCGGCCCGGTGCTCGTGGACATCCCCAAGGACGTCACCGCCGACGTGGCCGAGTACGAGTATCCCGCCAGTGTGGAGATCCGCAGCTACCGGCCGACCACCCGCGGTCATCCCGGCCAGATCAGAAAGGCCGCGCAGCTCCTGCAGGATGCGCGCCGGCCGATGATCTACAGTGGCGGCGGCGCCATACTCGACAACGCCTCCCGGCAGCTGACCGAGTTCGCGCGCCTGCTCGGCTTCCCGGTCACCAACACCCTGATGGGACTCGGCGCATACCCGGCGACCGATCCTCAGTTCGTCGGCATGCTCGGCATGCACGGCACCTACGAAGCGAACATGGCGATGCACCATTGCGACGTCCTCATCGCGATTGGAGCCCGCTTCGACGATCGCGTCACCGGCAATCTCGAGCAGTTCTGCCCGGAGGCGCGCATCATTCATATCGACATCGATCCGTCCTCGATCGCCAAGAACGTGCCCGTGGACGTTCCCATCGTCGGTGCGGTGGGCACCGTGCTGGACCAGCTCCTCGAGGTGCTCAGGGCCGCCGGCGTCGCGCCGGTCGACCGTGACACCGATCCCTGGTGGCAGCAGATTCGCAAGTGGCAGGCCGTGAACTGCCTGGCTTACGCGCGTTCGGGCGACATCATCAAGCCGCAGTACGTCATCGAGCAGCTGTACGAAGCGACCGCCGGCAACGCCTGCATAACCTCGGACGTCGGCCAGCACCAGATGTGGGCGGCGCAGTACTACCATTTCGACCGGCCGCGCCGCTGGATCAACTCCGGCGGGCTGGGCACCATGGGCTTCGGTCTGCCGGCGGCGATCGGAGTGCAGCTCGGCTGCCCGGAGGAAATCGTGTGCTGCGTGACCGGCGAGGCGAGCCTGGTGATGTGCATCCAGGAGCTCTCGACCGCGCTGCAGTACGACCTGCCCATCAAGATCATCAACCTCAACAATCGTTACATGGGGATGGTGCGACAGTGGCAGGAGTTCTTCTACGACCGCCGCTATTCCCATTCCTACATGGATGCGCTGCCGGATTTCGTGCGGCTCGCCGAGAGCTTCGGCCATGTGGGCATGCGCATCGAAAAAGCGACGGATGTGCGCGCGGCACTGGACGAGGTCCTGGCGATGAAGGATCGTCTGGTGCTGATGGACTTCATCACCGATCAGACGGAGAACGTCTACCCGATGATCGAGGCCGGCAAGGGACAGCACGAGATGTACCTCGCTCCCACCCGCGAGCTGGCGTGATGCGTCACATCATCTCGATCCTCGTCGAGAATGAGGCCGGCGCACTGTGCCGGATCGCGGGGCTGTTCTCGGCGCGTGCGTTCAACATCGAATCGCTGACCGTCGCGCCGACCGAGGATCCGAGCATCTCGCGCATGACCCTGGTCACGACGGGGTCCGATGCGATCATCGAGCAGATCACCAAGCAGCTGAACAAGCTCATCGACGTGATCAAGCTCATCGATCTGAACGAGACGCCGCACATCGAGCGCGAGCTCATGCTCATCAAGCTGCGCGCTGTCGGTGATGCCCGCGAGGAGGTGAAACGCCTCGCCGACATCTTCCGCGGCCGCATCATCGACGTGACGGACACGACTTACATCATCGAGCTCACCGGCACCGGCGAGAAGCTCGACGCCTTCGTCGGGGCGCTCGACCACAAGCTCATCATCGAGGTCGTGCGTACGGGCATGTCCGGGATTTCCCGCGGTCGCAAGGCCCTCAACATCTGAGCGGGCCGTCGCCCGCTCGTCGCCGCCGAACGGAGTTTGCAACCATGACGCTGAACATCTATTACGACAAGGACGCCGATCTGTCACTCATCCAGGGGCGGAAAGTGGCCGTCGTCGGCTACGGCTCGCAGGGCCACGCGCACGCCAACAATCTCAAGGAGTCGGGCGTTCCGGTGACGGTCGGTCTGCGGCCCGGTTCGGCCTCGGCGGCCAAAGCCGGGCAGGCGGGGCTCGCGGTCAAGCCCGTGGCCGAAGCCGTCAAGGGGGCGGATCTCGTGATGATTCTGGCGCCCGACGAGCACCAGGGCGATCTGTACGCGAACGAGATCGCGCCCAACATCCGCCAGGGCGGCATCCTCGCCTTCGCACACGGTTTCAACATCCATTTCGGCGCCGTCATGCCGCGCGCCGATCTCGATGTCATCATGGTGGCACCCAAGGGACCGGGCCATCTCGTGCGCTCGACCTATCTCGAGGGCGGCGGCGTGCCCGCGCTCATCGCCGTCGCGCAGGACCCCTCCGGGCAGGCGAAGCAGATCGCACTTGCCTACGCGAGCGCCATCGGCGGCGGGCGCGCCGGAGTCATCGAAACGACGTTCCGCGAGGAATGCGAAACAGATCTGTTCGGCGAGCAGACCGTCCTGTGCGGCGGCCTGACGGCGCTCATCCAGGCCGGCTACGAAACCCTGGTCGAGGCCGGCTATGCGCCGGAGATGGCTTATTTCGAATGCCTGCACGAAGTCAAGCTCATCGTCGACCTCATCTACGAGGGCGGCATTGCCAACATGCGCTACTCGATCTCGAACACGGCGGAGTACGGCGATTTCAGCCGCGGCCCGCGCGTCGTCGGTCCGGAAGCCAAGCAGGCGATGAAAAAGATCCTCGAGGAGATCCAGACGGGCCAGTTCGCCCGCGAGTGGATACTGGAAAACAAGGCGGGTCTGCCGGTCATGCAGGCGCGGCGCCGGCTGGCCGCCGAGCATTCCATCGAGCAGGTCGGCGCGCGGCTGCGCGCCATGATGCCCTGGATCGGCAAGAAGAAACTGGTCGACCGTTCCAGGAACTGAGAGTTCGTGAAACCATCACCGCGCCTGGTGCGACGGCCCCTGGACGCCTCTGGCGGCGTTGCGGGGACCCTCGGAATCGTTTCCGCAGGCCCGCTGCACGCGCGATTTTGTGCCCCCCCGCGCCTTGCGAGGAACGCCCGGGAACCGTCTCGCTGCGACGGGCGAATGTTTCACGAGATCTGAGCACGGGCAGGACCGGCGCTGCCCCGGCGGTTCGTGCGCCGGCCCGCGGGCCGGGGTGTGCCGGGGCCGTCGTTGGTTCAAAATGGCGCGGCAATGCCCGGAGTCCCGGGCCTGGACGGGCGATGCCGGAACTGACGACACAGGAACAGGGGCGCAAACGCCGCAGGGGTATTTTCCTGCTGCCGAACCTGTTCACCACCGCGGCCCTGTTTGCCGGGTTCTATGCCATCGTCGCGGCGATGAACTCGCGCTTCGAGCCCGCCGCCATAGCGATTTTCGTCGCCATGGTGCTGGACGGCATGGACGGGCGCATCGCCCGCATGACCAACACGCAGAGCGCGTTCGGAGCCGAGTACGACAGTCTCTCGGACATGATTGCCTTCGGATTGGCGCCCGCGCTGGTCGTCTACCAGTGGATGCTGCAGGCGCTCGGCAAGATCGGCTGGCTGGCCGCGTTCGTGTTCACGGCCGCTGCCGCGTTGCGGCTGGCACGCTTCAACACCCAGGTCGGCAGCGCAGACAAGCGTTACTTCCAGGGATTGCCGAGCCCCGCGGCCGCCGCAGTGCTGGCCGGTACGGTGTGGTTGGGCACGAGCCTGGAAGTGGTACGCAACGCCTCGCTCGCTCTGGCGGTCACGGTGCTGACGGTGACGGTGGCATTGCTGATGGTGAGCAACATCCGTTATCACAGCTTCAAGGATCTCGATCTGCGTGGCCGCGTGCCGTTCGTCACCATCCTCACGATCGTGCTCGCGTTCGTGTTCGTCTCGCTCCATCCGGCACTGGTGCTGTTCTCGGGGTTCTCCCTGTATGCCTGTTACGGCCCGGTCACGACGGCGCTGGAGCGCCGCCGCCGCCGCCAGCTACGCCGCAGTACGCCGGCCCCTGAAGCCGATGATCGGTGAATCGCGGCGGGATCCGAAAGTTGAAATCGCACCGGGCGCCCGCTATATTTCAGCGCTCGAGTGACGACACCGACCATGCCTCCAGCCGCGTACAGCCCGATGATCCCCTGCCGCTCGAGCGGCCACGGTCTGCTGCGCCTGCGCTCTCTGCTGCTGCCCGTGTAGGGCATACACGCAGACATCCCTGGCGAGGGCAAACGCGCGAACATTCAAACCAGTGTCATTGCAGGGCGACTCCATCCTGGCGTCGTCCCGTGGAGAGCAGGCATGAAAGACAGACTCGTCGTATTCGACACCACACTTCGCGACGGTGAGCAGAGCCCCGGCGCCTCGATGACGCGCGAGGAGAAGCTGCGGATCGCCAAGAGCCTCGAACGCATGCGCGTCGACGTCATCGAGGCCGGATTCCCCGTCGCCAGCCCCGGCGATTTCGAGGCCGTCAAGGCGGTGGCGGAGGCAGTCACCGAGAGCACGGTCTGCGGTCTCGCGCGTACCCGGCCCGAGGACATCGACCGCTGCGCCGAGGCGCTGCGCAACGCCGCCCGCGCCCGTATTCACACGTTCATCGCGACATCGCCCATACACATGGAGCGCAAGCTCAACCTGCGGCCCGAGGAAGTGCTCGAACAGGCTGTGAACGCCGTGCGGCGCGCCCGCAATCACACCGACGACGTCGAGTTCTCGGCCGAAGACGCAATCCGCAGCGACCCCGACTTCCTGTGCCGGGTATTCGAGGCGGTCATCGCCGCGGGGGCGAGCACGATCAACATTCCCGACACCGTCGGTTACACCCTGCCGCACAAGATCAACGAGCTGTTTCGTGGCCTCATCGAGCGCATCCCCAATGCCGACAAGGCGGTTTTTTCCGCGCACTGTCACAACGACCTGGGGCTCGCGGTAGCCAACTCGCTCGCGGCCGTGCTCGGCGGTGCCCGCCAGGTCGAATGCACCATCAACGGTCTCGGTGAGCGTGCCGGCAATGCGGCGCTCGAGGAGATCGTCATGGCCGTGCGGACCCGCCAGGACGAGTTCCCGTGCGACACGGGCATCGATACACAGGAGATCGTGAACTGCTCGCGCCTGGTCGCGAACATCACCGGTTTCCACGTCCAGCCGAACAAGGCGATCGTCGGTGCGAACGCCTTCGCGCACGAGGCCGGAATTCACCAGGACGGCGTGCTCAAACACCGCGAGACCTACGAGATCATGCGTGCCCAGGACGTCGGCTGGAACGCCAATCGGCTCGTGCTCGGCAAGCACTCCGGGCGCAATGCGTTCCGCACCCGGCTCAAGGATCTCGGCATCGAGTTCGAGCGCGAAGAAGACCTGAATCTCGCGTTCCAGCGCTTCAAGGAACTCGCCGACAAGAAGCACGAGATCTTCGACGAAGACCTGCAGGCGCTCGTGACCGAAGCCGGGGTCGAGGAGGCGAACGAGCGGATCAAGTTCGTTGCGCTGAGAGTGACGTCCGAGACCGGCGAGACGCCCGAGGCGCGTGTCATCCTGTCGATCGACGGCAGCGAGCAGACCGGTTCCGCGCCCGGCGGCGGTCCGGTCGATGCCGCCTTCCGTGCCATCGAGGTGCTGATCGAAAGCGGTTGCACGCTGCAGCTGTACTCGGTCAACGCTATCACCTCGGGCACTGACGCCCAGGGCGAGGTGACCGTGCGACTGGAAAGTGCCGGGCGCATCTTCAACGGCCACGGTGCGGATACCGACATCGTGCAGGCGTCTGCCAGAGCCTACGTGAACGCCCTGAACAAGGTGCTCGCCCCGGTGGAGCGCGAACATCCGCAGATCAGCGAGCACGTCTGAACCGGGCAGCGGCCAGCGACCGGGTACGCCCATGGACGAGAACCGCCGGCGCGCCTACCTCGATGCCCTCGGCATCGAGGTCTGGGTGCCGCGCGCCGGCGCGCCGGCGCCTGACGGTGAAATGATCGCCGCGGGTCAGCCCGCGCGGGCCCCGGACGAACCGCCGTCCGTGACGACCGCGCCGGCGCCGGGCGACGTCGCGTCCATGGACTGGGGGGCGCTGCGCCGGGCGGTCGCCGCCTGCCAGCTCTGCGAGCTGCGCGCCGGGTGCAGCCGGACCGTGTTCGGGATCGGCGCCGTGGATGCGCAGTGGATGATCGTCGGTGAGGCGCCGGGCGCGGAGGAAGATCGTCAGGGCGAGCCGTTCGTCGGTCGCGCAGGTCTGCTGCTAAACGCCATGCTGATGGCAATCGGCCTGCGCCGTGAAAAGGTATTCATCGCCAACATCCTCAAGTGCCGCCCGCCCGGCAACCGCGATCCGCGGCCGCTGGAGGCTGCCTCCTGCGAGCCGTACCTGAAACGCCAGATCGCGCTCCTGCGGCCGAAGATCATCCTTGCAGTGGGCCGTGTGGCCGCCCAGAATCTGCTGCGGACGCAAACACCGATTGGCAGGATGCGTGGCAAGCGTTACAGCTATGGCGAGCTCGGGACGCCGGTGGTGGTGACCTACCACCCGGCCTACCTGCTGCGATCGCCGGCGGACAAGCGCAAGGCCTTCAGCGATCTGCAGTTCGCGCTCAGCGTCGGTCAGGGGCAGCCGTGAGCGCGGTCGTCAGGCCGGCGGTGCCGTATTTGCGGCCGATGCGAGAGAGCGACGTGGCGGCGGTCGTCGCGGTCGAGCGCGAGGCCTACGAATTTCCCTGGTCCGAAGGGGTCTTCTGTGACTGCCTGCGGGTCGGTTACTGCTGCTGGGTGCTGCAGTCCGGCGCCGGGATCGCGGGCTACGCCATCATGAGTGTCGGTGCCGGCGAGGCGCACCTCCTCAATCTGTGTATTGCTCCCGCTGCGCAGGGGCTGGGCTACGGCCGGAACCTGCTCACGCACATGCTCGGGGTCGCCCGCACTCACCATGCCGGCGCGACCTACCTCGAGGTGCGGCCTTCCAATGCCACCGGGCTGGCGCTGTACCGCAGCGCCGGATTCGCGCTCGTCGGCACGCGCCGTTCCTACTACCCGGCGCGCTCCGGCCGCGAAGACGCGTTGATACTGTCTCTGGAGCTGCGCGATGATTGCGCGCCGCAAGCATGACCGGCGCCCGGAATCGCAGCCACCGCGAGGGTACAATGGTGCCATGGACGTGAAGTTGCGCAGTCACCCGACGATCGAGGATTTCGTCGGTAATACCCCGCTGGTGCGTCTGCAGCGGCTGCCCGGCGACACGTCCAACGTCCTGCTCGCCAAGCTCGAGGGCAACAATCCGGCCGGCTCGGTCAAGGATCGTCCCGCGATCAGCATGATTCGCCAGGCCGAGGCACGCGGCGAGATCGCGCCCGGCGACACCCTGATCGAGGCGACCAGCGGCAACACCGGCATCGCCCTCGCCATGGCCGCCGCCATCCGCGGTTACCGCATGCTGCTCGTCATGCCCGAGCACATGAGCGCGGAGCGGCGCGCCGTGATGCAGGCCTTCGGCGCCGAGATCATCCTCACGCCGCGCGCGGGCAGCATGGAGGCGGCAATCGACCGCGCGCGGCAGCTGGAAGCCGACGGCCGCGGCCGGGTTCTCGATCAGTTCTCCAACCCGGACAACCCGCGGGCCCACTACGAGGCGACCGGGCCGGAGATCTGGCGTGACACCAACGGCTGTGTCACGCACTTCGTCAGCTCGATGGGTACGACCGGCACGATCATGGGCGTTTCGCGCTACCTGAAGGAGCGTGATCCCGGCATTCAGATCGTCGGCGTGCAGCCGCGCGACGGCGCCTGCATTCCGGGTATACGCCGCTGGCCGCAGGATTATCTGCCGCGGATCTTCGAGCCATCGCGGGTCGATCGCATCATCGACGTCAGCCAGGAAGAGTCCGAGCGCACCACCCGTGCGCTCGGAGCGCGCGAGGGTATTTTCGCCGGCATCTCCTCCGGCGGCGCGATCGCCGCCGCGCTGAGCCTGTCCCGCGAGGTCGAGAACGCCGTCATTGTGACCATCGTCTGCGATCGCGGCGACCGCTACCTGTCGACGGGCGTGTTTCCGACCTGAGGGTCGTGCGCCCTGTGCCCGGGCTCCGGCGTTTCGCTCTGGCCGCGCTCGCATTTGCCCCGGCTGCCGCCTCGTGCGCGGACAGCGTGGCAATCAGCATCGGCCGCTTCGAAACCGCTGCTTTGCGGGCCCGTTCCGTGCAGCTCGATCTCGTTGTCGATGGTGACCAGGCGCGCATGACGGCGCGGGCGACCCGCGTGAGTTGGCGTGGTGGTATTCCGGTCCGCAGCCTTGCCTGCGCATGTGACCGCGGGTATCTGAGCGCGGTCGAAATCGCCTGCCGGGACGGTCACCTCGAGATCCGCGACCCGGCGCTCGGGTCGGTGCGCGCGGCCGTCGACGGGCGCCTCGCCGGCGACGGTTTCCAGGCCCGGCTCGTGCTGGCCGGTGCGGGCGGCGCCGGACCCGCCGACGCGCTCAGTGCCAGCCTCGCAGGTCGCGCCGGGGGCTGGCATGCCCGGGTCGACGCGCGCGGACTGGATCTCGCCTGGCTCGCGCAGGCCGTGGCGCATGCGGGCGTGACCCTGCCGGTCGAGGACGTCACCGGGCGCGCGGATCTCGCCGGTGCACTGAACGGCGACGGCGGCGAGCTCACGGCGCGCTTCGAGCGGCTTGGTTTCCAGGGGGCGAACGTCGGCGAGGAACTCGCGGGCAGCCTGAGCGCCACAGTCGGGCGCGCGCACGACACCGTGTCGTTCTCGGTCGCGGCCGAACTGCGTGCGGGGCTCGCCTACGTCGAGCCGGGTTTCACCTTGCGCGGGTTGCGCCCCGGTTTCACGCTGGAAGTGCCGGCCAGGCCATTAAGCCTGCGTTCAGCGGGACACTGGTATCCAGTGAGCGGGCGGGTCGATCTGAATCTGCATTACGTCCATCCGGGCGTGGCAGACGTCGAAGCGCAGCTGCAAACCGGCGGCGGCGCCGACGCGGCGACCGGATCCGCCACCGTGACCGTGAAGGACACGGACGCGGCGCGACTGTACGGGACCTATCTCAAACCCATGCTCCTCGGCACGACCTGGGACGAGTTGGACATCGCGGGCGCTGTCGGCGGCACCGCGCAGCTTCGCGCCGGCGTGCTGCGTTCGCTCGCACTCGAGCTCCAAGACGTGCACCTGTACGACGGGCGCGACCGATTTCACGTGGCGGGGCTCGACGGCTCGGTGGTCCTGAACCCCGGCGAGGCGAGTGAGTCCTCGGCGCTCAGCTGGAGCGCGGCGGGCCTGTACCGCATTGCGCTCGGCGGCGGCCGGGTCGCGTTCACCTCGCAGCGCGGCGAGATCGTCCTGCAGGACTGGACGGCCGTGCCGGTGCTCGACGGCGAGCTCGCCATCGACCGTTTCAGCATCGACGTGGGCGAAGGGAAAGGCTTCCAGTTGCAGCTCGCCGGGCGCCTGCGCGAGGTATCGATGCAGGAGCTGACGACCGCGCTCGGCTGGCACGTCATGCAGGGTCGCGTGAGCGGTGCCATCGACGGCCTGCATTACCGAAACGGCGCGTTCGAACTCGACGGCGAGCTCGCCATCAGCGTGTTCGACGGGCGCGTGCGCGTTCGCAACCTCGCCCTGGACGACCTGTTCGAGCTCGTGCCGCGCCTGCATGCGGACATCGACATCGAGCGGCTGGACCTGGAGCAACTGACCGACACCTTCTCCTTTGGTACCATTACCGGGCGTTTGAGCGGATACGTGCACGAGCTGGAGCTGCAGGCCTGGCAGCCGGTCCATTTCGACGCCGAGCTCGCCACGCCCGCGGACGATACCACGCGTCATCGCATCAGCCAGCGCGCCGTGGACAACCTGGGCGCGATCGGTGGTGGCAGCGGTGGCGCGGTGTCCCGCGGCCTGCTGCGGTTCTTCAAGGAATATTCCTACGACCGGCTCGGGATCAGTTGTCGCCTCTACAACGGCTATTGTCAGCTCGGTGGCGTCGAGGACACGGAGGGCGGTTTCCATATTCTCACCCGTGGTGGTCTGCTGCCGCCCTGGATCGACGTCAAGGGCAGTGGCCGATCGATCGCGTGGCGGGTGCTGGTGGACGGGCTGCAGACAATCGGCCGTGGCGAGGTCATCATCCAGTGACGCCGTCCGGGCGCACACGGTATGAACATGAGGAGACAGTCATGAAGCTGGTCAAACGCCTGTCACTGCTCGGTGCGTGCTTCGGCGCGGCGGCGTGCGTGACCGTGAACGTGTACTTTCCCGCGGCGGCTGCGGAAAACGCCGCCGATCGGTTCGTCAAGGAAGTCTACGGCCGCGCGCAGGATGACGCGCCGCCGGCGCAGACCGCGCCGGCGCCTGCCGGCGACGGTTCCTCGGCCCGCGATCTGCCCCTCCACGAGCGGGTGGCGGCGGCGCTGCTGGACGCGTTCGTACCGCGAGCGGCGGCGCAGGAGCCGGACATCACCATTGCGACGCCGGCCATCAGGGCCCTGCAGGACGCCATGACGGCCCGTCATGCCCGGTTGCAACCGCACTACGCGAGCGGTTCCATCGGCATGGCCGCCAACGGCCTGCTGACGTTGCGCGACGCCAAGGCCGTGCCCATCCGCGAGCGCGCCGGCGTGAATGCGCTGATCGCCGATGAGAATCGCGATCGCAATCAGCTCTATGCGGAGGTGGCAAAAGCCAACGGGCATCCCGAGTGGGAAGCCCGGATCCGCGACATCTTCGCGCGCCGCTGGGTCGCCAATGCGCCGGGAGGATGGTGGTTCCAGGACCAGAGTGGTGCCTGGCAGCAGCACTAGCCACGTGCCCGGGCACCGCGCCGATGCGGATGGCCGGTGCGCGTGCGCCGGGCGGTTCGCGCTGCTGCGCGCGTCGCTGGCGGGCGCGCTGTTCGTGCTGGCGCCGGTCGTGTGGCCGGCGCCCGACGCCGCTCACGCGATATCGGCGCGCGCCACGGCCGACCGGGTCGCAACGGCGATGGCGCAGGGTGACTGTGACACCTTCGTCGCCCTGACGGACATGAACGACCTGGTCGATCAGCTCATGCAGCAGGTGCCGCTGGACACGCTGATGCCCGATCCCAAGGCGCGCGCGGCGATCGGCCGGCAGATGCGCGCGCGGCTCGAGCGCGAGATCACCGATCGTTTCCGCAAGGTATGCATGGACAAGCATGCGGCGGGGCAGCTCCAGCGCGACTGCGCGGTCGGCTCCGAGCGTCCGGTCGACGCGACCAGCGTCGACATCGAGGTGCACTGCACGGCGGGTGCCGATGTGACCGACGAGAGCGTGCGGCTGCGCCTGGGCGATGCCGGCTGGAAGGTCCTCCCCCGCGTCAGCCAGAAACCGGGCGCGGCACCGACGCCCTGAGCCATGCCGCGCCGCGCAGCAAGCGCCATGAACGTGCTGGTTTTCGACATCGAAACCGTCCCCGACGTCGCCGCCGGCCGGCGCCTGTATGAGCTGGACGATCTCACCGACGCCGAGGTCGCGAACGTGATGTTCTGCCGGCGCCAGCAGGAAACCGAGGGCCGCTCCGAGTTTCTGCGTCATCACCTGCACCGCGTCGTTGCCATCGCCGTGGCGCTGCGCCGTGACGACGCATTGCGCGTGTGGTCGCTGGGCGACGTCGATGCCGACGAACCCGAGTTGCTCCGGCGTTTCTTCGAGGGCCTCGAACGGTTCGCACCGACGCTGGTGTCGTGGAACGGTGGCGGCTTCGATCTGCCGGTCCTGCACTATCGCGCGCTGCTGCACGGCGTTGCGGCACCGCGTTACTGGGAAACGGGCGACGAGGACCAGAGTTTCCGGTGGAATAATTACCTTAGTCGCTACCACCAGCGCCACACCGATCTGATGGACGTCCTTGCGGGTTACCAGCCGCGCGCGAGCGCGTCGCTGCACGACGTGGCGACTTTGCTCGGCTTGCCGGGCAAGCTGGGCATGACCGGTGCGGGCGTATGGCAGGCGTGGCTCGACGGGGATCGCGCCGGGATCCGGGCCTACTGCGAGACCGACGTCCTCAATACCTATCTGGTCTTCCTGCGTTACGAGCTGATGCGCGGCAGGCTGAGCGCGCCGGCGCATGACGAAGAGGTCGAACGCGTTCGCGCCTGCCTGCGTGACGCGCCCGGCGCGCACCTGCACGAGTTCCTCGCCGCCTGGTCCGCCGCCTGAGGCGGGCGGGTCGGCGCGCAGTTGCTTCCCCCGCGACACCGGACGGCGGCGACGTGACCGTGAAGCACCGCGCCGCGATGACCGCCGACGGCGTGCGCATCGAAAGTCTCGCCCACGAGGGGCGCGGCGTCGCGCATATCGGCGGCAAGACGACCTTCGTCGACGGCGCGCTGCCGGGCGAGCTGGCCAGCATCCGCTACCTGCGCCGGCGCGGGCGTTTCGACGAAGCCACCGCAGTGGCGATTACCGAGGCCGCCGTGGACCGGGTCGCGCCCGGATGCCCGCATTACGGCGTGTGCGGCGGCTGCAGCCTGCAGCACCTGGCCCCCGCGGCGCAGATTGCGCACAAGCAGAGGGTATTGCTCGAGCAGCTCGGGCACATCGGCGGTGTCGCGCCCGGGCGGGTGCTCGAGCCGCTGCTCGCGCCGGTCTGGGGTTACCGGCGCAAGGCCCGGCTCGGGGTGAAATGGGTACCGGGGAAAGGCGGTGCGCTGGTCGGGTTTCGCGAGCGCGGCTCGGCCTTCATCACCGCGCTCACCGGCTGCGAGGTGCTGCACCCGGCCGTCGGCAGGCGGATCCTCGCGCTGCGCGAGCTGATCGGCGCGCTGTCGATCCGGGATCGGATCCCGCAACTCGAAGTCGCAGTCGGTGAGGACGACGTCGCCGCCATCATCGTCCGCCATCTCGCGCCGCTTGCTACGGCCGACCGTGAACGGCTCGCCGCGTTCGGCGCCGCTCACGGCATCGACTTTTACCTGCAGCCCGACGGGCCCGGCAGCGTGCACGCGCTCGTGCCGGGCGCGCAGCGCGCGCTGCGCTACCGGCTGCCCGCCCACGATGTCGAGATCCACTTCGAGCCGGCGGATTTCACCCAGGTGAGCTTTGATCTCAATCGCCGGCTGGTCGATCGCGTCGTCGATCTGCTGGCACCGGCAGCGGACCAGGACGTGCTCGATCTGTATTGCGGCCTCGGCAACTTCACGTTGCCGCTGGCGCGTCGCGCGCGCCGCGTGTGCGCGTTCGAAGGCGACGCGGCGCTGGTCGCGCGGGCGCAGGCCAATGCCGCCCGCAACGGTATCGCCAACGTCGAGCTCGGCGAGGCCGATCTGGCCGCCGATCTGCCCGCCGCCGTGCGCCGCGGCACGTTTGCCAAGGTGTTGCTGGATCCGCCGCGCAGCGGTGCTGAGGCGCTCGTGCGGGAGCTGCCGCTGGCGGCCCTGCGCTGCCTGGTCTACGTGTCGTGCAACCCCGCCACGCTCGCCCGTGACGCCGGGATCCTGGTAGGTACGCGGGGCCTGGAACTCGTCGCCGCGGGAGTGATGGACATGTTCCCGCATACCACGCACGTGGAATCCATCGCCGTGTTCGCGCCGCGCCGCAACGCCGGACCGGGAGTCTGAATTACGCCGCCGCGCGGCGGCGGGCGCCGGCGAGTGCGAGCAGGGCGCCCGCGAATCCCGCCCAGGCCGACGGTACGGGCACGACCAGTGGCTCGGCGATCACGAACAGGCGCAGATCCGCGGCGTCCCGATCGTCCTCGGTGCGGGTGTACAGGTACAGCTCGTCGCTGCCCCGCAGGTGCAGGTTGAGCCAGGCGTCGCCGTGGCTGACGGCGGCGGCCACCAGCGCGGTCACGTCTACGCTGTTCGATCCCAGGTCCACCCATGCGTTGACGCTGCCGTAGTTGTCGTCGGGTGCGTTCCAGGCGTAGCCGAGCGCGCCGCTGCCGGCGTAGCCGGTGATTTCCACGCCGTGCAAGCCAGCGCCTCCGAACGGCTCCCGGGTCTCGAGGTAGAAACCGAGCGTCGCGCCGAGCACCTGCATGCCATCGAGCACCGCGATGCCGATCTGGGCGATCGTGCGGCTGAAATCGTTCTGCTCGACGCCGAACAGGCTGGCGAAGGCCGGGTAGCCGTAAATGCCGGCCGCGTACAGGCCGACGAAGCCGTCGCCGGCAAAGGTCTGGCCGGTGTCGACGGCGGTGGCGGGCGCCGCGGTGCCGGCGTCGTAGACGCCGATGTCGGGCAGGACGAAGGTGTAGCTGGCCGCCCGCGCGGGTACCGCGGCGCCGCCCAGGGCCAGGCACAGCAGCGCGGCGAGGCCGCGGATCATCGACGCCGGTCGTACGACCACGGGTCTGCCGGTCCCGCAAACGCAGCGGCGGCCCGCAGGCCGCCGCCATGAGCTGTCAGGATCCCGAGGTTCTCAGCAGGCACGCCGGCGCCGGCCAGCGAAGCCGAGCAGGCCCGCGCCGAACAGCGCCAGGGTCGCCGGCTCCGGAGCATCCCGGGTGACCACGGTCAGGCGCACGTTGGCATTGTCGGGATCGCCGTCCGAGTAGGTCCACACGTACTGGCCGTCCGTGCCCCGCAGATGCAGGTTGAACCAGGCGTCGCCGGCGAGCACGCTGGCAGCCAGCAGCGCGGTCACGTCGACGCTGTTGGCGCCGTCGCTCACCAGTGCGCCGACGCTGCCGTAGTTGCTGCCCGGCGCGTCCCAGATCCAACCCAGCGCGCCGGTGCCGGCGAAACCGGTCACGGCGATGCCGTGGTCGGTGGCCGAGCCGTCGAGCAGGTCGAAGCTCAAGGTGGCGCTGACGATGCCGGCACCGGCGAGGCCGCCGATCCCGACCTGCGCGACCGTGCGGCTGTAGTCCACGTCCTCGAGTCCGAACAGGTGGGCGAACTGGTCGGAGCCGTTCCGGACGGTCTCGTACATGCCGACGAAGCCGGTGCCGGCGAAGGTCTGGCCGACGTTGTCTTCCGTGTACGCGGCGAAGGTGCCGATGTCCGCCAGGGTGTAGATGACGACGCCGGCCGAGGCCGCCTGGGCGCCGCTGAGCAGCACGGCGGCGAACAGGGCGCTGACCAGACCGGGCTTGATCCGCTTGCTCTGCATGGTTCGAAATCCTCCTGCGACCGCACCCGGAACGATCTCCCGGCGCGGCCTGTGTGTATTGCTACAGCAAAGATGGTGCCATTATGGAAAATTTCCTTTGCAACAGTGAGTTACCGGCCTTGCGATTCGACACGATCGCGGAAGTGTAAAATCGCTCGACACCCGGCCCTGGCGCGGCCCGCCCGGTCCCGGAGGCAATACCATGAATCAATCAATAAGTGCGGCTTCTCGGCCTGACCCCTAGCCGGTCCGTGTGCGGGTCACCCGGATCGCCGCGGCCGCTCCCCGCACGGTGCCGCGCCGCACTGTTCGTGCTGCTGGCCGGGGCCCTGCTCCTCGCCGCCGGCTGCTCGCGTCCCGACCACACCGGCATCCGCCTCGCCGTGGCCAACGCCCCGGTGACGCTCGATCCGCGTTACGCGGCCGACGCCGTGTCCCAGCGCGTGGTCCGCCTGCTGTACCGCAGCCTGACCGATTTCGACGCGCACTACCGCGTCGTGCCGGCGCTGGCCGACTGGGAGCCGCGCGGACCGCTGCGCTACCGCTTTCACCTGCGCGCGACCGGCCGCCGTTTCCACGACGGCACCCGCCTGAGCGCCGCCGACGTCGCCGCGACCTACCGGTCCATCCTGGCGCCGGACAGCGCGTCGCCGCAGCGGGCGGCGCTGGCAGTGGTCACGGCCATCGAGATCGTCGATGCCGACACGCTCGAGTTCGTACTCGCACGACCCGAACCGCTGTTGCCGGGCCTGCTCGGCATCGGCATCCTGCCCGCGCCGCTGCTCGAGCGCGGCCACGACTTCGCCCGGGCGCCGATCGGCAGCGGCCCCCTGCGTTTCGTGGCTTGGCCGCAGGAGAACCGGCTGCTGCTCGAGCGTGTGGCCGATCGGCTCCCGGTCGAGATCCTGACCGTGCGCGACCCGACCGTACGCGCGCTCAAGATCGTGCGCGGCGAGGTGGATCTGCTCGCCGGCGACCTGCCACCGGAGATCTTCCGCTGGCTCGGCGGCCGCACGCACATCGCCACCGAGCGCGCCGCCGGCGCCACGTTCAGCTATCTCGGCTTCAACCTCGACGATCCGGTGGCGGGCCGCCACGCGGTCCGGCAGGCGGTGGCGCAGGCGATCGACCGGGCCGCGATCGTCACGCACGTGTACGGGGGTACGGCGCGTCTGGCCAGCGGCCTGCTGCCGCCCGAGCACTGGGCCGGTCACCCGGGGCTGGCCGCGCCCGCGTACGATCCGGCCGCCGCCCGTGCCCTGCTCGCTGCCGCGGGCTTCGGCCCGCAGCACCGGCCGCGGCTTACCTACAAGACTTCCAACAATCCGTTCCGGCTGCGCATCGCGCAGATCATCCGCGCGGATCTCGCCGCGGTCGGCGTCGACGTCACCATCGACAGCCGCGACTGGGGCACTTTCTACGCCGACGTGCAGGCCGGCCGTTTCCAGATGTTCGGCCTGTCCTGGGTCGCGCTGCAGATGCCGGACATCTTCCGCTACGCGCTGCACTCGCAGGCGCTGCCGCCCGCGGGCGCCAACCGTGGCCATTACGCGAGCGCGCGCGCCGATGCGCTGATCGAGCGGGCGGAAGAGGCCGGTACGCTGGCCGAGCGCGTGCCCTTGTACCGGGAGCTGGCCGAGGTGGTGGTCGAGGAGCTGCCGTACGTACCGCTGTGGTACGAGGACCAGCTGCTCGCGCGGCGCGCCGACGTCACCGGCTACCGTGTCGACCCGGATGGCAGCTACGATGGTCTGATGTACGCCCGCCGGAGCCGACCATGACCAATGCCGGCGAGGCCGCCATCGACATCGACATCGGCCGCCAGCGGCTCGAGCTGCGTGCCGGCGGGCGGGTGGTGTTCGCCTGCCCGGTGTCCACCGCCGCGAACGGCCCGGGCGAACGGGTCGACAGCGAGTGCACACCGCGCGGCGAGCACCTCGTCGCCGAGAAGATCGGTGCCGGCAGCGCACCGGGCACGGTGTTCGTGGGCCGCCAGCCGACCGGCGAGCGCTACACGCCGGCGCTGCGCGCGGCGGCACCGGGCCGGGACTTCATCCTCACCCGCATCCTCTGGCTCGAGGGCTGTGAGCCGGGGCGTAACCGCGGCGCAGGGGTGGACAGCCGGGCGCGCTACATCTATCTGCACGGCGCGCCGGACGACGTGCCCATGGGTGTACCCGGCTCGCGCGGCTGCGTACGCCTGCGCAACGACGACATCATTCGCCTGTTCGATCTGGTCAGCGTGGGCACGCGCGTGCGGATCCACGAATGAGGCGTGGCCGGCGGATCGGCGCCGCGACGGCGGGTGCCGGCCGCGTGCCGCGCGGCCGGTGGATACGTTCACGCGCGGCGGGTGGCCTCGCGCACCAGCGAGCGCGCAACCTGGCGCAGGCGGATGTCATAGAGCGCGAGCTCGCCGCCCGTGCGGATGGCGGCGATCGACAGCCGGCCGATGAGCAGCAGCAGCAGCAGGGCGATGAACCAGCCCGCGAAATAGGACAGCCGGAACGGGGGCGGCGGGTCCTGCAAGCCTGGCGCCGGCGCGAGGGCCACGCCCGAATCGAGCAGCGGGTTGGGCGCCGGGACGGCGAGCGGTGTGGGCCGCATCGGTGCGAGCGCCCGGTCGAGATTCGAGCCACGCTCGATAGCGGTGGCGAATCGCTCGATCCGGTCCGGATCGGTGTACAGGCTCCAGGCTTCGCCGATGACCTTCAGCCCGATGATCAACCCCACCACCAGCAGCAGCACGCCGACGAAGCGCACGACGACGGTCATGACGCGCCCGGTGACGCTGAGCGCGGGAATGCTGTCGTCGTCTTCGCCGAACTGGAACAGGCTCATGGTTAGGCCACGCAAGTGCGAGCGGCACTCTAGCACAGCGCAGCGACCGGCTTCAGAGGTGAGGCGCCGAACCCGGAAAGCGGTCGCTGTTCGCCGGCCAGGGCGCGCGCGTCCGAGCGCCGCGCGTACCCGCGTGGCGCCGGGGCGGCGCTGACGTCGGCCATGTGGCGCTATCTGCTGCTGCGCCTGGCGTCGGCGGTCGTGACCGTCCTCGGCGTCGTGACCCTGGTGTTCCTGCTCGTGCACCTGGTGCCCGGCGATCCCGTGGACGTCATGCTCGGCGAGTCGGCGCGCCCGACCGAACGCGCGGCCCTGCGAGCCGCGCTGGGATTGGATCGCCCGCTCGGCGTGCAGTGGCTGGATTACGTCGGCGGCGTACTGCAGCTCGATCTCGGCATGTCGCTGCATGCGCGCCGCCCGGTGGCGAGCCTCATCGCCGAGCGGCTGCCGGCGACCGTGATCCTGGCCGCGACCGCACTCGGGATCGCGCTCGCGTTCGCGCTGCCGCTCGGGGTACTCGCGGCCGTACGTCGCAACAGCATCTGGGACCGGCTCGCGGTCGGTGCCGCGCTCGTCGGTATCGCGGTGCCGTCGTTCTGGCTCGGTCCGGTGCTGATCCTCGTGTTCTCGCTGGGCCTGGGCTGGCTGCCGGTGACCGGCGCCGACGAGCCGTTTGCGATCGTACTGCCCGCGATCACGCTGGGAGCCGCGCTGGCGGGCCTGCTGGCGCGCATGGTCCGGACCGGACTGTGCGAGGTGCTGGCGCAGGACTACATACGCACCGCGCGCGCCAAGGGTCTGGGCGAGGGCGCCGTGATCTGGCGCCACGCGCTGGCCAATGCCGCCCTGCCCGTCGCCACGATCGCCGGGCTGCAGCTCGGCGGCCTGCTGGCGGGCGCCGTGGTGACCGAGACGGTATTCGCCTGGCCCGGTATCGGCAGCCTGACGGTGGCGGCGATCGAGCGGCGGGATTATCCGCTACTGCAGGGTTGCGTGCTGCTGGTGGGCCTGGTCTACGTCGTGGCCAACGCGCTCACCGATCTCGCCTGCGCCGCGCTGGACCCGCGGCTGCACAGCGGGCCATGACCCGCGGCATCGGTATCGCCGGAGTCGTGCTCGCCGCCTGGGTGCTGCTGGCGGTCACCGGACCCGGCGCGGGCCTGGAACCCGACTGCATCGCGCTGGCGGACATACTGGCCGCCCCGGGCGCCGAGGCGCTGCTCGGTCGCGATGATCTCGGCCGCGACATGGTCGCGCGCGTGGTCGTCGGCGCGCGGATCTCACTGCTGGTCGCCGTCGGGGTCGTCGCCGCGACCGCGCTGGTGGGGATCACGATCGGCATGGTCGCGGGCTGGTTCGGCGGCATGATCGACCTGCTGTGCATGTGCGTGGTCGAGGTTTTCCAGGCGTTTCCGGGCCTGCTGCTGGCTATCGCATTCGCCGCTGTGCTCGGTCCGGGGCTCGACAACGTCGTGCTGGCGCTGGCGATCGGCGGCTGGATCGGCTTCGCCCGCCTGGCACGCGCCCAGACGCTGGCGCTCAAGAGCCGTGAGCACGTCGCGGCGGCGATCGGGCTGGGTATTTCCACGTCCGTCATCCTGGTGCGCCACATCCTGCCGTTGCTCGTGGCACCGTTGCTGGTGGAGGCCACGTTCGCGCTCGGCGCGGCCATCGTCGGCGAAGCGGGCCTGTCCTTTCTCGGTCTGGGCGTCCCGCCGCCGACCGCGTCCTGGGGTACCATGATCCGGGATGGTGTCGCCTACATGCTCGTGGCCCCGCACATGGTGATCGCCCCCGGGGTCGCGCTGGTGGCGGTCGTGCTGGCGGTCAATGTGCTCGGTGATCGCCTGCGTGACCGGCTCGATCCGCGCTCCGCCGGGCATTGAGAGGGACCCGCATGGCACTGGGCCCGCTGATGATCGATCTGCGCGCCACCGAGCTCGCGCCGCAGGAGCGCGAAATGCTCCTGCACCCGCTGGTCGGCGGCGTCGTCCTGTTCACCCGCAACTACCAGGATCTGGCCCAGCTCGATGCGCTGGTCGCCGCGATCCATGCGCTGCGCATGCCGCGGCTGCTGGTCGCCGTGGATCACGAAGGCGGCCCCGTGCAGCGCTTCCGGCACGATTTCACAGCCTTGCCCGCAGCGAGCGTAATCGGTGAGCATTACGACGCCGATCCGCAGGCGGCGTTACGCCTCGCGGAGGATTGCGGCTGGCTGATGGCCGCCGAGCTGCGCGCGGCCGGCGTCGATTTCAGCTTCGCACCGGTGCTCGATCTGCGCACGGGTGTCAGTCGCGCCGTCAACGAGCGGGCGTTTCACCACGATCCGGATGTGACCACGCGACTGGCGCGCGCCGGCGTACGCGGCATGCACGACGCCGGCATGGTCGCGGTCGGTAAGCACTTCCCGGGTCACGGTTCGGTCGCGGCGGACTCGCATCACGAGCTGCCCGTGGATCGCCGCACGCTGGCCGACATTCGCCTGCAGGATCTGGTGCCCTTCAGCCGCCTGGCGGGGGTGCTGGCGGGGATCATGCCCGCCCACGTGCTCTATCCGGCGGTCGCGCCGCAGCCGGCCGGTTTCTCGCGGCTGTGGCTGCACGACATCCTGCGTGGTGAGCTCGGTTTCCAGGGGGCGATCTTCAGTGACGACATCAGCATGGCCGGAGCCGCCATCGCCGGCGATCCGCTCGATCGGGCCCGCGCCGCGCTCGCCGCGGGCTGCGACATGGTGCTGGTGTGCAACCATCCGCAAGCCGCCGCCGCGGTGCTCGACGGCCTCGTCGCGGTCCCCGAGCCCGCGCGTCAGGCACGCCTCGCCCGCATGCACGGCCGCCCGGGTCTGGCGCGCGCGCATCTGCACGCGGAACACCGCTGGCGCAGTACCGTCGCGGCGCTGGCGACACTCGATGCAGCGGCCCCCGAGCTCGATCTCGGCGACGAAAACCTGAGCTGACGGCATCGGCCGGCAAGTCCGGGCGCTGCTACAATGATCGTCTCGACGCCGTGCCTGGCGTCGTTTGCAGTCGTTGCCGCGAACGCCGGCGTTCGTGACCACCTCCGGAGGATGAGATGACCGACAAGCCGTTTCTCACCGATATCAAGACGCTGCGCAAACGTGCCCGCAAGCACATCGAGCAGGGTGCCGTGACGCCGGGCTACAAGGGTGATCGGGAAACCGTGATCAAGCTGCTGAACGAGGCGCTGGCGACCGAGATCATCTGTGTCCTGCGCTACCGGCGGCACCATTTCATGGCTGCCGGGATCAATGCCCAGAGCATCGCCAGCGAGTTTCTCCTGCACGCGAACGAGGAACAGGCGCATGCCGACCAGATCGCGCAGCGTATCGTGCAGCTCGGTGGTGCACCGGATTTCTCCCCGGACGGTCTGGCCACGCGCAGCCATGCGGAGTACGTCGAAGGCAGTGATCTGATCGACATGATCAAGGAGGATCTGATCGCCGAGCGCATCGCCATCGACAGCTACCGGGAAGTGATCGGCTATCTCGGCAACGACGATCCGACCACCCGGCGCATGCTCGAGGGGATCCTCGCCATGGAGGAGGAGCACGCCGACGATCTGGTCGGTCTGCTGGAGGAGATGGGGAGCTAACGGGCGATCCCGGGCCGGGCCCCGGTAGTGAAGATCGCCTGGATCGGGACGGGACTGATGGGTGCGCCGATGGCGGCGCGCCTGGCCGCGGCCGGCCACGAACTGCACGCGTGGAATCGCACGGGCGCCAGGGTCGAACCCTTGCAGGCGCTCGGTGCGACGGTGTCACCCTCGGCGCAGGCGGCGATCGGGGCGGCCGGGATCGTATTCACCATGCTGAGCGACGCGGCCGCGATCCGCGCGACCGTGCTCGATCCGCCCGCCGTCGCGCTCGCCGGGCGGACGCTGGTGCAGATGGGGACGATCGGGCCGCAGGACAGCCGCGACCTGGCGGCGGCGGTCGAGCAGTCGGGCGGTCGTTACCTGGAGGCACCGGTGCTCGGCAGCACGCCACAGGCGGCGGCCGGCGAGCTCATCGTCATGGCGGCCGGCGCGCAGCGCGTGTTCGACGACGTCCGCCCCCTGCTCGAGGTGCTGGGGCCCGAGCCGCGCTGGCTCGGGGCCGTCGGCAGCGCAAGCGCGATGAAGCTGGCGCTGAACCAGCTCATCGCCGGGCTCACGGCGAGCTTCGCGCTGTCGCTGGGGCTGGTGCGCGGTCTGGACGTGAGCGTGGACGAGTTCATGGCGATTCTGCGCCGCAGCGCCCTGTACGCACCGACTTTCGACAAGAAGCTCGCGCGCATGTTGGCCGCCGATTACGCCCGACCCAACTTTTCGACGGCGCATCTGACCAAGGACGTGCGGCTGTTCCTGGACGCTGCGCGGCCGCTGGGACTGCAGGTGCAGGCGCTCGAGGCCCTGACCGGGCTGCTGGACGGCGCGGCGTCGCGACCGCAACCCGAGGACTACGCGGCCCTGTACGCGGTCATCGATCCGCGCCACGCCGGCCGCGGTCCGGGGCCGCAGGCGGCCGCTGTACCGGCTCCCAGGCTGGAGGAATCAGGTCCGTGAAGATAGTCGTGGTGCCGGTAACCCCGTTCATGCAGAACTGCACGGTGCTCGTATGCGAAGCCACCGCCGCCGCCGCCGCGGTGGATCCGGGCGGTGATCTCGGTGCGGTGAAACAGGCCATCGTGCAGGCTGGCGGGCACCTCGAAAAAGTGCTGCTCACCCACGGTCACATCGATCACGCCGGCGGCGCGGGCGCGCTCGCCCGCGAGTTCGGCGTGCCGGTCGAGGGGCCGCAGCGCGAGGACGCGTTCTGGCTCGATGCGCTGGAGGAACAGGGCCGGATGTTCGGCCTGCAGGACGCGGGAGCGGTCGTCCCCGACCGCTGGCTCGAGCAAGGGGACCGCGTGCAGTTCGGCCGAATCGAGCTCGAGGTGTACCACTGCCCCGGGCATACGCCCGGGCATGTGGTGTTCTTTCATCGCGACAGCCGCGTTGCCTTCGTCGGCGACGTGCTGTTCCGCGGTTCGATCGGCCGCACGGATTTCCCGCGTGGCGATCACGCCACGCTGATCGCCTCGATCCGCGAGCGGCTCTGGCCGCTCGGCGAAGACGTGCGCTTCGTCCCCGGGCACGGGCCCATGTCGACGTTCGGCGAGGAGCGCCGCAGCAATCCGTTCGTCGCCGACGGCGCGTGATTCACGTACCACCCGGAGGCGGTGATGGTTTCTACAAGCTCTCAGTGCAGCGCGCGCGCCAGCGCCGTGCGGTAGTCACGCACCAGCGGGTGATCCTCGCCGAGCAACACGAAGGCGTCGAGCATCGTCCGGCGTGCGGCGTCGTCACCGTAAGCGCGATCGCTGCGCACGATCTCCAGCAGCTGTGCCAGCGCCCCGGCTTCATCGCCGCCGAGCAGCTTGCGCACGGCACCTGCGTAGCGCAGCTCGCTCGACGCGTCGCCGGCCGCAGCCCGGGATTCGATCCGCGCCGCGTCGGGCGCGTGTGCAACCGCGCGTGCCAGGCGCAGTCGCGCGTGCTGGCGTTGTGCTTCTGCGCTCTGTTCGTTCGCCGGCAGTGCGCGCAGCACGGCCTCGGCGCGGTCGAGGTCGTCTGCGTCGATGAGCAGCGCCGCGAGCGGCGGGTGCAGCCGGAAGTTGTCCGGATCCCCGGCGAGCGCCCGTTCGAGCACGGCGATTGCTGCTTCCCGATCGCCTCGCTGCATGGCACCGGCAGCATCCGCCAGGGCCCGGTCCGAGGCGCGCGGCAGATGCGGCGCGAGGCGGGCCTCGATTGCGCCCAGGGGTTGGGCGCCGACGATCTGCTCCAGTGGCTGGCCGCCGACGAACAGCAGCAGCGTCGGCAGGCTGCGCACGCCGTAACGCTGCGCGAGCACGGGCTCGGCGTCGGTGTCGACCTTGACCACGTCGAGGGCGTCGGCGTGCAGCGATGCCAGTTGTTCCAGCACCGGCGCGAGCGCGCGGCACGGGCTGCACCATGCCGCCCAGAAATCCACGATCACCGCGCGTTCGTGCGAACGCGCGATGACCAGGGTGTCGAAATCGGTGACGGTGGCGGTGTGGATCGGGACGCTGTCGTGCATGCGGGCTCCGCGCGGTTCGGGTGCAGATGAGACGACCATGATGGGGACGACGTCGCGCTTTGCAAGCCGAAGCCGCTCTTTCCACGCCCGCGCGGCAGGGCTACTCTTGCCGGCGTGCGTGTGGAATTCAGCAAGATGCATGGGCTCGGCAACGACTTCGTCGTCATCGACGCCTGCTCAGGCCAGCCCGTTCCCGATCCGGACGCGGTACGTCGGATTGCCGATCGTCATTTCGGCGTGGGCTGTGACCAGGTGCTGGTCATCGAAGCGCCGCCGGTCGCCGACGCCGACATCGGTTACCGGATTTTCAATGCCGACGGCGGTGAGGCCGGGCAGTGTGGGAACGGTATTCGCTGCGTGGCCCGCTACCTGGCGGATCGCGGGCGTGTCAGGGGTGACCGCCTGGTCGCGGTCACCCGGGACAGGCGCCTCCAGGCCTGGCTGCTGGATGACGGCGGCGTGCGCGTCGACATGGGCGTGCCGCGGCTCGCGCCCGCGGACATCCCGCTGCTTGCCAAAGAGCAGGCGACACGATATGAAATAGACCTGCCCGGGCAGCGCTGCCTCGTCGGTGCGTTGTCCATGGGCAATCCGCACGCAGTGCTGGTCGTCGACGACAGCGACCGGGCGCCGGTGGCGAGCCTGGGATCGGCCATCGGCCGCCACCCGAGCTTCCCGCAGGGTGCGAACGTCGGCTTCATGCAGGTACTGGGACCGTCCCATGTGCGCCTGCGTGTGTTCGAGCGGGGCGCCGGCGAGACGCTGGCTTGCGGCACCGGCGCCTGTGCGGCGGTCGTGACCGGGCGCCTGCAGGCGCTGCTCGAGGCGGTGGTGGATGTCGATCTGGCCGGCGGACGCCTGCGGGTCGAGTGGCAGGGGGGCGACGCGCCCGTGTGGCTGAGTGGTCCGGCGAGTTACGTTTTCGAAGGGGTCATCGACCTGTGACGACGACACAAGGCACGGCGGTCAGCGAGCCCGGCGGCGAGATGGAGAAGCTCGTGGCGCAATACCTGCGCGCGCATCCCGACTTCCTGTCCAGGCATCCGGACGTACTGGCGGCATTGCAGATTGCCCACCCCACCGGTCGGGCGGTGTCGCTGGTGGAAAGGCAGGTGTCGGTGCTGCGCGATCAGAACCGCTCCCTCAAGACACGCTTCGATGACCTGCTCGGCATCGCACGCGAGAACGAGAACCTGTCCCGCCGGCTGCACGCGCTGACCCTGAACCTCATGCAGGCCAGCTCCATCGCCGACGTCGTGGCGACGCTGGAGTCGGGTCTGCAGGCCGATTTCCGCGCCGACAGCGTCGTCGTCAGGGTGTTCAGGCAAGGCGGACCCGTGGCGCCGGCGCTGGCGACATTCGTCGGCGCCGACGCGCCCGAACGCGCCGCGTTCGCCGACGCGCTGCGATCGCGTCGCCCCCTGTGTGGCCGGCTCAAGCGCGTCCAGCACCAGGCGCTGTTCGGTGGCGACGACGGGGAGTCCGGTTCCGCGGTGGTGCTGCCGCTGGGCGGGCGTGGCTGGGACGGACTGCTCGCCATCGCCAGCCGTGACGCGCGCCGCTACCGCCCCGACCTCGGCGTCGATCTGCTCTCGCACCTCGGCGACGTCGCCAGTCTGGTAATCGGGCCGTGGGTCATGGCGGCGTGAGCGGCTGCGAGCAGGGAAACGCGAGCCCGCGAACGCCACCGCGGGCAGCCACGTCCAGGCCGGCGATGGCGCGGCACCCGGCCTCAGCGCGGGCAGTCGCGGCGTGAGTGAGGTGATTGTGCCGGTCGATCCGGCGATTGGCGGTTTTCTCGCCGGCGTCGCCCATCTCGCCGCACACAGCCGCAGCGCTTATGCCCGCGATCTGCGCGACCTCGCCCGCTATCGCGCCGAACGTGGTATTGCGAGCTGGGGCGATGTCGACGCCGATGCGGTGCGTGGTTTTCTCGCCGAACGGCATCGCCGGGGTGTTGGCGGGCGCAGCCTCCAGCGCACCCTGTCGGCCGTGCGCCGGTTCTACCGGCATCTGATCGAAGCCGGTGTGGCGCGTGTCAACCCGGCGGTCGGCGTGCGTGCGCCGAAGGCGCCGCGCCGGCTGCCGCATGTGCTCGATGCCGACCAGGCGGCGCGCCTGGTCGGCATCAGCGCCACCGATCTCCTGGCCGTGCGCGACCGGGCGATGTTCGAGCTGATGTATTCCTCGGGCCTGCGCGTGGCCGAGCTGACCGGCCTGGACGTGCCGGAAATCGATCTCGCCGACGCCCAGGTCTACGTGACCGGCAAGGGTTCCAAGCGCCGCATCGTGCCGGTGGGACGCCAAGCCCGGGAAGCCGTCAGCACGTGGTTGGGGCGGCGCTGCGAGCTCGCGGCCGTCGGCGAGCAAGCCCTGTTCGTCAACGCTCGCGGGCACCGACTCAGCACCCGCGCCGTGCAGTTGCGCATCAAGCGCTGGGCGCTCGCGCAGGGTATCGACAGCGCCGTCCATCCGCACGTGCTCAGGCACTCGTTCGCCAGCCACCTGCTCGAGTCCTCGGGCGATCTGCGTGCGGTGCAGGAGTTGCTCGGCCACGCCGACATTGGTACGACCCAGGTTTACACACATCTGGATTTTCAGCATCTGGCGAAGGTCTACGACGCGGCGCACCCGCGTGCGCGACGCAAACGTCCCGCCTGAGCGCGGTTACTGCGCTATTCCGGCGGGGCAAGTCGCGGTTTTTTGCGACCGCTCCGGGCTGCGGTCGGGGCCGCTCGCCGGTGCTCACCGACCCGCGTTTCCCGGCGTGCAGCCGCTGACACCGCGGCCGCCCGCGGCCTTTGGTGTAAAATGCGGGATTCCACGCCGGAGCCCCGTCATCTTGCAGCAGTTTCGCGGAACCACCATCGTTACCGTGCGTCGCGGCGGCAGGGTTGTCGTCGGCGGCGACGGTCAGGTTTCGTTCGGCGACACCGTGCTCAAGGGCAATGCCCGCAAGGTACGCTCGCTGTACGGCGGCAAGGTGCTGGCCGGCTTTGCGGGCGGCACCGCGGACGCCTTCACGCTATTTGAACGCTTCGAGGGCCAGCTCGATCGCTATTCGGGCCAGCTCACGCGCGCCGCGGTCGAACTGGCGAAGGAGTGGCGTACGGACCGTGCGCTCAGGCGACTCGAGGCCATGCTGGTCGTCGCCGATCGCTGCGCTTCCCTGCTGGTCAGCGGTAACGGCGACGTCATCGAGCCGCAGGACGCGGTGCTCGCGATAGGGTCCGGCGGTGCCTACGCGCGCGCCGCCGCCCGCGCGCTGGTCGAGCATACGACGATGGACGCGCGCAGCATCGTCGCCGCGTCACTGGGCATTGCCGCCGACATCTGCATCTACACCAATGCCAATCTGACCATCGAAGAGCTCGAGGCCGATTGAAGGCTCGAACGCCCGCTCCGACCATGTCCACGCTCACGCCCGCGGAAATCGTCGAACAGCTCGACAAGCACATCGTCGGCCAGGACGCAGCCAAGCGTGCCGTGGCGATTGCCCTGCGCAACCGCTGGCGGCGCTCCCAGGTTCCGGTCGAGCTGCGCAACGAGATCTCGCCGAAGAACATCCTGATGATCGGACCGACCGGCGTCGGCAAGACCGAGATCGCGCGGCGCCTCGCGCGGCTCGCGCATGCGCCGTTCATCAAGGTGGAGGCGACGAAGTTCACCGAGGTGGGTTACGTCGGCAGGGACGTGGAGTCGATCGTTCGCGATCTGGTCGACGCCGCGGTGAAGATGCTGCGCGAAGAGGCGATGGAGCAAGTGCGCGAGCAGGCCGAGCAGGCCGCGAACGAGCGAGTGCTGGACATACTCCTGCCCCGCGCCCGTGGTTTCAGCTCCGCCGACATCGAACCCGACGACTCGTCCGTCACGCGGGAGAAGTTCCGCCAGATGCTGGGCGCGGGCCGGCTCGACGAGCGCGAGATCGAAATCGAGACGAGTGTCTCGGTCGGGGTCGAGATCATGGCGCCGCCGGGCATGGAAGAGCTCAGCAGCCAGTTGCAGGGTCTGTTCCAGAACATCGGCGGCGGGCGCCAGCGCACGCGCAAGGTGCGCGTACGCGAGGCGCTCAAGCTGCTCGCCGAGGAGGAAGCGGCCAAGCGCGTCAACGAGGACGACGTCAAGGCCCGTGCGATCGAGGCTGTGGAGCAGAACGGCATCGTCTTTCTGGACGAAATCGACAAGGTCGCCAAACGCGGCGACCACGGCGGACCCGACGTATCCCGTGAAGGCGTCCAGCGCGATCTGTTGCCGCTGGTCGAGGGCTGCACGGTATCGACCAAGTACGGATCGGTGCGCACGGACCACGTCCTGTTCATCGCTTCCGGGGCGTTTCACCTCACCAAGCCGGCGGATCTCATCCCGGAGCTGCAGGGGCGGCTGCCGATCCGCGTCGAGCTGGCGGCGCTCACGGTGGAGGACTTCGTGCGCATACTCACCGAGCCGGACGCCTCACTGACCGAGCAGTACACTGCCTTGATGGCGACCGAGGGCGTGCGCCTCGGATTCACCGCGGACGGTGTCGCGCGTATCGCCCAGATCGCGTGGGAGCTCAATGAAGCGAGCGAAAACATCGGCGCGAGGCGACTGCACACGGTAATGGAGCGGCTGCTCGAAGGTCTGTCCTTCACCGCTACCGGGCGCGCCGGACTGGAGGTTACGGTCGACGCCCCGTATGTCGACGTCAATCTCGGCAGCCTTGCAAGCAATCTCGATCTGGCGCGTTACATACTCTGAACGGCCGGAGGGAATACAAGTGGCCGGACCGATACCCGTGGAGATCAAGCTGCACCGCACGTCACGGGTTCTCGAGGTCGTTTTCGATGACGACGCCCGCTTCGAGCTTTCCTGCGAACTGCTGCGCGTGTACTCCCCGTCGGCCGAGGTCCGCGGGCACGGGCCGGGCCAGGAAGTACTGCAGACCGGCAAGGAAAACGTCCTGATCACGGCGGTCGAACCGGTCGGCAATTATGCCGTGCGGCTGGTTTTCGACGACGGTCACGACAGTGGCATCTATGCCTGGGACTATCTCTACCATCTCGGCAGGCACCGCGAACGTTTCTGGCGCGATTACGTCGATGCGCTGGCGCGGGCGGGCCACGCGCGGGCGGGCTCATGATGCGCGGGCCGGGCGCGACGGTTCTCGCCGGCAGTTTGCCGGCATGAGCGGGGACTACACCGATTTCGGTTTCGAACGCGTCAGCCCGGGCGACAAGACGCGCCGGGTTGCGCGCGTGTTCGGTTCCGTAGCTGCGCGCTACGACCTGATGAACGACCTGATGTCGTTCGGGCTGCACCGACTGTGGAAACGCTACTTCCTCGCCCGCATGGGCCTGCGTCGCGGCGAGCACGTGCTCGATATCGCCGCGGGCACGGGCGATATTTCGATCCTGGCCGTGGCCGCGGTCGAACCGACCGGTCAGGTGGTGCTGTGCGAGCCGAGCGCGGCCATGCTCTCGCGCGGCCGGGACCGGCTGCTGGATGCCGGTCACTGCACGGCGGTCGCCTGTGTACAGGCACCCGGCGAGGCGCTGCCGTTCGCGGATGCGAGCTTCGATGCCGTCACCATCGCGTTCGGCCTGCGCAATCTGACCGACAAGGCGCGTGGCCTGGCGGAGATGTTCCGGGTTCTGAGGCCCGGCGGCAGGCTTGGCGTGCTCGAATTTTCACGCCTCGTCGTGCCGCGCCTCGAGCGCCTGTACGAACGTTATTCCTTCGAGGTGATTCCGTGGGTGGGTGAACGCGTCACCGGTGACCGGGCGGCCTATGAGTACCTCGTCGAGTCGATTCGCATGCATCCGGACCAGCGGGCGCTCGGGGCGATGATGGGCACGGCCGGATTCGAGCGCGTGCGCTGGCACAACCTGAGCGCAGGCGTCGTGGCCGTGCACCTCGGTCATCGCCTGTGACGATCGAACCGGAGCGTCTGGTCACCGCCGCGGTCGGCGCGCTGCTCGCCCGGGATCCGGGCCTGCGCGCGCGACTGGCTGCGCTGGAAGGGCGGGTGGTTGCCGTCGTTATCGAACGTGTGGAGGTCACGTTTTACCTGCTCCCGCGCGCCGATGGCATCGACATCACCCGGCGCTGTCCGACGAGTCCGGATCTGACCATCAGCGGCCGGCCTGCGGCGCTGCTGGCCATGCTGCGCCGGCGTGCGGGTGCGGTAGCACCGGCAGGCGTGGCGGGCGGCGTGCAATTGCGCGGAGACCTGGAAGCCGCGCAGGTGTTGCAGGACGTCGCCGCGCGCCTCGGTATCGACTGGGAGGAGCTGCTCGCGAGCGTGATCGGTGACGTGGGCGCGCATCAGATCGGTCGCGGCGCGCGTGCGCTGGCGCGCTGGATTGCCGGCGCACGTGATGCGCTGGCGGCCGACGTAGCGGACTACCTGCGCTACGAGTCCGGTCTGCTCGCCCGCCAGGACGAGGTCGACCAATACGTCGACGCGGTGGATCTGGTGCGCGATGACGTCGAGCGGCTCGAGGCGCGCCTGCGCAGGCTCGAATCGCGGCGCGGCAATCGCGGAGGCGCCGGACCATGATGACCCCCGGGCAGTTGATGCGCGTTCTCGTGATCCAGCGCATCCTGATCCGGCACGGAGCCGATGAGCTGCTGTTCACCACGCCGCTGCTGCGGTCGCTGCAGTTTCTGCTCTACCTGCTGCCCTGGAACTGGTTTCGCAACAAGCGCCGACCGCGCGCCGAACGTATCCGCGCGGTGATCGAGGATCTCGGACCCATCTTCGTCAAGTTCGGGCAGATCCTTTCCACGCGGCGCGACCTGCTGCCGGACGACATCGCCGAGGAACTGGCGAAGCTGCAGGACGCCGTGCCGCCGTTTGCCGGGGCGACGGCCCGGCGCATCGTCGAGCGCAGCTTCCAGAAGCCGGTCGCGGAGATATTCGCCCATTTCGACGAGACGCCGCTCGCCTCGGCCTCCATCGCCCAGGTGCACGCGGCGAGCGTGGCCGACGGTCGCGACGTCATCGTCAAGGTCGTACGCCCGGGGATCCGCCGCGTCATCGAGCACGACCTCGGTCTGATGTACCTGGTCGCCGGCATGGCGGAGCGTTACTGGCCGCGCGGCCGCGAGCTCAAGCCCACGGGCGTCGTCGCAGAATTCGAGAAAACGATTCTCGATGAGCTCGATCTGCTGCGCGAAGCCGCCAACGCATCTCAGCTCAGGCGCAATTTTCGTGACTCGGATCGGATCTACGTCGCGGAGATCCACTGGGAGTTATGCCGGCGCGACGTCATGGTGATGGAGCGCATTTCGGGCATCCGTATCGACGACGTCGGCGCGCTGACGGCCGCCGGGGTCGATCTCAAGCAACTCGCGGAGGATGGCGTGCGGATCTTCTTCACGCAGGTGTTCCGCGATCACTTCTTTCACGCGGACATGCACCCGGGCAACCTGTTCGTGCGTCCCGGCGTCGGCGGCCGTCCGGCCCAGTACCTGCCGGTGGATTTCGGGATCATGGGGTCACTGAGCGCGGTCGACCAGCGCTACCTCGCCGAGAATTTCCGGGCGTTCCTGCGCCGTGATTACCGGCGCGTGGCCGAGTTGCACGTGGAATCCGGCTGGGTCCCGAAGGACACGCGCGTGGACGATTTCGAGTTCGCGATCCGCACCGTGTGCGAACCGATTTTTGATCGGCCGCTGCGTCGGATATCCTTCGGACAGCTGCTGCTGCGCCTGTTCCAGACGGCGCAGCGCTTTCACATGAAAATCCTGCCGCAACTGCTGCTGCTGCAAAAGACGCTGGTCAACATCGAGGGCATCGGCCGGCAGTTGTATCCGGATCTGGATTTGTGGGCCGCGGCGCAGCCGCCGCTCGAGCAGTGGATGAGCGAGCGGCTCGGACCCCGGCGGATGGTGCGGACCGTGCGCGAGGAGATGCCGCGCTGGGCCGCGCGGTTGCCGCAACTGCCGGCGATGCTGATGCAGATCGTCGAGAAGACGCGCGCCGGCGAGCTCGAGCTGCGTACCCGCAGCGAGCAGCTGGAGCAGTTGGGCGGCGAGCTGCGCAGGGGCAACGGGCGCCTGGTCCTGGCGGTCATCGCCTGCGGTTGCCTGATCGGCGCCACCGTGCTGCTCGGACTGGGCGGCCACGCGCCGCGGATGCTCGGGGCGTTGCCGCTCGGGACCTGGCTGCTCGGCGGCCTGGCCCTGGCACTGGTCGCTCTGGCCGTGCGACCGGACTGAAGCGGGCGGGAGAGGCGGCCGATGGCAGACGACGTTGCTTCACAGATTGCCAAGCACCTGAACCTGAATATTCGCGGGCTCGGCGTGTCCGCGACGCTCGCGATCAACGAACGATCCGCCCAGCTTCAGGCCGAAGGGCGGCAGGTCTACCGGCTCGGTCTGGGCCAGTCACCGTTCCCGGTGCCCGGCCCGGTAATGGAGGAGCTCAGGGCCAACGCCCATCAGAAGGATTATCTGCCCGTGCGCGGTCTGCGCCGGTTGCGCGACGCCGTCGCCGAGTACCACCGGCTCGCCGAGGGTATCGACTACAGCGGCAAGGACGTGCTCGTCGGTCCCGGGTCCAAGGAGCTGATGTTTCTGCTCCAGCTCGTGTACTACGGTGACCTGGTCATTCCGACGCCGAGCTGGGTGTCCTACGCGCCGCAGGCACAGATCGTCGGCCGGCACATACGCTGGCTGCCCACGACACGCAAGAACGGCTGGCGCATGCTCGCGGCCGATCTCGAGAAGCTGTGTGCAGCCGATCCGGACCGTCCGCGCATCGTGATCCTCAACTACCCCAACAACCCGAGTGGCACGACCTACGCCCCGGAGGAGTTGCAGGCGCTCGCCGCGGTGGCGCGCCGCTACCGCATCGTGCTGCTGTCGGACGAGATCTACGGTGAGACGCACTACCAAGGGCGGCACGTGTCGATCGCGCGTTACTATCCGGAGGGGACGATCGTGTCCTCCGGCCTGTCCAAGTGGTGCGGTGCCGGCGGCTGGCGTCTCGGGACGTTTACATTTCCGTCCCCCCTGCACTGGCTGCTCGACACCATGGCGGTGGTTGCAAGCGAGTCCTACACATCCGTCAGCGCACCGATTCAGTACGCCGCTGTGCGGGCTTTCACCGGCGGGCTGGAAATCGAGCGTTATCTGCAGCAGTCGCGGCGTATTCTCGCCGCGCTCGCGGCGCTGTTCGTGAAACGTATGAAGACGGCCGGCGTGCGCGTCGCGCGTCCGGCCGGCGGGTTCTACCTGTTCCCCGACTTCGGTGCTTTCAGGAAGCCGCTCAAGCGTTATCGAGTCAGCACCAGCCTCGGTTTGTGCGAGAAGCTGCTGGAGGACACCGGCATCGCCATTCTGCCCGGATCGGCCTTCGGCCGTCCGGAACGCGAGCTCACCGCGCGGCTGGCCTTCGTCGATTTCGATGGCGCGCGAGCGCTGGTGGCGGCCGAAGCCGTCGCCGTGGATCAGCTGCTCGACGAGGAATTCCTGAACGTCTATTGCGTCAACGTGACCGGCGCCGCCGACCGTCTGGTCGAATGGCTGCACGGTCTGTGACGATGGCGGCTCATTCGGCCGTGCGTGCGCCGTAAGTCCCGTAGTCCTTGATCATCTGCATCGACAGCAGCCTGGCCTGTTCGATGGCTTCGGGTTTGAGCTGCGCGTCGAGCAGCTGGAGATTGCGCCGCGCCGGCTCGTAACCGCCCATCGCCGCCACGTCGAACCAGGCGTAGGCCTGGACGAAATCGGCCGCCACACCCACACCCTGGAAGTAGAGGATGCCGAGGTTGTGCTGCGCGCCGACGTGTCCCTGCTCCGCCGCGCGGCGAAACCATTGAAACGCGGCGTTCGCGTCGGCCGGCCCGGTCAGGCCGCGCAGCGCGATCATGCCCATGTTCAGCTGTGCCTCGGCGTCACCCTTGACCGCCGCCACCTCGAGCCAGCGCTGCGCCTCGACGTAATCGGGCCGGACGTCGCCTGCGCCCTTGAACAGCAGATAACCGAGCTGCAGCTGGGCTTCGGGGTGACCCGCCTGCGCGGCCTTGCGCAGCCATTCGGCCGCCCGCGCGGGGTCCGCGTCCACGCCGTCGCCGTGCAGGTACAGCACGCCGAGGTTGTATTGCGCCGCCGTCAGGCCGGTCTGCGCCGCGCGTTCGAACAGCTTCGCCGCGAGCTGCGGGTCGGCGGCGACGCCACGACCCCCATGATAGAGCAGCGCGAGTTGAAATTCGGCTTCGCGATCGCCGCGATCGGCTCCCGCCTGGAACCAGCGTGCGGCTTCGACCGGATCGTTTTCCACGCCGTATCCGCGCAGGTACATCATGCCGATGTTGTGCTGCGCGCCCGTCAGGCCGTGGCCGTCGGCATTGCGGAACAGCTCCATGGCCTTTTCGTAGTCGCGGTCCACGCCCAGCCCGCGCAGGTACATGACCCCCAGGTTGTTCAGGGCGACCGCATCGCCACGGCGCGCCATCTGGCGGAACGCGCTGCTCGCGGCGCGGTAATCGCCGCGCTCGTAGGCCGACAGCGCTGCCTGCCGATCCACGCCCAGCGCCGGGCCCGCGGCTGCCGCGAGGGCGAGCAGCGCCGCGAGCGTGCGGTGATCAGGGCGCATCGGTGCACCGGTCCCGCAGTGCGCCGACCGCTGCGTAGGTCGAGACAGCGTACGGGACCGCGTAAGTGAGCAGCATTTGTGCGCAACGCACGGTCGTGACGTCACCGTCGATGAGCGCGTGGCCGTGGTTGATGATCACCAGAACGGTGCCGACGATGAGGCTCACGTGCGCCGCGCGGCGGCGAACCGCGGGCTGCAGGGCGTCTGTGATCCAGGATCGGTCGGACATCTGACGGCTTCCCCGTTTGGTGGCTGGGAGCGTAACGACGTCGGTCCTGCCACTGGCCCGCCGGGGCACGCGCGTGCGCCGGTTCAATTGCGCAGCGGGATCGCGGTCGGCGGGCGCTGCTCTCCCCTGCGCACCGTGCGCGCCCGTGCGAGCAGCGCGGCCGGGCCGACCAGATCGACGTTCAGCTGCGGCAGCGTCGCCAGCTCCTGCGCCAGTACCGCGAGGGTCGCCGGTTGCGGGTGCGCTATTCCGAGCGCGTAACCCTTGCGCCGCGCGGTGAGCACGAGCTTGCGAAACTGCTCGCGTATGTAATCGATGCGTTGCTCGTTGTCGAGGAACACGTCCCGGGTCAGCACGGGCACGCCGAACTCGCGGGCAGTGCGGGCGGCGACGCTGTGTGCCGTCGTGCGGCTGTCGATGAACAACAGCCCCTGGCTGCGCAGTGCCTCCATGAGCCAGGCCATCTGCTGCGGGTGGCGCGTGAGCAGGCTGCCCATGTGGTTGTTGAGGCCGACCGCCGCCGGCAGTGCGCCGAGGTTCTCACGCACGGTCGACACGAACACGGCGCGGCTCATGTCGGCCCGCAATGCCCCTGGACCGAGCAGACGATCGCTGCCGATCGCCTCCATGGGCTGGTGCAGCAGCACTTCCTTGCCCGCCGCCCGCGCCTCGTCGACGAGCACGTGGGCATGCGGTGTGCGCGGCAGAAATGAGAACGCCACCGACCCGGGCAGCGCGATCGCGCGCCGTCCGTCCGCGAGGCGATAGCCCATGTCGTCGATGATGATGCTGATCGCCGGGTCGGCGGGTTCCGCACGAGCGCCGCCATCCAGCGCGGTCGCGATGACGATCGCGGCGAAGGCATGCAGCACTCGGCGGCCGTCCATCGCTCCGGTTCAGTTGCGGGCCTGCAGCAGGACCAGACCTTTGAGCAGGTTCAGCGCTTCGTAGAGCTCGTAATCGCTTTCGGCGAGCCCGGGGTCCGGCGCTCCCGGACCGGGTGCTTCCGGCGGCCCGCCGGCGTCGATCGCCGTTGCGCCGTCTTTGCCGTCACCGTTCACGAGATGGCCGCTCAGGTGCGACTCCTTGACCAGATCGGGGTCGGCCCGCTCTATCTTCGCGATCTTCACGTGATCGAGCACGATGTCCGGTTTGATGCCTTCGGCCTGGATCGAGCGACCCGAGGGCGTGTAGTACCGGGCCGTCGTGAGCTTCAAAGCGGCATCGTTGTTCATCGGCAGGATGGTCTGTACCGAACCCTTGCCGAAGGTCTGGCTACCCATGATGACTGCGCGCCGGCGGTCCTGCAGGGCGCCGGCGACGATTTCCGACGCCGATGCCGAGCCCCCGTTGACCAGTACCACGAGCGGTGCACCGCCGAGCTCGTCCTTGCCCTTGGCGCTGAAGGCGAGCTCGGCATCGTCGACGCGGCCTTCGGTGTAGACGATGAGCCCGTCGGTGAGGAAGGCGTCGGCCACGTCGACCGCAGCGCTGAGAATGCCGCCCGGATTGTTGCGCAGATCCAGCACCAGGGCCTTGAGCGCGCCGCCGTTGTCCAGCTGCAGCTTGTTCAGGGCCGCCAGCGCGTCAGTGCCCGTGTGCGACTGGAAATGGGAAATCCTCAGGTAGCCGAATCCGGGATCCAGGATGCGGCTCTTCACGCTCTGAACACGGATGACGGCGCGCGTGAGCTCGAGCTTGAGCGGTTGCTCCTCGCCTTCTCGAACGATGGTCAGCAGGATGCGCGAGCCCGGTTTGCCGCGCATGAGCTTGACCGCGTCATTGAGGCTCATGCCTTTGACCGGCGTATCGTCGAGGCGAATGATGAGGTCGCCCGCCTTCACGCCGGCAGACTGCGCGGGCGTATCGTCGATCGGGGAGATGACCTTGACGAAGCCGTCTTCCATGCCGACTTCGATACCCAGGCCGCCGAACTCGCCGGTCGTGCCCTCCTGCAGACCCTTGAATGCCTCCGGGTCGAGGTAGGCGGAGTGCGGATCGAGCCCCGACAACATGCCCTTGATGGCGCTCTCGAGCAGCTGCTTGTCACTGACCTGCTCGACGTAGTCGTTCTTGATCTTGGCGAACACCTCGGTGAATGTGCGCAGCTCCTCGAGGGGCAGCGCTTCGGCCCGCGCGGCGTCGCCCGGTTTGTCTTCCTGGGCGGTGGCGTGGGCGGGGCCGGCGGCGACGCCGCCCAGTGCCAGCAGCAGGGTGATGGCGATGACTGACGAACTTCTCATTGACGAGACTCCAGCCGGACTGCGACCGGCGGGTATGGCCACGTTCCCGCAATGAGAGCGCTGGCCGGCCCGGTGGGCCTTCCGGTATCGGGATAAGCTGGCGCGATCGAACTGCAGACGCGCGCGGCGCCCAGGGGATGCGGCGGCGCTAGCATACAGGCCGGATCCGCGGCCTTACAAGCAACCGCCGCCACGGGTACCCGGCCCCGCGTGCCTTCAAGGTGTGGCCGTGGGGGGGTGTGTGCACCAATGCTGCGGATCCTGGGGTTTGCCGTCTTTGCGGATCTCGAAATACAGCGGGGCCGTGCCGTCCGGACTGCCGTCGAGTGTGGCGATCGTCTCGCCGCCGATGACGGTTTCGCCCGTGGTCTTGAGCAGCTGCGCGATCTGACCGTACAGGCTCATCCAGCCGTCACCGTGATCGACGATGATGAGTCGACCCAGATGGCGGAACTCGTCGGCGAACACCACCGTGCCGTCGCTCACCGCCGCCACGGTGCTGCCGCCCGGCGCATCGATGATCACCCCATGCCAGCGCATGTCGCCGCTGCGCAGCGAGCCGAAGCGGCGCGTGAGCGTTCCCGGCACCGGCCATCGCAGCGCGCCGGCGAGATCCGCGAAGGGCCGCGCCGCGTCTACCCGCTGTCGTCGCTGTGCCGCGTGCTCGATCTCCTCGACCAGCGCTTCGAGCCGCGACTCGTCGTCGCGCAGCTGCCTGAGCTCGCGGTCCTGCGTGCCGACGCTATGCTCGAGGCGGGCGAACGTGCGTCGCCGCTCGAGGCGCCGCTGCTCCAGCTCGTCGATGTCCCGTTCGGTCTGTGCCCGCAGCTGGCGGAGTTTCTCGGTTTCGAGCGAAATGGCGCGGCCGATATCCACATAGCGCTGGATCTCGGCGCCGATATCGCGGATCGCCGCCGCGCGCGCGCGGGTGTAGAAGTCGTGATAAACCAGGATGCGTGCCGCACGGCCGGGATCGTCCTGGTTCAGCACCAGGCGCAGCCGGTCGCCTTGGCCCATGCGCTGCACGGCGCGCAGCTGCCCGGCCAGTGCGCGCTTGTGCTCCTGCAGCCGTTCGCCGCGCTGACGCCGCTCACGCTCGAGCTCGCGCAGTCGCTCGAGCTTGCGGCCGAGCGCGGCCTCGAGCTCGCGCAGTCGTGTGCTGCGGGCGTCGACGTCACGATCGAGCGTGGCGACCTCGGCGCTGGTGGTGTCGAGCTCGCGCCGTTCGCGTTGCACCTCGGCTTCGAGGGCGGCGATCCGGACACGCAGCTCCGCCAGGGCCGCGGCCTGCTCGCGCGCGGCGGGCGCGCCGGGCGCGAACGTCGTCCCGGCGGTCCAGACGAACAACGCCGTGGCGACGGCGCGCGCGGGTCTCAAGACAGGCTCGGTGCCGCCGCTGCCGCCCGGCCCCGGGCGCCGCGGCCTGCCGGATGCACGGTGATGAGGGCAACGCCGGTCATCTGTGCAGGCTGCTCCAGCCCCATGAGGGCGAGGACGGTGGGGGCGATGTCGACCAGGGTGCCGCTGTGCGCCATGTCGGCGGTGCGGCCCAGATAAACGAGCGGCACCAGGTTGCTGGTGTGCGCCGTGTGGGGCTGGCCAGGCTCGTGCCTGGTGCTGACCCCGCGCATTTTCTCCGCATTGCCGTGATCGGCGGTGATGAGGATCTCGGCGCCGCTCCTGCGGGCCGCGGCCTCGACGCGGCCGAGGCACGCGTCGAGGGTCTCGATTGCCTTGACGGTGGCCTCGAAGTCGCCGGTGTGACCGACCATGTCGGCATTGGCGTAATTACACACGATGAGGTCGTAACGCCCGCTCTCGATGCATTCGACCAGACGGTCGGTGACCGTCCTCGCGCTCATTTCCGGCTGCAAATCGTAGGTGGCCACGTGCGGTGAGGGCACGAGTATGCGATCCTCGCCCTCGAACGCGTGTTCATCGCCACCGTTGAAGAAAAAAGTCACGTGGGCGTACTTCTCGGTCTCGGCGATTCTGAGCTGCCGCAGTCCCTTGCGGGCGACGTACTCGCCGAGCGTATTGTCGAGGTGTTGCGGCGCAAAGGCCACGCTGACTTCGTAGTCGGCGCTGTACTCGGTCAGCGACACGAAGTCTGCCAGGCGCGGCACACGGATCCGGTCGAAGCCGCGGAACTCCGGATCGGTAAAGGCGACGGTCAGCTCGCGGGCGCGATCGGCCCGGTAGTTCATGAACACCACTACATCACCGTCCTCGATGCGCACGGGTGAGCACCCGTCCCGTACTATCGACGTCGGCTTCACGAATTCGTCGGTTTCGCCGCGGGCGTAGGCCTGATCCAGCGCGATGAGCGGATCGCCGGCGCTGTACGGGGCGCGTCCGTCGACGAGCAGCTCGTAAGCGCTGCGAATACGGTCCCAGTGCTTGTTGCGGTCCATCGCGTAATAGCGGCCGACTATCGAAGCGATACGCCCGCTGCCGAGCTCGCCGAATTTCATCTGCACGCGGGCGATGCTCTCGGCGGCGCTCTTGGGAGGTGTGTCGCGGCCGTCGAGAAACGCATGCAGGTAGAGCTGGCGCACGCCGCAACGCACGGCGAGCTCGATCGCCGCCAGCATGTGATCCTCGTGGCTGTGGACGCCACCCGGCGAGAGCAGGCCGAGCAGGTGTACCGATTTGCCGTTCGCGGCCGCCCCGCGCAAGGGCTGCGTCAGCCGCGGATTGTCCAGAAACGAGCCGTCTTCGATGGCCATGCTGATGCGGGTGAAATCCTGCGGCACCAGACGGCCCGCGCCGATGTGCACGTGGCCGACCTCGGAGTTGCCCATCTGCCTATCCGGCAGGCCGACCGCGACGCCCGATGCGTCGATCAGCATGTGCGGGAAATCCGCCTGGTAGCGATCCCAGTTGGGCTTGTTCGCGCTGTGGATGGCGTTGTACTGCGTGTCCTCGGAATAACCCCAGCCGTCGAGGATGACGAGTATGAGCGGTTGGTAGCTGCGCTGCATGGCGTCTGGCGATGTCCGCGCGTCCGGTGCACGGCGACTATGCTGTTGCCGGCCGGACGCCCCTGTTTGCTCGCGCCGCCCCGCCGGTGCCCTTCGGTCCGGGTCGGTGTGCCGTTGTCGCGTGACAGTGTATCATGCTCGCCGCTTCACGCCGGTCGCTGCGCCGCCCGGCATGCCGGTGTCGCAACCCTTGTTTGCGCTCCGTTTCAAATCGCTCGTCGTGACGCCATGGAACATTTGCCCGAGTTCGTAAGCAACCACGCCCTGCTGGTGGGTGCGTTCGTCGTCCTGCTCGCCATGCTCGTTGCCAATCTGGTAGGCGGCCTGACCGCCGACGGCAAGGCCGTGTCGGTCGGCGAAGCGGTGCACCTCATCAATCATGCCGACGGCGTCGTGCTCGACGTGCGCGATACCGCCGACTGGGAGCGCGGGCACATCATGGATGCCGTGCACGCGCCGGTCGGCAAGCTCGCGGAGTCCGGCGCGGATCTCGAACCAGTGCGGGAACGGCCACTGATCATCTGCGCCGCTACCGATGCCGTCGCCGCGCGCGCGGCGGCCGTCCTGCACAAGACCGGATTCGCCCGCCTGCACCGGCTGCGCGGCGGCATCGTCGCGTGGCAGGGCGAGAACCTGCCGCTCGAACGCGGCGCCTGAGCACCCGTCGAGCCCGCACCGAATCGCTAGGAGCCCGAAGCGACATGAGCAGCGAACCTCCGAACCCCGGCGCCGCCACCAGCGCGCCGCGCGTGGGCAATCTCGCCATCCAGAAGGTATACGTGAAGGATTTTTCCTTCGAGGCACCCAATGCCCCGCGCATATTCCTCGAACAGTGGAAGCCGAGCGTCGACATCCAGCTCGCCAACGAAGCGACGCCGGTGGAAGGGGACATGCACGAGGTCGTGCTCACCGTCACCGTCACGGTGCGCTTCGAGGACAAGACCGTCTATCTGGTCGAGGTGCAGCAGGCGGGATTGTTCAACATCAGCGGATTCCCTCCCGAACACTACGCGGCCCTCGTCGCCACGGTGTGCCCGAACATTCTGTTCCCCTTCGCGCGCGAGGCAGTCTCGGATGCGGTGACGCGCGGCGGCTTTCCCCAACTGCTGCTCGCGCCGGTGAATTTCGAGCACCTGTATGCACAGGAGCTGCGCCGCCGACAGCAGGAGGACAGTGCCGCGAAGAGCGGGCAGGCGCACTGAAGCGCTACGCGCGAGCGCGATTCGACGGTGCGCGACACACCGATCCTGGTCCTCGGCGCGGGTTCCTGGGGCACGGCGCTCGCCATCCTGCTCGCCCGCAACGGGCGATCGGTGCTGCTTTGGGGGCACCGCGCGGCGCACGTGGCGCGCCTCGGGGCCGAGCGATGCAACCAGCGCTACCTGCCCGGCGCCGTGTTTCCCGACGGATTGCGGGTCACCGCGGATCTGGAAGGCGCTCTCACCGTGGTGCGTGACGTCGTCGTCGCGGTACCCCTGAAGGCGCTGCGCGAGGTGCTCGTACGCGTCGCCGCCCGCCGTCCGGCGGACCTGCGGTTGCTATGGTCGTGCAAGGGAATCGAACCCGGGCGCCAGCGTCTGGTGCACGAGGTCGTCGAGGAGGTCCTCGGCACCGATTCCGAATACGGGGTGTTGTCGGGACCGACGTTCGCCGCCGAGACGGTGGCCGGGCATCCGACCGCCGCGGTGATCGCCTCCGCCAGCGCCGGGCTCGCCCGCGACTTCGTCGGCGGGTTTCACGGCGGCGCTTTCCGGGTCTACACCGCCGGGGACGTCATCGGTGTCGAAGTCGCCGGTGCGGTCAAGAACGTCATCGCCATCGCGGCCGGGATCGCCGATGGCCTCGGTCTGGGCGCGAACACGCGCGCGGCGGTGGTCACACGCGGCCTGTCGGAGATCACCCGGCTCGGCCTCGCACTCGGTGGCCGGGCGCCGACCTTCATGGGCCTGGCAGGTCTCGGTGACCTCGTGCTGAGCTGCACGGACGACCAGTCGCGCAACCGCCGCCTCGGGCTCGCGCTCGGCCGCGGGCGCAGCCCCGAGGCCGCGACCGCGGTCATCGGCCAGGCCGTCGAGGGTGCCGGCACGGCCGCCGAAGTCGACGTGCTGGCGGTTCGTACCGGGGTCGAATTGCCGATCTGCGCCCAGGTAGCTGCCCTGCTGCGGGGTGACACGACCGCTGAGAAGGCCGTCGACGCGCTGCTGGCGCGGGAGCCGACGCGCGAGTCCCCGGCCGACGTCTGAGCATCACGCCCGGGCCGCGTTCGCCCGCGGTGGCCATCCGGTTTCGTTCGCTCGATCCCTCGCTGCGATGCAACAACCACTCAGGTGCCCGGTTTGCGCGCCGGGACGCGCCCGACCCAGGAGGGTTCCAGCGCTCCGCCGGGCCCGGCAGCCGCCTTGCCCAAGGCGATTTAATCCGACAAAAATCATTTGACTATCGATAGTTACTATGGAAAGCTTCTGTAAATTATGATATAAATTCGGCCGCTGCGTCAGCCATACCCGGAGACCGGGAGGGGATCCGTGCAGAGTCTGTTCAAGCCGCGACTGCGTTCCGACGCGCTCACCGCCGTCTGTGTCGGTGACGACGGCATCGCCTGTGCCACCGTGCGCGGCAACGGTGGCGCAGCGCCGGTCCTGGAGTTGTGCACCTACCTGCCACTGCAGGCGAGCGATGATCGCGCCCAGGCGCTTGCCCGGCTGGTGAAGGCGCAGCGCCTCGACACGCTGCCCGCCACCAGTGTCATGGACCTGGAGCAGTACACGCTGCTGCTGGTGGAAGCACCGGAGGTCCCGTCGGCGGAGCTGCGCGCAGCCATGCGCTGGCGGGTCAAGGACCTCATCGACTACCACGTCGACGACGCCGTGATCGACGTGTTCGAGGTCCCGACGCACAAGGGCGGGCGCGGCTCGCACATGCTCTACGTCGTCGCCGCCCGGGCGAACGCGGTCCGCCGGCGCGTGGACGAGCTGCTGGACGCGGGGCTCGCGCTGGCGACGGTCGACATTCCCGAGCTCGCGCTGCGCAACGTCACCGCACTGCTGCCCGAGGACGTCGGTGGCGTGGCTTTCGTGTACCTGAGCGGTGATCGCGGGCTCATCACCCTCACGCGCCAGGCGACTCTGTACCTGTCGCGCCGGATCGAGATCGGGGGTTCATTTCCGACGCACGGTGGCGACGCGCTGAGCCCCGAGATCGAGGGCCGGCTGGACGCCATCGTCATCGAGGTGCAGCGTTCGCTCGATTACTACGAGAGCCATTTCGGCCAGCCGCCGATCGTCGGGTTGGTGCTGTCGCCGTTGCCGCAGCCCGTCGCCGGGGTCGCCGAATACCTCGGTCGTCAGCTCGGCGTACCCGCCCGGGTGCTGGACCTGAACGAGATCATCGATGTCGCCGAGCCGCTCGGCGCCGACCTGCAGCCGCGCTGCCTGATCGCCGTCGGCGCCGCGCTGCGTGCGGAGGGCAAGGCGCTGTGAGGCAGGAGATCAACCTTTTCCAGCCCATCTTCCGGCGCGAGAAGAAGGTCTTTTCGGCGGCCGCGATGCTGCAGATCCTGGGCGTCGTCGCGGTGGCTCTGGGTGTCATTTATGCCTACGGTCAGTGGCAGCTCGCCAGCGCGCGGGCGGAAATCGTGCGCCTGGACGAACGCCAGCAGGCCGTCACCGTCCAGGTGGATGCCCTGCGCGCGCGCTATCCGGAAAAAACCCGCAGCCAGGCGCTCGATGCCGAAGTGAACCGGCTGCGCAACGAGGTGCAGATGCGCGAGCGCCTGCTGGTCGCACTTGCGGACGGTACGCTCGGCAACAGCAGTGGTTTGTCCGCATATCTGGAAGCACTGGCGCGCCAGAGCGTCGAGGGCGCCTGGCTGACCCGCTTTTCGCTGGTCCGGGGCGGGCGCGCGATCGGGCTCGCCGGCCGCGCACTGGCGCCGGAGCTGGTCCCGGTCTACCTGCGGCGTCTGGCCAACGAGCCTACCTTCAACGGCCGTGCGTTCAGCGAGCTGGCCATACGCCGCGCTGACGACGTCCCCGCCGAAGTCGAATTCGAGTTGCGCACACCGGGGCTGCCGGCCCTGGGAGGCAGCGGCAATGAATAGGTGGCGCGCCGCGCTGGCACGTATCGACGCGCTGACCCTCAAGGAGCGCGCCCTGGTGCTGGGCGCCTGTGTCCTGGTGGTGTTCGCCCTGTGGCAGTACCTGCTGATGGATCCGCAGGCGCTCGTGCAGGCGGATCTGCGCAGCGCGCTGGAGCGCCGGCGCGCCGATATCGCGACATTGCAGGAACAGGCCGAGGCCATCGTCCGGCGCAGCCAGCTGGATCCGGATGCGCCCAACCGCGCGCTGCGTGATCGGTACCGCCAGCGCATCGAGGCGCTGGATGCGGATATCGCGGCCTCCGCGGCCAACCTGATCGCACCCGAGCGGGTGGCCGAAGTGCTGGAAACGGTGCTGCGCCGCAGCGGGGGGCTGGCGGTGCTCGCGGTCGAGGGACTCGGCAGCGAGCCGCTGCTCGAGACGCCGGCCGCGAGCGGCAGCGCAAAACCGGCGGCGGGCGGGGCACCGGGCAGGCCCGCCGGCGGTCTCGCCGGAGCGTACAAGCACGGCGTGCGCATCACCTTCAGCGGCAACTTCGCCGACACGCTCGCCTACCTGCGCGATCTGGAGGCCTTGCCGTGGAGCTTTTTCTGGGAGGGGATCGAATTCCGGGTCGAGGACTATCCGCGCGCGGTCGCCTCGATCGTGGTCTACACCCTGAGCCTCGATCGGCGCTGGATCGGCGTGTGATGGCCATGCTGCGCGCCCTGCTCATGCTCATGGGGACCATCGGTACGGTCGCGGCCCAGGGCCCGCTGCCGGATCCGACCCGGCCGGCGCAATGGGGTCAGCTGCCGGCAGTCGTCGACGCCACCGGGCCCGAGGCGGTCGTGTGGCGCCTGACGGGCGTCAAGATCGGTGTGGCGTCGCGTCGGGCAATCATCAATGGGCGCAGCGTGCGCGAGGGCGAACGGCTGGGTGCCATGACGGTGCTCGAGGTCCGGCCGACGGCTGTGGTTCTGCAGCAGCAGGACGGACGACGCATCGTCGTCTCGCTGCTCCAGCATGACATCAAGAGGGCGGTGCAACCGTGACCAGGACAGAGAACTTCCGCGGTAGTGAATCGACCGTGGTACGACGCGTGCGCACCGGCTGCGCGGTCATGCTCATTACACTGTTCGGCGCGTGCGCCGAACAGCCGCCGCGCAAGGCGACGCTGGAGCGCATGTCGGGCGATCTGGAAGCCGCCCGCAGCCGCAGTCCCGAGTCGGCCGAGGTGCCCGCGGACGTCTCCGACGCGCTGCTGCCGTCGCTGCGCCTGACCGTGCCACAGTTGCCGCAAGCCGATGACGGGCAGCGCTTCGACATCGCGGTCAGCGACGTCCCCGCGGTGCAGTTCTTCATGAGCCTGGTCGAGGGCACGCAGTACAACATGGTCGTGCACCCGGAGGTGGCGGGGACCATCTCGCTGACGCTCAAAAATGCCACGATCCCGGAAGTGCTGGAGGCCGCGCGCGACGTCTACGGCTACGAGTTCGTGCGCACGACCTACGGCTTCCAGGTGCTGCCGAGCCGCCTGGAGGCGCGCGTCTACCAGATCAACTACCTGAACATCAATCGCAGCGGCACCTCCTCGACCTTCGTGAGCTCGGGTACCCTGCAGGAAGGTCCGAGCGCCGCCAACGCCACCGACAACGCCGACACCGGCGGCACGGGCTCCAGTCGCGGCCGCGGTCAGCGCACCGTGGTCGGTACGCAGATCAGCACCGAGCAGCCGCCCACCTCGTTCTGGACCGAGCTGCAGACCGCGCTCGAGGCGATCGTGGGCAACAGCCAGGGTCGCAGCGTGGTGGTCAATCCGCAGTCGGGGGTGGTCGTCGCCCGCGCGATCCCGAACGAGCTGCGCGAGGTGGAGGCCTTCTTGCGCGCGACCCAGCTCATCGCCCAGCGCCAGGTCATCCTCGAGGCCAAGATCCTGGAGGTGCAGCTCAGCGATCGGTATCAGACCGGCATCAACTGGACCGCGGCTTTCGGCGACTTCACCGCCCTGCAGACGGGCGGAGGCACGACGCTCAACAATCAGAGCGGCCTGTCGGACATCGCCGGCTCCAAGTTTCCCCTCGAGCCCGGCGTGACGGACTTCCGCGGCCAGATCGCCTCGGCGTTCGGCGGCGTGTTCGGACTGGCGATCAACGCGAACGACTTCACCGCATTCATCGAATTTCTCGAAACCCAGGGCAACGTGCAGGTGCTGTCCAGCCCGCGGATCTCGACCATGAACAACCAGAAGGCGGTCATCAAGGTGGGCACCGACGAATTCTTCGTCACTGACGTGTCCACCACCACCGTCACCGGCACGGCCACGACGTCCACGCCGAACATCGAGCTGACGCCGTTTTTCTCCGGCATCGCGCTCGACGTGACGCCGCAGATCAGCCAGCACAGCGACGTCACGCTGCACATTCATCCGACCGTGAGCCAAGTGGTCGACCAGCAGAAGACCATCACCATCAGCAACATCGTGCAGACCCTGCCGCTCGCGCGCAGCACGGTGCGCGAGGCCGACTCGATCGTCCGTGCGCACAGCGGGCAGGTGGTGGTCATCGGCGGGCTGATGCAGGACCGGGTCGACGACACGCAGGCGAAAGCTCCCCGCTTCGGTGATCTGCCGTTCATCGGCGCGCTGTTCAAGCAGCAACGCGAGAGCACCACCAAGAGCGAACTCGTCATCCTGCTGCGGCCGCTGGTGGTCGAGGGCGATCAGCAATGGGCCGACGCGGTCGGGACGGCCTCGGCCGGCATCGACCGCGTCCGCGCCGAGCTCGACGCCTGGCGCCAGCGTCGCAGCGGCGGTTTCCAGGACTAGGCCGGGGGGCAGAACGATGTATCTGGAGCATTTCGCACTGACCGAGCTGCCGTTCTCGCTCACGCCCGACACCGCGTTCTTCATGAACCGGGCTGGGTACCAGGACGCCCTCAACGTGCTGCTGGTGGCGCTGCGCAGCGGCGAGGGTTTCGTGAAGGTGACCGGTGAGGTGGGCACGGGCAAGACCATCCTGTGCCGGACGCTGCTCAAGCAGCTCGGCGACGACTACGCGACGGCCTACATCCCCAATCCCTATCTCAAGCCCACGACGCTGCTGCTGTCGATCGCCGACGAGCTGGGCGTGCGTTACGACGCGGGCATCGGCCAGCATGCCTTCATGAAGCGCATCACCCAGGCGCTGCTCGAGATACACGCCAGCGGCCGCCGGGTCGTGGTCTGCCTCGACGAAGTCCAGGCCATGCCGGTCGAAACCCTGGAGACGCTGCGCCTGCTCACCAACCTCGAGACCGAGAAGCGCAAGCTGCTGCAGGTCGTGCTGTTCGGACAGCCGGAGCTCGATGCGCTGCTCGCGCAGCCGTCCGTGCGCCAGCTCCGCCAGCGGATCACCTTCGCCTACCGCATCGAGCCGATGAATCGTCTGGCTTTCGCCCACTATCTGCGCCACCGCCTCGCCGTCGCCGGCTACGACGGCCCGGGGTTGCTGGCCGCGAGCGCGATCGAGGCGCTGTACCAGGGCAGCGGCGGCATCCCGCGGCTGGCCAACATACTCGCGCACAAGTCGCTGATGGTCGCTTACGGTCGCGGTGACCGTACCGTGACCCGGGTACACGTCAGGCTCGCGGTACGCGACACCGGGGATGCCCGGCGCTGGGAGGAACGCGGCGCGCGTCCGGCGCGCACGCGCGTGTTGCGCTGGTTGCTCGGTTCCTTCGGTGCGCTCGCAGGAATCGCGCTGCTCGCGCTGCTCGCGTCCCCGAGCGACGTGCTCGCGCTGTTGCCATGAGCCTCATCAACCAGATGCTCCGCGATCTCGAGGATCGGCGCGGCGGCGCCCGCCTCAGCGCGGATCTCGTGCTGCAGGATCTGAGCCCGACCGCCAGCGCATCGCTGCCGCGGCGCGTCCCCGGCATTTCAATGCTCGGACTGCTCGCTCTGGTGACGCTGGCCGTGCTGGTGATCCGGCTGATCGGGATGGTCCCCCCGACTGCCGCCCCGCCCGTGCGCAGCGACGCCGGCAGCACGCGCCCCGCGCAGCCCATGGACGGCAGCAGGGTTGCCGGTGCGGCGCCCGCTGCCGTCGTGACGGCGCCCGCCGGCGCCACCGGCGCGATGGCGGTCGCGGCGGCGCCGGCGCCGGCGCCGGTCGGGGAAACGGCGGATCCGGTCGTTGCCGCCGAGGCGATGATCGCCGCGTCCGCGGACGCGTTCGAATCACAGCAGCCGGCCGCTGAGTTACCGGCCACGCTTGCGATCCGCCCGGCCGCGGGCGGGGCTGCGGCTCCGGACGCGAGCCCGTATGCGCGCGCCCTGCAGCTCGCACGGCAGGGACGGCACGCCGGGGCCATTGCCCTGCTCGAGCCCTATCTCGACGCTCACGGGGACGATGTGCGTGCCCGCTTGCTGCTGGTGTCCGCGTTGACGGCAACGGGGCGCAACGACGAACTGAAGGTGGCGCTCGCGGCCGCGACCGCGCGCCTGCCATCCGAACCGCGCCTCGCGTTGCCGTTTGCGCGGATCCTCGTCGACGAAGGTCGCCTCGAGGCGGCGGTCGAGGTGCTCGCTCGGGCCGCCCCGGAGCTCGCCGCGGATCCGGCGTATCATGCCTTCACGGCGGCGCTCGAGCAGCGTCTGGGCCGGCACCAGCGGGCCGTCGAGCTGTACCGCGCCGTGCTGGCGGTCCGGCCCGGGCACGGGATCTGGTCGATGGGCCTGGGGATTTCGCTGACGGCGCGCGGTGAACGCGACGCCGCCCGCGCGGCCTTCGAGCAGGCCCTGGCGGATCCGTCGCTCGCGCCCAACCTGCGCCGCTTCGTCGGCAACCGCATCGAGGCTTTGTCCGGAGGCCACGGCTGATGCAACCGCGCCAGAAAGTCCGCATCGGCGACCTGCTGGTCGAGAACAAGGTCATCTCCCAGGGCCAGCTCGACGTCGCCCTGGCCGAGCAGAAAAAGAGCGGGCGCAAGCTCGGCAAGGTGCTGATCGAGAACGGCTACCTGGGCGAGGACGAGCTGCTCACCTTCCTGTCCAAGCAGCTCAACATCCCGTTCATCGATCTGCGCCACTACAAGTTCGACGCCGACACCGTACGCCTCATTCCCGAGATCCAGGCGCGCCGCTTCCGCGCCGTCGCCCTCAAGCTGAGCGAGCGCGGCGTGCTGGTCGGCATGGCCGACCCGACCAATATCTTCGCCTATGACGAGCTCGCGGCGCTGCTCAAGCGACCGGTCGAACTCGCGGTCGTGCGCGAGGCCGACCTGCTGCGCACCATCGATGCGGTCTACCGGCACACCGAGCAGATCACCGGATTCGCCGAGCAGCTTTCCGACGAGCTGACCGCCGGCGACATCGACATGCAGGAGCTGGTCGCGGCCGCGGATCTGGCCGACGCACCGGTGGTGAAACTTCTGCAGTCCGTGTTCGAAGACGCGGTGCAGATCAAGGCTTCGGATATTCACATCGAACCGGACGAAACGGTGCTGCGCATCCGCCAGCGTGTGGACGGCGTGCTGCAGGAGCACGTGTTGAACGAAAAGCGCATCGTCCAGGCGCTCGTCCTGCGCCTGAAGCTCATGGGTGGCCTGGACATTTCCGAAAAGCGCCTGCCCCAGGACGGGCGCTTCAGCATCCGCGTCAAGGACCACGCAGTGGACGTGCGCCTGTCGACCATGCCCGTCCAGCACGGCGAGTCGGTGGTCATGCGCCTGCTCGACCAGACCGCCGGAGTGAAAAAACTCGAGGACCTGGGCATGCCGGAAGCGCTGCGCAAGCGCTTCGAAGCCGTCATTCATCGCCCGCACGGCATGGTGCTGGTCACCGGACCGACCGGCAGCGGCAAGACGACGACGCTGTACGCCGCGCTGCAGATCCTGAACCAGCCGGAGAACAAGATCATCACCGTCGAAGATCCGGTCGAGTACCGGCTGTCGCGCATCAACCAGGTGCAGGTCAATGCCGAGATCGGGCTGACCTTCGGCCGCGTGCTGCGCTCGGCGCTGCGCCAGGACCCCGACATCATCCTGGTCGGCGAGATGCGTGACGAGGAGACGGCCGAGATCGGTCTGCGCGCGGCCCTGACCGGGCACATGGTGCTGTCGACGCTGCACACCAACGACGCGATCAGCACGGTCACGCGACTGCTCGACATGCACGTTCCGGGCTATATGCTCGCGTCGGCGCTGCAGGCCATCGTCGCCCAGCGCCTGGTACGACGCGTATGTGACGCCTGTGCGGAGCCTGCCCGGCTCGATGCGCGCGCGAGCGCGTGGGTGCGCGCGAAGACGGGTCGCAACGAAGGGCGTTTCATGCACGGGCGCGGCTGCCAGTACTGCAACAACACCGGTTACCGTGGCCGCATCGGCGTCTACGAGCTGCTCGAGATCGACGAGGGCATCGCCACCGCGCTGACCCGTACCGATTCGGTGGAATTCGCGGCGCTCGCGCATCGCGCCGCGGGTTTCAGGCCCCTGGATCTGGTCGCCCTGGAAGACGCGGCGCGGGGCACGACGACCGTCGAGGAAGCGATGCGCGTTTCCGCCGACGTTGCGGACGTCAGCGTGGCCGAAGCGCTGTCGTTCGGAGACGTGGCCGCGGGCTGACGCCGGCGCCGCGCCGCCCCGGGCATGCCGAACTTCCGCTACCGGGCGCGCGCTTCGCGTGGCGATCTCGTCGAGGGCCAGCTCGAGGCCGCGAGCATCGATGCCGCGGCGACGCAGCTCATCAACACCGGCGTCACGCCGATCGACATCGTCGCGAGCGCCGCGGCGGGCACGGGCGTCGGTCTGGATCTCGGCCGCTATACGGCTGCACCGCCCGAGCTCACAGATCTGGTGTTGTTCGCACGCCAGATCTACACCATGCTGCGCGCCGGGATCCCGATCAATCAGGCCATGATCGGTATCGCCCGCTCCACCCGCAACGCCGTACTGGCCGCCGCGATCAGGGACGTACAGGTCGACATCGAGTCGGGCCGCGAGCTGTCGACCGCCTTGGCGCGCCATCCCAGAGTGTTCTCGACGCTGTTCGTGAGCATGGTCAGGGTCGGTGAGAACACCGGCCGGCTCGACGAGGCTTTCCTGCAGATGGCCGCCTACCTGGAGCTCGAGCGCGATACGCGCCAGCGCGTGAAAAGCGCCCTGCGCTACCCGGTGTTCGTCGTCATCGCCATGGCCGTGGCCATCGGCGTCATCAACGTCATGGTGATCCCGGCGTTCGCACAGGTTTTCGAGCGCGCCCACGTCGCGCTGCCCCTGCCGACCCGCGTGATCCTCGCGACCTCGGGATTTTTCGTGCAGTGGTGGCCGGTGATGATCATCACCGTGGTCGCCGCCGTCGTGGCGGCGCGTTACTATGCGGCGACCGACGACGGCCGCTACAACTGGGACAAGTGGAAGCTGTCCCTGCCCATTGCCGGCGACATCATTTACCGGGCGACGCTCGGGCGCTTCGCGCGCGCCTTCTCCATGGCGCTCAGCGCCGGGGTGCCGCTGATCCAGGCGCTGACGGTCGTATCCCGGGCGGTCGACAACGAGTACGTCGGCGCGCGCATCCTGAACATGCGCAACGGCATCGAGCGTGGCGAGACCCTGACGCGTACGGCCGCCGCCACCGGCATGTTCACGCCGATCGTGCTGCAGATGCTGTCGGTCGGCGAGGAGACCGGCGCCATCGATTCACTCATGACCGAAGTGGCGTCGTTCTACGAGCGCGAGGTGGATTACGACGTCAAGAACCTCAGCCAGACCATCGAGCCGATCCTCATCGTGTGCATCGGCGGGCTGGTGCTGGTGCTGGCGCTCGGGGTGTTTCTGCCCATGTGGGATCTGGCGAGCGTCAAGCTGGGGCGATGAGCGCAGGCCATGACGATTGCGTTGCGGTCACTGGCGCGGGATCTGTCGCGGATCGAGCTGGCGCTCGCGGTGGTTCTCATCGCGGTCCTGGTTGCGCTGTTCCTGCGCCGCATGGAGCGGGTGGAGGCGTTGATGGAGCGCACGACCGTGCAGCTGGTGGTTCAGGATCTGCAGGCGCGGCTGCTCATGTACCGCGCCGAGCTGACCGCGAAGCCCGCGCCGGACGCACTGGCCGCGCTCGTCGGCGCCAACCCGGTGGGGACGATCATCCCCGCGCTGGCGAGCTACGCCGGCGAGCGCGAGCGGATCGACTGGAACGAGATCCGGCCCGGGCAATGGGCCTTCGAGCGCAGCACCGGGACGCTCGGCTATCGGGTCATGCATGCGCGCGACCTCGACGGCGGCGAAGGGCTGCGGCCGGCCCGGCTGCGCTACCGGCTGGAGCCGATCTACGACGATCTCGATCGCGACGGTCGTTACGATCCGGCCCGGGATCGCCTGTACGGGATCCGGTTCGCCCGGCTCGACCGGGGCCACTGGCGCGAGGAGTGATCCCGGCAGCTATGGGACGATCCGAAAGAATTATTAAATACCTTTTATTTCAAGGTATTGCGAAGGCGGGCTCGACTGCTGGTAAAGTATGTCGGGTCTTTGGTCGATACCCCGTAGGCGCGGGTGCCCAAGCCAGGGCCGCCCGCCAGCATGGGGAACTGGGGATCCTGAAGGGAGACGAATAATGCGCAGGCAAGCAGGTTTCACACTCATCGAGCTGATCACGGTGATCGTCATTCTCGGCATCCTGTCGGCGTTCGCCCTGCCGCGCTTTGCCGGCCTGGAGGTGCAGGCACGGTCGGCCGCGGTGCAGGGACTCAGTGGCAGCGTCCGCAGCGGCGCGGCCCTCGCGCATGCGTTGTGGCTGGCGCAGGGTTCCTCCGGCACGACAGTGACCATGGAGGGACAGACCATCAACCTCACCAACGGCTACCCGGCCACCGCCAGCATGGTGAACGTGCTCCAGGACATCAACGGCTTCACCGAGAATCCCGCCGGCACTTTCTCCGCCAGTAGTGCGGCCAACGCGGCGACGTGCCAGGTGGTGTACTCCGAGCCGGGCGTGATCGGCACGCCGCCGGGGATTACCACCGACGTCAGCGACTGCCAGTAATCCGGCTATTACCTTGCAGCAGGCGGCCGTCCCCGGATGGCCGCCCTGCTGCTCGCTCCCCGGCTGGGGCCGCCTGCGGGCCGCCCCGGTACGCTTGCGCCGCTGTCACCGTGTCGTTCGGGCGCCTTGCGCTTGAGGCCTGACACACTTTCGGCGGGGCTTGCCTGTACCGCGACGGTACTGGCGGTCGCGCTGCAGGGCTTCACGCCGGTGACGCTGGCGATCGTGGTGACCGTGGTCACGGTGAGCGTGGTGACGGGTCTGGTCGCCACCCATGGCCGCGGTCTGCAGCTCGGCCGCTGGCCGGTGCCGGTGCTGCTGGCGGGATTGTGGGCGTGGCTCGGCGGCGTCGCCGCGCTTGGCGCGCTCAGCCACTGGAGCGTGCTCGGCCTGCTGCAGTTCAGTCTATTGCCGGCCGGCTACCTCGTTTATTGCTGCCAGCGGGATCGGCCGTGGTTCTGGCGCTGGCTGTGCATCACCCTGATCGTCCTGGCCGTGACGCTGTGTCTCACCGTGTTGTTCGAGTATTTCGTACTCGGACGCGCGCGGCCATCGGCCCTGTTCGTGCAGAAGAACTCGCTGGCGGGATACCTGCTGCTCGTCCTGTTTGCGCTCGGTGCGCGCTTCGTCGCCGACACCGCCGCCGTGCCGGCTCGATCCCGGTCCGCGACGCTGCTCGGCGCCCTCGTGTTCACCGTCGTGTTCACCATCGCTCTGGGTGCGAGCCGGGCGGCGCTGGGCGCGCTCACGGTCGCGGGCATGGCTTTCTATCTCGGTCTGCCGGCCGGCGCGCGGCCACGGTCGGGGCGGCTGTTCGCGGCCCTGGTGCTGTGGGCGGTCCTGGCCGCCACGCTGGTGCCCGGTGCGCAGCTCCAGCACAAGGCCGAAAGTCTGTTCGAGGTCGCCACGCGCACGGACCTCGAGACGCTGAGCATCGCCGGTCCGGTCGACGAGATCGGGGACGTTGCGGCCGTCAATCAGCGTTTCATCCTGTGGAAATCTTCCCTGCTCATGTGGCGGGATCTGCCCTGGTTCGGTACCGGTCCCGGCACTTTCCACCTGCGCTACCCGGCCTGGAGCCCGCCCGAGGATCACACCGACCGCTACTACGCGCACGCCGACTACCTGCAACTGCTCATCGAGGCGGGCTACCCGGGCGTGCTGCTCGCCGCCGCGCTGATGCTCGCGGTGGCGTTCGCCGCGCTGCGCGCGCGCCGGCTCGATCCGGCCAGCCGCGCACAGGCCGCCGGCGCGGGCGCCGGTCTGCTGGCGGTGGCCGCCCAGAGCTTGTTCACCTACAATTTCTACGTGCCGGCCATCCTGCTGCTGTTCGGATTGGTGCTGGCCCGCTACGTCGATCTTACCGGAACCGGTGCGCCCGGCTTGTGTGTGCCGCTCGCGCGCTGGCTGCGCCGCCCTGTTTTCATCCTGTGCTGCAGCCTCGCCGCGCTCGTGCCGATCGGCAGCGTGGCGACCGCGGCGGTCATGGCCGCCTGCTACGAGCGCGGCGTGACGCAGCTGCGCGCGGGGCAGCTCGAGGCCGCCGAGCGCACGCTGCTGCGGGCGGGCGCGCTGTATCCCAACGAACGTGTCGACGTGGCATTGGCGCTGACCTACGTGGCGGCGCTGGGATCCGCGGACGACACCCGCCGATCCGCGCTGTATGCACTCGCCGAAGCGCGGCTGGCCCGGGCCCGTGCACGCAACCCGTTCAGCCCCTACGTGTACGACGCGTACGCCCGCCTGTACGGGCACGCGGCGGTTCCGGGCAGTCGTGACGCGCTGGTCACCAGCGCCTACGCCGCCGCGCTCGCCCGCGATCCCCGCTACTACGGATCGCGGCTGGATTTCGCCCGTTATCTGGAGGAGCATGGCCGCTCGCATGCAGCGCGTGAGCTGCTGGAAGACGGCCTGCGGTATGCCTTTCCCATCGAGCCCGGCATCCTCGAGTACGCGGCGCTCCTGCGCACGCTGCGCACGCGCGCCGGGGATCACGAGGACGCCGTGCGGCTCGAGCGCCGCCTGCGCGTGCTCGAACAACTCCTGTACGCCCGGGAGAGCTGAGTCGTGAATGACCGCGGGTGCGGGCGGTGCCGGACACGCAAGCGCGGCCGGCGGGTCGCGCACGGCGGACAATGCGCAAGACCTTCGACGCGGTGCCGGGGTTATACACTGATCGAGCTCATCGTGCTGATGGTCATCATCGGCATCCTCGCCGCGTTTTTCGCGCCGCGCTTTTTCGCCACCAGCCCGTTCGCCATCCGCGGTTACAGCGACGAAACCCGTGCGGTCATCGCCTATGCCCAGAAGCTCGCCGTCGCCTCGGGCTGTGACACCCGGGTCGAGGTCGATGCCGCCGGTTACCGGATCGGCCGCTGGGCGGCCTGCCGACCCGCGGCGGGTGCCCACACCGCGGCGACCAGCACCGTCGGCGCGCCCGGCGGCGGCACGCTGGCCGCGCCGCCGCCGGCCGGGGTCACGGTGACCTCGCCGGTCGAGTTCTTCTTCGATCGGATCGGTCGGCCGCGCGCCGTGGCCGCAACGCCCGATCTCATCACCGATCCCGCGGCGCTGCGCGTGACGGTGAGCGGCAACGTCATCGGCATCGAACCGGAGACCGGACTGGTGCGCCGCCAATGAAGCGCGTGAGTCGCCTGCGCGGAGTGACACTCATCGAGCTGATCGTCTCCATCGTCGTGCTGTCGGTGGCGATCACGGGTATCGTCCTCGCCGTCGTGAGCGTCACGCAGCGCAGTGCCGATCCCATGGTGCAGGAGCAGGCCAGCGCCATCGCGCAGGCCTATCTCGAGGAAGTGATGCTGCGGCCGTTCTGCGATCCCGACCTCGACGTCGATACGGATCCGGCGACGCCGCTCGCCTGTCCGATCGACTGCACCGGCCCGGTATGCGGTGCCTGTCGTGGCGCGGGCGCGGGCACCGAGGCGGCGCGCCCGCTGTACGACGACATCTGCGACTACGACGGTCTTGCGACCAGCGGCGCCTTCGACCAGACCGGTGCAGCGCTGCCCGGTCTGGGCGGCTATCAGGTCACGGTGGAGGTCGTCGACAGCGGGGTGAGTCTGGACGGGCTCGCGGCCGACAGCGGCCAGGCGGCCCTCATCAACGTCACGGTGTCTCATCCGGCGCTCGACATTCCGGTGACGCTGTCGGCGTACAAGGCCAATTACTGATGCGACGGTCGCGCTCCGCCGGCTTTACGCTGATCGAACTCATCACCGTCATCGTCATCAGCGGGATCCTGGCGACGGTCGTGTGGCGCAATGTATCCACGCCGGTGCAGAGCTTCATCGACGTGGAACGGCGCGCCCGGCTGACCGACACGGCGGAAACCGCGCTCGCGCGCCTGAGCCGCGAGCTGCGCCTCGCGCTGCCGAACAGCATCCGGCTGTCGGGAACGGCGCTGGAGTTCCTGCGCACCGTCGACGGCGGCCGGTACCGCAGCGTCGTTGCCGCGGACGGCAGCGGCGATGCGCTCGATTTCAGCGCAAATGTGGACAGCTTCGACGTGCTCGGGGTGCTGCAGCAGTTCGATCCGACCAACGTGGCACCGAAGATCGCCGCGACCGGTCAGGCGGACTGCCTGAGCGGGGCTGCCTACTGTCTGGTGATTTTCAATACCGGGCAGCCCGGCGTGTGCGGTGCGTCGCCGCCGGGTGCCAACGCCTGGTGTGGCGACAACGTCGCCGGAATCGCGCAGTCGCCGGCAGCCGGGCAGATCGTGTTCGACAACAGCGACGTGCCCGGCTGGTCTTTTCCCTTCGCGTCACCGCGCGGGCGCTTCCGCATCGTCGACACGCCGGTGAGCTTCGTGTGTGCCGGCGGCACGCTGCGCCGCTACGACGGTTACGCCATCAGCCCGGTGCAGAGCGTGCCGCCCGTCGGCGCGACCGGCCGCCTGCTCGCCGAAGGGGTGAGCGCGTGCAGCTTCAGCTACGATCCGGGCACTGCGACCCGCTCTGCACTGGTGACGATCGAACTCGCGCTGAGCGAGAGCGGCGAGAGCGTCCGTCTGCTGCAGCAGGTTCACGTGGTGAATACACCGTGAGCGGCAGCGGGCACGGGAACCGCGGTTTCACTTTGATAACGGCGATGTTTCTCATCGTGGTGGTCGGGCTCATCGCGGCTTTCATGGTCACGATCGGTGCCACCACGCGTCAAATCTCAACGTTTTCCATTCTCGGTGCGCGCGCCTGGTTTGCCGCCGGCAGCGGCATGGAAAGGGCGGTGCAGGCCGTGCTGGCCGGCGGCGGCTGCGGCGGCTTCCCGCAGAGCTTCAATCTGAGCGGTGGCGCGCTCGGGGGCTACGCGGTCCAGAGCACCTGCTTGGCCACGACCGTGGACGAGGCAGGCACCGTCTACAACGTCTACACTCTCGCGACGACGGCCGAGATCGGCACGCCTGGAACGGCCGACTACGTCAGTCGCGTGCTCACCGCGACGGTTGCCGACGCGCCCTGATCAGAGTGCGAACCCCTGCTGTCGCCACGCCTCGTACACG
>JADZEE010000068.1 GCA_020850735.1 Gammaproteobacteria bacterium | reverse complement strand
TGGCGAGTTCGCGGCCGGCGATGAACAGCTCGAAGCGGTCGGTGACGAAGGGGTCGGCGTCGTTGCGCCGGGCGAGCGGTGAGACCTCCGCCGGATACGCGGTGATGAAAGCGGGTTGCCGCAGGTGAGATTCCACGGTTTTCTCGAACAGCTCGAGCTGCAGTTTGCCCAGCCCGTATTCCGGCTTCACCACTACGCCACGACCGCTGGCGAGCGACCGGATCGCGTCGAGGTCCCCGAGCGCGGCGTGCGAGATGTCCGGATTGTGCACCAGTACGGCCTGCTCGAGCGTCATGCGTGTGAAGGGCCGGCCCAGATCGTAATCCGCGCCCTGGTAATGGACGATGCTCGTACCGAGCAGATCCACGGCCAGCTCGCGCAGCATGTCCTCGGTGAGATCCATGAGGTCGCGGTAATCCGCGTAAGCCTCGTAGAACTCGAGCATGGTGAACTCGGGATTGTGCTGTGTCGACAGGCCCTCATTGCGGAAATTGCGATTGATCTCGAACACCTTCTCGATGCCGCCCACGACCAGGCGCTTGAGGAACAGCTCCGGGGCCACGCGCAGATACAGATCCAGGTCGAGCGCATTGTGGTGGGTGATGAATGGCCGCGCCGCCGCACCTCCCGGGATGAGCTGCATCATCGGCGTCTCCACCTCCACGTAACCGCGTGCGCTGAGGTAGCGCCGGATGAATTCCACGCTGCGCGAACGCAACTCGAACACGCGTCGCGTTTCCGGGTTGACGATGAGATCCAGGTAGCGCTGGCGATAACACGCCTCCTGATCGGTCAGACCGTGGAACTTCTCCGGCAGTGGCCGCAGCGACTTCGCCAGCAGGCGGGCGTGCTCGACCTGCACGCTGAGCTCGCCGGTACGGGTGCGGAACAGGACGCCTTCGACACCGAGCACGTCGCCGAGATCCCAGTCCTTGAACTCGGCGTAAGCCTCGGCGCCGACGTCCTCACGGCGCACGTACACCTGGATCCGCCCGGAACCGTCCTGCACGTGCGCGAACGCGGCCTTGCCCATGACTCGCCGGGTCATCATACGGCCGGCCACGCGCACGCGCCGCGGCGTGTCCGCGAGCGCGACGGCGTCGGTCTCGCCGTGTGCCGCGTGCAGTGCGGCCGCCAGAGCGTCGCGGCGGAAGTCGTTCGGGTAGGCATTGCCGCGCGCGCGCTCGCGCGCGAGCTTGTCGCGGCGCTGGGCGATCAGTGGGCTCTCGTCTTGCTGACTCATGCTGTTCGTGCTTGCCGGAATCGTCGCCAAGTAAACCACGCGGCGCCGAGGATTGCGATCGCCGGGCGCTTCGTCGCGATGCCCGCGGCGGGATCGCGCGGTGTGTCCGTTCGGATGCCGGGCGCCGCCCCGCGTCACAGCCCCGCTTTCAGACTCGCCTCCAGAAAATCGTCGAGGTCGCCGTCGAGCACCGCCTGCGGGTTACCGGTCTCCACGTCCGTGCGCAGATCCTTGATGCGGGACTGGTCGAGTACGTAGCTGCGGATCTGACTGCCCCAGCCGATATCCGCCTTGGCATCCTCCTGGGCCTGTTTCTCGGCGTTGCGCTTTTGTAATTCCACCTCGTACATCTTTGCCTTGAGCAGCTTCATAGCCTGAGCCCGGTTCTTGTGCTGAGATCGCTCGTTCTGGCACTGCACGACGATGCCGCTCGGCAGGTGGGTGATGCGCACCGCCGAATCCGTCTTGTTGACGTGCTGTCCACCCGCGCCGCTGGCGCGGTAGGTGTCCACACGCAAGTCGGCCGGATTGATCTCGATCTCGATCGACTCGTCCACCTCCGGGGAGACGAACACCGCCGCGAATGAGGTGTGGCGGCGATTGCCGGAGTCGAATGGCGACTTGCGCACCAGGCGGTGTACGCCGGTCTCGGTACGCAACCAGCCGTAGGCGTACTCGCCCTCGAAATAGACGGTCGCGCTCTTGATGCCGGCGATCTCTGCCGCCGACACCTCCATCAGCTCGGTGCGAAACCCGCGCCGCTCGCCCCAGCGCAGATACATGCGCAGCAGCATCTCCGCCCAATCCTGGGCCTCGGTGCCCCCGGAACCCGCCTGGATGTCCAGATAGGCGTTGCAGGCGTCCATCTCGCCGGCAAACATGCGCCGGAACTCCAGCTCGAGCAGGCGCTCGTCCAGCGCAGTCAGTTCGGCGGTGATGTCGGCGGCAGCCGCTTCATCGTCCTCACCGGCGAGCAGATCGATCAGCTCGCGAGCGTCGCGCAGGCCGACGTCGAGCAGGCCGAGCGTGGACACGGTCCGCTCGAGCGCCGCCCGCTCGCGACCGAGTTCCTGCGCCCGTTCCGGCTTGTTCCAGAGCTCCGGCGCTTCGAGCTCGCGCTCGACCTCCGTCAGTCTTTCGCGTTTGCGATCGTAGTCAAAGATACCCCCTGAGGGCGTCGGCGCGCGCGCGCAGATCCCGGACACGGGTGATGAGCGAGGTAATTTCGACCATGGGACGGCAGCTTCCTGCGAGGCGAACGAGGCGCGGATTCTAAACAACTGCCCGCGGCCGTGCGACCACCTGCCTCGCGCACGCCGGCGGACGGGATCCGGTCGCGCCGCCGGCGCGGGCCGGAAACTCAAGCGGACGGCGCCGCGCCACCGGTACGCTCGATGTGCTCGAGCACGAGCTGCAGGGCACGGCGGCCACCGTACTCGTCGACGGCGAGGCGGAACACGGCGCGCACGCGATCGCCGCAGTCCGCGTCGCAGCGCTCGGCAAGCCCGAAGCCGATGCCTTTCACCGCCCGGGACGCACCGTCGGGCCGCAAGTCGAGGCGCAGGTGCGCCGCGCCGACCACTTTGCGGTCGGTGACGTCGAACACGGTATCGAAGCTCGGCTCGGGAAAACCCGCGCCCCACGGCCCGCCCGCGGCCAGCAGCTCGGCCGTGGCGAGGGTGAAATCCGCCGCGTCGAGGGCGCCGTCCGTGACGATCACGTCGGTGCCGGCGTCCGGACCGAGCATACGCTCGACCTGAGCGGCGAAGCCGGTGGCGAACTCTACCTGGCCGGCGGCCGTGATGGTCAGGCCCGCCGCCATCGCGTGCCCGCCGAAACCGAGGACGACCTGCGGCAGGCGGGTGGCGACTGCGGCAATGGCATCACGCACGTTCAGCCCGGCGACCGAGCGTGCCGAGCCGCGCAGCGTGGCGCCGTCGCTGCCGGCGAAGGCCACGACCGGCCGGCCCGTACGCTCCCTGATGCGCGCCGCGAGCACGCCGACGATGCCCGGGTGCCAATCGTGCCGGTACAGGCACAGCGCGGCCGGCGGATCCTGCTCGGGGAATGCCCCCGCGAGCATGCCGTCGGCCTGCACTTGCATCTGCGCCTGGCGCGCGCGGCGCTCGCGGTTGAGCGTGTCGAGCCCGGCCGCCAGCGACCGCGCCGTACCCGGATCGTCACTCAGCAGGCAGTCGATGCCCAGGCGCATATCGGCGACACGGCCCGCCGCATTCAGGCGCGGCGCGATCGCGAAGGCCAGGTCGGCGGCGGCCAGCCGGTCACGTTCGCGACCGGCGAGCTCCACCAGCGCCGAGATGCCCGGCACGCAGCGCCCCGTGCGGATGCGCGCCAGCCCGTGCGCCACGAGCACGCGGTTGTTGTGATCCAGGCGGACGACGTCGGCCACGGTCCCGAGCGCTACCAGGTCGAGCAGATCAGCCATACGCACGTCGGCCGCGCGGCCACGCTGGCGCAGCCGCGCCCGCAGCGCGAGCAGCACATAGAACACGACGCCGACACCCGCCAGGTGCTTGCTCACGAAAGCGTCGCCCGGCAGGTTCGGGTTCACGATCGCAGCGGCGGCGGGCAACTCGGCGCCGGGCAGGTGGTGATCGGTGATCAGCACCTCGATCCCATGCCGGCGCGCGGCATCGACCCCCGCCAGGCTGGTGATACCGTTGTCCACCGTCACGATCACGTCCGGCGCCAGCCCGGCGGCGTTCTCCACCAGCTCGGGCGTCAAACCGTAACCGTGCTCGAAACGGTTCGGTACGAGGAACGCCACGTCCGTGGCACCGAGCAGGCGCAGGCCCCGCACGGCGAGCGCGCAGCCCGTCGCGCCGTCGGCGTCGTAGTCCGAGACGACCAGGATCCGTTGCCCGGCATCGATCGCGCGCTCGAGCAGGGCGACCGCCCCGTCCATGCCGCCGAGCGACGTATACGAGGCCAGGTTCGCCAGCCGGTAGTCGAGTTGAGTCGCGCTGCGCACGTCCCGCCCGGCGTAGATCCGCCGCAGCAGCGGGTGGATCGAAGCGGGCAGCGCCGGCGCGCCCGCCGTGCTCCGGCGCACGATGCGGCGCGCGCCCGCCGTCACCACGGACCCCGCGCCGGCATGGCAAGTCGGGCCGCGTTGTATACAATGCGCAAGGCTCGCGCCCGAGCGCAAAGGGATCCGATCCGTGTCATCTGGAGGGTACAAGACGCGCGCCTGTACTGCCCTGCTGCTGGCCGCGAGCCTGCTCGCGGCACCCGCGGCTGCCCTCGACTGGGCCAGCAACAGCCTGCGGATCCTGCACGGTTACGGCTTCGAGCTCGGTTCCGGCGCGCGCACCAACTGGAGCTGGCAGCATTTGTCCGGCTGGCGGTACGGCGACAGCTTCGGTTTCCTCGACATCATCGACCGCGCCGACATCGGCGCGGAGTACTACGGTGAATTCTACACCTGGGTCAGCCTGACCAAGGTCGCGGACCGTCCGCTCGCCTTCGGACCGGTGCGGGATCTGAGCGCCGGGATCGGCATCAACGCCGGCGGACGGCCGTTCAAAGGCGACTACAAGGCCTATCTCGCCGGCGCGCGTGCGGTAATCGACCTGCCGCTGCTGCGGCACTTTCACGTCGAGACCTGGGCGCACCAGGCCGACGGCGTCGACAGCATCGGCTTTCAGATCACGCCGGTGTGGCTGGCGCCCTTCGAGCTCGGCCGCACGCGGTTCATCTTCCGGGGTTTCGTCGACTTCCGCTCCAACGGCGCCACCGGCGGCGCCCCGGAAACCTTCAGCCAGCCCGAATTCCTGCTCGACGTCGGCCATTGGTGGGGACACGATGACAAGCTGCTCCTCGGCATGCGCTGGCAGTACTCGCACAACAAGTTCGGTATCAAGGACGTAGACGAGGATGCCCAGCAGGTGATGCTGAGCTGGGAGTTCTGAGGCGCCGGTTCACATCGTCGCGTCCAGCGCGCGCCGGCGCCACAGCTTCCAGGCCCCCGTACGCGCCAGCACCCGGGTGCTGGCGCCATCCCACAGCGTCAGCCGTTCGAGCCGGCCGGCGCGCAGCGCGCGCAGGGCCGGCGCGAGCACGGTGCCGTCGAGCACGCTGAGGGCGGCGTGCCAGGCGTGCACGTCGTCGGCGTGTACGGCCGTCTGGACGGCGTCGACATCGACGACGGCCGGTCCCGTCCCCGGCGCGAGCGCGGCCGTCGCCCGCGTGTCGACCGGTACACCCAGCCACGCCGCCAGCCCCGCGGTCAGCGCGTTCGTGCCGACAATCAGCCGCGGCCGCACGAGACGATCCGCCGCCGGCAAGGCACCCCCCCCCCAGAACCATACCGCGTTGACGGGCAGCGCCCCGCGGGCCGCACGCCGGACGTTGACCTCGTGACCGTGCAGCAGCATCTGCAGCTCATTGCCCCGCCGCAACCACGGCCCGGCATCGGCGCCGGCCGGCAAACCGGAACCGGCATGCCGGCCCGCGAGCTCGAGCGGTGCCTGGGTGCGCATCCGTGCCACCGCCGGCAGGCGCACATACCAGCGCAGCGGCGAGGCGCCGACCTCGATGCGCAACCGCTCCGCGGCGAGATGGGCATTGAGCGTCGCCACCAGGGCCCGCGCCTCGCCGAAATCCAGCGCGAGCATCTGCGCGTCCAGCAGCACCATGCGGTCGATATCGGCGTGCAGATGCACGGGGTCGGCGCGCAGCCAGGCACCGTCGTGATCCGCGGCGAAATCGACGTGATGCGTCAGGGCCGCGACCGGCACTGCGTCCAGGGCACAGCCGAGCGCCTCGAACACGGCCCGATCATGCGCGGCCGGCGCGGGCAGCACGGCGGCGCGACCGAGCACCGCCTCCAGCGCCGCCAGGCGTGACAGGCCGGGCAGGGCGGCACGCCAATGCGCTCGGCCGAGCAGACCGGGTACGAACAGCTTGAGCGTGGCGGGCGCCGGGGTCGTCACGGGCACTCGGGGCCGGTGCATCGAACACCCGCCACGGCGCCGGTGGCGTCCGGCGGGCACCGACGTCGGCGCGGTGATTGTTTCACGAGCTCTCAGCGCAGACGATCGAGGATCGCCCGCTCGACCGCCTCGCGGCGCGATTCGATCTCCAGAACCCGGCCGGCGCAACGCTGGATGGCGATGTCCGGATCCTTGAGGCCATGGCCCGTCAGCGTGCATACGACCACGCTGCCGGCCGGGATCCGGCCGCTGCCGATGTCCCGCAGGGCGCCGGCGACGGCGATCGCCGAAGCGGGTTCGCAGAACACGCCCTCGCGCTCGGCCAGGCGCTGCTGCATGTCGAGTATGTCGTCGTCACTGAGCGCGGCGAACCAACCGCCCGATTCCTGGCTGGCGGCCTGGGCCTGGGAGAAGGACTGCGGATTGCCGATGCGGATCGCCGTGGCCACCGTCTCCGGGTGCTCGACCGGCTCGCCGCGCAGAAACGGTGCCGCACCGGCCGCCTGGTAACCACACATCACCGGACGCCGATCGGTGACCGGTGGCCAGGCATAGGGGCAGGTGCCGGCGCAGAATCGGCACGCGGCCGTGCCGGCGCACCCGGCGTATTCCGAGTAGCCGATCCAGTAGGCGGTGATGTTGCCGGCATTGCCGACCGGCAGGCAATGATAGTCGGGCACCCGGCCCAGCGCGTCGACGATTTCGAACGCGGCGGTCTTCTGCCCCTGGATCCGGTAGGGGTTCACCGAATTCACGAGCGTGACCGGCGCGTTGGCCGCGACCTCCTTCACGAGCTGCATGCCAGCGTCGAAGTTGCCCCGGATCTGCAGCACGGTCGCACCGTGCATCATCGCCTGGGCGAGCTTGCCGAGCGCGATCTTGCCGTGCGGTATGAGCACGAACGATCGTATGCCGGCACGCGCCGCGTAGGCGGCCGCAGCCGCGGAGGTGTTGCCCGTGGAGGCGCAGATGATCGCCCGGCTGTCTTCGGCGACGGCCTGGGTCACCGCGACGGTCATGCCGCGATCCTTGAACGAGCCGGTCGGGTTCAGGCCCTCGAGCTTCACGTACAGTTCGACGTCGGCGCCGGCATCCCGGACCAGGTGGGTAAGCCGCAGCAGCGGCGTATCACCCTCGCCCAGGCTGATGACGCGCGCGTCGGCGGCGATCGGCAGGCGCGCCCGGTAGCGCTCGATGAGGCCGGTATACCTGCCGCCGTCCGCGTTCACGACAGTTCCTCCAGCCGAATGCGCATCACCGCCCCGCACACCGCGTCCAGCGCCTCGATGCGGTCGATGGCGTCGTTGATCGCGCGTTCCTCGACCCGGTGGGTAAGCAGGATGATCGGGACCGTTCCCGCGCCCTCTGCGGGCTCCTTCTGCCAGATGGCTTCGATGCTGATGTTGCGATCGGCGAGGATGCGGGTGATGTCGGCGAGCACGCCGGGGCGGTCGACGGCGAACAGACGCATGTAACAGGCGGAACACACCGCGTCCATGGCCAGCACCGGGGCGTCGGCCAGCGCGTCCGGCTGGAACGCCAGGTGCGGCACCCGGTTGCCCGGATCGGTCGTGAGCGCCCGCACCACGTCGACCAGATCGGCGACCACTGCCGAGGCGGTCGGCTCGGCGCCCGCACCGGCGCCGTACATCAGCACCGGGCCGACGGCGTCGCCGTGCACGAGCACGGCATTCATCACCCCGTCGACGTTCGCGATGAGCCGGCGCTGGGGCACCAGTGTCGGATGCACCCGCAATTCGATTCCGGCGCCGGTATCGCGCGCGAACCCGAGATGCTTGATGCGGTAACCGAGCTGCTCTGCGTACAGCACATCATCGCGGGTGATGGCACTGATGCCTTCGACGTAGACCTTGTCGAACTGCAACGGCACGCCGAAAGCGATCGCGGCGAGAATGGTGAGTTTGTGCGCGGCGTCGATGCCATCGATGTCGAAGGCCGGATCGGCCTCCGCGTAGCCGAGCGCCTGGGCTTCGGACAGGGCCGCGCCGAACTCCCGGCCCTCCTCGCGCATGGCCGTGAGGATGTAGTTGCAGGTGCCGTTGATGATCCCCGCGAGCCACTCGACCCGGTTCCCGGCCAGCGCTTCGCGAACGGTCTTGATGACCGGTATGCCACCGGCAACCGCGGCCTCGAACGCCACCGTGACACCGGCCGCGCGCGCCGCCGCGAATATTTCGTTGCCGCGCAGCGCGATAAGGTACTTGTTCGCGGTGACGACGTGCTTGCCGTTGGCGATGGCCCGCATCACCAGCTCATAGGCGGGATCGAGACCGCCGATGAGCTCGGCGACGATCTCGACGCCGGGATCGTCCACCACCGCGCGCGGATCCGCAGACAGGCGTATTCCGGCGGTCGGCGTCGCACGCGGTTTGTCGAGTGTGCGCGCACTGGCGTGCACGACCTCGATGCCGCGCCCGGCCCGACGCGTGATCTCGCCGGCATTGCGCCGCAATACCGCGAGCGTGCCGGCGCCCACCGTGCCCAGGCCGAGCAGACCGACCTGCACCGGTTTCAACGCGCTCATCCGTGGCGGATCCCCGTCAGGCCGCGCCCGATTGCTCGATGCGCCCGGCGCGCAGCATCGTGCGGATACCGCGCACGGCCTGGCGGGTACGATGCTCGTTTTCGATCAATCCGAAGCGTACGTAGCCTTCGCCGTACTCACCGAAGCCCACACCCGGCGAAACCGCCACCTTGGCCTGGGCCAGCAGCTGCTTGCAGAACTCGAGCGAGCCCCCCGCGCGGAGCTCTTGCGGAATCGGCGCCCACACGAACATCGTGCCGCGCGGTTTGATCACCGGCCAGCCGATGGAATTGAGGCCGTCGCACAGGACGTCGCGGCGGCGCCGGTACAGTTCGCGGATCTCGGCCACGCACTGCTGCGGACCTTCCAGCGCGGTGATGGCCGCAACCTGGATGGGCGTAAACGTGCCGTAGTCCAGGTAGGACTTGATGCGCCCGAGTGCCTTGACCAGCACCGGGTTGCCGACCATGAAGCCGACCCGCCAGCCGGGCATGTTGTAGCTCTTGGACAGGGTGAAGAACTCGACCGCGAGATCCTTGGCGCCCGCCACCTGCAGGATCGAGGGCGCGGTGTAGCCATCGAACACCAGATCGGCATAGGCCAGGTCCTGCACGACCCACAGCTCGTGTTCGCGGGCGATGGCGATGATCTTTTCGAAGAACTCCAGCTCCACGCACTGGCTGGTCGGATTGCTCGGGAAGTTCAGCAGCAGCATCTTAGGCCGCGGCCAGGAATTGCGGATCGCGTTCTCGAGCTCCGCGAAAAAATCGATCCCCGGTCCGATCGGCACATGGCGGATGTCGGCTCCCGCGATCACGAAGCCGTAGGGGTGGATCGGGTAGGCGGGATTGGGGACCAGCACCGCGTCGCCGCGTTCCATGGTCGCCATGGCCAGATGCGCCAGCCCTTCCTTGGAGCCGATGGTGACGATCGCCTCGCTGTCAGGGTCGAGGTCGACGTCGTAGCGCTGTTTGTACCAGCGGCAGATGGCACGCCTGAGGCGCGGAATGCCGCGCGAGGTGGAGTAGCGGTGGGTGTCGGGCCGTTGCGCCACTTCCACGAGCTTGTCGACGATGTGCTGCGGCGTGGGCTGGTCGGGATTGCCCATGCCGAAGTCGATGACGTCCTCGCCGCGCCGGCGGGCCGCCATCTTCAATTCGTCGATGGTGTTGAATACGTAGGGGGGCAGGCGCTCGATACGCCCGAACCTTGTGTCCACGGAAAGCCGCTCTCCGACTCGCTGTCAAAATGAACAACCGGATGAACAGGATACCGGCTTTCACCGGCGCACGGCAGGCCCAAGCCGGCGCGGCCGCGGACACTACCGGCGGCTGCCGATTGTGTCAAACTGCCGCGCACGTTCGCCCGGACCCGGTCGCAAAATGACATGAGCACCGCGCTCGATACCGCCCGTCGCATCCTGCTCGACCCCGGCGCGCTGGACGAACCCGCGCTCGAGCGGGTGCTCGGGGACGTGACCAGCCACGCCGTGGACGCCGCCGACTTGTACTTCGAGCGCACCGTGACCGAGTCCTGGGTCCTGGAAGACGGACTGGTCAAGGAAGCCGGCCACAGCATCGATCAGGGGGTCGGCGTCCGCGTAACCTGCGGCGAGAAGACCGGTTTCGCCTACGCGGACGAAATCGAACCCGCCGCGCTCGCGGCGGCAGGGGCGGCGGTGCGCGCGATTGCCCGTCAGGGGCGCACGCTCGAGGTCGCGGCCTGGTCCGCCGGCACGCCCGGGCCACGCTACGCCGACAGCGACCCGGTCGCGTCCCTCGACGACCGGGGCAAGGTCGCCCTGCTCACCGCCGTCGACGCCGAGGCACGCCGGTGCGACCCGGGCGTGAAACAGGTCATCGTCAGCCTCAGCGGCCGCCGCAGCGTGGTCCTCGTGGCGGCCGCCGATGGCACGCTCGCGGCCGACGTCCGGCCACTGGTGCGCCTGAACGTCACCGTCGTCGCCGAACGCAACGGCCGGCGCGAGAGTGCTACCTGCGGCGGTGGCGGCCGCTTTGGTTACGAGTGGTTTGCGGTCGAGGCGCGGGCGCTCGGATTTGCCCGCGAGGCGGTCCGGCAGGCGCTGGTCAATCTCGATGCGACACCCGCGCCTGCCGGCAGCATGACCGTAGTCCTCGCCCCGGGCTGGCCGGGCGTGCTGCTGCACGAGGCCATCGGCCACGGCCTGGAAGGCGACTTCATCCGCAAAGGCACCTCCGCCTTCGCGGGACGGCTCGGCGAACGCGTCGCGGCCCCCGGCGTGACGGTCGTGGACGACGGTACCCTGCCCGACCGGCGCGGTTCGCTGAACGTGGACGACGAAGGCACGCCCGCCGGTCGCACGGTGCTCATCGAGGATGGCATCCTGCGCGCCTACCTGCAGGACCGGCACAACGCCCGGTTGATGGGCTCCCGCGCCACCGGCAACGGCCGGCGCCAGTCCTACGCGCACCGTCCGCTGCCGCGTATGACCAACACCTTCATGCTCGCCGGCCCGTACGCGCCGGAGGAGATCGTCGCCGGCGTCGATCGCGGCCTGTATGCGGTCAATTTCGGTGGTGGCCAGGTCGATATCACGAGCGGCAAGTTTGTATTCAGCGCCTCGGAGGCCTACCTCATCGAGCACGGCCGCGTCACCCGGCCGGTGAAGGGCGCGACGCTCATCGGTCACGGCCCGGATGTCCTCACCCGGGTCAGCATGGTCGGCAACGATCTCGCCCTCGATCCGGGCGTGGGCACCTGCGGCAAGGACGGCCAGCAGGTGCCCGTGGGTGTCGGTCTGCCCACACTGCGGATCGACGCCATCACCGTCGGCGGCACCGGCAGCGGCGCCTGACCGGACTGCTCAAGCGATAGCGCACTGCGGTCGATACCTGTTTCATCTCCCGGGGCCGACGGCCCGCCGGCGGATCGCGCCGTGCGCTGCGCTCGCCGGCGGCCATTCGTCGCGCCGGGAACAGGCCGTCGGGGTCCACCATGATTGCTGCCGCGCAGTCGCGCTTTCACGAAATCAAGGCGAGTGGCGAGCTGCCCTCGCCGACCGGCATCGCGCTGGCGCTGCTCGAGCTCATGCAGCGCGACGATGCCACCATCCCCGGCATCGCCCGCCTGCTGCAGGGCGATCCGGCCCTGTCAGGGCGGCTGCTCAAGGTCGTCAACTCGCCGCTGCTCGGCCGGCGCCGGCCGATTGCGTCAGTGGCCGAAGCGGTGCTGCTGACGGGCGTGCAGACTCTGCGCCAGATCGTGCTGGGGGTGTCGGTCGTGTCGGCCTACCGCAATGGCCGTTGCGTCGCTTTCGACTATCAGCGGTTCTGGTCGCACTCACTCGCGACCGCCGCCGCGGCCAAGGTGCTCAGCCAGACCGATCGGCGCTTCGTACCGGAGGAGACGTTCACCTGCGGCCTGCTGGCGGGCATCGGCCGGCTCGCCCTGGCTACCGTCTATCCCGCAACCTACGCCGAGGTCTTGCAGGCGCACGCGCAGGCGACGCGGGCCACCCTGCTCGTCCCGGAACGCGAGCGTTTTCTCACCGATCACGTCGAGCTCGGCACGGCGATGCTCGCCGACTGGGGTCTGCCGGCGCTGCACTGCGGCGCAATCGGCGCCGCCTACTCGCCCGCCCACGCCGACGAGGACGAGGACGATGCGCGTGTCCCGGCGCTGGCGCGCTACCTGCATCATGCCCAGCAGTTCGCCGACGCGATCACCGCCGGCGAAAGGGACCGCGCCACCGCGATCGCAGTCCTGGTACAACGATCCGCGGCCGAGGGACGCGCGATCGCGCAGCTCGAAGCACAGTTCGACGGTATCGGTGCCGAATGGCTGGAGTGGAGCCGCATTCTCGAAATCCCCGCGCTTGAGGCGCCCCGTTTCGAGGAACTTTCGCACGCCGCGCTGCCGCCCGGCGCGGCGAATACGCCAACCCCCACGGGCGCAGAAGGCCGGTTGCGTGTCCTGCTCGCCGACGACGACGCGGCCGCGCGGCCCGTGCTGGCGGGCCTGCTGGAACGTGCCGGTCATGCGGTCGCGATCGCGGGCAACGGCCGCGATGCCATGCGCCAGGCCATGGAGTGGCTGCCACACATCGTCATCGCCGGTCGGGACCTGCCGCAGATCGACGGCCTGTCGCTGTGCCGGATCCTGCGCGACACCCGCCACGGCCGCTACCTGTACATCATCGTGCTGACCGACGGCGACGACGCGTCGCCCGAGGCCATCGATGCCGGTGCGGACGACTGCCTGCCCAGGCCGGTGGAACCGCGTGCGCTCGCGGCCCGGTTGCGCGCCGGCGGGCGCCTGGTGCAGCTGCAGGGCGAGATCGAACGCGAGCATGACGAGATCCACGGCTACCTGGCGGACCTCGCAGTCGCGAACCGGCGCCTCGAGCAGGCGACACTGACCGATCCCCTGACCGGGCTGCCGAACCGGCGCTATGCCATGCGCCGCCTGCGGCAGATATGGTCCGGCACCGCACGGGCGGGCGCGGCGCTCGCCTGCATGCTCGTCGACATCGATCACTTCAAGGCGATCAATGAAACCTACGGCCACGCGCAGGGCGACCGGGCGTTGTGCGTCGTCGCCGATCTGCTGCGCGGCTCGGCCCGGATCGATGACGAGGTGTGTCGCATCGGCGGCGAGGAGTTCCTGCTCATCTGTGCCAACAGCGATGCGCACGCCGCGCGCGTGACGGCCGAGCGACTGCGTGACAGTGTCGCGCGCAGCGGCCTCGAGCACGAGGGCAAACCGGTACCGCTGACGGTGAGTATCGGCGTGGCGGTCCAGAATGCGGTGGCCACGGATCCGGACCACATCATGTCCGCGGCCGACGAGGCGGTCCACCAGGCCAAGCTCGGCGGGCGCAACCGTGTCTGCCTGTTCACGACGCTGACCGAGGCCTCGCAATCGCGCCCGGACGGCCGGGAATCAACCGCCGACCCCGGCTGAGGGTGTCGTCAGGCGTCCGCCGTCGGGCCCGCGAACGCCGCCTGCCCGGTGATGACCACCACACCGCCGGGCGTGCACGAAAAACGCCCGGCATCGCGCGCCGAGTCGCCTCCGATGCAGGTGCCCGGGGGCACGGCGACGTGCTTGTCGATCACGCAGCGGCGCACGTGGGCACCCTCGCCGACCGTCACCCCCGGGAGCAGGATACTGTCCTCGACGATGGCCGCGTCGTGCACCTGCACACCCGGGAACAGGATGCTGTGATTGACGCCCCCGCCGGCGATGACGGAACCGGCGGCGACGATCGAGTTCACGCACACGCCTTCGTTACAGGACTTTCCGGGCGCCGTGCGTGCCGGTGGAACCTGGCTCTGGTAGGTGCGGATCGGCCAGTCACGCTGATACAGATCGATCGGCGGTTCGGGCAGCAGCAGCTCCATATTGGCGCGATAGTAATCGTCCGGGTTCGCCGGACGGCACCAGTAGCGATCGGGCTTCACCCGGCCCGCCCGGCCGCCGAAACGGTACGCGCGCAGTGCGTAGCGGCCGAGTAAGTGCGCAAGCGCCTCGCGAACGAAATCGTTGCTGTCCAGAACTCGCGGTTCGGTGTCCGCGAGCAGGCGGGCGAGTACGGTTCTGGACAGCACCGCGACGCCGAGCGCGAACCCGGTGGATTCGTCCGCTTCGCCCGCTAGCACCGCCGCCTCCTCCAGTACCGCGAGCACCCGGTGCTCGGCGTCGATGCGCAGCAATGGCGACCCGGCCGGGCGCGCGCAGATGTTTGGCCCCATGCAGGCCAAAGTGACGTCGGCACGCGTGTGGCGGTGGAACCGCAGCATCGCCGCGTAGTCCATTCTGTAGATCTCGTCGCCACCGAGTATGACGACCGCGTCGTCAGTGTTGCGCTCGATCAGGTACAGGTTCTGGCCCAGCGCGTCCAGCGGGCCCCGGTAGCCGGTGTTGCCGCCGCGCATCTGCGGCGGCACGGGGGTGATGAACTCGTCCAGCTCGGCATTGAATACCGACCAGCCGTCGCGCAGGTGCTTGTGCAGGGAGTGGGACTTGTACTGCGTCAGGACCAGCACCTTGCGCAGTCCCGAATTGAGACAATTGGTCAGTGGAAAATCGATGATGCGAAAATTGCCCCCGAACGGGACCGCCGCAGCCGTGCGATTGGCCGTCAACGGCTGCAGCGCCTCGCCCGATCCGGTAGCCAGGATCACCGCGATTGCGTCCGCTGCGTGCACCATGTGATCGGGTTCCGGCTACCTGCGCCAGGGCTGCGGGGCGGACGACGTCCCGGCACCCGCGAGCGTACGGGGACCGCAACGCGGCCATCGGGGCACTCATGATAGGCCAATTACCTCCACAATCGAACCACTCCGGCGACCCCGTGCAGCGCGCACTGGCCGGCCGCTCAGCTTGTACCTTACTATCTGAGCGCAAATTCCGGGATTCACGACGCTCTTGCCCGGCCACCCCATCCATCGTGACGCCGCTCCAGCCATGGCCGAGGAAATCCTGGTCAACGTAACACCGCAGGAAACCCGCATCGCCCACGTCGAGAACGGCGTCCTCCAGGAGCTGTCCATCGAGCGCAGGCGCAGCCGCGGCTTCGTTGGCAACATCTACCGGGGCGTAGTCTCCCGGGTGCTGCCGGGCATGGGCGCCGCATTCGTGGAGATCGGTCTCGCCCGGACGGCCTTTCTGCACGTGTCCGACATCGTCAGCAACCCCGTGGCCCGCAACGGCCAGCCGGCGGCGACCGAGGTCAGCATCGAGCAGGTGCTGCGCGACGGCCAGTCCGTGATCGTGCAGGTGGCCAAGGATCCGATCGGCACCAAGGGCGCACGGCTGACGACACGACTGTGCATTCCTTCGCGCTATCTGGTGTTCATGCCGGGCGTGCCGACCATCGGCGTATCGCAACGCATCGAAAACGACGCCGAGCGCGCGCGACTGCGGGAGATCCTCGCCGCTGCCGACCCCGCCGCGCTCGCCGGCCGGGCCGACGGCGACGCCCTCGCCAGCCAGCTCCAGAGCAGCGGTGGCTACATCGTCAGAACCGCGGCCGAGGGCGTCAGCGAGAAAGAGCTCGCGATGGACGTCGATTTCCTGCAGCGCCTGTGGCAGTCGATCCGCAATCGAATCGAAACGCAGCACGGGCCCGGCATCATCTACGAGGATCTGGGCCTGGCATTGCGCACGCTTCGCGATCTCGCCACCGAATCGATCGAGAAGATACGCATCGATTCGAACGAAACCTGCGCGCGCATGATCGACTTCGCGCGCCAGTTCATCCCCAGCCTGGTCGATCGCATCGAACACTACCCGGGCGAACGACCGGTATTGGATCTTTACTCGGTCGAGGACGAGATCCACAAGGCGCTCGAACGCAAGGTGGACCTGAAATCCGGCGGGCACCTGGTCCTCGACCAGACCGAGGCGATGACCACCATCGACGTGAACACCGGCGGTTTCGTCGGCCACCGCACGCTCGACGAAACCATTTTCAAGACCAACCTGGAAGCCGCCCAGGCAATCGCGCGCCAGCTGCGTCTGCGCAATCTCGGCGGCATCATCATCGTCGATTTCATCGACATGCAGAACGCGGATCACCAGAGACAGGTGCTGCGTGCCCTGGAAAAATATCTGGAACGCGACCACGCCAAAACGTCCATCAGCGAGATGACTTCGCTCGGGCTCGTGCAGATTACCCGCAAACGTACCCGCGAGAGCCTGGAGCACGTGCTGTGCGAGACCTGTCCGGTGTGCAACGGACGCGGCTCGGTGAAGACCGCCGAAACCGTCTGCTACGAGATCCTGCGCGAGATCATGCGCGAGGCGCGCCAGTTCGAAGCCCGCAAGCTGCTCGTGGTCGCGGCCCGGGAGGTCGTCGATCGGCTCGTCGAGGACGACTCGACCAGCGTCGCCGAGCTCGAATCGTTCATCGGCCGGCCGATCAGCTTCCAGGTGGAGCCGTCCTACACGCCGGAACAATACGACGTGGTGCTGTTGTGAGCCGATGACCACGCGACTCGCCACCATGCTGCTGCACTGGTGCTGGCGCATCGCCGCGTTCGCGACCGTCGCGGCCGCTGTCGTCATCTCGGTGGTGCGCGTGCTGCTCCCGCAGATCGGCGACTATCAGGCCGAAATCGAAGCCTGGGTCAGCGACTATGTCGCCCAGCCGGTCGTGATCGAGCGTATCGCGGCCGACTGGCGCGGCTGGACGCCGGAAATCGAGCTCACCAACATAGAGCTGCGCGATCCGACCGAGGCCCGCACGCTGACCCGTTTCGAAGGCGCCCGCATCGCCATCGACCTGTGGGCTTCGCTGAAAATGCGCCGCCTCGTCCCGGGCCGCCTGACCGTGTCCGGTGTCAAGCTCAGCCTGCTGCGCAGCGCCGACGGCGCGATTCGCATGGAGGGCGTCGAACCACAGCGCACGGACATCCCGGGCGTGCGCCAGAACGCACTGGCGGACTGGCTGCAGCGACAGCGCAACCTGACCATCGAGTCGGCCAACATCACGTGGCACGACGAGCGTGCACTGTTCGCGCCGGTCGTGTTGTCCGACGTGTGGCTGCACATCAGAAGCTACGGCGACCGTCGCCAGCTCGCCGGGTCCGCGCGCCTGCCCGCGGACGTGGGCCGGGCGTTTCATTTCCTGCTCGACGCCCGCGGTGATCTGCTCACCACGACCTGGTCGGGCGAGCTGTTCATCGAGGGCCAGGGTATCAATCCCGCCGTGGTCCTGAACTACCGCCGCTGGCTCGGCCTCGGGCTCGGAGACGGCGAGATTGGTTTTCGCCTGTGGAGCCGCTGGCGCGACGCCCGGCTGTCGTCCGTCGACGGGCAGATCGAGGCCGAACACATCGCCCTGGGGGTGCACGACCGGACCCCGCCGGAGGCCCGCTTCGCCGTCGATCACGCGGCGAGCAATCTGCGTGTGCGCCGCACGGGCGACGGGCGCTGGACCATCGCCCTGGAGAAGCTCGAGCTGTCGACCGCCCACGGGGCGTGGCCGCAGAGCGCGCTGACGCTGACGCTCGCACCGGCTGGCGGCGGGGATTTTCCGACCCTGGTCGCCCAGGCAGGCTTCCTGCGCCTGGAGGACGTCGCACCGCTCGTGCTGCAGATCGGCGCGGTGCCGGAGGCCATATGCTCGCCGCTGCGACAGTTCGCCCCGCGAGGCGACCTGCGGGACGTGCGCTTCGGCTATTTCCCGGATCGTGCACCCGACGCGCGCTTTTACGTGCAAACGCGTTTCAGCGGTATCGACACGCAGCCCACCGGGGACGTTCCCGGTATCGCCGGTCTGGCGGGCGAGGTCAAGGCCGACGCGAGCGGCGGGCGTCTGCACCTGGAGCGAGTTCCCCTCACGGTCGCGTTCGGCGAACGCACGGCAACTCCCACGCGTCTCTCGCACCTCGCCGGCGACGTGCGCTGGGCGCGAACCGCCGACGGCTGGCGATTGTCGACCGATCGCGTCGACCTCGCCCACCCGGCGCTGAGCGTCGGCATATTCGGTGACATGCAGTGGCAACCCGGCAGCGCGCCGACGGCAAACCTGCTCGCGGACGTCGGCGGCGGCGACTTCGAACAGCTCGCCGCGCTGCTGCCGCCCGGGGTCGTGAACGAGAAGGCCTACGCGTGGATCAAGAAGGCCGTCCACGCCGGCACCATCACGACCGGCGCGGCGGTGCTGCGCGGACCACTCGATCGCTTTCCATTCGACCACAAAGAGGGCGTTTTCAAGCTGCTGGTGACGGTGACGGACGGTCAGCTCGAGTTTCATCCCGCCTGGCCACGGCTCGAGGACATCGACGCCGACATCCGCTTCGAGGGGCGCACACTCACGGTCAGCGCGCCGGCGGCGGCCATGCTCGGCGCCGAGCTTCGTGATGTCACGGCAAGTATTGCTGACCTGTCGGCTGGACGAAAATCGGTCGTCGCGACCGGCAAGGTGCACGCCACGGCGGCAACCGCACTGCGCTTCGTCGCCGGCACGCCGCTGCGCGAGCGTCTCGGACCCCAGCTCGCCGGCCTCGAGGTGAGCGGTGATCTCGACCTCGACCTCGCACTCGACATACCGCTGCGGCCCGGCGAACGGCCGGCGTCGCGCGGCACACTTCATCTGCGCGGGGAACGCGTCGTCGCGCGCGATTTCCAACTCGAGCTCGAGGACGTGAGCGGTCCGCTGGATTTCGACAACGGTGCCTGGTCGGCACCGGGGCTCACGGCGAGCTTTCGCGGTCGGCCCGTGCAACTCGCGCTCACGGGCGGCAGCCCCGAGGCGGGTGGCAATCGTTACGTCATGCGCGGCCAGGCGGACCGCGCGGTCGTCGAGCAGGAGATCGATCGCATCTCGCCGACACTCGCCGAGTGGTCGCGTACGCACGGGGTGTTCACGGCCATCGACGGCGTCACACCCTGGGAAGCGCGACTCGCCATCACCCGCGCCCGCGACACCGGCCGGCCGACGGGCAACTTGCGCATCCGCTCCGCACTCGAGGGACTCGCGCTCGACCTGCCCGCGCCCGCCGGCAAGACGGCCGCAGAGACGGTCGCACTGAGCCTGACGACCCGCCTCGGCGGTGACGGGCCCCGGGTGCTCGCGATCCAATACGGGGACCGCGTCCGTACGCGCCTGAGCCTGGGACGCACCGCCGACGGCAAGACGAGCCTCACCGGTGCCAGTGTCGCCTTCGGCGGCAGCGAGCCGCGCCGCGATCCACCGGCGGCGGTGTGGCTGGAGGGCCGGCTGGCGGAGCTTGCACCGACGCAATGGTACGACCTGTTCGCGCGCGCACCACGGCGTACGCCACCGCCCGCGGTCGCCTACGATCTGCAGATCGACGAGTTGCTGGCGTTCGGGCAGCGCTTCGCCGCCGTGCACGCCAGCGGCCGGGGCGATAGCGGCGGCTGGCAGGTCGACCTGGACGCGGACAGCGTCGCCGGGCACATCGAGCTGCCTGCGCCGGGGCAGGGGGAACCCGTGCGGGCGCAGCTGCACAGACTCCGGCTCGCACGCGCAAAAAATGGGCCCGAGAGCCCCGGCGTCAACCCGGCGCACCTGCCGGCCATCGAGGGCTACAGCGACCAGTTCGTCTACGGCGACATGGATCTGGGCCGCGCCGAGATCGCGACCCGGCCCCGGGACGCCGGGCTCGAGCTGGCGCGCCTCGCCTTCACGTCACCCGGGTTTCTCATCGAGGCCAGCGGTGACTGGCGTCGCGAGGACGCTGGTGATCAGTGTCACTTCCTCGTCACGGTCAAAGGTGCCGACATCGGCAAGCTCCTCGGACGCTTCGGCTACGACGTCACCCCGATCCAGAGCAGCAGCACGAGCATGCGTATCGATGCGCTCTGGCGCGGCACACCGGCGGATTTCGCGCTCGCCACGCTGCAGGGTGAGCTGCACCTCGCCATCGGCAACGGCCGGCTGCTCGACATCGATCCGCACGCCGGGCGGCTGTTCGGCCTGCTCAGCATCCAGACGCTCCCGCGACGTCTTGCGCTCGATTTCGACGACCTGTTCCGCAAGGGCTTTTCGTTCGATTCGATCGAGGGCAGCTTCGTGCTCGAGCAGGGCAACGCCTACACCAACAATCTCATCATGGACGGACCCGCAGCGCGGATCGAGATCACGGGTCGTACCGGCCTCGCCGAGCAGGACTATGACCAGCTGGTCACCGTGCGACCGCAGGTGTCGAGCACGCTGCCGCTGGCGAGCGCGGTGTTCGGTCCGGTGGGGGCCGGCGTCGGCGCCGTGCTGTTCCTCGGCCAGAAGATGTTCAAGGCCCTGCCGCAGCTCGACAACATGATCAGCCGCCAATACAGCGTCACCGGTCACTGGCACGAACCGGTCATCGAGCAGGTCAAGGGTCTGGACCTGTCGTTCGGCGGCTGATCGGTCGATGCCGGCCACGCGCTGGAAACCCAACGTCACGGTCGCCGCGGTCATCGAACGTGACGGCCGCTTTCTGCTGGTCGAGGAACGCAGCGGCGGGCGCCTGGTGCTGAACCAGCCGGCCGGACATCTCGAAGCGGGGGAATCGCTGTGCGACGCGATCCGCCGCGAGGTGCGGGAAGAGACGGGATACGGGTTCGAACCACGGGCGCTGGTCGGTATTTTTCGCTACCCGAGCCCCGAACGAAGCGTCACTTACCTTCGCTTCTGCTTCGCCGGCCATGTGACCGCGACGCCGCCGGCGCCGATCCCGGACACCGCTATCGCGGGACTGGTGTGGCTCGACGCCGACGAGCTCGCCGCGGCGCGTGAACGCCACCGCAGCCCGCTCGTGTGGCGCGCGGTCGCGGAGTACCGCGCGGGCCGGCGCTGCGATCTGGGGCTGTTGCACGATGTCTCGCCGGGCAGCTGAGCGCGTGCCGGGAATGAGCGCCTGTGCCCGCGAGCGCGTCGTCGTGGCCCTGTCCGGCGGCGTCGACTCCTCGGTCGCGGCGCTGCTGCTCGCCCGAGCCGGCAACCCGCTCGAAGCGCTGTTCATGAAGAACTGGAACGAACCGCTCGCGGACGGTTCCTGTCGCTGGGAAAGCGACGTCGCCGATGCGCTCGCGGTATGCGAACGCATCGGCATCGATCTCGATACCGTGGATCTCAGCCGCCAGTACTGGGACGATGTGTTCGCCCACTGCCTGCACGAATACGCTCACGGTCGCACGCCGAATCCGGACGTGTTGTGCAACCGCGAAGTGAAATTCGACGCCTTTCTCGCGGCAGCCCGCCGGCGCGGAGCGGACCGTATCGCCACGGGCCATTACGCGCGCCGCGACCGCTGCGCCGATCGCTGGCGGCTGCTCAGGGGCCGTGACCTCGCCAAGGACCAGAGCTACTTTCTTTACACGCTGGGGCAGGCGCAGCTAGAGGCCACGCTGTTCCCGATCGGCGAGCTCGACAAGCGCGCGGTCCGAAGCCTGGCGCGCGAGGCCGGTCTCGCCACCCATGCGAAAAAGGATTCAACCGGCATCTGCTTCATCGGCGAGCAGCGCTTCCGCGACTTCCTCGCCCGCTTCCTGCCCACTCGCCCCGGCGAGATCCGCAGTCTCGACGAGCGCGTCATCGGCACGCACCCGGGTGCCGCCTATTTCACCCTCGGCCAGCGCGAGGGCCTGGGTATCGGCGGCGTGCGCGGCGCCGCCGAGGCGCCCTGGTTCGTCGTCGACAAGGACGTGGACGCCAACGTTCTGTACGTCGTCCAGGGCCATGATCACCCCGCGCTCATGAGCACCCGCCTCGTGGCCGGGCAGCTCAGCTGGGTGAGCGGCCTGACCCCGGCGGCGCCGCTGCGCTGCACCGCCAAGACCCGCTATCGCCAGGCGGACCAGGACTGCCGCCTCACGGTGATCGAGGCGGACCTGTGCGAGGTTGCGTTCGACCGGCCCCAGCGGGCGGTGACACCCGGTCAATCGGTCGTCTTCTACGCCGGTGAGGTCTGCCTGGGCGGCGGCGTGATCCGCGCGCGGCACTGACACCCGCCGCCGGCCGCACCGCGCACGCTACCCTACACGCGGCGCAGCAAATCTCCGATAATGCTTCGCTTTCCCCGATCCGGACCGAGCAACGGAGTGACGATGAAGAACAGCTTCGCAACACGCACGACCCTGACAGTCGCTGGCCAGGAGTACGCGTTCCACAGTCTGGGCACGCTCGCGGCACGATTTGCCGGCGTTGCGCGCCTGCCGTTCGCGCAGAAAATACTGCTCGAGAACCTGCTCCGGCACGAGGACGGGGTCAACGTCACCGCGCATGAAATCGAAGCGCTGGCGCAATGGGACGCCGCCGCCGAACCCGACCGGGAGATCGCCTTTACCCCGGCACGGGTGCTGATGCAGGACTTCACCGGTGTGCCGGCAGTCGTCGATCTCGCCGCCATGCGTGACGCCATGGCGGCCCTGGGGGGGGATCCGGACCGCATCAACCCCCTGTCGCCCGCCGAGCTCGTCATCGACCATTCCGTCCAGGTCGACTACTTCGCCCGCCCCGACGCCGCCGTAAAGAACGCCGAAATCGAATTCGCACGCAATCAGGAACGCTACGAATTCCTGCGCTGGGGCCAGAACGCCTTCTCGAATTTCGCCGTCGTACCACCCGATACCGGCATCGTCCATCAGGTGAACTGCGAATTTCTCGCCCGCACGGTGTTCACGCGCGAAATCGACGGCACGACCTGGGCCTACCCGGACACACTGGTCGGCACCGACTCGCACACCACGATGGTGAATGGCCTGGGCGTGCTCGGCTGGGGCGTGGGCGGCATCGAGGCCGAGGCCGCCATGCTCGGCCAGCCCATCACCATGCTCATTCCGCAGACGATCGGCTTTCGCCTCACCGGCAGCCTGCCGGCCGGTGCGACAGCCACCGATCTCGTCCTGACCGTGACGCAGATCCTGCGCAAGCACGGCGTGGTCGGCAAGTTCGTGGAGTTCTGCGGCGACGGTCTCGATACGCTGCCGCTCGCCGACCGGCTCACGATCGCCAACATGGCACCCGAGTACGGCGCCACGTGCGGCCTGTTCCCGATCGACGCCGAGACCACCGGCTACCTGCGCCTGACCGGTCGCAGCGAAAGCCAGATCGCCCTCGTCGAGGCCTATGCCCGCGCCCAGGGCTTCTGGCGCGAGCGTGGCAGCGCCGAGGCCCGCTACAGCGGCGTTCTCGAGCTGGACATGGCTACGGTCGTACCGTCGCTGGCGGGACCGCGGCGCCCGCAGGACCGGTTCGCGCTGGTCGACGCCCGCCAGGTCTTCCGTGACGCCCTGGCGCCGATGGTCAGGGAACGCAGCAGCGGCGGGCGCGCCACGGTGAACACCGCCGGGGGCCGTTGCGAGCTCAGCGACGGCGCGGTCGTGATCGCGGCCATTACCTCCTGCACCAACACCTCCAACCCCTCCGTGCTGATCGGGGCGGGTCTGGTGGCGAAAAAGGCCAACGAGCGCGGCCTGACGAGCAAGCCCTGGGTCAAGACCAGTCTCGCGCCGGGATCGCTGGTGGTCACCGACTATCTGGCCCGCGCCGGTCTGAGCCCGCACCTCGATGCGCTCGGATTCCACACCGTCGGTTACGGCTGTACGACCTGTATCGGCAACTCCGGACCGCTGCCCGAGCCGGTCAGCCAGGGCATCCGCGACGGCAATCTGGTCGCCTGCTCGGTTCTGTCCGGCAACCGCAATTTCGAAGGCCGCGTCCACGCCGAGGTGAAGATGAATTTTCTCGCCTCGCCGCCCCTGGTGGTCGCCTACGCCATCGCCGGGACGCTCGACATCGACCTCGACCGCGACCCGCTCGGTACCGGCAGTGACGGCGAGCCGGTGTACCTGCGCGACATCTGGCCGACCCGCGAGGAGATCGCATCGGCGCGCCGGGTCATCGACGCGCAGATGTTCACGCGCAGCTACGGCAACGTCTTCGCCGGCGACGCGCGCTGGGCCGGCATCGAGGTACCGCGGTCCAACCGCTACGCCTGGCAGCGCGACTCGACCTACATCCAGAACCCACCCTATTTCATCGGCATGGGTCGCGACGCGCCCGGGCTCAGCCCGATCGCCGGCGCGCGCTGCCTCGCACTGCTCGGTGACTCCATCACCACCGATCATATCTCGCCGGCCGGCAACATCAGGAAGGACAGCCCGGCCGGCAGCTACCTCATGGCCAATGGCGTCGAACCACAGGATTTCAACTCCTACGGCGCGCGGCGCGGCAATCACGAGGTGATGATGCGCGGAACCTTCGCCAACATCCGCCTGCGCAACGCGCTGGTGCCGGGCGTCGAGGGCGGTTACACGGTGCACGTGCCCACGGGTGATCAGATGACGATTTACGACGCCGCGATGCGCTACCGGCTGCAGAACACGCCGCTCGTCATCCTCGCCGGCAAGGAATACGGCACCGGCTCCTCGCGTGACTGGGCCGCCAAGGGCACGCTCCTGCTCGGCGTGCGTGCCGTCATCGCCGAGAGCTTCGAGCGCATCCACCGTTCCAATCTGGTCGGCATGGGTGTGCTGCCGCTCACGTTCCGCGACGGCGACAACGCCGAGCGGCTCGGGCTGAGCGGTCGCGAGGAGTTCACCATCGAAGGCCTGGTGCGCGGCGCCCGCGAAGTGACCGTCGCCGCGCGCGGCGACGACCAGGGCGCGGGCGCCCGCTTCACCGCGACCGTACGCATCGACACGCCCAAGGAATGGGACTATTTCGAGAACGGCGGCATCCTGCCCTACGTGCTGCGGCAGCTCGCCGCGTAACGGCAGTACCGGCACGAACAGCCGCCTGCGGGCGGCTTTCCTGATCGCTGCGCGGGCAACGTTGCCGCCAGCACGCACGACGATATGCGTCCCGCACCACGCGATCGTGGCGGGAACTCTGACTCCGGGGGAACCATGCCCACGCCACACACCCTCTCGCAGGCGTTCGCCGCAAATTTCCTCGGCGGCGCGCCCGGCTGGTACAAGCTGACCCTGGTCGGATTCCTGGTCTTCAACCCGATCGCTCTCGCGGTCGCCGGACCGTTCGTGACCGGCTGGCTGCTGATCCTGGAATTCATCTTCACGCTCGCCATGGCGCTCAAGTGCTACCCGCTGCAGCCGGGGGGCCTGCTCGCGATCGAGGCCATCGTGCTCGGCATGTCCAGCCCGGAGACGGTGTACGACGAGGCGCTGCACAACTTTCCCGTGATCATGCTGCTCATGTTCATGGTGGCCGGCATCTTCTTCCTGAAGGAGCTGCTGCTGTTCACGTTCACCAAGATCCTGCTGAACGTGCGCTCGAAGATCTGGCTGTCGCTGCTGTTCTGCGCGGTCGCGGCGGTGCTGTCAGCGTTCCTGGACGCGCTGACAGTGACCGCGGTGGTCATCACCGTCGCCCAGGGCTTTTACAACGTTTATCACAAGGTCGCCTCCGGCAAGCACTTCCACCATCAGCACGACAGCGGCGACGACGAGCAGGTGCACGATCAGCACCGCGCCGACCTCGAGCAGTTCCGCGCCTTCCTGCGCACCCTGATGATGCATGCGGCGGTCGGCACCGCGCTCGGCGGCGTCATGACTATCGTCGGCGAGCCGCAGAACCTGCTCATCGGCAAGGTGGCAGGGTGGGAGTTCATCGAATTCTTCGTCCGTGTGGCGCCGGTTTCGATCCCGGTGTTCGTGACCGGGCTCATGACCTGTGCAACCGTCGAGCTGACGGGTTGGTTCGGCTTCGGCACCCTTCTTCCGGACAACGTACGTACCGTGCTGGTCGGCTACGACGCCGAGGAAACCGAACGCCGGACCCTGCGCGACAACGCAGTACTGGTGGTGCAGGCCGTGGTCGCGCTGTTCCTGGTCGTGGCCCTCGGCCTGCATCTGGCGGAAGTGGGCATCATAGGCCTGACCGTCATCGTGCTGGCGACGGCTTTCACCGGCGTCATCGAGGAAAAGCGGCTCGGCCACGCCTTCGAGGAAGCTCTGCCGTTCACCTCGCTGCTGGTCGTGTTCTTCAGCATCGTCGCCGTGATCCACGATCAGCACCTGTTTTCGCCCGTCATCCACTGGGTGCTGACCCTGGAGGGCCAGGCACAGACCGCGGCGTTCTATCTCGCCAACGGCATGCTGTCGATGGTGAGCGACAACGTATTCGTGGCCACCGTCTACATCACGGAGGTGTTCAACGCGCTGGAAGCGGGCGCCATCACGCGCGCGCAGTTCGACCTGCTGGCGGTCGCCATCAACACCGGCACGAACATCCCGAGCGTCGCGACACCCAACGGTCAGGCCGCGTTCCTGTTTCTGCTGACCTCGGCGCTGGCCCCGCTCATCCGCCTGTCCTACGGTCGTATGGTCGTCATGGCGCTGCCCTACACGATCACGATGTCGGGCGCAGGGCTGCTGGCGGTCATCTACCTGTTGTAGCCTTCAATCCCGCCAGCTTCCGTCGAGGCTCTCGCGCACGTTGCCCTGCGCGTCCATGCTCGCGTAGTCGCGCATCACCGCGTTGAACTTGCGCACGAACTCCTCGCGCCGCGACCAGACGCGGAAGCAACGCCGGTGCAGGGCCCTGCCCGCGTAACGCCATAGCGGATCCCGGCGCGTCAGGAAACTGCCGGTGACGACACAGTCCTCGCCGGCCAGCGCCGGCTCAGCGCACAGCAGGCACAGACTCTCGTCGTCGACGTCGACCATAAGCACACCCGGTTCACCCCGAGCCGCGACCGCTTGCCAGGGCCAGCGGGTCCAGGAGTCGGTCGAGCTCCTCGGCGGACAGGTCGGTCATCCGGGCTGCCACCTCGCGCACCGGTCGACCCTCCTCCCACGCCCGGCGGGCAATCTCGGCACTGAGCTCGTAGCCCGCCGCGGGCGCCAGCGCGGTCGCGAGCACGGGATTGAGCGCCAGCGTCCGGGCGATCCGTGCGCGGTCGACGGTCAGGCCCGCGATCGCCTTGTCCGCGAGCAGGCGCATCGAGGCGGCGAGCAGCTCGATGCTGTCGTTCAGCTCGCTGGCCACGAGCGGCAGCATGACGTTGAGCTGGAAATTGCCGCTCTGCCCGGCGATGGTGATGGCCGTATCGTTGCCGATGACACGCGCGCAGACCATGCACACCGCCTCGGGCAGGACCGGGTTGACCTTGCCCGGCATGATGCTCGAACCCGGCTGCAGTGCGGGCAGCCGGATCTCGGCGAGGCCCGCCAGCGGACCGCTGCCCATCCAACGCAGATCGTTGGCGATCTTCATCAGGCTCACGGCCAGCGTTCGCAGCTGCCCGGAGAGCTCCACGGCCGTGTCCTGGCAGCTCTGCGCCTCGAAATAGTTGCCCGCGGCCGCGAGCGGCAGGTCCGAGAGCGTCGCCAGGCGTGCGATCGCCAGCGCGGCGAACCGGGGATGCGCGTTGAGCCCCGTGCCGACGGCGGTGCCGCCCAGGGCTACGCGGTGCAGGCGCGGCAGCACCGACTCGATCCGCGCCGCGGCGCTGTGCAGCTGGGCCGCCCAACCGCCGAGCTCCTGCGCCAGCGTAATGGGCACCGCATCCATGAGATGTGTGCGCCCGGTCGTCACCGCCGTGTCCAGCGAGGCGGCGCGCGCTTCGATGGTGTGCGCCAGGTGTGCGATGGCAGGCAGCAGCGCGTCGCGCAGGCGCAGCGCCGCGCTGACGTGGATGCAGGTCGGCACGACGTCGTTGCTGCTCTGACCGAGGTTGACGTGGTCGTTGGCATGTACCGGCGCGCCGAGCGTGCGCGCGGCCAGGCGCGCGATCACTTCGTTGGCGTTCATGTTCGAACTCGTGCCCGAGCCGGTCTGGAAGACGTCGACGGGAAACTCGCCGTCGTGCCGACCGCCGCCGACCTCGATCGCAGCGGCCTCGATCGCAGCGGCCATCGCCGGGTCGAGCAGGCCGAGCGTGGCGTTGGCGGCGGCAGCGGCGGCCTTGGTGAGACCGAGCGCGCCGATGAATGCGCGCGGCAGTCGCCGCCCGCTGATCGGGAAATTCTCGATCGCCCGCTGGGTCTGGGCACCGTACAGCGCGCGCTCCGGAACCTCGACCCGGCCGAGGGAATCGTGCTCGACGCGATGTCGCCGCCGTCTCATCGGTCTGCGAGCGGGTTCAAGCGCGCTTCGCCTCGGACAAGGTTGCGTGCACGCAGCAGGGTGTTCCGAGCTGCGGCTCGCCCGCGACGAAGACCTCGAAGCCGCCGCGTGGCATGGTCCACCACGTCTCGTTGTCGGTGAGCGGGCGGGAAGCAGCGACGGTGACCACGTCCGACGGCGTGGTCTCGCGGCTGAAATCCACGATCTGACCCGTGTCCGCCAGGCGCGCGCGGCCGAACGGATGGCGACGTGTCAGCCACGCCAGGCGAGTGCTGCAATGAACCATCAGAGCAGTCGAGTCGCTCAACAGGAAGTTGAAGCTGCCGAGCGCATTGAGCTCCGCGGCCAGATCAGCGACCAACGCCCACAGCCGCGCGGCGGCAGGACGACGCGGGTAACGGCGCCGGATCTCGGCCAGCAGCCAGCAGAACGCGTGCTCGCTGTCGGTCGTGCCCACGGGCCGGTACTCGCCCAGTGCCAGGCGCTTGACACCCCGCAGCTGGCCGTTGTGCGCGAATGCCCACGCGCAGCCCCATAGCTCGCGCATGAACGGGTGGGTGTTCTCCAGGCACACGCGGCCGCGGTTGGCGCGCCGGATGTGACCGATGATGATGCGCGAGCGGATCGCGTGACGCTGCAGCAACGCGGCGATCTCGGACGCGACGCTCGGGCGAGGATCGTGAAATACGCGGCAGCCGCGACCCTCGTACAGTGCCAGGCCCCAGCCGTCACGGTGCGGTCCGGTGCGCCCGCCACGCTGGACGAGGCCGGTGAAGCTGAAACAGATGTCGGTCGGAACGTTGGCCGACAGACCGAGCATCTCGCACATGGGACTCCCCCCGTCCCCGCTGCGCCGGCTTGCAGCCGCCCCGGCACACTCAGAGCTTGTGAAACATTCGCCCGCCGTAGCGAGACGGTCCCCGGGCGTCCCCGGCCAGGCGCGGCGGTGCACAAAAGCGCGCGCGTAGCGCGCCTGCGTAACCGATTTCGTGGGTTCCCGCAACGCGGCCAGGGGCGTCCAGGGGCCGTCGCA
>JADZEE010000067.1 GCA_020850735.1 Gammaproteobacteria bacterium | reverse complement strand
TGCCAGGTCAAGACCGATGCGGGTAGGCTTCATCGTGGACTCCTCCTTCTTCGTGATTGGTCGCATGTACCTCCAATCTGGCACAGCCGATGCCGCAGAAGGAGGGGGAGTCCATGCCATGTGAAACCATCACCGCGCCGGTTGCGACGGCCCCGGGACGCAGCTGGCGGCGTTGCGGGGACCCCCCGTATCGTTTCCGCGCGCCCGTCACGCGCGCGATTTCGTGCACCCCCGCGCCTGGCCGGGAACGCCCGGGAACCGTCTCGCTACGGCGGGCGAAATGATTCACGAGCTCCGAGCGCGCGCGGATCGTTCAAAGCGGCGCGCGGATCCTTCAAGCCAGGCGCCCGACGCGCTGTCTAACATCCTGCGCGACCAGGGGGGTTCCTCCCGGTCGCAGTCCCAGCGTGTTTCGCCGAGGAGGATCCGGTTCCATGGCAGCGAGAAAACCCAAGACCCGCACCGGCGCGAACTGGATCGCGCTCGATGCCGGCGGAACGCTGACCGATGCGGTCATCGTCGACGGCCAGGGTCGCTTTCTGGTCGGCAAGCACCTCACCAACAAGAGCGACGAGTCGGTCAGCTTTGCCGGTGCGATCCGCGATGGCGCAGCGACCGCCGGGCGCTCGTTGGACGATACGTTGAGTCGCAGCGACGTCATCGTCTACGCCGGCACCATCATGCTGAACACGCTGCTGTCGAAGACCGGGGCCAGCGTCGGGCTCATGCTGAGCCAGGGCTTCGAGGACTACCTGCTCATGGAGAAAGGCGAAGGCGCCTGGATCAGCTACCCCTATTCCGATCGCCTGCACACCGTCACCCACCACCACGAGGATCCGGTGATCCCGCGCAACCGGGTGGTCGGCATCCAGGGTCGTATCGACATGTTCGGCGGCGAGGTGATCCCGCTGCGCAAGTCGGACGTGGTCGACAAGACCCGCATCCTCATCGAACAGGGCGCCGAATCCATCGCGGTGATGTTCCTGTTCTCGCACATGAACCCGGCGCACGAACGACTTGCGGCCAAGCTCATACGGCAGGTGGACAAGAAGATCCCGATCGTGCTGTCGAGCGAGATCGCACCCACGCACAAGGAGTACACGCGCCTGTCCAGCGTGGTCGCCCAGGCCTACGCCGGCGAACGGGCGCGCAAGCACTTCCGCAAGGTGGAAGCCGCCGCCCGCAAGCACGGTTTCGCCAAGGAGGTCTCGACCCTGCTCGCGCACGGCGGTACGGTCCCGGTCAGCACCAAGCGGTTGTATGAATCCTACGTCTCGGGCCCGGTGGGCGGTGTTCTCGGCGCCCATTACATCGGCAGCATCATGGGCTCGGGGAACGTCGTGGGCTGCGACATCGGCGGCACGAGCTTCGATGTCGGCATCATCCGCGACGGCATGATCCCCATCGTGCGCGAGCCGACCTTGCTTTCCTTTCGCACCAACATTCCGATGATCCACTCCGAGTCCATCGGTGCCGGCATGGGTTCGGAGCTCGGCGTGCACCCGCTGACCGGCAAGCTAACGGTGGGACCCAGGAGCGCCGGCTCGGATGTCGGCCGCTGCCTCAACTGGGACGTGCCGACCATCACCGACTGCCACATCCTGCTCGGCTATCTCAACCCGAACAATTTCCTCGGCGGCGACGTGCCGCTGGATCTCGACGCCGCGGTCGAGGCGCTGGAACCCATGGCGAGGCACTTCAACGCCGGGGTCTACGAGTTCGCCGAGCGTGCGCACCTGCTGGTGTGCGACTACATGAAGACGTTCCTCGTCAACATGCTGCGCGGGCGCGGCTACGACACGCACGAGTACGTCATGATGATGTATGGCGGCGGCGGCCCGCTGGGTCTGGCCGACGTCGTCGACGGGCTGCAGATGAAAGACATCGTGACCTTCCCGTTCGCCGCGGTGTTCTCGGCGTTCGGCGTACTCTGCGCGCCGCGCCGCTATCGCTATCACCAGTCCATCGTCGCCGGCTGTCCGCCCGGGGTCGATACCCACGTCGTGCAGGTCAAGGAGATGGCCATCGATGCCATCAACGACGCCTGGGCCCGGCTCGAGACGCGCGCCGCGGCCGACTTCAGGCAGCACGGCTGGAGCTTCGGGAACGCCGAGCTCAAACACTTCGCCTACGTGCGTTTCACCAACCAGCTCTCGGACTTCGAGGTCCAGTGGACGAAGCCGCGCCTGAAATCGATCGCCGAGCTCGACCGGCTCATGCAGCAGTTCGAGCGGGTCTACACCACGGTCTACCCCGAGCAGGCGCTCGAGTCGGAGGCCGGTTACCAGGTGCTCGAGGTCGCCCTGGCCGCTGACGTGACGACACCGATGCCGAGGCTCAACGTCTTGCCGGTGGCGGCGAAGAAGCCACCGGCGGCGGCCGAGAAGCCGGCGCGCAAGGTCTACTACCGTGGCAAGCGCCTGGAGTTCCGCGTGTACGAGATGGAAGAGCTCAAGGCCGGCAACGTCGTCGACGGTCCCGGCATCATCGAGCACCCCGCGACCACGCTGCTGATACCGCCCGGCCATCATGCCGTGTTCGACAACCGGCGCCTGATCCACTACCGCAAAGGTCGCGGTTGAACAACCGAAGGGGAATGCCGTCATGAACAAGCCGACGACCCTGCTCGAACGCCTCGATCGTTCGGAGGCGTTGTTCCGCAGGACCGGTCACTACCAGGGGCTGAAAAAGCTCAGGGTGCACGACGCGGACCCGCTCAGGTTCGAGGCCTTCCACTCGCGCATCCTGTCGACCATCATCGCGGTGCGCGAGACCATGAAGTACATCGCGTCGTCGCCCGCGATCCGCGATTTCGAGGAGTTCGTGATCGGTCTGTATACGCCGGAGGGCGACGCGATCGCGCTGTCGACCGGGATCATGGTTCACGTGCACACGCTGTCCGAGTTCATCAAGTTCATGATCCGCAACGGCTACGAGAACGACCCGAAGATCCGCCCGGGCGACATCTTCGAGAACAACGAGTCCTGGGCCGGCGGCGTGCATACGCCGGACGTCATGACCTGCATCCCGGTGTTCCACGACGGCGAGCTGATCGCGTGGATCGGTTCGGTGTCGCACGAGCTGGAGTCCGGCACCTACGAGGGCCCCGGCATGACCGTGTTCTCGCCCGACCGTTTCGGCGAGGGCCTGCACATCAGCGCGGAAAAGGTCGGCGAGGACGATCACTTCCGGGCCGACTATCTGCTGCGGCTCAAGATGAATCTTCGCAACTCCAACTGGTGGCGGCTCGATGACAAGGCGAAGCTCTCCGGTTGCCTGATGATCCGCGAGGCCCTGTACAAGATCATCGGTCAGTTCGGGCTCGACTACTACAGGCAGGGCACGCGGGAGTTGATCGAGGAAGGCCGGCGCAACTTCATCAAGCGCGTGAAGACCACCATGGTGCCCGGCACCTACCGCGGCATGACGATGCCCGTGCATCGGCGTTCGCACCTGGAGTTCACTCACCCGCTCGCCAAGAGCGACTTCATCGATCTCGTCCCGAACGAGATGACGATCACCGCCGAGGGTCACATCGAGCTGGACTTCGAGGGTGCGACGAGCTGGAGCTTCCACCCCTTCAACTGCGCGGTCGGGCCCATGAACGGCGGCTTCTGGATTACGCTGACCCAGTTGCTGAACTACGACGGCCGCGTCAACGACGGCGCCTACCTGGCGGTCAAGCAGTACCTGCCCGAGGGCTCCATCGTCAATACGAATTACGCCGGTGCGGCAACCTCGCTCGCGTGGTGGACGCTGATTCCGATTTTCGCCCAGGTCTGGCGCATGTTCGGCATCAGCTGGTACGCGCGCGGCTTCATCGAGGAGATCATCATGTCGACCCCGACCTGCATAGCGGGGGTTTCGGGCTTTGATCAGTACGGCGAGCAGCACGGCTTCCAGAACTTCGAGATGGCGGCCGAGTCCTGTGGCGCGCGTGCGGTCGCGGACGGGCTCGACTGCGGATCGGCGATCTGGAATTCGGAAGGCATCCAGGGTGACGCCGAGGTGTGGGAGATGACGGGCCCGAACGTCTACCTCGGCCGCAGCTTCGTTCGTGATCATCACGCCGTCGGCCGCTACCGCGGCGGAGTCGCATGGGAATCGCTGTGGGTAGTGCGCGGTTCGCGCCTGGTCAACGTGACCCTGTCGGCCTCGGGTGCGCACAACGGCGGCGTCTTCCACAAGGGACTGTTCGGCGGGTACCCCGCGCCGGGATGGAAGTGCATCTGGGTCAGGGGCTCGAATCTCGCCGCAATCATCGCCAGCGACGGCAAGGTGCCCTCGTCGATCAACGAAACCGAACGGATGCTCAGGGACGGTACGCTGACCGCGCAGGAGTGGTATTGCGGACCGCTCAACACCTGGTCGCCGAGCCTCGCCGACGGCGACCTGTTCGGCGTCAATTACAACGGCGGCTGCGGTTACGGCGACCCGCTGGAGCGCGCGCACGCGGCAATCGAGCGGGATCTCGCGAACGGGCTGATCACCGAAACACACGCACGCAAGGTGTACGGTTACGCCAAGACCCCGGCTGCCACCGAGGCGAAGCGCGCGCGGATGCGCAAGCGGCGTCTCGCCGAATCGGTGCCGGCATCGCAATGGTGGAACGAGGAGCGCAAGCGCGCCGCTGCCGGTGATATCGGCCGGATCGCCGCCCAGACCTTCGCGCGCTCGGCCGAGCTCTCGGACAAGCTCCGCGACCGCTACCTGGAGTTCTGGAAGCTGAAGGAATTTCCGTATACCGAAACCGGCAACGTCGATTTCCACACCAAGGCGCCCACCGGTTTCTACTACCCGAAGTCACCGCAGAAACAGCACAAGAAATCGGCGTAGGGAGACGGACCATGAAGGAGCAGGCAAAGAGCACCCGGGATCTGACGCGCGCCCTGCTGCGCCGTGAGCTGGCCTGGCCGGATCTGTTCAGGCTGATGCGCGATCCGAAATCGGATAATCGCTTCGACGAGATGCTCGCCGTGTTGCAGGAGCAGGTGCCCTGGAAAGAAACGATCCTGATGCCGCTCGGCGAGAACCTGTTCATCGTCGCCAAGGGCGGGCGTGCGATCGTCAAGACCATGGCGGGCGCCGAATTGTGTGCGTGGAACGAGAACTGGAAGATGAAGTGCCGGGTCATCGTGCGCAGAACGGTGGCCGACCTGAAAAAGGTGTTCGCCGCCGAGCATCTCACCATCGACCCCGCTCTGGTCGAGATCCGGGAATGGATGTGCCCGGCGAGCGGCATGCTGCTCGACGTCGACTGCGTTCCCCCGACCTACCCGGTCGAGGTCGATTTCACACCCGATCTGAAGGCCTTCTACGAAACTTGGCTGGGGCGCGAGCTGCCGGTGCAGCTGTAGCCCCGGTGTTTCGCCGCGTCCCGTCCGGGCACGCGGTCCGGGCGCAGGCTCTCAGAACAGCCCGGTGACGTTGCCGCGGTCGTCGATGTCGATGCGCTCGGCCGCCGGCGATTTCGGCAGTCCGGGCATGGTCATCATGTCGCCGCAGATGGCCACCACGAAGCGCGCGCCGTGCGCGAGCCGCACCTCGCGTACATTGAGGGTGTGTCCGGTGGGGGCGCCGCGCACGGCGGGATCGGCGCTGAAAGACATCTGCGTCTTGGCCATGCACACCGGGAAACTGCCGTAGTCGCGGCTCCAGGCGTCGAGCTGCGCGCGCACCTTCGCGTCCGCGGTCACCTGCGCCGCACCGTATATTTTCTTCGCCACGGCCTCGATCTTGGCCCACAGCGGCGCGCCGTCGGGATAGACGAAGGCGTGCTCGGCGCTGCTCGCGTCGACGATCGCCACGAGCGCGCGGGCCAGGTCCTCGGCGCCGGCGCCACCGTGGGCCCAGTGGCGGGCGACGACGGCGTGCCCGCCGAGCGCGGTCACCCGTTCGATGAGCAGCCTCACCTCGGCGTCGCTGTCCTGGGTGAAATGGTTGATCGACACGACGCACGGCAGGCCGTAATGCTCGCGGATATTGCGCAGGTGCCGTTCGAGGTTGGCCATGCCCTGCTCCAGCGCCGCCAGATTCTCGGTACCGAGGTCGTCCCGGGCGACTCCGCCGTGGTACTTGAGCGCGCGGATCGTGGCGACGAGCACCACCGCGCGGGGTTTGAGCCCGGCCATGCGGCACTTGATGTCGATAAACTTCTCGGCGCCGAGATCGGCGCCGAAGCCGGCTTCGGTGATGACGTAGTCGGCGAGCTTGAGTGCCGTGCGCGTGGCCATGACGCTGTTGCAGCCGTGCGCGATGTTGGCGAACGGGCCGCCGTGCACGAACGCGAGATTGTTTTCCAGCGTCTGTACCAGGTTGGGTTTGATGGCATCCTTGAGCAGCGCCGCCATCGCCCCGTGGGCCTTGAGGTCGCGCGCGTAGATCGGCTGTTTGCCGCCCGCGCCGTAGCCGATGACGATGTCGCCCAGGCGCGCTTTCAGATCCGAGAGCGAGCTCGCCAGGCAAAGGATGGCCATGACCTCCGAGGCGACCACGATGTCGTAACCGTCCTCGCGCGGGTAGCCGTTGGCGCTGCCGCCCAGACCGACGACGATCTGTCGCAGCGCCCGATCGTTCATGTCCACCACGCGCTTCCACTGGATCCGCCGCGGATCGATGCCGAGGGCGTTGCCGTGGTTGATGTGATTGTCGATCATCGCCGCGAGCAGGTTGTGCGCCGCCCCGATGGCATGGAAGTCGCCGGTGAAGTGCAGGTTGATGTCCTCCATCGGCACGACCTGCGCATAGCCGCCACCGGCGGCGCCGCCCTTCATCCCGAAGCACGGTCCCAGCGAGGGCTCGCGCAGACAGATGATGGTGCGCTTGCCGATGCGGTTCAGCGCGTCGCCGAGACCGACCGTGGTGGTGGTCTTGCCTTCGCCGGCGGGCGTGGGGCTGATCGCCGTCACCAGCACCAGCTTGCCGTCGGGTTCGCCGGCGAGGCCGGCGATGTAATCGAGCGCGAGCTTGGCCTTGTAGTGGCCGTAGGGATCCAGGTGCGCCGCGCCGATGCCGTATCGTTCCCTGGCGAGATCGATGATGGGTTTGAGTACCGCCTGCTGGGCAATCTCGATGTCCGCTGGCATGACGTCCGACTCCTCGGGGGTGGGGCCGCGACCGCGTCGGCGGGGATCGCGCGGTGCGGTCCCCGGCCACACCGGCGCAGGTGGTATCGTGCCTGGATGCAGATTGTCGACGGCGCTCGGGCCGCTTGCGGAGGGCTCCCACTCCCGCGTGCGCACGATTCTACCGCCGCCGGCGGGCCGGCGGCGACTTCGCCGCGGGCACGTTAGCCGATAGCCGCCGAAAAATCGATAATCCGCACGGTGAACATCTGCAGCAACCTGCGTGGCCGGATCGAGCGACTGCGCGTGCGGCTCGCCGGCCAGCGCGGCGCGCTCGCGCTCGCGGCCTTCGGACTGGTCAGCGGCCTGCTGGCGGGTGGTGTCTTGCTGGCCTTCAGGGCGACGGTCGAGACCGCGCACGGGGCGCTGTTGCCCTTTCGCGGCGCGGACGGGTTCGCGGCGCTCGCGTACGGGCAACGCCTGCTGTTCCCGCTGGCCGGTGCCGTGATCGCGGTGCTGGTCATGGCACTGCTCGGTCGGGGGCGCTGGCGGGTCGGCGTCGTGCACGTCATCGAGCGGCTCGCCCACAACGAAGGCCAGTTGCCGCTGAAGAACGCGCTGCTGCAGTTCGTCGGCGGGGCGGTCGTGCTGATCGGCGGTCTGTCGGTCGGCCGCGAGGGCCCCGCCATCCACCTCGGCGCGGCCAGCGCCAGCCTGCTCGGACAATGGTTTCGCCTGCCTCACAACAGTCTGCGCACCCTGGTCGCGTGCGGTGCGGCGGCGGCCATCGCCGCATCGTTCAACACGCCGCTCGCCGGGGTCGCCTTCGCGATGGAAGTCGTGATGATGGAATACTCCATCGCCGGGTTCACACCGGTCATCCTGGCCGCGGTCGGCGGCGCTTCGATGGCGCGCATCGCCTACGGCGACGATCCGGCTTTCCTGGTGCCCCAGCTTGCGCTCGCGTCGCTGTGGGAACTGCCTTACATCGTCGCCATGGGCGTCGCCATGGGCGCGTTCGCCGCCCTGTACGTCGTGCTCATGCGCGAATTCACGCGTCTCGCCAGGCGACGCCCCTGGTGGCAGCCGCTGCTCGCGGCCGGGGTGCTGGTTGGCGGTTGCGGCCTGGCACGGCCCGAAGTGATGGGCATCGGCTACGACGTGGTCAACCGGGTGCTGATCGGCGATTACCTGCTCGGGACCCTGGCGGTCATCGCGCTGCTCAAGCTGGTCGCGACCGCCATCAGCATCGGTGCCGGCGCGCCGGGGGGGCTGATCGGGCCCATACTGGTCATGGGTGCCGCCGCCGGCGGCGTCATGGGCTATCTGGGTCAGGGCGTGTTGCCCGTCGCCACCTCCCACATCGGCCTGTACGTGATGCTCGGCATGGCGGCGATGATGGGTGCCAGCCTGCGGGCGCCGCTCGCGGCCCTGCTCGCGCTGCTGGAGCTGACCGGCAATCCGAACATCATCCTGCCCGGCATGCTCGCAGTCGTCAGCGCGTCACTGGCGAGCTGGGAGCTGTTCCACTGCGAATCGATGTTTACGGTGCAGATGCGCGAGCTCGGCCTGGACTACCCGAACGACCCGGTCGTGCAGCAATTGCGCCGGATCGGTGTCGCCGCCGTGATGTCGCGCGCCTTCAAGGTGGCGCCGGCGCGGCTGCCTGCGATCGATGCGGCGGCGCTGCTCGGGGAAACGCCGCAGTGGATCGTCGTCGAGAAGGACACCGGCAAGGTGTTGTTGCCGGCGTCCGATCTCGCAAGGCACCTCGAGGCGGGGGCCGGCGACGAGGTCGATCTGCTCGACATCCCGGCGCAGCGCCGCAGCCTGGCGGCGATACACCCCGAGGCGACCTTGCAGGAGGCGCTGGCGGCGCTCGAGCACAGCCACGTCGAGGCGCTGTACGTGGAGCGTCCCATTGCGCCGTTGACGATGCGCGTATTCGGGGTGCTGACGCGCGAGCAGATCGAGGCCTCGTATCGTTACCAGCCGCCGCCGCCGGGAACGGCCTGAACGTCACCGATCGGCGGCGGCAAGATTGAGAATCCGGCCCTGTTCCGGTATCTTGCCGGCGTGTCTGAAGCCATTGCCGCCACCACCCGCGCGACGCATTGGCCGACCGCGAGGGTCGGTCGGGGCCGGGCGGCACACTCCCCCGCAAGCGGTGCTGCGACGGCGTGCAACGGCGCCGTCCGGCGGCCCGGCGCGCGCTTTTCGTGTCCGGCACCAGGCCCGGATTGAGCAATGAGCGAGACGCGATTCATCTTCATTACCGGCGGCGTGGTGTCGTCGCTCGGCAAGGGCATCGCGGCGGCTTCCCTCGGCGCCATTCTCGAGGCACGCGGCCTCAAGATCGCGATGCTCAAGCTCGATCCCTACATCAACGTCGATCCGGGCACCATGAGCCCGTTCCAGCACGGCGAAGTGTTCGTGACCGAGGACGGCGCCGAGACCGATCTCGATCTCGGTCACTATGAACGCTTCGTACGCTGCAGAACCGGTCGGCGCAACAACTACACCACCGGCCGCATCTACGAGAACGTCATCCGCAAGGAGCGACGCGGCGATTATCTCGGCGGCACCGTCCAGGTCATTCCGCACATCACCGACGAGATCAAATCCTGCATGTTTCGCGGCGCGGACGGCGCCGACGTCACGCTGGTGGAGATCGGTGGCACGGTCGGCGACATCGAATCGTTGCCGTTCCTGGAAGCCATCCGGCAGATGCGCATCGAGCTCGGCAGCCGGCACACCCTGTTCATCCACCTCACGCTGGTGCCTTTCATCGCTTCGGCCGGCGAGATGAAAACCAAGCCGACGCAGCACTCGGTCAAAGAGCTGCGCTCGATCGGTATCCAGCCCGACATCCTGCTGTGCCGGGCGGATCGGCCGCTGCCGGAGTCGGAGCGGCGCAAGATCGGTCTTTTCACCAACGTCGAGCACCGTGCGGTCATCAGCGCCATCGATTCGGACTGCATCTACAAGATCCCGCTGCTGCTGCACGAGCAGGAGCTCGATGCGCTGGTCGTGGAGAAGCTCGGCTTGGAGGTTCCCCAGGCGGATCTGTCCGAGTGGCGCGCGATCGTCAACGCGGTCGACCATCCCCGCGCCGAGGTCAACGTCGCGATGGTCGGCAAGTACGTGCACCTGACGGACTCGTACAAATCGCTCACCGAAGCCCTGATGCACGCGGGGATCCGCACCCGCACGCGGGTCAGGATCCAGTACGTCGACTCCGAGGTCATCGAGCGTGACGGCACCGGCCGGCTCGCGGGTATGGACGGGATACTGGTGCCCGGCGGGTTCGGCGAGCGCGGCATCGAAGGCAAGATCGCCGCCGCCCGCTACGCGCGCGAGCAGGCGGTCCCGTTCCTGGGCATCTGCCTCGGGATGCAGGTCGCGGTCATCGAGTTCGCCCGCCACGTCGCCGGGCTCGACGGCGCGCACAGCACGGAATTCAACCGCAATACGACCCATCCGGTTATCGCGCTGATCACCGAGTGGCGGGAGGCCGACGGCAGCGTGACGACGCGCAGCGAATCGTCCGAGAAGGGCGGGACGATGCGTCTGGGCGGGCAGGAATGCCGGCTCGCGGCCGACAGCCTGGCGCGTGCCGCCTACGGACGCGACGTCGTCGTCGAACGGCACCGGCATCGCTACGAGTTCAACAACAACTACGCTGAGCGGCTGACAGCGGCAGGGCTGCGTATCGCCGGACGTTCCGCGGATGGCACGCTGGTGGAGATCGTCGAAATCGTCGCGCATCCGTGGTTCGTCGGCTGCCAGTTCCACCCCGAATTCACGTCCACGCCACGCGACGGACACCCGCTGTTCGAGGGTTACGTCCGGGCGGCGCTCGCATACCAGGGGCTCGGCCAGCCCAAGCTCAAAGATGCGGCTATGTAATTTCGACGTCGGACCCGGCCAGCCGCTGTTCCTGATCGCCGGGCCGTGCGTCATCGAGAGCGAGGCCCTGGTGCTCGAAACCGCGGCCGCGCTCAAGGAAGTCACCGCGGCGCTGGGCGTGCCGTTCGTGTTCAAGGCCTCCTACGACAAGGCCAACCGCACCTCGCACGCGAGCTTCCGTGGCCTGGGCATCGAGGCGGGGTTGCGCATTCTCGCCCGCGTGCGCGAGGAGCTCGGCGTACCGGTGCTGACGGACGTGCACGAGGACTCACCGCTCGACGAGGTTGCGAGCGTCGTCGACGTGCTGCAGACGCCGGCGTTTCTGTGCCGGCAGACGAACTTCATCCAGAGCGTCGCCCGCCAGGGGCGCCCCGTGAACATCAAGAAGGCGCAGTTCCTGGCGCCGTGGGACATGGCCAATGTCGTCGAAAAGGCGCGCGCCGCCGGCAACGACGCCATCATGGTGTGCGAGCGCGGCACGAGTTTCGGGTACAACTACCTCGTCTCCGACATGCGCGCGCTGGTGCTGATGCGCGAGACCGGCAGCCCGGTCGTGTTCGACGCCACGCATTCGGTGCAACTGCCCGGTGGTCAGGGCTCGGTTTCCGGCGGCCAGCGCGAGTTCGTGCCGGTGCTCGCGCGCGCGGCCGTGGCGGTCGGGATTTCCGGATTGTTCATGGAGACGCATCCGCGCCCGGACGAGGCGCTCAGCGACGGCCCGAATTCCTGGCCGCTCGCGAACGTGCGGGAGCTGCTCGAGGAACTGCTCGCCATCGACGCCGTCGTCAAGCGACGCGGGCGGGCCTGAACCCGGTCGGACCGGCCGTCGCCGGAGCCGATTTCGAACTTCCAGGGAGACTGCACCATGGCTGAGATCAGGGACATCCGCGCGCGCGAGATCATCGATTCGCGCGGCAATCCGACCGTGCAGGCCGACGTCCTCACCGCCACGGGCGCCGTGGGCACCGCATCGGTCCCGTCCGGCGCCTCCACCGGCGAACGTGAGGCGGTCGAGCTGCGTGACGGTGATCCGCGGCGTTTCCTGGGCAAAGGGGTACGCAAAGCGGTGGCCAACGTGCGCGGCGAGCTGCGCACGCGGCTGCTCGGCGTCGAGGTGAGTGACCAGGGCGGACTCGATCGCGCCATGATCGAGCTCGACGGCACCCCCAACAAGGGTCGCCTGGGCGCCAACGCCATCCTCGCCGTGTCGCTCGCCGCCGCGCGTGCCGCCGCCGCCGAGCGCGGCGAGCCGCTGTACCGCTATCTCGGCCGGCCGGCGCAGATGCAGATGCCGGTACCGATGATGAATATCATCAACGGCGGCGCCCATGCCGACAACAACGTCGACCTGCAGGAGTTCATGATCCTGCCGGTGGGCGCGCCGACACTGGCCGAGGCCGTGCGCTGCGGCGCGGAGGTTTTCCATGCGCTCAAGGCGGTGCTCAAGGCCCGCGGGCTGAACACGTCGGTCGGCGACGAGGGCGGGTTCGCGCCGGATCTGCCGTCCAACCAGGCGGCCATCGAGATCATTCTCGAGGCGACGGACAAGGCCGGTTACCGCGCCGGCGAGGACGTGCTGCTGGGCCTCGACGTTGCGAGCTCGGAGTTCTACACCGACGGTCGTTACGAGCTGGCATCGGAGGGTCGCTCGCTCGATGCCGCGCAATTCACGCAGGTGCTCGCGGGCTGGGTCGAGCAGTTTCCCATCGTCACGATCGAAGACGCCATGGACCAGAACGACTGGGCCGGCTGGGCACATCTCAGCGCGCAACTGGGCAAACGGGTCCAGCTCGTGGGCGACGATCTGTTCGTGACCAACCGGGCGATCCTGGACCGCGGGATCGCCGGCGGGATCGCCAACTCGATCCTCGTCAAGGTGAACCAGATCGGCACGCTGACCGAGACGATCGAGGCGATCGACCGCGCCCGCGAGGCGGGTTACACGGCCGTGGTCTCGCACCGGTCCGGCGAAACCGAGGACACCACCATCGCGGATCTGGCGGTGGCGACCGGCTGCGGACAGATCAAGACCGGCTCGATGTCCCGTTCGGATCGCGTCGCCAAGTACAACCGCCTGCTGGTGATTGAAGAGGAGCTCGGCAGCGCCGCGCGCTATGCCGGACGCGGCGCGTTTTACAATCTCGGCTGGCGATGAGCGCCGGTTGACAGGGGCGCGGACTCGCCGGTCGCCGACGCGACCCACGGTGTCGGGACGTGAAGCTGCTCATTGCGATTCTGCTGGCATTGTTCGTCACGCTGCAGTGGCAGCTGTGGTTCGGACACGGCGGCATGCGCGCGGTGTGGGAGCTCCAGCGCAGCCGTGACCGGCAACTGGAGGAGAATCGCCAGCTCGAGGAGCGCAACCAGTCGCTCGAGGCCGAGGTCGAGGATCTCAAGGGCGGTCTCGAGGCCGTCGAGGAACGTGCCCGCAGCGAGATGGGCATGATCAAGGAAGGCGAAATCTTTTATCAGACCATCGACGGTGCGCAGGCCGGCGCGCCCGGGCCCGGGGAC
>JADZEE010000066.1 GCA_020850735.1 Gammaproteobacteria bacterium | reverse complement strand
TCGATGCGCACGACGTGCTTCGCCTGCGCGAAGGCGCTATCGACGTCGCCGTACTCGTACACCCCGTGCCAGTTCGCGTTGGTGCCCATCTGCTCGTGCAGCAGCACCTTGCCCTGCAGCGCCTGCTCGCAGGTAATGACCACCTCGAGCGTCTCGTACTGCACATCGATCAGCTGCGCGGCGTCCTGCGCCAGGCCCGCCGTCTCGGCAACGACGACTGCCACCGGGTCGCCCTGGTACCGCGCCCTGTCCACCGCCAGCGGATAGTCCTTGATCAGCGCACCCGGCTCCTCGCCGATCTGCAGGAAGGGCTGGCACAACTTCGTGATCTCGCTGCCGGTCAGCGTACACACCACCCCGGGCAGCGCCGCCGCCGCGGACACGTCCACGGCGAGGATCTTCGCGTGCGCATACGGCGAGCGGACGACGGCCATGTGCAGCGTGCCGGCCGGGTGGTAGTCGTCGACGAACAACCCCCGCCCGCGCAGCAGGCGATTGTCCTCCTTGCGGGCGAGCTTGCCGTCGCCGCGCCCGACCGACAGCACCTTGCGCAGCCGCTCGCGGGCCTCGTGCTGCGCGCCCCGGACTTCGTCCGGCGTCTCGGCCGTGGTGGTCACGCCGACCGCCGGCGCCGCCACCTCGGTCTCGTCTCCCGCACCGGCCTGCGTACCCCGCATCCGGCGCAGCGAGCGCGCCAGCCAGCCCTCGGCCTTCGGCGCCGGCGCCGGCGCGCGGGCACCGGGCGTCAGTGCGATCTGCAAGCTGGCGATGAGACGGTGGATCTCCTTTTCGGCGTAACCCTTGAGGCCGCCACCGGCGAGCGACAGGATCTTGCCGACCAGCTCGGTTTCACCGCGCCATTTGATCGCCGTACCGCCGCCCTCGGCGTCCGCCAGCTCGAACGCGGCCGTCATCTGGTAGGCACCCTGCATCACCTTGCCACGGCCCACGTAGCGGGCGTATCGCGGCGCGTCGGTCTCTTCCAGGGTGAGATCGGTCGACGCCGTGCCGCGGATCCGGCCGATGCCCACTTTCACCCGCACCGTGCCGCTGCGCGCGTCCTTCATCTGCACGCTGTGAAAAGACGGCAGCAAGGGCGCGAACTTTTCCGGATCGGACAGGATCTCGAAGACCCTGGCGCGCGGCAGACCGACCTGGAACCGGCCTTCGAACTTCATCTCCATCGATCAGCCCTCCCGCAGCGCCTTGGCCGCCGACTGCACGGCCTTCATGATCCCCTGGTAGCCGGTGCACCGGCACACGTTGCCTGCCAGGCGCTTGCGGATGTCCTTGGGGCCCGGATCGGGATTCTCCGCCAGCAGCGCGAGCGAGGACATGAGCATGCCCGGTGTGCAGTAGCCGCACTGCAGGCCGTGTTCCTGCGAGAACGCCACCTGCAGGGGATGCAACCTGCCATCCTGCTCCAGGCCCTCGACGGTGAGGATCTCGCCACCGTCCGCCTGGACCGCGAACAGCGTACAGGACTTCACCGCTTCGCCGTCGAGGATCACGGTGCAGGCGCCGCAGTAGCTCGTGTCGCAGCCGATGTGCGTGCCGGTCAGCGCCAGCTCCTCGCGAATGAACTGCACCAGCAGCATCCTCGGCTCCACCGCCCGGCGATGACTCGTGCCGTTGACGGTGATCTCGACGCTGACCGTATCGTTAGTTTCAGACATAGTCGTGGCTTCCAACAATTTGCGTTCCCTGCGCACGGCGCAGCGCGGTCTCGGCCGCGCGCACGAACAACGAGCGCAACATCGTCTTCTTGAAGGCCGCCGAACCGCGTGCATCGGAGGGTGGATCCGAGCGCTCGACCAGCGCCTCGGCCGACCGCTCCAGCAACTCGCGCGTCAGGACCTTGCCGCGCAACAGCGCCTCGGCCTCGGCACAGGTGACGGGTCGGGGTCCGGCGGCACCGAGCACCAGGCGCACGTCCTCGCACACGTCGCCGTCGGCGAGCCTGATCTGCACGCCCGCGGCAGCGGCCGGGTAGGCCGGCGCGGCTTTCTTGAAGCCGATATAGGACCCGCCGCTCGCACCGGCCGGCACCCCGAACCGGATCTCGGTCACGATCTCGGCCTCGTTCAGGGCCGTGGTATACGCATCGACGATGAAGTCGCGCACGGCAATGACGCGCTCGCCCTCCGGCCCATGGCAGACGATCACCGCGTCGAGCGCGTGCAGCAATGCCGACCAGTCGGAACTCGGATCGGCGGCGCACACCGATCCGCCGATCGTACCGCGGGCGCGGACCTGTGGATCGGCGATCCCGCCGGCGCAGTCACGCACGATGGGCACCAGCGCGCCGATGTCCGACATCGCGACGTTCGCGTGCGTGGCGAGCGCCCCGATGCGCACCATGGCGCCGTCGTTGCGGATCCCGCGCAGCCCCGGCAGGCGCGCGATGTCGACCAGATCCGACGGTTCGTCCATGCGCAGCTTGAGGATCGGAATGAGCGTCTGGCCGCCGGCGAGCGGTTTGGCCCCGTCGCCGAGCTCGGACAGCAGCCTGATCGCCTCGGCAAGCGACGCCGGCCGGTGATAACGGAACGGTGCTGGGTACAT
>JADZEE010000065.1 GCA_020850735.1 Gammaproteobacteria bacterium | reverse complement strand
GCCAATCCGCCCGTGTGGGCGGCGCTTCCGACCCCGGTTGCGCCGAGTACGGCGCCGGCGGCCGGCGACTGGATCGCCCTGATCCAGGGCTACATCAAGGATGGCGGTCTCGTGCTGGGACTGGCGATCGCGGTGCTGGGCTTCCTGTGGGTGGCCTATCTCGCGTTCGCGAAGTTCAACGAGGCGCGCCAGGGCAAGGCGGAGTGGGCGGAGGTCGGCGTGCTCGGCATCGTCGGTGCGGTGGTACTGATTTTCGCGAGCTACCTCCTGACCGAAGCCGCTGGCGTCATCTGATCCGACATGACCGACCGGCACGACATCCTGGCCGACCGGCTCAACGCGGAGCCCGCCATCTTCAAGGGATGCTCCTCGAGCGAGCTTGGCGTCATCGTCGGCGTGGCCGCACTCGTGTGGTTGCCCGTCAGTCTGATTCTGGCGTGGCTCGCGGGTGCGGTCACGATGGGCTTCGGCATCGCCGGCGTCGGCATCGTGGCGACCGTGCTGCTGATGGCGAGTCTGTTTCAGCGTCTGAAGCGGAACCGGCCGGACGGCTACTACCAGCAGCAGATCGTGCTCTGGCTCGACGACCGGGGGCTGAGGCGTTCGCCCTTCGTCCGCCGCAGCGGCGCTTGGGATATTGGCAGGAGCGCGCATGCGACGTTACCGATACGAGATCGATAATGTCCGCGCGCATCTGCGGTCCCTCTGGGCCGTGATCGCCATCCAGGCGCTCGTGATCGCCGGGCTATGGTTCGGCTGGAGTCAGGCACCCGAGCGACTCACCGTGCACATCCCGCCGGACCTGCGTTCCGGCGCCGTACTCGCTGTCGACGAGGTGCCGCCACCCAACGTCTACGCGTTCGCGTTCTACATCTTCCAGCAGCTCAACCGCTGGCCGGAGGACGGTGCCAGTGACTACGGCCGCGCCATTTTTCGGGTGTCGCCGTACCTGACGCCCCGTTACCGCGCCGATCTGATCGCCGAGCTCGAGCAGAAAGGACGCCAGGGCGAGCTCGCCTATCGCGTTCGCGGCATGCAGGAGATCCCCGGCCATGGCTACGAGGAACGCCGGGTCGATGTGCTGAGCGCGCAGGCCTGGATCGTGTGGCTGGACGTCGACCTGCTGGAGTCGGTGAAGGGCATGACCGTCAAGCGCACCGCAATCCGCTACCCACTGCGCGTGGTTCGCTACGCGGTTGACTTGGAGACCAATCCCTGGGGTCTGGCCCTGGACGGGTTCGGGGCGGAAGGCCCTCGGCGACTCACCGACGCGGAACTGAGCGATGGAGGAGACGCCGATGGCGGTGCGTAGTCCGGTGGAAGTGCGTGGTCAACGATTCGAGACCGCTGTCGCTTGGTGGTTGTTTGCTTTGCTGATGTTGTCCACCGGCATCGCACAGGCGGCCCCCGAAGTGGCGGAGCGTATTGCCTGGCGCAAGACGCCAATCGTCATCGACCTCCCCGTCGGGACCGAACGGCTCGTGCACTTCCCAAACGCCGTGAAGGTCGGCGTGCCGACGCAGCTGCAGGGCGTGCTCCGCATCCAGAGCGTCGCCGGCACGGCCTACCTGCTGGCACATCAACCTTTTGCCAGCACTCGCGTGATCGTGCGTGGCCTCGACGATGGTCAGGTCTACCTGCTGGACCTGTCTGCCAGCGAGGAGAGTGCGGACAACGCGCCAATCGAGATCTTCCTGCCGGACCAGCCGACTGCCGATGGCCAGGAGACCGAATCCGCACCAGCAGCGTCACCGCAATACGGCTACGTGACCCTGACCCGGTTTGCGGCGCAGCAACTCTATGCACCGGCGCGGCTGCTGAAAGAACTGACCGGCGTGGTGCGTGAGCCCGTCAAACGCGAGCCGGTCGCGCTGGTACGCGGTGGTGCCGTCGAAGCCGTGCCGTTGATCGCCTGGCGGGCGGGCGATCTGTATCTGACGGCAGTGAAGCTCACCAACAAGACCGACCGGCCTCAGACACTGGACCCGAGAACCCTCCGTGGCAGCTGGCTAACGGCTGCGTTCCAGCACAACCGATTGCATGCGGCAGGCAGTGAGGCCGATCGGACAGTGGTGTACCTGGTCTCGGCCCGGCCCTTCGCGCCGTCGCTCAGGTAACCGGCCATGCCCGCTGCGACTTCCAATCGTCTGTTACCCATCCTCGGTGGCGTTGTCGTGCTGATGCTCGCATTCGTGACGATCAAGTCGTGCACGGGCGAAGACGGCAACGAAGTCGTACTGGACAGCGTTCCCGTATCGCCGGCGCCGGATGCCGATACGCCCGCGGACACCATCAAAACGCTGACCGCGAACGTCGCGGCCATGACCTCCGAAGTCGAGGCGCTGCGCCGTGACAATGCGACGTTGCGCAAGGACAACCAGGCACTCGTCGCGAGCCGCACCCAGATCGAGGAGAACGTCGCGACACGGCTGCGTCGCGAGCTCCAGGCACGGCAGCACGACGACGAGAATCAAGCCCGGATCGACTCCGGGGTGTTGGCCTCGCTCACCAACCGTGTCGACAGCCTGGCGGAGTCGATGAAGCGGACTCAATCCGGCGGCACCGGGAGTGACATTCCCGTTGGCCTCGGCCTGGACGGGGTCGGAAGTCCTTCGGGCACTGCGCCGAACCTCATCTGGGTCGAGCCCCTCGACGCGTCGGACCCCACCCAGCCCGAAACCGGGCTACTCGACCGCGCGGGGCAGAGCGCTGGCGGCTATCTCGATGGCGCGCGCAACAGGACGGGCCAGGCGGTGACCAGCGCGCAGGGGCGGGTCGAGGCCATGCAGGATCGGCCGGCCTACACGGTTCCGCGCAACGCAACGCTCATCGGCTCCACTTCCATGACCGCGCTGGTCGGCCGGATCCCGATCCAGGGGCAGGTACGCGACCCGATGCCGTTCAAGGTGATCACCGGTGCGGACAACCTCGCCGCCAATGGACTGATGGTGCCGGGCGTCCAAGGGATGGTCTGGAGTGGCACGGCGGTTGGCGACTGGACCCTCTCCTGCGTCACCGGCCGCCTCGAATCGGTCACCTTCGTCTTCGACGACGGCACGATCCGGACGATCTCGAGCGACGATCGCAGCGCGCAAGGCGGTAACCAAGGCGGGAGAGACAAGGCGCTCGGCTGGATCTCGGATGCCCAGGGGATCCCCTGCATCAGCGGCGATCGCAAGAGCAATGCGGTGTCGTTCCTGTCCCAGCGAATTGGTGTGCAAGCGATCCAGGCGGCAGCCGACGCGGCAGCGGCCGCCGAGACGACCTCGGTCGTGAGCAACCTCGGTAGCGTAACCGACAGCGTGACCGGCGACGTCGGCACCTATGTGCTCGGCAAGACCGTCTCGGGCGGTAGCGACGAGGTCGCCAAGTGGCTGCTCGAACGCCAGTCCCAGAGCTTCGATGCCGTGTTCGTGCCGGCCGGCACGGCGGTTGCCATCCACGTCGACCGCGAGCTCGCCATCGACTTCGAACCCCAAGGCAGGAAACTGAATCATGCGCTCTCGTCTACGACCAATCGCTATCATCGTCTGGATTAGCGTGGCGCTCGCCGGCTGTGCCAGCACCAAGGAGTCCGTGCTGCCGCAGGACGGACCATCCATGAAGGTGATCTACGATGCTCACTTCGAGTCGATGGGGGCCAACGACCCGCTGGCTGTGCGTCACGAATTGGGCAGCCGCCCGCTCGGCAACGATGGCGAGGACCTGGCGGGCTACTCGCGGACCGCACACACCGAGCTCGAGACGATCTTCCCGCGGCTGCCCAATCCGACCTTGGTGATGTACGTGTTTCCGCACCTGGCGGGCGCCGAGCGGGTGCCCGTGCCGGGCTACGCAACGACGTTCCCGCTGTATGAGCGCATCGAGTACGCATTGCCGGGCGAAGTCCCGAGCGGAGCGGAAAAACAGACGCAGAGCAGACAGCGCTGACCATGGCCTGGTTTTCGCTGAGCGCGCAGGATCCTTCGGCCCACGCTGTATCGACGGCGCACGTACCCGACACACGACCGCTCACCACGTCGGACGTGAAGGCGCTCTACGACCGTCCACCGTCGTTCACCGACTTCCTGCCCTGGGTCGAGTACCTGCCGGAGAGCCGCTGCTTCCTGCTCGAGGATGGCGTCAGCGTCGGCGCGTTGTTCGAGCTGACGCCGGCCGGCACGGAGGCGCGGACGCCGGCCTTCATGACCGAGCTGCGCGACGCCATCCAGACCGCCATCACCGAAGCGATCCCCGAGCTCGACGACGCGCCGTGGATCCTGCAGCTCTACGTCCAGGACGAGCCGAGTCTGTTGGACCTGTTGCGCGACGTGGCGGCGTACCTGCCCGACGGGGCTGCCGAGCAAAGCTATTCCCGTTACTACCTTTCGTTGCTGGAGGAACACTGCGCCCGGATCAGTCGTCCCGGCGGGCTGTTCGAAGACTCGGCCCTGACGGGCACGGTCTGGCGCGGCCAGGAGCGACGCGTGCGGGCCGTGCTCTATCGTCGTTTGAATCCGCGCGGTCGCGTGCCGAGCGCGGTCGAAGTGGAGGCGGAGCTCAATGACGTTGCCACCAAGTGGGTCGCGGCCCTCGCCGCGGCCGGGATCCGCGCGCGGCGCGGCTCCGGAGAGGATCTGCATCGGTGGTTGCTGCCCTGGTTCAACCCGCGCGCCGCGTTTGTCGGCGATGACCCGGAGGGCTTGCGGACAGCTGCGCCTTATCCAGGGGATGACGATCTGCCCTTTGGCGCCGACTTCGCACAAACCCTGACGCTGTCCATGCCGCGCTCGGACGAGGCTTCGTCGACCTGGTGGTTCGACGAGCTGCCTCACACGGTGGTGACCGTTCAAGGGCTGCGGCGTGCCCCGGACATCGGCCACATGACCGCAGAACGCCCTTCGGGTGACCACGTGTTCTCGCTGTTCGATCGCCTCCCGGAACACACGGTGATGGTGCTGACCGTCACGGTGAAGCCGCAGGACCTGACTCGCAATCACATCGGCCTGGTGAAGCGCGCGGCGGTTGGCGATTCCGCCGAGGCTGCGCTGACACGCGAAGACGCGGCGGCGGTCGAGCGGGAGATGGCGACTGGGAACAAACTCTATCCGTTCAGCATGGCCTTCTACGTGAGAGGCCAGGACCTTGTGTCGCTGCGCGCGAACGTCAATCAACTGAATGCGCTGCTGCTGCCGAATGCACTACAGCCGATCACACGGGAGGCCGATCTGCTGGCACTCGACAGCTACCTCCGCAATCTTCCGATGGCGTACGACGCGCGACTGGACCGCTTGAGTCGACGCTCCCGCCTGGTGTTCTCGCGTCACATCGCTAACCTTCTGCCGCTCTATGGCCGCTCGCGCGGTACCGGCCATCCTGGACTCGTGTTCTTCAACCGCGGCGCCGAGCCACTGGTCTTCGATCCGCTGCATCGATCCGACCGCAAGAAGAATGCGCACATGCTGATCCTTGGCCCGACCGGTGCCGGCAAGTCCGCGCTGCTGGTCTATCTGCTCCAGCAAATGGCGGCCGTGCACCGGCCGCGGATCTTCATCATCGAGGCCGGCGGTTCGTTCTCGCTATTGGGTCAGCACTTTGCGAGCCACGGCCTCGACGTCAACCAGGTCACCCTCAACCTCGGCACGGACGTCAGCCTGCCACCGTTTGCCGATGCGCTGCGCCTGCTGGACAAGGATCGCCGGGCCAAGCTCATCACCGATCCCGAGACTCTCGCCGACGGCGATGACGACGACGATGAGGACGATGCCGAAGGACCTGGGCGAGACATCCTCGGCGAGATGGAGATCGCTGCGCGCATCATGATCACCGGGGGCGACGAGCGCGAGGATGCGCGAATGACTCGGGCCGACCGCCTGCTGATCCGCAATGCCATTCTTCTCGCGGCAAAGACAGTGGCCGAGGAAGGGCGCGAACAAGTGCTGACCCGCGATGTGGTCGCGGCGCTGACCAGCATCGGTCGCGATACAGGATTGCCCGAGCACCGGCGCAATCGGGCGCTCGAGATGGGCGACGGGATGGCGCTCTTCTGCTCGGGGCTGGCGGGACAATTCTTCGACCGCCTCGGCAAGCCGTGGCCCGCGGCGGATGTCACGATCCTCGAGATGGGCATGCTGGCCCGCGAGGGATACGAGGACCAGCTCACCGTCGCTTACATCTCCATGATGAGCCACATCAACGATTTGGTGGAACGCCACCAGAGCGATGCGCGGCCGACACTCGTAGTCACCGACGAGGGGCACCTCATCACCACAAAGCCGCTGCTTGCACGTTACGTCGTCAAGATCACGAAGATGTGGCGCAAGCTCGGCGCCTGGTTCTGGATCGCGACGCAGAACCTCGAAGACTTCCCGGATGCAAGCCGCAAGATGCTCAACATGATGGAGTGGTGGCTGTGCCTGGTCATGCCGAAGGAGGAGGTCGAGCAGATCGCCCGATTCAAGGACCTGAACGAAGAGCAGCGAAGCCTATTGCTCTCAGCGCGCAAGGAACCGGGCAAGTATGTCGAGGGTGTCGTTCTGGCCGACAACCTGGAGGCCCTGTTCCGCAACGTACCGCCGCCGTTGTCGCTCGCGCTGGCCATGACCGAGAAGCACGAGAAGGCCGAGCGTGCGGAAATCATGCGCGAGCGCGGCTGCAGCGAACTCGAGGCCGTTCACGTCGTCTCGGAGCGGATCGCTGCGAAACGCGGCTGCTGAACTGCAAGCGCGGTAGAAACGGCGCCCGAGACTGCACCGGTTTTCCCTTCCCCCGTTCTCTGTCCGAACGGACGATGGCAACCATCGTTCCTTGACCCATGACAGAGAAATGCTTGCCTTATCCCACGCGCTGGTCTCACTGACGCTTTTCGGGCCGTTGCTCTTCAGCGCTGCCTTGCAAGCCGGCGAGCCGCTGACCCTCGAGGTGTTCACCGCGGCAGAGTTTCCGGTCAGTGGCCAGGATGATCGCCGACTGCAAAGAGCGACGGTCACCGTCTATGCGGTAGACGGCCTCGAGCAGTTCGAATCGACGCTATCACAGGACCTGCCGGCTGACGCAGACGCGGCAAAGGCTGAAGCACTTCGACGTATCGGCGGGTTGGACGACGCCCGCATAGCCCCCGCGAAGGATGCCGCGATCGGGTTGGCCAAGGCCGTGCAGTATCGCGTCGATCGCTATCCCGCCGTCGTCGTCAATGGCACTGCCGTGCTCTACGGCGTCACAGATCTGGACGAGGCCGTCGCACGATACGCAGCCTGGCGCGAGGCTCAATTGCGATGAAACGCCGTAGCCTCACACTATTCCTTCTGGCGCTGATATTTCAGGTCCCGCTATCGACTCATGCGGCGACCATCACCACGCCCGGGATTGTCGCCCAGACCACGGCCGCGACTTTCGCCTGTATGCGTTGGATGCCGGTGGGGATGTGCTTCTGGCTGCGCTGCTCGTGGACCGGGTGCCGCGTTCGCACTTCGCTCAAGGTGGGCCACTACAACCCCGACCTGGTGGTGAGTGTCTACAACGAGCTCGGCGGCAACCCCTGGGCCGAGATCCGCGCGACGCTCGGTCTGGCCCAACGCGCTGCGGCCACTGGATTGCTCGGGGCGCTGCTCCCCGTGCCCATCGATAGCGCCGGGAATCGCACCGAGGGGACTGGCGATCGGCGGGACCACCGGAACCTGGTGTTCCGGGAGACCGATGCCATCGGTCATCCGTTGAGTTCGCTGTCCGGCGTCGTCGCCGGCGTAGGACTCCTGTGTGAATCGCAGACGACGAGCTTCGTTCCGTACTTTCAGTCTGGCCTCGATGCGCTCTCCTGGCGACAGGAGATCCCGGAGATTTTCTATCCCGCGAGCTGGGTCCCCGGTCTGCGCGAGGTAGGTACCTGGCCGCTGCAGACGTGGGGCAGCGTGCATCCTCGCACCGGTTGGACAACCCAGGCGGAAGAGCCCAAGGCTGCGGCCATCAATGCGCAGCGCGCCGGCGACATCGTCACAAGGACGGGGCAGCCACACATCTATATACCGCTCAGCGGTCCGAGCTCGGGTAGCCAGCGGGTCTGGCCGCCTGGTCCGCTCGTTGAGAAGGATGCCCGCACGGGCACCTGGCAGATGCTGATGCCTCGCCCCGAGGCGAGCTGTGGCGTGTTCGGCACCAACGACCTGGTCGGCCTCGCCGGATGGGGTGGCGGTCGCGTCGATTCGGCCGGCGACTACGCCTGGAACCTCTGGCGGCCCTACCAGTGCTGCAGCCGGCGCGGCCAGTGGTTCCTGTTCGACATCAACTGGATCGCGTACCCGCCATGAGCCAACCTGCCACCCAAACCCTGCACCTCACCGCACTCGTCGTCGTGTTCTCAACCCTGAGCGTCGGCGCGGCTCACGCAGCCGAAGGCCCGACCGAGGACGGCCTCTGGTACTACGAGATCGGCGGAGCGGAACCGGTCTCCGCACCAGCGAATCCCTCAGTGGTGTCGGTGACTCTCGGTGGCTCGGCCCAGCTCGGGCTCGGCTACAGCTGCGGGAAGTTCGATCCGGTGCTCGCGGTGACCAACAGCCTGAACAATATCAAGTCCGGAGTGGACGACATGATGAATGCGATGACGGCGGCCGCATCGTCGGCGATCGCGGCACTGCCGGCGTTGATTCTCCAGCGCGCCAACCCCGGGCTCTACGACCTGTTCCAGAACGCGCTGCTCAAGGCCGAGGAGACCATGCAGCTCGCCACGAAATCTTGCGAGCAGATGGAGGCCGAGATCGCCCAGGGCAAGAATCCGTACGCGGATCTCATCACTTTGTCCAAGGGCAACGACTGGAAGATGCAGATGGGCATCGGCGGCAACGATGCCGTGACCGCCAAGGATTCGGTGGAAACCTCGAACGGCGACAACGGCGTGCCCTGGATCGGAGGCCCGGCCGGCGGCACCGGCCAACCGGTGCTGCAATTCACCGGGGACATGGTGCAGGCGGGCTACAACATCAATATGAACCGCCCGATCACGGCGACGGGCCCGGTGCCCGCTGCCTCGGCCACGCGCCTGTCCGAGGTCTGGCCGACGCCGGTCGCGGCGCGGAACTGGGTGGTCGACGTGGTGGGTGAGAACATCGTCACTACCTGCGACACCTGCCGCAAGGACAGCATCCCGGGGACGGGCCTGCTGCCAAAGCTCTATACCGAGTCCACCGCGGTCACCGTCGAGTTGCAGAACCTGGTGAGCGGTGCGACCGCGCCGACGCTCGCCAATCTCGAGCTCGTCACCGCACCGGGCGTAGCCGTGACCCGCCAGGTCGTCGAGGCGATCCGGGAAATGCCGGCGACCGAGCAGGGACTCATCATCGGTCGATTGGTTGCGGAAATCAGCACGGCCCGGACGGTGGAGAAGGCGCTCTATGCGCGGCGCCTGCTGCTCTCGGGCCGCCAGGTCCCCGAGGTGTACGCCACCGAGGTCGCGCGTGAGCATGCCGATACGGCGCTCGCCGAGCTCGACAAGGAGATCGAGAGCCTCTTGTTCGAGACTCGCGTACGTCGCGAGGTGGTTTCCGACACGGTGACGGTGCTGCTGCAGCGCGCCGCCGCTCGACGCCAGGCGGCGCTCAATGTCCCGCAAGCCGAACCCATCGACCCGCGGCCGCTCAGCAATGGCCGCGTGCAGTAACGCTACCGGATTGCGCCGCCGCTGGTTCCTGACGCTGTCGCTGGTTGCGGCCGCCGCCGTGATCGTTGTGGGGGTCGTCCTGTGGCAGGCAGTTGAGCTCAGCTCCCTGGCGGCCGTGTCGGAAGGCGTGGACCGTTGGGGGCCGCTCCTGGGTGGGCTGCGACTCGCACTGATCGGTGCGTTGGCGGTGGTCTGGCCTTGCCTTTCATCGCTCCACTCGCGCGCGGACGACGAAGCCGCGCGGGCGCGCTGGATGGATCTGCGCTGGCGTGTCGTCGGTTGGCTGCTCGTCATCGAGCTCATCATCGGCCAGAACCTGCTCGGCCGCTTCTTCAGCGCGGCGATGCACTTGGCATGAGCGTCGACAGCTACCTCGAGCTCTTCACGACCCTGTTCGGCTGGGCGTTCTACGGCGTGCTGTGGGACGTGCTGGTCAGTACCGGCATCGTCTATCTGCCCTTTCTCGGCATCCTCATCGACAACTGGCGGGAGCCGGCCGAAGGCGGTGAGTTCGGGACCGTCACGGGCCTGTCGCTGCGCCGCATGGAGATCGAGCTTTTCATTGCGCTCCTGGTGGTGGTGTTGGCCGGCCAACCCGCCGCCCTGACCCCGCTGAACGCGGGGACCTTGAGTTACGCGCCGCAACCGACGCTGACCGATCCGACGCCAGCGGCTGCCACCGTGGCGGCGCCGCAGAGCACGTATGGCGCTGCGGGCTTCACCGGCTCACCGGCGACCGTGAACATTCCGGTGTGGTGGTACGCCGTGCTCGCGATGACCTCCGGATTCAATCACGCGGTGGTCGAGGGGTTGCCCGCGGCCAGCGATCTGCGCACCTATGAACAACAGGCGCGGCTCGCCACCATTGCCGATCCGCGGCTGCGGCAGGAAACGAGCGACTTCTTCAGCGAGTGCTACGTGGCCGCGCGCTCCAAGTACCAGGCGGAACGGCCGGCGACCGCCGCGGTGGCCGGAATCCTGGCGACCTACGGCGACGACGATCCGGACTGGATGGGCTCACACGTCTACCGGGACACAGTCGGCTACTACGACACCCTGCGCCCGTCCAAGCAGATCCCGGGCTGGGCCTACAACCCTGCCCGAGACACCGAATACGATCCGGCCTCGCCGCCCACCTGGGGTAAGCCTACGTGCAAGGAATGGTGGGAGGATGGTGCCCAGGGCCTGCGGGAGAATCTGATCAACGAGGCGGACGCGACCTCCGCTGGCTTCTCCGGCCTGGTCGTCGCGGTGGCGCCGATCCTGGCGAGCGAGCAGCAGGAAGACGCCGTGGTCCGCACGGTGCTCAACAACGCGCCGCCCTCCTGGTCGAGCAACGAGCTGGTCGCCGGCAACACGGCCAACACCGGCTGGTTAGCCACCGCCGAGAACATAGTCAAAGGTGGACTGGCCACCGGCGGAGTCATCACCGCCTCAGCGCTTTTCTCCGTGACCATGACCGCGGTGCTGCAGGCGCTTCCGATGGTCCAGGCACTGATGCTGCTGGGCGTCTATGCGTTGTTACCGATGATCGTCGTGCTGTCTCGCTACTCAATCGCCATGATGGTCGTCGGCGCGATGGCCATCTTCACGATCAAGTTCTGGAGCGTGCTCTGGTACCTAGCCATGTGGGTGGACCAGAACCTGATCCAGTCCATGTACCCGGACGTCAACGTCTTCCTGCAGATCTTCGCGAACCCCGGCGAGCACGACGCCAAGCGCATGTTGCTCAACATGATCACGACCAGCCTCTATCTGGGGCTTCCGCTGCTCTGGACTGGCATGATGGGCTGGGCCGGGCTGAAGGTCGGTCGGTCCCTCGAGGTCGCGACCAGCGCGATGCGGAATCCTGCTCAGGATGCCGGCCGCCAGGGCGGCGCTATCGGCAAGGCAGCGTTGTCGAAAGGGCTCCGGAAATAGGGCCGGTAGAGCCTAATCGGGCTTGTAGATGCCGGCTGGGTCGGTTCCGTCGTCGAACTTCCCGGTCCTATAGTTGAGCAGACCACCCCGCACCGAACTGCTGAGTTCATCGTCCGCCGGCGCCGTCTCGGCGGCGCCGGCCAGAAAGCGGAGCGCGGCCAACACCGCGCCAACGCCCGTGCCGATCGTCGCGAGCGCAAGTCTGACGGATGCCTTCAATACCGTGTTCACTGCATTCGCCTCGTGACCAATTTAATTTGGGGCTTATCGCCCCCTCGACAACGACGCTACCATAGGTGAGCAGACACTCAAGGCTTGGGCCGCTGTTTGCAGGCAAGTCCCATCAGGCAGAGCTTACCTGTCCCAGGGTCGATAACCGTTTCAACGCCTCATCGATCATTCCGAGCGCATTGTCAACGTCTTGGTCGGTTGTCCCGAAGCCGAGGCTGAAGCGGATGGAAGACTCTGCTTCATAACTGTCTAGTCCAATGGCCCTCAAAACATGGGAGGGTTCGGGGAACCCCGAGGTGCATGCGGAGCCCGTCGAGGCCGCGATGCGTGGTTGCAGCGCGCTCAGGATTTCCTGGGCCGCAAATCCCGCGAATCGAACGTTTAAATTACCGGGATGCCGGGCACGTCCGATGGGGCCGTTCACCGAAATCGGCCACGACAAGCTCTTCAATCCATCAAGGAAAGCGTCTCTGTGACGGCGCAAAGCCACTCGTCGCTCCTCAGCATCGTCGGTGGTCAGCAGCTGTGCCGCCAAGCCCATACCGACGCAAAGAGGCACCGGCACCGTTCCAGAGCGCAATCCGTTCTGCTGACCGCCGCCGTAAATTAGTGGCTCAATCTTCTCCTGGATTTCACGAGGAATAGCGACGACGCCGATTCCTTTCGGTCCATACATCTTATGTGCAGATAGGCTAAGTATGGCACCCCGCGGAAAAATCCCGTCAGGGAAAGCTGCAACCGGCGCCTGCGCAGCATCGCAATGAAAGACGGCACCGTAGCTCTCGGCAAGTCCAGCAATCTGGCGGACGTCCTGAATCGTCCCAATCTCGTTATTTACGGCAATAACCGAGACGGCGAGAACATCCTCGTCTAGCATGTCCCTTAGGGCATGCAGCTCGATGAATCCGTCGCGATCGACAGGAATCTGTTCGACCGAGAAGCCATACTGTCGTCCAAGAATGCGACTGACGGCGAGCACGCTCTTGTGCTCGATTGCACTCAGTAAGATGCGGCGGCGCTCGCCCCCGGCTGCGCGGCGTACAAGCCCTAAGAGCGCGATATTGTTCGACTCGGTCGCACCTGACGTGAAGATAATCTCGTCCGCGTCCGCACTAATCAGCTGCGCAATGCGCTCCGCTGCGTGCTCGACGGCCCGAGCAGCTTCCCACCCAATGCAATGCTCCGACGAATGCGGATTGCCAAACGAGTCACTAAAGTACGGGACCATTTCGGCGAGAACGTGCGGATCGATCGGTGTTGTAGCCTGATGGTCGAGATAGATCGTGTTTCCGATTTTCATTTTAATATCAATGCGTTGAGAATCTTTCCTTCATCACTTTGGTCGTCAGTGCGCTTCTGGAGGGCCTGTCCAGCTTTCATTGACCATAGCACGCGTCATGGGCTACAGTCGACCTGGAGACATCGTCCAGGAACCGGGGGAGGCATGGCACGGGGACCGCTATATCAAGAAGGCTACAACCCGCAGTTTTCGGGCCACGAAACTTTCCCATTGCGCTACGGGTGGCTGAAAAAAGCCTTCGACCGAGTCGTCGAAACCGAGGAACAACCCGAAAACAGGGCCGCCTGTTGGGACGACGACGCCATCGCGCGATTCGGCGTCGGCAAAAACATGGTCGCTTCCATGCGCCATTGGGCCAAGGCCGCCCGCGTCATCGAGGAACCCGCGCTCAATTCGGTTCGGACGACGGAGCTTGGCCGCCTGCTGTTCGGCCCGAAGGGCCTCGACCCGTATATGGAACACCCTGCAACGCTGTGGCTAATCCATTGGCAGTTGGCGGCCCGCGAAGACAAAACGACGTGGTTTTGGGCGTTCAGCCACTATCCCGCCATCACCTTCGAGCGGGACGGATTGATCAAGAAACTCGACCGCCTTGCGAAAGACCGCAATTGGTCGAGAGTTGCCAATACGACTATCAAGAACGATGTCGCCTGTTTCATTCGCACCTATGTCGCGCGGCAGCCGTCGGGCAAGACGGGCCACGACGACGCGCTTGAGTCGCCACTGACGGAACTTGGCCTGATCAAGGCCATCGGCAAGAAGGATGGATTCCGTTTCGTGCGCGGGCCGAAGTCAACCTTGGGCAACGGTGTTTTTGCCTTTACCCTGATCGACTTCTGGTCACGCTATGCGCCGAATGCGGCGACGCTGTCCTTCGAGGTCATCGCACATGCGCCCGGCGGACCGGGCCGCGTGTTTCAGTTCGACGAAAACGATGTCGCCGACCGCCTTGCCGTGCTCGACGACGTGACGGGCGGCGCGCTCCGGTGGTCCGAGACGGCCGGCCTCAAACAGGTCGTCCGCAACATCGAAGTCAATGCGGAAACCGCGCTGTCCTGGGTTCGAGACGATTACGGCGTGCTTGCTGAAAGCGAGGCCGCCTGATGGCTTTGAACGAGCACGTCCGCATCGCCCGCCGCTTTCTGAGATCGATTCGCATCGACTCCGACCTCGGCGTCGCCGCTGCGCTTGAAGGCTTTGTCTGTCCGCAGTCCTCTGCCGACATCCTTGCGACAATGGCGCGTCACGTCTCCGAAACCGGGCAAGGCGCGTTCACATGGACCGGTCCCTACGGCAGCGGCAAATCGAGCCTTGTCGTTGCCCTGAGCGCCTTGCTGAACGGCAACGCCGGATTGCAGAAGGAAGCGACCAAAGTATTCGGCACAAAGCTGACGAAGACCATCCATAACGCACTGCCGACAGGGACAAAGGGATGGCGTGTCCTTCCCGTCGTCGCGCGGCGCGACGATCCCGTCGCCGTCATCGGCGAAGCCGCGAAGCGGACCGGGCTCGTGTCGCGGCAGCCGCGCGGCGGCTGGACCGAAAGCAACCTGATGGCCGCACTGACGAACGCAGCCGCCGAAAAGCCCAGAACCCACGGCGGGCTGGTCCTGTTCATCGACGAGATGGGCAAGTTCCTCGAAGCCGCCGCGCAGGACGGCTCCGACATCTACATTCTCCAGCAGCTCGCCGAGGCGGCGTCTCGAAGCAAGGGGCGTTTCCTGATCGTCGGCGTGCTGCACCAGGCGTTTGAAGAATACGCCCACCGCCTGTCGCACGAGATGCGCGATGAGTGGGCGAAGATCCAGGGCCGCTTTATCGACCTGATCGTCAACACCGCTGGCGAGGAACAGATCGACCTGGTCTCCCGCGCGATCGAGAGCGATCATCGCCCGAAGAAACCTGGTCCGCTGGCCACCGCCGTGGCGGGTTTCGCGCGCCGTGACCGCGCCGACGAAGCGGAACGACTAGCAGCCATGCTCGAAGCATGCTGGCCGCTGCACCCCGTCGTGGCGTGTCTGCTGGGGCCGATTTCGCGACGCCGATTCGGGCAGAACCAGCGGAGCATATTCGGTTTCCTCAATTCATCCGAACCCCACGGATTTCAGGACTTCCTGAACCATGCCGGGGACGGCGAGCTGTATGGTCCCGACCGGCTTTGGGACTACCTGCGCGCCAATCTGGAGCCGTCCATTCTCGCATCGCCCGATGGCCACCGCTGGGCACTGGCGGCGGAAGCGCTTGAGCGCTGTGAAGCCATCGGCGGAGACGCGCTCCATATCAGGTTGCTCAAGACAATCGCTGTCATCGACTTGTTCAAGGAGCGCTCGGGCCTCGTGGCGAATTCCGAATTGCTGCGCACCTGTTTCCGCGACACTTCCGTGAAAGCGCTCGAACAGGCGTTGTCGCAACTCGACACATGGTCCTTCACCATCTTCAAGAAGTTCCTCGACGCCCGCGCCATATTCGCGGGCAGCGACTTCGACATCGACGCGGCGGTCCGCGCCGCACTCGACGAGATCGACGAGATCGATTTCAAGGAACTCAAGACACTTTCCGGACTACAACCGATTCTTGCCAAACGCCACTATCACGAGACAGGCGCGCTGCGCTGGTACGACGTGAACATCGTCCCGGTCAGCGGCATCGTCGAATTCGCCGCAGGATTTGAGCCGGAGAACGGCGCGATCGGCCAGTTCCTGCTGGCCATTCCCACCGAAGGGGAAAGTGAAGACCACGCCGAGGACCTGTGCCGCAAAGCGGCGCGTCACAGCGACGCATGGGACATCGTTGTCGGGATTTCCAAGAGGTCATGGGCCGTCGTGCCGCTGGCGCGCGAGCTGTTCGCGCTCGACACCGTCAGCAACGATCACCCCGAACTCGCCGGCGATCCCGTGGCGCGGCGGGAAGTCTCCGCGCGCCTTGCAGCCTTGCAGGCCCTGCTTGAAGCCGAACTGCACAAAGCGTTCGATAATGCGTTGTGGTTCCGCAAGAACCACCAGCCGAAACGCCTGCGGCAGGCGGATTTGAACGGCATCGCCTCCGAACTGGCGGATCGCCGTTTCGACCAGTCGCCGTGTCTGCATAACGAGTTGCTGAACCGCCAGAAGCCGTCGAGCAACGCCATCGCGGCGCAAAATACCCTGCTGCGGCGCATGGTCCTGAACGAGGGCGAACCGCGCCTTGGTATTGAGGGTTTTCCGGCCGAGGGCGGGTTGTTCGCCTCCATACTGGAGGCAACGGGCCTCTATGCGCAGCAGGGAAAGAGCTGGCGCTTCGTATCACCGGTAACGAGCGGGGCCGATCCATGTCGCCTGGCCTCGTTGTGGCAGAAGGCATTCGACCATGTGAAGGCGCATGCCGATCGCACGGTCGCCTTCTCCGAGCTGTTCGACGAGTGGCGCAAGCCGCCCTTCGGCGTGAAAGACGGTATGATGCCGCTTCTCGCCGTCTCTTTCGTGTTGTCGCAGCGCGACAAGATCGCCGTCTACCGCGACGGCATATTCAGGGCGAAGTTCGATGACGTGGACGTGGACTATCTTGCCAAGGACCCGGCCTTCATCCAATTGCGCTGGATGGACCTCGGCGATGTCTCGCGCCGCCTGTTGTCGGGCATGGCACAAGTCGTTCGCGATCTCGACAAGACGAACGAGCTGGTGCACCTGGAGCCGATCGATGTCGGCCGCGGACTTGTCTCGATCTACGACCAGCTTCCGAAGTGGACCGAGCGGACGATGCGACTGTCCGCCAATGCCGTAAACATCCGCGACCTGTTCAAACGCGCGCATGATCCGAACCAATTCCTGTTCGACGATATTCCGGGAACGCTCGGCGAAGACGTTTCGCTTGCGAACGCAGAAGACTTGCGCCGCATCATCGGAACCGTCCGCGAGGGGCTGGAGGAACTGGTACAGGCGTACCCCTCCATGCTGCATCGCTTGCGCGATCTCATGCTTGCGGAGTTGCAGGTCCCGAACGTCTCGCCGCAGTCACTCGCGGAATTGCGCGAGCGTGCCGAGAACATCAGGCAGCTCGCCGGGGACTTCCGGCTCGACGCCTTCGTCGGCCGGCTGTCGCAGTTCGACGGTTCGGACGAGAGCTTCGAAGGCATTGCCAGTCTTGCCGCGAACAAGCCGCCGCGCGACTGGGTCGATCCCGACCTCGACCAGGCCGCGATAGAGCTTGCCGACATGGCGCAGAAGTTCCTGCGCGCGGAGACCTATGCGCGCGTCAAGGGCCGCCCCGACAAGCGGCAGGCGATGGCCGTCGTGATCGGCATGGACGGCCGTCCCGCGCCGCTGCTGGAGGAATTCGACATAGCCGACTCCGACCGCGCAGCCGTCAACGAGCTTATCGAGCGCGTGGCCGTCACGCTGGAACAATCCGACACCAGCCGCCGCAGCATCATTCTGGCGGCGCTGGCGGAACTCAGTACGCGCTATATGCAGAAATCCCCGCCAACGCACAAGAATGGGAAAGGAAGGGCCGCTTCTTGACGACCGATTCCGTGAAACACGTACTTGGCCTCTCCGGCGGGCGCGACAGCGCGGCGCTCGCCGTTTACATGCGGCAGCATCATCCCGAGCTGGATATCGAGTATTTTTTCACGGACACGGGCAAGGAATTGCCGGAAGTCTACGAGTACCTCGGGCGGCTTGAAGGCTTCCTCGGCAAGCCGATCCTGCGGCTGAACCCCGACCGGGATTTCGATTTCTGGCTCAAACAATACAACGATTTTCTGCCGTCGGCCCAGACACGCTGGTGCACGCGGCAGCTCAAGCTGCGCCCGTTCGAGCACTGGCTGCGACCGTTGCTGGCCGACGGAGCCACCATTTACAGTTATGTCGCGATCCGAAGCGACGAGGAATACCGCGAAGGCTATTCGTCCAAACACGACCGTCTCGTCGTCAAGCTGCCGTTCAAGCAGGCGGGGATCGACAAGGCCGGTGTGCTGGAGATTCTCGATGGGGCCGGGCTCGGCTTGCCGAAATACTATTCGTGGCGCACGCGTAGCGGCTGTACCTTTTGCTTCTTCCAGCAGAAGATCGAATGGGTGCGTCTCAAGGAGGAACATCCCGAAGCATTCGAGGAAGCCAAGGCATACGAGAAGGATGCCGTTGAACATGGTTCGCCCTTCACTTGGAGCCAGGGTGAGTCATTGCAAGCACTGGAACAGCCGGAGCGCATCGCGCAAATCAGGCAGGATCACGAGCAGCGGGTTGCCCGCATGCGCTCGAAGGTCCAGTCGAACCCGCTACGACCCGACAGTGAGCCGCTCGACATCGACGATCTGTATGGCAAGGCCAAGGTCTGCCTTGCGTGTCATAAATAGAATCCTACCTCAGCGGGCTCTTACTTCCGGCTCCGGTGTCTGCCAGGCACGTGCAATAAGTCCGGCAACTTCTACGATCCCGTCTTCGTCAATAAAGGGTACTTGCGCAAGTATGATCTTGCCTTCGCCGGAGAGTTTGGCTGCGAGGTGCCCCCGGCCGAGTAAGCGTTCCGCGCCAGCTTCGTCCAACACCAGTTCTGAATTCCGTTTATCTGCTACCTTTAAAACGAGGCGGTTGGATAAGTTTGCTCGCAATTGCATCGGCAGAGCATCTTTGTCCGGACGTTGCGTCACGAGCACCAGGTTTATGCCGGCTGCACGCGCCTTGACGCCGAGGCGGTTGGCATTCAGTTCCACAGCCTCCCTGTATTCTTTGATCATCATCCAGTCAGCCAATTCATCATGGAACAACCAGATCCGGGGCAAGCGTTCACTGGCTTCGACTTTCCGATTGTAATGAGAGAGCTTGGTGACACCGGCTTCGGCCAGCAAACGGTTGCGTCGTTCCATTTCCGCAACAAGCGCTTCTAATGCTTCAACAGCCGCGTCACGATCAGTGATCAAGTCGCCGTCAAGGTGGGGCATTTGACGGAGCCAGGGGAAGTCGATACCGGCCTTCGGGTCAATCATCTGGATACGAGCGTACGAGGGCGAGTTCGTTGCACAGATATCCAGAAGCAGGCATTGGACCAGTACGCCTTTACCACTCCCTGTCTCACCGGCAATCAATGTATGTGGGCCGTGAGGTTGTAACCCCCCGAATCCGTCCCCGACATTCAGATAGAGCAACTCGCCGTCAGCTTCACAGGCTCCCAGCAGCAGGCTTGTATTCGACGCCGGAGCGCTGGACGGAAGTTCACGTTGCCGCCAGAGATCACGCAGGCGAAGGATTGTCCTGCTCGGGCGGGCAACCATGATCACGACTTCCATCGGTGCAGCGAGGACGTTGATGACCTCGATCGCATGAGACGTGAGAAGTTCCTGCCGCCGCTTTTCGACCTTCGGAACAGTGAGATCGTCTGATCCACGAAAACGAACGAGAGCAGCATTCGGCGTAAGGCGCGCGCCAACGAGTTCAGCGGTCATATCGTATCCGCGCAATGCACGCTGCAACGAGGTCACAGTCATATCAAGCCATTCTTTCGCCTCATCGTCGTCATCGCCTGAAACCCGCCCCGCGCTTACCCAGGCGGCAAGTTCAGGTGAGGGCCATTTGTCACGACATTCTTGGGCGATCAGCGCCTCTTCCTCTGCTTGGGCGCCGGCGGATTCGTCAGTGCCGGAAGATGTCGTAGTTTCGCTCGGTTCCTGCTCGTCTCCGGTTTTTTCTCTCGTTTTTGGTTTCGCTTCGGACGTTTCACGTGCTGCACTATCGTTGGATACTGCTTCTACTTCAGAAGCCTGTGGGCTCTCGTCCTCAGTCGCGCCGTCGTCCCGCCGCTTCGTTTCCGAAGACACAAGGGCATCGGCCCAATCACTGCCATCGAAAGTGGGTGGTACCTCAGACGCACCGCGAGTCGACGCAAAGGAACGAACCGCATCAGCTACGCGCGGCTTGTCAAAGATTTGCTGTAAGCAGTGCGGCATCCCCTTTAGCGGTGAGGCGTCGCCAGCATCCACGTACTCATCATCATCATGAACGAATACGTGAGAGAACCCGACAAGCTTGATTGGAACTCTGTCCTGTCGTACTTCATCCGACCATCTATGAAGGTCCCAACCGTTCAACTGGGCTGAATCAAACGGTTCCATTCCCTCAATCATGAAGTCACCCAAGCGGTGCAGCCATACATCACGATCAATTCGCTTGTGCTCGGGGTCCAGCGCCCGACCAATGCGGGCAACCGTTTCTTCCAACTGTTTCGCCGATTTCTTGGCTTGCGCCCGATAGCCCATTGAACCGACGAACTTGGCTTCGGAAATCGCTACTTTCAGAAGGGGATTGCCGTTCTCTACTCGAGGTGCGATCGCCATGATGTCGGCGATTTGCTCTTCGCGTTGCCCGAACCAGGAAGCAAAATCATCAAGGAAATACCAGCCAAGTGGTAGATCTGCTCCTCCCAGGCCCGAACGGATTTTTTCCATCGACAACACGATACCCAGCAGTTCGTTTGCGTAGTGCCCGTAGCGCGCCGCACGCATCACAACCTGCCCTGAGATTGCGTTAGCTTGATCAATAAGGCTGTCGATAACTTTGTCATCTCCGCCAGCTATGGCGGGATCGAGGCGATCGAGGCGCTGGCGAAGAAGCGCGTGGAGAAGACGCGGCTTCGAGGTTGTGGAGACGATAATATTTCGATCGACATAACGGTCGTGAATATGTCGTATGACGTGGACGCCATTGTTCGTCAGAAGCCGACGATCCACGAGTTCGTCAAAATTGACCACCCATTCACCGATCCGATGCGTCTGCGCAAACACATCTCCAATTGCCCCGTCTCGGAAATTTACCTCCCTGGCCGGAATAACGTCTCCCGGTAGGGAGTTATCACCATCGAGAAACCACTGGATCGTGTTTAGATAGGTCTGACCGACGCGTGGTTGTGACGGGGAGGCGAGATATACGGCAGTAGCGGTGTCTGCGACCCCAATCGGCCGCCGCCGCGACCACCGTGCGGGAACGTGTATGGCTAGTTCGGGGTGGCGCTCACCCGGTGCTTTTTTCCAAACGAGTTTGGCGTTTCGAGCCACAACGTCCTGCAAAGCGACCAAATCCGCAGCACGGTCCGCCTCGTCACTAGGGAGGTCAGTTGTATCGAGGAACCCGACTCGCATGCGAGACAGAAAATCTCGTGCTGCCTCGCTTGCCATGATCGATCCAGATTCATCGCCGACCGTCGCATTTTGTTGCTCATAAATACGTCGTATGCTCGATGGTTCCGAGTGGGTCAGAAGCAAATCGCATTGAAGCTCATTCTCTTGCTGAACTTTGCTCGAAAGCTCCGACGCAAGCGCGCTCGGCAGCGCTTTCGACTCCGCGTTGTACAAGACGACCGAAAAGTTGTTTCGTTCATGGGGCAGGAGTTTGAGATATTGTGCCCCAACCGCGCCAAATGCTCTGGCCGCAACGCCGGGGTCGATATCCTGGGCGCCGTCACCGTCGGGGCGAGTACGGCGCAAGGGCGGTTCCGCCAGAGTGTAGTCATATGCAGTGTCAGCAGCGGCAAGCAGAATAGGTTTGTCGTCATCGAACCCGATGCAAACTTCGGGATAGAAATTTGAGACAAGCTCGCGTTGGACCTGACCGAATAACAGATCAGCCCCTGAAATGTCGTCCTCGTTTGCGTAGAGCACATCCCTAATCAGACGGGCTGCCTGCCGAGCCTTGATACTTATTTCCGCCAAACGCAGAGGATGCCATGGCGTGATGATCGCGGCAGGTGCACCCGCGCCAATATTTGCAACACCGAAACGCAGGGTTTCCTGCCAGAGCTTTTCTCGGGCCAGATCGTTGTTCGCATGATCCAGGAGAGACTCAAGAAGCTCACCGTAAGCATTAGCCTGTGCGATGAACGCATCGGAGGCGATGCCCTCTCCGTCCTTCAAGGTCCATTCGCGTATCGCCTCTGTAAAAGCGCTCAAAAACGTGTCGAATTTTCCGCGTATCTCAACTGCGTTTTCCTGGCCGACAACCTTGGAGAGTTCCTCCAGAGCGTAGAGAAATGCACCGCTTCGATCACCGCTTGCCTTGTTCGGCGCTACGAGTTTGCCGTCATTTGTGTTGGTTACATCGCGGATCGTGTTCACGTCATCCAGCGCGACCCGCTGGATACTGCCTTTGGAACTGACAGATTGCCTTGCAATATCTGCCGTCGGCAGAAGTGCATGCTCCCCATCGTGATTAGCAATGCTGACAAGGTCATCGGGCAATGACGTGCCGATAGCATCAACCGGCATTTCCCAGTGGAATATCAGCTTCGATTTTGCGCCATCCGGATCGAGGACGACCTCAAATTTGATCGATCTCGCTTCTTTTGAGCCGGATGTGACCTTAGCCAGATCGGCATCCGCCTGTGGGAAGTAGAACTCTTCCAGCTTCCCTAAGTCCAATTCGACATCCTCCCCTAGGAGCGATCCTAGGCCCCTATAGCGATACGCAAGATACCGCGCAACCCGAGGGTTCTTGCCACGCCAGAAGCTCTTTTCCCGCGCGTTGGGAATACGAACGAGAAGCTTGTTTTCGACGATTTCGTCGTCTGCGGTGCGTCGGCGCAAACCGTCAATCGTGGCCAGAAGCCCGACGAGGAAATCGTCGTACGTCTGCGGGTTCCTATATATGTAACGCTCCCACGAACTCGAAAGCTTCTTGTCGCGTGCCAGGTGTTCTCTGTGTGACTCGAAGAACTCCTGAAGATCGTCCGATGGCTCTTTAGGGAACGTGCCGGCGAGCAATTCCCGTTCATCGTCGTCGAGCTGATCGTCGAATTCATCATCGAAGAACTTGATCGTCTGCTCGCCGAGCGTGAGAGCAGCCCGTTTTGTGACGCCCTCGAAAAGGTCGGAGACCGTTCGCCAATCCAGTTCGACCAAGGCCTTCTGACTATCAGACCAGCAATCAAGCCGCAGGTCGGCATCGATGAAGTTCTCGATTGCCGTACATTCAGTATCCGTCAAACGGTCCTTGAGTTCTTCAAGGTTGCTCCTGAGCAACTCCTGCGGAATTGGTTCCCCACGATCTGTTTCCCGCACGAGAAGCGGGCGCATCCGGCTGTGAAGTCGCCGGAATACCTTGCTCCACTCTGACGGCGTGTTTCGTCTTTTCTCAGGAATCCGATCAAAATAGCCTGCATAACGTGGCAATCTGAGACTGGGCAATGCATTGTCAATGGCCTTCTGGAGCGGAAGGCTCTTCGAGATAACGCCGTCCGAAATCGCGAGCACAAAATCCGCGAATGTCTCGATCGTACGTGCCGCATGAGTGCCGTTTGCGGATTCCAGAGCCGCTAACAGATGACTGCGTTTGGTCTGGTCGAGATGCGCTGTAGTGAGGCCGACTTTGTCAATCCATGCATCATACCGGGCGCGCAGCGTGTCTGTTTCAATCCTTGTGATCTTCTCGACGCTTTTGTCGTTGCGCTGAAGTTCTTCTTGCGAGGCTGCGAACAGAACCGCTCTTTTCCCTTCGGGAAGCCGGCAATGGCGCCAATGTGTAATGGACTGATCGCTTCTTGCCTCGCCGGGAAGATCCACGGCAGGGTCAAAGGCAGACGATATTCTAACTGCCACCGTTGCACTTGCCTCTGTATCGCCTAACACAGCCTTCGCTATGGAGCGAACAAGAGAGGCCTCAAGGCCAAGCATGCAATAGCGCAGCGAGCCTTCCGGTTCTTGCTCAACTAGTGCTTTGATGAAGTCGAGCGCGACCGCTGCAATCAGTTCATTTCTTGTCACAAGCGGCTCCTGAACGGATTTTCGACATAGGCGCAGTCATCCGACAACCGGCGGAGCAGGCCGAGGGTACGCAGTCGCTGCTCAAGGCGTTGCGTGTTTTGCATGAACGCATTCTGATCCGTCGGCAGAGAGCCGAAAGCGCGCTCGGCTTCGGTTGCACCGATGACGAGACGGAAGCGCTCATAGAGTTTCGCCAAAAACCGGTGATATTCCTCGCGGCCCTCGTCAACAGTGCATATAACCAAAGCTTTCAGGAGCGAGTCGTCAGGCGAATACCATGTACCGGTTCCCCGTCGGGATACCGCAAGCCCGATCTGTCGTGCCCATTCCATATGGACCTTGGCGACATGCTGCTGGTGCCTCTTTTCAGCGTAGCCTCGCAGGGTATCAAAAATGGTGTCGGGATCGCCGGAGGGCGGTCCGTCGTCCGGTTCCCATTCAAATCGCTCCGTCAGATATTCGCGCACTGCGTCGGCTGGCGCGCGCGCCTCCAGCGCTTTCTGCCACCGCTCATCCGCCTTCGCCGATTCCACATGCGCGCGGACGGCTCGGGTGGACAGCATCCGATTCGCACCGAAGTTTTCAGCCGAGAGTTCAAACATCGTCGTCTTTCTAGGAGACGCAATCTCCAGTACGAATTTCGGCTCGCCCGTGTCGCCAATCTCTTCATTCCCTCTGCGCAACATGTAGAGAAGCATATGTAATGCGGAGAGACGCATGAGCGGGTCGAGCAGCGTTTCACCCGGAAGGTCAAGTTGCAGCAGGCTCTTCCAGGTTTCAGCAAGCGCGGCGTATTCCGGGCGCTCAGCGTAAGGAAGATATCCAATCGTGCTGGCGACAGAATTCGAATCTGCTCGGAAGCCCTCTGGTAGAAGGGCATTGACAACGCGGTTCCAGGTTTCATCGCTGCGCAGTAGCTTCCCTGAGATCGCCTTTGCGATCTCAGGGCCTGCGCCGCTGCGATTCAACATCAGGTACAGGAGTTCCCCGCTGCGGGCGAAAAAGCGCCGGTCAGGGCTGCCGTTTATGTTCGCGGGAAGATCCGCATAGAGACAGTTCGGGCCGTATGGAAACAGGAATCGTGAACTCCACCGACGTTGTCGGTGAGGCTCGATGCCTGTCGTCTGAAAAAACTCGATCACGCGGGCAAGTCGGGCAAAGGAACCAAACCGACCCTGCAAATAGCTAAAATCATCGTCGGTGGCGAAAGTCTTCAGCCATGATCGCCACCGCTCTGAATCCGAAGATAGCGTTGCTTCTAAATGGCGGATATGCGGGTTATTGAATATCAGTTGCCGTAGCGGGATCAGTCTCGGAATATGATAGGTGAAGGTTTCGTGCGCGCCGTCACGCCTGCTTTCGTTGAGCGCCTGTCCCTCGGAGTTTCGAGACTGAAAGATTGCCAGGAATTCCAAAAAGACCAACCATGGAGTTTGATCGTTATATAAGCGATGCCCCCAGATCGCCTCATCGACCCATACGTTGACATCGCTTCTGTACTTTGCCGGCGCTTCGAGTGGCGAATTCATTGGCTCACCCTGATCCGGATATTGTCGGGATGCGCTCGCCCTCTTTCGTCAACAGTCAACGCTTGAAGATTCACTTCGTCAGTTGACGCCGTTTCACCGATCAGCTCGTCGAGCCGGCTGATTAGACGAAGCTTGAAATCGAGAAAATCCTCATTGCATTGGCGTGAGAAGCTTGCAGGGAGACTGCCGCCCGCGACACGCACTAGGTACTCGAAATGCGTTAGCTGGAGATTCAGGCTATCCACAACGTCATTCCCTGCACCTGCGGGATCGATGATTTGCAGACATGGTGTTGCCTGGTCCGCGGCGACAGTGAAGTGGAGATACGGGTCGCGTCTGTGGCTCTTCGTCGGCAGGTCGTAGTTTAGCAGTGAGGCGATCCTGCCACGTCCGTCTCCGCCCGACGAGGCGAGATAAAGTTGCGTTCCGTCGTCGATCATCATGCCGCAGAACGTCCGGTTGAGACCCTTAACGAGCAGTTCCTCTGTTCGCGAAACATCAGCACCGCTGGCAAGGCCAGAGACGAACTCCAGGAAGCGGCCCGACGCCTGGTAGACAGTCAGGCGCCACGGATCGAACGCCTTGTCAGGCGGTAGCGAGAAAAAAAGACGCTGTCGCTGTCGGCCGAGTGCGCGCATGAACTCGTCTATGTTCTCGCGCTCCCCTTCGAGGTAGTCGCGCAAATACGGCTCGTAGGCCCGTGCGCCGTAGTAGATATCGTCGGAAACAAACTTCTTGTAGTGGTCCGAGTCATCGTATGTGCCATAGATCAACAGGTTGTCGAACTTGTTGTCCGTCTCGCGCCCGATTCCAAATCCTTCGAGCGTTGTGAATACCTGGTATTGCTGTCGTTGCCGTTCCGGCAAGTTCATGCCGAACACGTTGGCATAAGGATTTGTATGTCGATAATCCTCCTTCTCCGCGCGGTTTCTTGCAGTTCGGCATGTCAAGAGAACTTGCTGGCCCTGTCGGTCACCCAAGAGGATGTTCACGCCCAAAAGGAGGAGGTCACGAATCGGAAGATGCATCCGGTTCGCGCGGGCCAGTTTCATCAGCTCGCCGAGGCGCTTTCTGAATACCAAGTCGTCCGATCCACCGCGCAACCGGTCGCGGTTTATGCGGATGGGGCAGGTTGAAGTTCCATCTTCTTTCAGAAGATCACAGCCCTGGCATTGGGACCATTGCTTGTGCTCGACGATCTGCTCTACGAGTCCCTGAAAATGGACCGACGCGTCCAAACGGCTGAGATTGTAGAGGTCAAGAATAAGCGCATCATCCGTCGTCCGTTCTTCGACCAGCATGTCTTCGAGTAACTTGAAGACCCGGTGTTCAGCTTCATCTTGTGTGTCAGACCAGTCTCTCCATGTTGCCAGAAGCTGCCCGTCGTTCGCCGCAACAAGAAACACCTTGTCTTCGTTCTTCCCTGCGACCGCCATCGCAAGATCCGCAATCGTTGTGTCCTTCTCATTCTGCGTCAGTTCGCTCAGGTCCTTGACGATGGTAATCGTCTTGTCTGATGCTGGAAGCGAAAGCGATACGATCTTCTGCCCGGCCTTCCATTTTTCCGGATCGCCTCCGAAATGCTCCCAGATGCGTCGGCAGTGATAGGTCTTACCGTCGCCTGCTGTCCCCGTCAGAATTACGTTGCGAGGTGTCGCTGACTCGAAGTTGCTTCGCACTTCATCGAGGCGTGCCGGATCAATATGGATTGCCGGTTCGATCGCATGACGTTCGATCTCGGACTGGATCAACTCGTCGTACATGTTGTCGCTGGCCGGAATCGGGCCGTAGTGTCGCAGGAACGATATGAGACTGTTGCTGTGGGCCATGACGTCCTAAATTCCTCCCACTAAGCTTGCGTCAGCGCGAGGCACCGACGCCCTCGCAGGATTAGAAGCCGCTAAGCGGCCGAACTCATTTGCCACGTGTTCCTCCCGTCGTCTTCCGTCCTGTAGCTTCCAGCTCGGGTGGCCGCAAGGGCAGGTCGGGCGCGATACCGTCGCGGTGCCGCGCCACGAATTCCGAGACCGCGCGCCGGATCAACCACGCCGCCGACAGGTCGAGTTCCGCGCCAAGGCGCGTCAGTTCCTCGTACTCTGCCTCATCGAGAGCAACCGACAGGCGGACGCTGCGTTTCTTTGACTTTGGCCGTGGCAATTCCTAACCCCTTGAAATAGGCACCAGTTTTACACCGTTTTCGTGGGTTTCCAATGGTCAGGCGGTGCATGTCGATTCTGGCCCAATCCATAAACGGGTGAATTGGTGTGGGATCAGTGTGAAGTGACAGACAGTGGTGAGGTGGCGGAGCGGAACGCGAGGCCATGCTATGGCGAGCGGCAAGACAAGCTATGGCGGGCGAAACGGAAACGGTCCTCAGCGCTTCCTACAGACCTATTAGCGCCGCGATCGCCTTGTCTGCCTCTTCTTCGGGCGTCACGTTTCGGCTTCCCAGCTTTCTAGGCTTCGGGAGCTTCCCCTCACGCCGCAGGCGCCAGATTGTCATATCGGAGCAGCCGCCCAGTTTCTCCTTGAGCTGCTTGTCGGTAATCAGTCGTTTCATCGTTGGTCTCCTGTGCTATCGCGACCTCACGTGTTGGGATGGTATTGGTATGGCTGGCGATGGCTGCAGAAAACCAATGCAACCGGCGTCGTGGTTTCCAACCGACTGAATCCGCGGCAGAAGCTGGTCACACGGTACCTTTGCTCTGGGATTCGATCGTGGCCGGGGACTTGGTGACCGCGTCTAGGTGGTCAGCCCACCACTGAATCAGGCGGGTCCGCTCCTCGAATCGGTCGCCCCGGTCGTAGGCGCCCTTGACCTTGTTCTGCTCGGTGTGGGCGAGAGCGCGTTCGACCGCATCGACGGACCACATGCGATGCTTCTTGGCGTCGATCTCCGTGACGGCCTCGTTGAGGATCGTCGAGGCCAGGGCGCGGAAGCCGTGGACGGTGGTGCGCTTGTGGAAGCCCATCCGGTAGACCGCGAAGATCATGGTGTTTTGGCTGGCCGGTTTGTCCTCGAGCCGACCAGGCATCAGCCACTGTGAGTGGCCGGTGACTTTGTGCAGCTCCCCGAGCGTGGCGAGCGCCTGCTGCGACAGGGGCACGCGGTGCTCGCGGCGGTTCTTCATTCGCTCCGCTGGAACTACCCACACCCCTTCCTGACGGTCGAACTCGGTCCACTTTGCTTCGCGGACCTCGCTGGTGCGGGCGAGGGTGAGGATCAGCAGGCGCAGACCCAGGCGTGTCGCCGCGTCACCGTTGTAGGCATCGAGTGCGTGCAGGAACGCCGGCAGCTCCTCGGCGGCAAGCGCGGTCTGTTGTCCCTTCTTGCGCGGCTTGAGGTGATTGCGAAGTTCGCCGGCCGGATTGACGTCTCGGTAGCCGAGAGCCACGGCCCGGGAGAAGACGGCCCGCACCCGCTGCAGTACCCGAGTGGCGATCTCGCCAGCGCCGCGGTCCTCGATGCCCTCGATCAGGGACATGATCTCGCGCGGCTGGATCTCGTCGACGGGACGCGGGCCCAGCGTCGGCAGGATGTCGATCTCGAGGGAGCGCCAGACCTGGGAAGCGTGCTTGCGGGTCCAGCCGGGCGTCTGGCGCGTGTGCCACTCCTTGGCGACGGCGAGGAAGGTCGGCGTCGCCGAATCTGAAGCCTGCTTCTCCACCTGTTTGACCGCGGAGGGGTCGTCGAGCTTTCGCGCGTCCTGCCACTTCTCACGCGCCTCGGCCAGGCCGATCTTGGGGTAGGGACCGAGGCTGAGGGTTTTCTCCCGGCCTTTGACGCGGTACTTGCCGCGCCAGAGCTTGCCGCCGGTTGGGGTGACGAAAAGGTACAGGCCGTCGCGGTCGTAGAGCTTCCGGGGCTTGTCACCGGCCTTCGCGTTCTTGATTTCCTGGATCGTCAGCATCTGGGGGTATTTCCTGGCTGGGAGTATTTTATACCCCCAAACATACCCCCGGAAAGGGCGCAAAGGCCTGGTATAACGGGATGTGGCGAGATACCTGTCTGCTAAACGTATTTGCTTGATTTAGAAAAGAAAAAAGCGCCACTAGGGGCGCTTTTCCTTGAGTTTTCAGGGGCTTGAAAACTCTCTAATGGTGGAGGCGGCGGGAATCGAACCCGCGTCCGCAAGTGCTCTGCCGTCGGTTCTACATGCGTAGCCGGCTCTTTGTATTTGACCGCCTGCAGCCCGAGCGGCAGGGCACGCAGACGGCGAGTCCGGTTTGGGTTTTAACGACTCGGCGCCGGACGCACTTCGTCGCGAGCTTGTGTGAGTCGACGCCTGGGATCCGGTCGCACAAGCACGGCCCGGTCAGACGGCACCCTACTGGGTATTAAGCAGCGAGTGCGTAGTTGTCGTCGTTGGCAACTATCAGGTTTGCAGCGTTATTTACGAGGTCACTGCACCTCGGCATGCCCCTCGGGTTTCGCGACCCACGTCGAATCCAGGTCGCCCCCTTGGTGTCCTTAGAGATAGTAACCCGCCGCCGGGTTCCCGTCACGGACCGCGGCCGTCAGCGGCTGCGGCTCTTGAGCAGCCGGCGCTGTTCGCGCTCCCATTCGCGATCGTGGGTCGCGGCGCGCTTGTCGTGCGCTTTCTTGCCCTTGGCCAGCGCCAGCTCGAGCTTGGCGCGGCCTTTCTTCCAGTACATCGCGGTGGCGACCAGGGCGTAGCCCTTGCGCTCGACGGCGCCGATCAGGCGTGCGATTTCGTCCCCGTGCAGCAGCAGCTTGCGGGTCCTCTGGGGATCGGGCTCGATGTGGGTCGAGGCCGACGGCAGCGGCGTGATGGTGGCGCCGAGCAGCCAGGCCTCGCCGTTTTTGAGAATGACGTAGGCGTCACGCAGTTGCACCCGTCCGGCGCGCAGGCTCTTGACCTCCCAGCCTTCCAGCACGAGGCCGGCCTCGAATCGGTCCTCGAGGGCGAAGTCGTGCCGCGCCTTCTTGTTGAGGACGATGGTCGAGGTTCCCTGGGGACGGGATTTGTTCATGGCTCGATTCGGTGGCAACGGCCGGCGCGGGACGCGCGGCCGCCGGGACGGGTGCGGCGATTATAGCAACGCCGGGCCGGCGCGACGGCGGCTCAGCGCTGCACGTGCTGGCGTACGGCGAGCACCGCCTGGTTGACCAGGGTCTTCATCAGCCGCAGATCCTCGGCCGTGATGATCGCCGGGCTCGCCTGCGTGTCGGCGTAAATCACGGCGATGCAGCGCTTGTTCGCGACCAGCGGGAACAGGACGAGGGAGCGCGGCGCGACGAGCTCCCGGCACCATGCGGGCACGGCGTGGCGCAGCCCCGTCGCGCCGGCATCGATGATGACGTGCTCGCATCCGCTGCTCACGGCGTGGCTGAACACGTCGGTGTCGCCCGCGGGCGTGAAGCGGAACCGCGGTATGAGCTCCTCGACGCCGGCACCGAAGCCGTAGCGTGCCGCGAACACGCCCTGGCGGGGATCGCGGGCGCAGAACAGCACGTGCGAGAAGCCCATGCCGCGATACAGGCCTTCGAGCAGCATCACGAACAGATCGTTCAGGGCGCAGCCGTTGAGCAGCGCGTTGGTCATGTCGGCGATGGCGTTCACCAGGATCGCGCGCCGCGCGAGGTCGGCGCCGGCCGCGCTCGCCGCTGCCCCGTCGGTTTGGGCCGCGGTACCGGCGTCGCCGCCGGGATCGGCGCGGGCGTCGGGATCGGCAACCGCTTCGGTGGCCACCACCTGCGCGCGGATGCAGCGCCTGGCGAGCCTGCCGACCGTTGCGCTGGCGCGGACGTCGACCTCGATGATCGCCGCGTATTCCTGCATCTCCTCGGTGGCGTCCCTGACGATGCCGGCCACCTTGTCGAGGTCGAGATCGAAGCAGTCGCGAAAGCGCGCAACGACGCCGTCGAGAGCCGCGCGCGGCTGATCGTCGGCCGGATCCGCGGCGGCCGCGCAGATCTCGTTGGCGAACACCGCCACCTGGGCGATGGCGGTGCCGTGGCTGGTCGCCCGGGCGAGGGGCTCGCCGCGTAATTCTTTCATGGCGTTGACGATGTCGTCCGGGAGCTGCCATTCGCGTCCGACGGCCATGCCGATGTCCACGTAGCCGATGCCGAGCACCGCGCGCACGGCGGCGGACTCGGTCATGTCCTTGCTCGCCATGAGCCCCTTGATGTCCGCGGTTTCCTCGGGGAAGTAATAGACGGTGAGCAGTCTGCCGAGGCGGTGGAACATGGCGGCGATGAAGGCCTCCTCGACCTCGATGCCGGCGCGCCGGGCGACACCGCGCGCGATCATGGCGCTCAGCAACGAGCCGCACATCGCGTGCTTCAGCTCTTCGGCCTGGTCGCCGTTTTTCAGGTGCTCGAACAGCGCGATGCTCAGCGCCGCCAGTCGTACCTGCTCGTAGCCGAGGATCAGCACGGCGCGGCTGACGGTGCTGATCTCGCCGCCGTACTGGCCATAGATGGCCGAGTTGCACAGCCGCAGCACCTTGGTCGTCAGCGCGAAGTCCTTGAGGATGACGTTGGCCAGCTCGTTGGCGTGGCAGGCGTCGGCGGTTCGGGTCTTGTTGCTGATTTCGGCGACGTGCTGCGAGACGGCGGGAAAGTCCGGCTTGCGCCGCATGCGGCGGAGCAGGAACTCCACCGAGCCGTGCTGTGCGCCGGCGCCACCGGCGTCGTCTTCCGTTTCGCTCGCCGGCTGCAGGTAGGCGTCGATCGCCGCGCGCATCTCGGCGGCGCTTTGGTAGCGGTCGGCGACGTCCTTGCTCAGACCCTTGCCGACGATGGCGTCGAGCGCGGGCTCGACGGCGCGATTGATCATCGACGGCGGCAGCGATCGCTCGTGGGCGATCTGGTACATCACCGCCATGGGGTTGTCGGCCGCGAACGCCTGCACGCCGGTGAGCATCTCGTGCAGCACCGCCGCGAGCGAAAACACGTCTGCGGCCGGCCCGGCGGGTTGACCGTTGAGCGCCTCGGGGGCCATGTAGTTCGGCGTGCCGACGATGTCACTGTGGCCGGTGCCGGTGCCGACGACGCTGGCGACGCCGAAGTCGAGCACGCGCGGTGCGCCGGTGGCGTCGATGAGGATGTTGGCCGGGCTGAGATCGCGGTGGACGATGCCGAGCTCGTGCGCGCAGCTCATCGCGTCGCACAGGGCGCTGCTGATCTCCAGGGCGCGGTGGATCGGCAGGGCCTTGTCCGTGGCGAGCAGCTCCCGCAGCGTGCGGCCCTCGACGTACTGGTACACCAGGTGGGGCAGGCCGTCGTGAGTGTCGATCGCGTACAGCGGCACGATATTGGCGTGCTGCAGGCGCCCGACGTTGCGCGCTTCCTCCAGCAGGCGATCCGGTTCGCGGCCCCGCACCAGCAGGGTCTTGATGGCGACTTCGCGGCCGAGGTCGGGATCGGTGGCGAGATAGACGGCGCCCTGGGCACCACGGCCCAGCCGGCGCAGCGGCACGAATCGCCCGATCCGTGCCGGTAGCCCCGTCTGCTGCGACACGTCGTTCGCCGGTACTGCCATCGGTCCTCCCGCATTTTGCGCGCGGTCCCTGCGCGGGTAGCGGCGCGGGCGGGGCGGGCTTGAACGCGACGCCGTTGAGCAATGCCGTGATATGCAGCACTATTTCCGCTGCGAGCGTGGCGCATGGCCGCCCCGGCCGGGCGGTGAAGCCGGCGCCGACGATGATCCGCCCCTATTGCTGACTGAACCCGCACCGTGACCCGGATCCAACGCAGCGCGCGCGTGCCCTGGACCGCCGCGCAGATGTACGAGCTCGTCAACGACGTCGAGTCCTATCCGCACTTTCTGCCCTGGTGCGCCGGCGCCACGGTGCACGATCGCAGCGATCCGCGCGTGATCGCGACCATCGATCTGGCCAAGGGCCGGCTGCGCCAGTCGTTCACCACCGAGAACGCGCTCGATCCGGGGCGCGGTATCCGCATCCATCTGGTCCGCGGGCCGTTCCAGCACCTGCACGGGGTGTGGCGGTTCGAAGCGCTGGCGGACGGGGGCTGCCTGGTCTCGCTGGAAATGGAGTTCGATTTCGCCAGCAGGCTGCTGGCGATGACCGTCGGCCAGGTGTTCAGTCACCTCGCCAGCTCGCTGGTGGACTCGTTTCGAGCCCGCGCCGAGATCTGCTATGGCAGTAGCTGAGCCCATCCGGGTGGAGGTCGTGTGCCTGCGGCCCGGAGAGCAGATCATGCGCCCGCTCAGCCTGCCGGCGGGCGCGACGGTGGCCGCGGCGGTTGCGGCCGCCGGCCTGAGCGCGCAGGCCGATCCGCAGCGTCTGGGCGTGTTCGGGAAGCTGTGCCGGCCCGACACGGTGCTGCGCGACGGCGACCGGGTGGAGATGTACCGGCCGCTGCGGGCCGATCCGAAGGTGCTCAGGCGCCGGCGCGCGCGCGGCGGCTGAGCGCCCGCGGGCGCGAGGCTCAGAACGGTTCGTCGCGTTCGGTCGGGTCGCGATAACCGCCGCTGCCGCCGGCGCTGTCGCTGCGGCTTTTTTCGCCCTTGCCGAGCTTGTCCATCAGGCGGCGGAAGAACCCTTTTTTCTTGCGCGGGGCATCCTCGGGCACGATCACGGTCTGGGTCGCGACCTTGTCCTCGCTCGTGGCCGGCGCGTCCTCACCGGTGGTTGCGGCCTCGGTCCCGGCGCCGTCTTCCGCGTCCTCGCCGTTCGCCGCCGCGCCGTCCGTGCCGGTGGCCGCGGTCGCGGTCGCGGCGCCGGCATCGTCCCCGCTGCCTGCGGCCTCGCTCTTGGCTCCGTCCTTGCCGGCGCCGGCCGCCGCGGCTGCCGCGCCCTCGTCCTCGTCCTCGCCGAACGTCACCTTGTGCTTGAGCTTGTCCAGCAACGACGGCTCGTACTCGCCGGGCACGGCCACCATGGTGCTGCGCTCGCGCTTCACCTCCAGCCGGCCCAGCGCCGATTTGATGTCACCCTGCGCGCGGACGAGTTTTTCGTTTTCGAAAAACAGCGACACGCGCCGCTGCTCGCGCGGGCCGCCCCCCTCCTGCAGGCTGTAGACGTAATCCCAGCGGTCGTTGTGGAAGGTGTCGACGATGAGCGGCGAGCCCATGATGAAGCGCACCTTGACCTTGTCCATGCCCGGTTCGAGCTGCGAGAGCATCTCCTGGGTGATGACATTGCCCTGCTGGATGTCGACCTTGTGCACGAAGGGCAGATCCGACGCGGTCGGCAGGCGGGGGTGTATCGAGCATGCACAAAGGGTGATCACCGGGACGGTGACGAGCGTGATACCGCGTACGACTTTCAAGAGACTACTCCGGATTCGACCCGCACCGGGCATTGTATCCACGGGGCGGGGTCAGCGGCCAGCGCGGCACGGGGGCCCGGCCCGAGTTTGCTATACTGCGGCCGGGATCGTCACCACGGCCGTCCAAGGTCCAGCGGGTGCGCAAGACCTTTCCGATGGACACTCAAGAGCTCAAGAAAGCCGGCCTCAAGGCGACGCTGCCGCGACTGCGCATCCTCGACATCCTCGAGGTCAACCAGCAGCGGCACATGAGCGCCGAGGACGTATACAAGGCGCTCCTCGATGCCGGCGAGGACGTGGGCCTGGCGACCATCTACCGCGTGCTGACGCAGTTCGAGGCCGCCGGGCTGGTTTCCCGCCACCATTTTGACAGCGGCAGCTCGGTGTTCGAGCTCGCCCGCGGTGACCACCACGACCACATGGTCTGCGTCAAGACCGGCCGGGTCGTGGAGTTCGTGGACGAGGAAATCGAGCGGCGACAGCGCGAGATCGCCGCCAAGCACGGCTACGATCTCGTCGATCACAGCCTGGTGCTGTACGTGCGTCCGAAAAAAGACTGAGTACCCGTACTCCCGACTGCGCGCCGGTCGTGATCCGGCCGGGCCGCGCCGCCGGGTCTTCGCCGCGGCGAGACGGATCCGGGCGCCGGCTCAGCTCGCCAGCATCTGCCGGGCGTGCGCCAGCGCCTGCTTGGTCACCCGCGCGCCACCGAGCATCCGTGCGATCTCGTTGGTGCGCGCCTCCGGGGGCAGCGCCGTGACGGTCGTGCGCGTGCTGTCGGCGGACGCCGTTTTTTCGACCAGGAAATGCTGATGTGCCAGGGACGCCACCTGCGCCAGGTGGGTGACGCACAGCACCTGGCGGCGCGTGCCGAGGCGGCGCAGCTCGTGGCCGACGATTTCCGCGACCCGCCCGCCGATCCCGGCGTCGACCTCGTCGAACACCAGGGTCGGCACGTCGCGATCGCTGGTCACCACCATCTGGATGGCCAGGCTCATGCGGGACAGCTCGCCGCCGGACGCGACCCGCGCGAGTGGCCGCAGTGGCTGGCCGGGATTGGCGCTGACCTGGAATTCGACCGTGTCGCCACCCTCCGGTAACGGTTGCAGCTGCGCCGGCGCCTCGACGTCGACATGAAACATCGCCCCGGGCATGCCGAGCTGGGCCATGGCCGCGGCCACCGCGGTCTCGAGCGCGCGCGCGGCCTGTTGCCGCCGCGCATGCAGCACCTCGGCCGCCGCGCGGTAGCCGGCCATGGCCTCCGTGCGCTGGCGTGTCAGGCGTTCGAGCCGCTCGCCGAGACTGTCGAGCTGCTCGAGGCGCAGCCGCAGCCGTTCGCGCAGCTCGTGCAGCGCCGCCGGCGCGCAGCGGTGCTTGCGGGCGAGCTCGTGCAACAGCGCGAGCTGGCGCTCGCTGCGCTCCAGGGTGTCGGGTTCGAGGTCGAGATCGGCGACGTAGCGGCGCAGCGCCGTGGCCGCCTCCTCGACGGCGACGCCGGCGTCACCGAGCAGCCGGACGATGCCGGCGAGACGGGAATCGACGCGCTCGAGCTCGCCCAGCAGCCGGCCGACGCGGCCGAGACGGTCGCGGACGCTGGCCTCGCTCTCGGCGATCCCGTCCAGCGCCTCGGTCGCGCCCTCGAGCAGCCGCGCGCCGTTGGCCGCGCGCCGATGTTGCTGTTCGAGTGCGTCGATGTCCGCCGGTGCGAGCGCGACGCCGTCGAGCTCCTCGAGCTGGTCGCGCAGCCGGTTCACCGTCGCGCCGACATCGTCGTCGTCCCCGCGCGCGGCGCTGAGCTCTTCTTCGAGCTGGCGCCAGCCGGCGGCGGCCGCCGCCACCGCGGCCAGCTCTTCGTGATAACCCCCGAAGTCGTCGAGCAGCACCCGCTGGTGGGACCGGTGCACCAGCAACTGGTGGGCGTGCTGGCCGTGGATGTCGGTCAGGCGGGCGCCGATCTCGGCGAGCACCCCGATCGGGGTCGCAATGCCGTTCACGAAGGCGCGCGAGCGGCCGTCGGCGCCGATCTGGCGCTGGACGATGCACTCGCGACCGGCATCGAGGCCGCGCCCGGCCAACTCGGCGAGCAGTGCCGGGCAACGCTCGAGCTCGAAGCTGGCGACGATGGCCGCGCGCTCGGCACCGGGCCGGACCAGATCGGCCGCTGCCCGGTCGCCGAGCACCAGCCCCAGGGCGTCGAGCAGGATGGACTTGCCCGCGCCGGTCTCGCCGGTGAACACGGTGAAGCCCGGCTCGAAGTCGAGCTCGAGGTGGTCGACGATGGCGAAGTCCCGGATCTGCAGGTGCCTCAGCAAGGGTCGCGACCCCAGTGGAGCTTGGCACGCAGCGTGGCGAAGTGATCGTGACCGGCCGGATGGATCAGGCGGATGGCGCGCCCGGCCTTGCGCACGCTCACGCGGTCTTCGGGCTCGAGCGCGATGACGCCTTCGCCGTCACAGGTGACGCGGGCGAGATCGGGCGTGGTCGTGCGGATCACGAATTCGACCAGGCAGTCGTTGGCGACCACCAGCGGCCGGTTGGTCAGCGCGTGCGGGCAGATCGGCACCAGGCCGACGGCGGCGAGCGCGGGATCGAGGATCGGCCCGCCGCCGGACAGGGCGTAGGCGGTCGAGCCGGTCGGCGTGCACACGATGATGCCGTCGGAGCGCTGGCTGTGCACGAAGCGGTCGTCGATGTAGGTGTCGAAGGTGATCAGCCGGGCCGTGTTCCACTTCAGCAGCGTCACGTCGTTCAGCGCATTGGCATGGGCGACGACGTCGGCCCCGCGGTTGACGCGGCATTCCAGGAAGAACCGTTCGTCCTCGGTATAATCGCCGTCGAGGATGCGGTCCAGTCCCTCGGGGAGCTGTTCGGGGCTGAGATCGGTCAGAAACCCGAGCCGGCCCAGGTTGACGCCGAGCAGGCGCACGTCGGGGCGGTCGAACAGCCAGCGCGCCGCCGCGAGCATGGTGCCGTCGCCGCCGATGGCGATGAACAGGGCCGACGCGTCGTTGCTGTCCTGCGGCGAGGTGGCGCCGGGCGCGCCGAGCAGCTCGGCGCTGTAGTCGTCGAGCACGACTTCCAGGCCGCGCCGGCGCAGGTGCTCGGCCAGGGTCGCGACGATGGCGCGGACCTTGGGATCGCCTTTCCTGGAAATCAGGCCGACGCGCTTGAACATGGGTCCGTCGCAGCTATCTGGATCGCGGCGCTCAAAGTAGCATTTCCCTCACAGACCGCCAACGGCCGTTTTGCACTCTCGCCGGCACAGTGCTAGATTTTTCGCCTACTTCGCCCAGGGCTCTTCGATCGGCGCGCACTCATGACGCAACCTCCTGAGCACCATAAGCTTTCCGAGCGAGCCCAATATCTGTTCAAGTGCCTCGTTGAACGCTACATCAGCGACGGGCAGCCGGTCGGTTCGCGAACGCTGGCGCGCGACGTGCGTCTGGATCTGAGCCCGGCCACCATCCGCAACGTCATGGCCGATCTCGAGGATTTCGGCCTGCTGAGCTCGCCGCACACCTCCGCCGGACGGATACCGACGGTCAAGGGCTATCGGCTGTTCATCGACTCCATGATGACGGTCAAGCGCCTCGATCCGCAGGAGGTACGGCGCATCGCCTCGAACATGCAGGACGAGGACGACGTGTCACGGCTGCTCGACAAGACCTCGCTGCTGCTGTCGGAGGTCACCCGGCTGGCCGGTATCGTCACGCTGCCGCGCAACGAGCAGCAGTCGTTGCGCCACGTCGAATTCCTGCCGCTCAGCGACAATCGCGTGCTCGCCATCATGGTGCTGAACAATCGCGAGGTGCAGAACCGCATCATCCACACCGCCAAGCCCTACGACGCCAACGAGTTGCTGCAGGTGGCCAACTACCTCAATCAGGCCTTTGCCGGCCGCGATCTGCGGCAGGTGCGCGAGGATCTGCTGCGCGAGATGGCCGAGGCACGCGAGCGCATGAACGAGATGATGTGCACCGTCGTCGAGATCGCCGGGCAGGCGCTCCAGAGCGAGCCCAGGGACGACGATTTCGTGCTGGCCGGGCAAACGAATCTAATGGAAATCAATGATTTATCCAATATCGAGAAGCTCCGGCATCTGTTCGAGGCCTTCAACCAGAAACGCGACATTCTGCATTTGCTGGAACAGTCGTTCTCGGCTCGCGGCGTCCAGATCTTCATCGGCGAGGAGTCCGGATACGCCGTGCTCGGCGAGTGCAGCGTGGTGACGTCGACCTACTCCGCGGACGGGCGCATCCTCGGCGTGCTCGGGGTCATCGGACCGACCCGGATGGAGTACGAGCGGGTGATCCCGATCGTCGATCTGACCGCCAAGGTGCTCGGCGCGGCCTTGAAATCCCTGCACGAGCCCCCACATCAGGAAAAATCAGGATGTTGCGACCGCCCGCAGCGGGCGGCACGGTCGCGATCTGCCGCAATTTGCACGAGGGAGCAGCATTTCGTGAGTAAGGATCAGACCGACACGGCCGCGGGTGAGGCGTGCGAGGACAGCGCCGCGACGGCGCCGGGCGACGATCCGGGGACCGAGGATCTGACGGCCGCCCTCGCCGAGGCGCAGGCGCGCGTCCAGGAACTGCGCGACGAGGCACTGCGCGCCCGGGCGGAACTCGACAACGTGCGCAAGCGTGCCGCCCGCGACGTGGAGAACGCGCACAAGTACGGGCTCGAAAAGCTCATCGCCGAGCTCCTGCCCATCAAGGACAGCATGGAGCTCGGCCTGGCCGCGGCCGCCCAGGCCGAGGACATCGCCAGTGTGCGCGCCGGCATGGACCTGACCCTGAAGATGCTGCTGGCCGCGCTCGACCGTCTCGGTGTCGGCGAGGTCGACCCGCAGGGCGAGAAGTTCAACCCGGACCGCCACCAGGCGATTACCACCGAGGCCACCGCCGCGGTCGAGCCCGGTACGGTGACGGCGGTCATCCAGAAGGGCTACCTGCTGCAGGACCGGCTGTTGCGGCCGGCACTGGTGACGGTGGCGACGCGGCCGGCGGACTCGCCGGATTGAGTTGAAAAAGCCCGTATCGGCCCCCAGATAGGGGTATCACGGTCAAGCACCGACAGCCTGCGCACACCATGGAGACAGGGCAATGGGAAAGATCATAGGTATCGACCTCGGCACGACGAACTCGTGTGTGGCAGTGCTCGAGGGCGGCAAGCCGCGCGTCATCGAAAACAGCGAGGGCCAGCGCACCACGCCGTCGATCGTTGCCTACACCGACGACACCGAAGTGCTCGTCGGGCAGTCGGCCAAGCGTCAGGCCGTGACCAATCCCGCCAACACGCTGCACGCCATCAAGCGTCTGATCGGCCGTCGCTTCCAGGATGAAGTCGTGCAGCGCGACATGAAAATGGTGTCGTACAAGATCGTCGGCGCCGACAACGGCGATGCCTGGGTGGAGGCCAAGGGCAAGCGCATGGCGCCGCCCGAGATCTCCGCGCGCGTGCTCATGAAGATGAAAAAGACCGCCGAGGACTATCTCGGCGAGCCGGTGACCGAGGCGGTCATCACCGTGCCGGCGTACTTCAACGATTCGCAGCGCCAGGCCACCAAGGACGCGGGCCGCATCGCCGGCCTGGAGGTCAAGCGCATCATCAACGAGCCGACCGCGGCCGCGCTCGCCTACGGAATCGACAAGAAGAAGGGGGATCGCAAGATCGCCGTATACGACCTCGGCGGCGGCACCTTCGACATCTCGATCATCGAGATCGCCGACGTCGAGGGCGAGCAGCAGTTCGAGGTGCTGTCGACCAACGGCGACACCTTCCTCGGCGGTGAGGACATCGATCTGCGCATCATCGAGTTCCTGGCGGCCGAGTTCAAGAAGGACAGCGGCATCGACCTTCGCGGCGATCCGCTCGCCACGCAGCGGCTCAAGGAGGCTGCCGAGAAGGCCAAGATCGAGCTTTCGTCGAGCCAGCAGACCGACGTCAACCTGCCCTACATCACCGCGGACGCGTCGGGTCCCAAGCACCTGAACATGAAGATGACCCGCGCCCGGCTCGAAGCGCTGGTCGAGGACATCCTCCAGCGCACGATCGCGCCGTGCCAGCAGGCGCTCAAGGACGCGGGCCTTGGCGCCAGTGACATCGACGAGGTCATTCTCGTTGGCGGCCAGACGCGCATGCCCAAGGTCCAGGAGATCGTCAAGGGCATCTTCGGCAAGGAGGCGCGCAAGGACGTGAACCCCGACGAGGCAGTGGCCGTCGGTGCGGCGATCCAGGCCGGCGTGCTCGGCGGCGACGTCAAGGATGTGCTGCTGCTCGACGTGACGCCGCTGTCGCTCGGCATCGAGACCCTCGGTGGTGTGATGACGCGCCTCATCGAGCGCAACACCACGATCCCGACCAAGGCCACGCAGGTGTTCTCGACCGCCGAGGATGGCCAGACCGCGGTGACCGTGCACGTGCTCCAGGGCGAGCGCGAACGCGCGCAGGACAACAAATCGCTCGGGCGTTTCGACCTCGCCGGCATCGCGTCGGCGCCCCGCGGCGTGCCCCAGGTCGAGGTCACCTTCGACATCGACGCCAATGGCATCCTCAACGTCTCGGCCAAGGACAAGGCGACCGGCAAGGCACATTCGATCATCATCCGCGCCTCGAGCGGGCTCAACGACGAGGAGATCGAGCGCATGGTCAAGGACGCCGAGGCGCACGCGGACGAGGACCGCAAGTTCCACGAGCTGGTCGGCGCGCGCAACCAGGGTGACGCGCTGCTGCACGCCACGAAAAAATCGCTGGCAGAACTCGGCGAGAAGGTCGGTGACGACGAGCGCCGGTCGACCGAGGAAGCCATGGAGGCCTTGCGCAAGGCGCTCGAAGGCGACGACAAGGACGACATCGAAAGCAAGACCCAGCGTCTTGCGGAGCTGTCGGGCAAGATCGCCGAGCGGGTGTACAAGGAGCAGGCCGAGACGCAGGGCGGCGGTAACGGCGGGCCGGGCGACGATGGCGGCGGTGCGCACCGCGCGCCGGACGAGAGCGTGGTCGACGCCGACTTCGAGGAAGTCAAGGACGACACGAAATAGCCAATAGCAGCCGCGGCGCCGCCCGACGGGCGGCGCCGGAGTAGTCCGGCCCGATCCCCGCCGCCGCGTGCGGCCGGTGGCGTTCGGGCCGTCGGCGTTGCCGGGGAGCGGATAGACGAACGATGTCCAAGCGCGACTACTACGAAGTCCTGGGTGTGACGCGCAATGCGTCGGAGGCCGAGCTCAAGAAGGCCTTCCGGCGTCTGGCGATGAAACACCACCCGGATCGCAACCCGGACGACGCGGCGGCGGAGGGTAAGTTCAAGGAGGCAAAGGAAGCCTTCGAGATCCTGTCCGATTCGCGCAAGCGCGCGGCCTACGACCAGTTCGGTCACGCCGGGGTCGATCCCGGCGCCGGTGGCGGCGGCGGTCCCGGCTTCGGCGATATCTTCGACTCGGTCTTCGGTGACATCTTCGGCGGCGCGCAACGGGGTCCGCGGGTCTACCGGGGCGCCGATCTGCGCTACGACCTCGCGCTGACGCTCGAGGAGGCGGTGGCGGGCACCGAGGTCAAGATCCGCGTGCCGACCCACCTCGCCTGCGAGACCTGCAACGGCAGCGGCTCGGCGAGCGGCAGCGGGCCGGCCGCGTGCGGTACTTGCGGCGGTGCCGGCCAGGTGCGCATGCAACAGGGGTTCTTCTCCGTGCAGCAGACCTGCCCGACCTGCCGCGGCACGGGCAAGGTGGTGCGCGATCCCTGCGCCGCCTGCAGCGGCAGCGGGCGAACGCGCGGGCACAAGACCATCGCGGTCAAGGTTCCGGCCGGGGTCGACAACGGCGACCGCATCCGCCTCACAGGCGAGGGTGAGCTCGGCGCCAACGGCGGGCCCGCCGGCGACCTGTACGTATCGATCAACGTCAAGGCGCACCCGATCTTCCAGCGCGACAGCGACGATCTGTACTCCGAGGTGCCGATCGACTTCGTCACCGCCGCCCTCGGCGGCGAGTTGCAGGTGCCCACGCTGGACGGCCGCGTGGTGCTGAAGATCCCGGAGGGGACCCAGGCCGGCAAGGTTTTTCGCCTGCGGGGCAAGGGCGTGAAATCGGTGCGCTCCGGCCGCATCGGCGATCTGCTGTGTACCGTGTCCGTGGAAACGCCGGTGCACCTGAGCCGCGAACAGAAGGAGTTGCTGCGCAAGCTCGGCGAAACCATGGAGAGTGAGAGCCGCCGGCACAGCCCGCGGCAGGCTTCCTGGCTCGACGGCGTGAAGAAGTTTTTCGAGGAAATGAAGTTCTGACTCGTGAAACCATCACCGCGCCTGCTGCGACGGCCCCTGGACGCCCCTGGCGGCGTTGCGGGGACCCCCAAGATCGTTTCCGCAGGCCCGCTCTGTGCGCGCGATTTTGTGCACGCCTCCCGCCTGGCCAGGAACGCCCGGGAACCGTCTCGCTACGGCGGGCGAATGTTTCACAAGCTCTGAGTACGTGCGGGTGATCGGGGATTCGTGGCGGCGACCGCGTCGTTTCGCTATGCTCGACGCACGCCGCAGGGCCCGGTGCGGCGCCACTTGAGCCCCGGCCCTCGCCCACGATGGACCTGACGCCAATCACCGATCGCGCATCCCGCCGATGACCACCCGCATTGCCGTCAGCGGCGCCGCCGGACGCATGGGCCGCACGATCATCGAGCTGCTGCGCGAGCGGCCGGCGCTCGCACTCGGCGCCGCGTTCGAGCAGTCGGGCTCCGCGCGGCTCGGGGAGGATGCCGGGCGGGTCGCCGGTGGCGGCGCGCTCGGGGTCGCGATCACTGCCGATCCGTGCGCTGCGGCGGATGCCTTCGACGTGCTCGTCGATTTCAGTCATCCGGACGCGGTGCCGGCCAACGTCGAAGCCTGTCGCGCCGCGCACCGGCGCCTGGTGGTCGGCACCACGGGCCTGGGCGCGTCGCAGCGCGCCGCCATCGTTGCGGCATCGGCGGTCATCCCGGTGGTGTTCGCGCCCAACATGAGCATCGGCGTCAACCTGTGCTTCAAATTGATCGAAGTGGCGGCGCGGGCCATCGGCGATTCGATGGACGTGGAGGTGATCGAGGCGCATCACCGCAACAAGATCGACGCGCCGTCGGGTACGGCGATGCGCATGGGAGAGATTCTCGCCGCGGCCCTCGGCCGCGATCTCGGGGCTTGCGCGGTTTACGGTCGCGAGGGCCGTACCGGCGTGCGCGAGCGGCGCACCATCGGTTTCGAGACCATTCGCGCCGGTGACATCGTCGGCGATCATACGGTGCTGTTCGCCGGCGACGGCGAGCGCATCGAGATCACGCACCGGGCGGGCAGCCGGGCGACGTTCGCGGCCGGGGCCCTGTGTGCCGCCGAATGGCTGGCGGCGGCGCCGCCGGGCCTGTACGACATGCAGGACGTGCTCGGCCTGCGCTGAGAGCCATGTGAAACCATCACCGCGCCTGCTGCGACGGCCCCTGGACGCCCCTGGCGGCGTTGGGGACCCCCAGTATCGTTTCCGCAGGCCCGCTACGCGCACGATTTTGTGCACCCCCGCGCCTGGCCAGAAGCGCCCGGGAACCGTCTCGCTACGGCGGGCGAATGTTTCACAAGCTCTGAGACGGATCGGCCCTCGCGCCGTGCCCTCGCCGAGGTCCGCCGCACGACCCGGCCAGCGCAGGGCCACCGAGGTCATCCGCGCATGCCGGCCATCCCCGTCCGCGCCGGCCAGCGGCCTTTCCTCGCCGTAGGCCCTCAAGTAAGATCCGACGCCTATCCGAGACGGGAGGACCGCAAGGTCGCTCCCGTTTTGTATGTATGAGGTTGGGCAGGTGCACGAACCAGCGATTCTCGCGCTCGAAGACGGGCGTCTCTTTCACGGTGTCTCGATCGGCGCGCGCGGCCAGACCGTCGGTGAAGTCGTATTCAACACCGCGATCACCGGCTATCAGGAGATCCTCACCGATCCGTCGTATTGTCAGCAGATCGTCACCCTGACCTACCCGCACATCGGCAACGTCGGCGCCAATCCCGAGGACGAGGAGTCGGCCCGTCCGTTCGCGAGCGGTCTGGTGATCCGCGATCTGGCCATGTGCGCGAGCAACTGGCGCAGCCGGGGCCCGCTCGGGGACTTCCTGCGCGCGCATTCGGTCGTCGCCATCGCCGAGATCGACACCCGCCGGCTGACCCGCATCCTGCGCACGGAAGGCGCGCAACGCGGCTGTATCAGCGCCGGGCCCGATGCGAACGCCGCGACCGCCGTGGCGGCGGCACGGGCGTTTCCGGGCCTGGTCGGCGCGGATCTGGCCCGCGTGGTCACCACGGCCGACCCGTACCCGTGGACCGCCGGCAGCTGGCGGCACGCGACCAACTCCGCGCCGCGCCCCGCCCCCGGCGAGCGTTTGCGGGTGGTGGCCTACGATTTCGGCGTCAAGCGCAACATTCTGCGGCTGCTGATCGATCGGGGTTGCGAGCTTACCGTCGTGCCCGCGACCACCGGCGCCCGCGAGGTGCTCGACATGGCGCCGGACGGCGTGTTCCTGTCCAACGGACCGGGCGATCCCGAGCCGTGCGACTACGCCGTGCGTGCGATCGAGGCGTTCATCGCCCACCGGCTGCCGCTGTTCGGCATCTGCCTCGGCCACCAGCTGCTCGGTCTCGCCTGCGGCGGGCGCACGAGCAAGATGAAATTCGGCCATCACGGCGCCAATCACCCGGTGCAGGAGCTGGCCACGGGCCGCGTCATGATCACCAGTCAGAATCACGGATTCACGGTCGAGGAGAGCTCCCTGCCCGCGAGCGTGACCGTGACCCACCGCTCGCTGTTCGACGGCACGCTGCAGGGCATTCATCTCGCCGACAGTCCGGCATTCGGTTTTCAGGGGCATCCCGAGGCGAGTCCGGGGCCGCACGACATCCACGCGCTGTTCGATCATTTCATCGAGCTCATGCGCGCCGGCCGCGGCTCGGCCTGACAGCCGCCATGCCCAGACGCACCGACATCGAGACCATCCTGATCATCGGCGCCGGTCCCATCGTGATCGGCCAGGCGTGTGAATTCGACTACTCCGGCGCCCAGGCCTGCACGGCACTGCGCCAGGAGGGATACCGCGTCGTGCTGGTGAACTCCAATCCGGCCACCATCATGACCGATCCGCAGATGGCCGATGCGACCTACATCGAACCGATCCACTGGGAATACGTCGAACGCATCATCGAGCGTGAACGGCCGGACGCCCTGCTGCCGACCATGGGCGGTCAGACCGCGCTCAACTGCGCGCTGGACCTCGCCCGCGAGGGTGTGCTCGAACGCTACGGTGTCGAGTTGATCGGCGCCTCGCGCGACGCCATCGACAAGGCCGAGGATCGCGAGCGGTTCCGCGAGGCGATGCGCGCCATCGGCCTGGCGACACCGCGCTCGGGCCTCGCGCACAGCATGGAGGATGCCCATGCGGTGCAGGCCGAGCTCGGCTTTCCCGTCATCATCCGGCCTTCGTTCACGCTCGGCGGCACCGGCGGCGGGGTGGCTTTCAACCGCGAGCAGTTCGAGGAGATCTGCCGGCGCGGGCTCGACTCCTCGCCGAGCGGCTCGATTCTCATCGAGGAGTCCGTGCTCGGCTGGAAGGAATTCGAGATGGAGGTGGTGCGCGACCGGCGCGACAACTGCATCATCGTCTGTTCGATCGAGAACCTGGACCCGATGGGTGTGCACACCGGTGACTCGATCACGGTCGCGCCGGCGCAGACGCTCACGGACAAGGAATACCAGATCATGCGCAACGCCTCGATCGCGGTGCTGCGCGAAATCGGTGTGGACACCGGCGGCTCGAACGTGCAGTTCGCGGTGAATCCGGCCAACGGCGACATGGTCATCATCGAGATGAACCCGCGCGTTTCCCGCTCGTCCGCGCTCGCCTCCAAGGCCACCGGTTTCCCGATTGCCAAGGTCGCGGCGAAGCTCGCCGTCGGTTACACCCTGGACGAGCTCGCCAACGAGATCACCGGTGGCGCGACCCCGGCGTCTTTCGAGCCGACCATCGACTACGTGGTCACGAAGGTGCCGCGCTTCACGTTCGAGAAATTTCCGCAGGCCGACGACCGCCTGACCACGCAGATGAAATCGGTCGGCGAAGTGATGGCGATGGGCCGCACCTTCCAGGAGTCGCTGCAAAAGGCCCTGCGCGGGCTCGAAACCGGGCGTACCGGGCTCGACCCGGTGCTCGACACTGCGGCGGAGGATTTCGAACAGCGGCTGCGCCTGGAGCTGCGCGTGCCCGGCGCGGATCGGCTCTGGTACGTCGCCGACGCTTTCCGGCTCGGTTTTGCGTTCGAGGAGATCCAGGATCTCAGCCGCATCGATCCGTGGTTTCTCACCCAGGTCGCGGATCTGGTCGCGGAGGAATCGCAGGTCGGCCACGACGGTCTGGTCGGGCTCGACGCCGGGCGGTTGCGGGTGCTCAAGCGCAAGGGTTTCTCCGACGCGCGCCTGGCGACGCTCACCGGCGTGCGCGAGGAGATCATCCGCGGCCGCCGCCACGAGCTCGGCGTGCGGCCCGTGTTCAAACGCGTCGATTCCTGTGCCGCCGAGTTTCCGGTGAGCACCTGCTATATGTATTCGACCTACGAGCAGGAGTGCGAGGCCGAACCGACCACGCGCGAAAAGATCATGGTGCTCGGCGGCGGGCCCAATCGCATCGGCCAGGGCATCGAGTTCGATTACTGCTGTGTGCAGGCGGTGCTGGCCATGCGCGAGGCCGGCTACGAGACGATCATGGTCAATTGCAATCCGGAGACGGTATCGACGGACTACGACATCTCCGACCGGCTGTATTTCGAGCCGCTCACGCTCGAGGACGTGCTCGAGATCATCGAGGTCGAGAAACCGGACGGGGTCATCGTGCAGTACGGCGGGCAGACCCCGCTCAAGCTGGCGCGGCCGCTGGCGGCCGCGGGCGCGCCGATCATCGGCACCACGCCCGATTCCATCGACCTCGCCGAGGATCGGGAACGCTTCCAGCAGCTGCTCAAACGTCTCGGTCTGCGCCAGCCGCCCAACCGCACGGTACGGGATCCGGCCGACGCCGGACGTCTCGCGGCGGAGATCGGCTATCCGCTGGTCGTGCGGCCGTCCTACGTGCTCGGCGGCCGTGCCATGGAAATCGTGTACAGCGAATCCGAGCTCACCGCCTATATGAACGCGGCCGTCGCCGTTTCGAACGAGTCACCGGTCCTGCTCGACCGGTTCCTCGAACGCGCGCTCGAGATCGACATCGACGCCGTCGCCGACGGTAAGCACGTGCTCATCGGCGGAATCATGGAGCACATCGAACAGGCCGGCATCCACTCCGGGGACTCGGCCTGCTCGCTGCCGCCGCACAGCCTGTCGGCGCAGCTGCAGGAACGCATCTGCGTGCAGGTCAAGCAGATGGCCGAGGCGCTGGCGGTAGTCGGCCTGATGAACGCGCAGATCGCGGTGCAGGGCGATGACATTTACGTGCTCGAGGTCAATCCGCGCGCCTCGCGCACCGTGCCGTTCGTGTCCAAGGCCATCGGCGTGCCGCTGGCGCGCTGCGCGGCGCTGGCGATGGTCGGCCGTACCCTCGCCGACCAGGGGTTGCCGGTCGAAGGATTGCCGACGCCGAGCTACTATTGCGTGAAAGAGGCGGTGTTTCCGTTCGTGAAATTCCCGGGGGTCGATCCCCTGCTCGGTCCGGAGATGAAATCGACCGGCGAGGTCATGGGCATCGGGGCGACGTTCGGCGAGGCCTTCGCCAAGGCCCAGCACGCCGCCAACGCGCGCCTGCCCCGCACCGGCACGGCGTTCCTGAGCGTGCACGACGAGGACAAACCCGAAGCCGTCGTGGTCGCGCGCAGGCTGCGCGAGCTCGGCTTCGACATCGTCGCCACCAGCGGAACCGCGGCCGCGCTCAACGCGGCCGGCGTCCCGTGCCGGCGGGTGAACAAAGTGCTCGAAGGTCAGCCGCACATCGTCGACATGATCAAGAACGACGAAATAGGCTTTATCGTCAATACGACCCAGGGCAAGCAGGCGATCCGGGATTCGTTCACGATCCGGCGCTCGGCCCTGCAGCACGACGTGGCCTACACGACCACGATCGCCGGCGCGATGGCTACCGCGCTTTCACTCGCCGAAGCCGACGACCGGCGCGTCAGCCGGCTGCAGGACCTGCACGTGGAGATGCGTTTATGAACAAATCGCCGATGACCGTCGCGGGCGCGCAGAAGCTGCGCGAAGAGCTCCAGCACCTGAAGACCGTCGTGCGCCCGCAGATCACCCGGGCGATTGCCGAGGCTCGCGCGCATGGTGACCTGAAAGAAAATGCCGAATACCACGCGGCGCGCGAGCAGCAGGGCTTCAGCGAGGGTCGCATCGCCGAAATCGAGCACAAGCTCGCGTTTGCCGAGATCATCGACGTGCGCACGATCGACGCGGGTGGCCGGGTCGTGTTCGGCGCCACGGTCGAGCTCGCCAACACCGACAGCGGCGAGGAGTTCACCTACACGATCGTCGGCGAGGACGAGGCCGACATCAAAGCCGGACGCATCTCGGTGGCGTCGCCGATCGCGCGCGCGCTGGTCGGCAAGAGCGAGGGCGACGTCGTCCGCGTCGAGGCGCCGGGCGGTACGAGCGAGTACGAGATCCTCGCCGTGCGCTACGAGTGAGCGCCCCGCGCGGCGGCGCGCCGCCAGGCGGACATGGCCAAATCGGCGAGCAGTAAACGCTGGCTGCGGGAACACGCGGCCGACCGCTATGTCCAAAGAGCAGCGGCCGAGGGTTATCGCTCGCGTGCCGCCTACAAATTGCTGGAGCTCGACGCGCGCGACCGGATTTTCAGGGCCGGCGCGCGGGTCGTCGATCTCGGCGCTGCGCCGGGGGGTTGGTCGCAGGTCGCCGCGGCGGCGACAGGACCCGGTGGCCGGGTGGTGGCCTGCGATCTGCTGGCGATGCGGGCGATCGCCCGGGTCAGCTTCGTTCAGGGTGATTTCGCCGACGCCGGCGTGCTCGCAGCGCTCGTGGCGGCCCTGCCCGCAGGTCGCGCGGACTTGGTAATTTCGGATATGGCCCCAAATATGTCGGGTATGAAGGCGATCGATCAACCGCGCATCATGAGCCTGGCCGAGCTGGCGCTCGACTGTGCCGAGCGGGTGCTCGAGCCAGGGGGCGCGCTCGTGGTCAAGGTATTCCAGGGTGAGGGTTTCGAAGCGTTTCTCGCCCTGGTGCGCGCGCGCTTCGCACAGGTGGCGATACGCAAACCCGCGGCCTCCCGCGGGCGCTCGCCCGAGCTGTATATGGTGGCGCGGGGCTATGGTGTATAGTCGCAAGAGGCTGATTCAGCGGCGCTACGGGGGCGAGCGGCTGCGCGTTTTACCGCTCGCGACGAGGGCCTGACATTGAACGATATGGCACGAAATCTGGTTCTGTGGGTCATCATCGCCCTGGTGCTGATGCTCGTGTTCAATAATTTCGGGCCGCGGCACGGCAGCGCGAGCCAGATCGTTTACTCGCAGTTCATGGCCGACGTGAAAGCCGGGCGCGTGGCGAGCGTCGTCATCGACGACAAGTTCGTGCAGGGCCGGATGACCGACGGCGCCGAGTTCTACTCCTACAGCCCGGAGACGGACAACGCCCCTCTGATCGGCCTGCTGCTCGACAACAATGTCGAGATCCAGGCCAAGCCGCCGGATCAGCAGGGGCTGCTCACCCAGATTTTCATTTCCTGGTTTCCCATGCTGCTGCTCATCGCCGTGTGGATCTTCTTCATGCGGCAGATGCAGGGCGGTGCGGGTGGTCGCGGTGCGCTGTCGTTCGGCAAGAGCCGGGCGCGGCTGCTCGGCGAGGATCAGGTCCGCGTCACTTTCGCCGACGTGGCCGGTGTCGAGGAGGCCAAGGAGGAAGTCCGCGAGCTGGTCGAGTTCCTGCGTGATCCGGGCAAGTTCCAGAAGCTCGGCGGCAAGATCCCGCGCGGCGTGCTCATGGTCGGGCCGCCGGGTACCGGTAAGACGCTGCTCGCCAAGGCCATCGCCGGCGAAGCCAAAGTGCCGTTTTTCACCATTTCGGGCTCTGACTTCGTCGAGATGTTCGTCGGCGTCGGCGCCTCGCGCGTGCGCGACATGTTCGAACAGGCCAAGAAGCACGCGCCGTGCATCATCTTCATCGACGAGATCGACGCGGTCGGGCGGCATCGCGGGGCCGGCCTGGGCGGCGGCCACGACGAACGCGAGCAGACGCTGAATCAACTGCTCGTGGAGATGGATGGTTTCGAGGGCAACGAGGGCGTCATCGTCATCGCCGCCACCAACCGACCGGACGTGCTCGACCCGGCGCTGCTGCGCCCGGGCCGGTTCGATCGCCAGGTGGTCGTGCCGCTGCCCGACGTGCGCGGCCGCGAACAGATACTGCGCGTGCACATGCGCAAGGTGCCGAGCGCCGACGACGTTTTACCGTCCATTATCGCGCGCGGGACGCCCGGCTTCTCGGGCGCCGATCTCGCCAACCTGGTCAACGAAGCCGCCCTGTTCGCCGCCCGCGCCGACAAGCGCACCGTCGACATGGAAGATTACGAGAAGGCCAAGGACAAGATCATGATGGGCGCGGAACGGCGCTCGATGGTCATGAGCGACGAGGAGAAAAAACTCACGGCCTATCACGAAGCGGGACACACCATCGTCGGGCGCCTCGTGCCTTCCCACGACCCGGTCTACAAGGTCAGCATCATTCCGCGCGGGCGTGCGCTCGGCGTGACGATGTTCCTGCCCGAGGAGGATCGTCACAGCTACAGCAAGCGCCGCCTGGAGAGCCAGATCTGCAGCCTGTTCGGCGGGCGCATCGCCGAGGAACTCGTGTTCGGCGGCGACGCCGTGACCACCGGCGCCTCGAACGACATCGAACGGGCCACCGAAATCGCCCGCAACATGGTCACCAAGTGGGGCCTGTCCGAGCGGCTCGGTCCGTTGACGTACAGCGAGGACGAAGGCGAGGTCTTCCTCGGCCACTCCGTGACCCAGCACAAGCACGTATCCGACGAGACGGCGCACGTCATCGACGAGGAAGTGCGGGCGGTCATCGATCGCAACTACGGCCACGCCCAGCAGGTGCTCAAGGACAACCTCGAGAAGCTGCACATCATGGCCGAAGCGCTGATCAAGTATGAGACGCTGGACACCCGGCAGATCGACGACATCATGGCCGGCAAGGCGCCGCGGCCACCGGATGGCTGGGACGACGACGACACGCCGCGGGTGCGCGAAGCTCCCGCCGGGGTCGACGGCAAGGCGAAGCCCGAGGGTCCGATCGGAGGGCCCGCGAGCCAGCACTGATCGTCACGATACGCATCAATCGCTGAAATCGTGAACCCCCGCTCAATCGGGGGTTCGTTTTTTGCGCCCGCCTTGACGATAATCGACGCCCGCGACGGGACCGGCCCCCCTATCACCGGCCGGGCCGGGTGCCGCGGTATGATCGGTTGCACGAGGACGAGGACATGGCGGACGCAAGGCGCTATTTCGGCACGGACGGTATCCGCGGCAAGGTCGGCGTAGGCCCCATCACGCCCGATTTCGTCATGAAGCTCGGCTGGGCGGCCGGCCGGGTGCTCGGCCGCAGCGGCGGCAAGGGCGTGCTCATCGGCAAGGACACGCGGATCTCGGGTTACATGTTCGAATCCGCGCTCGAAGCCGGGCTGTCGGCCGCCGGGGTCGACATCCTGCTGCTCGGGCCGATGCCCACCCCGGGCATCGCTTATCTCACCCGCACGTTTCACGCGCACGCGGGCATCGTCATCAGCGCCTCGCACAACCCGTTCGACGACAACGGCATCAAGTTCTTCTCGGGAGACGGTTTGAAGCTGCCCGATGACACCGAGCTCGCCATCGAGGCGGAAATGGACAAGGCGCTCGCGACGGTGTGTTCGAAATCGCTCGGCAAGGCGCATCGGATTACCGACGCCGCCGGCCGCTACATCGAGTTCTGCAAGAGCACCATCGCCCTGGGAACGTCTCTGGCGGGGATGAAGATCGTGCTCGACTGCGCCCACGGGGCCACCTACCACGTCGCCCCGCGCGTGCTCGAGGAACTGGGCGCCGACGTCGTCACCATCGGCGACGAGCCCGACGGGCTCAACATCAATCTGAACTGCGGCGCCACCGACACCGCGCAGTTGTGCCGCGAGGTCATCGCCCGAGAGGCCCATTGCGGCATCGCTCTGGACGGCGATGGCGACCGTCTCATCATGGTCGATGCGCACGGGCAGACCGTGGACGGCGACGAGATCACCTTCATCATTGCGCGCGAGCGGCAGAAGCGCTCGGCCCTCAAAGGGGCGGTGATCGGCACGCAGATGAGCAATCTCGGTCTCGAGCACGCCGTGCGCACGCTGGGACTCGATTTCAAGCGCGCCAAGGTCGGTGACCGCTACGTCATGGAAATGCTGCTCGCCGATGGCGGCACCCTCGGCGGCGAAACCTCGGGCCACATCATCTGCCTCGACCTCACCACCACCGGCGACGGCATCATTTCCGCGCTGCAGGTGCTCGATGCGATGAATCGCACGGGTCATCCTCTGCACACGCTCAAGGCCGGTATGAGCAAGTATCCCCAGCACCTGGTCAACGTGCGCATGGAGCGGATGGTCGACGTGACCTCGCTGCGCACGGTCAGGGACGCGGTGCGACAGGTCGAAAGCGAGCTCGCGGACGGTGGCCGCGTGTTGCTGCGACCCTCGGGCACCGAACCGGTGGTGCGGGTGATGGTCGAGGGCCGCGACGACGCCCAGGTGCGCCGGCTCGCCAACGATCTCGCGGCGGCCGTGCAGGGTGCGCTGACCAGCGCGGCCTGAGCTAGACCGAAGTTCTTGCCAGCCGTAGTAACTACAAAGCTCTGGAGCCCGCGGATTCATTGACCGATGGTCGGGTGGGCGCCGTATTGCGGGGGAGATAATGTAGTCACTAAATATGTTGACTGCTGTGCGCAGATGTGGTTATATTCCCGGCATGCTCAAGCGCACCGGCTCAGCCCATGTCGTCACGACAACCCGCCAGTACAAGGGTAAGGTCTATCGCACTCACTTGCTGCGTCGCAGCTACCGCGAAGGCAAAACGGTCAAGAACGAGACCCTGGGCAACCTCTCCCATCTGCCTGAGGCGTTGATCGACGTCATCCGCCGTGCCCTGCAGGGCGAGCAGTTCATCGCAGTGGCCGAGCGCTTCGAGATCATCGCCTCTCACGCTCACGGTCATGTGCAGGCAGTCATGAGCGCCCTGGAGCGCCTCGGCCTCGCCTGCCTGTTGGGCACCAGGGCCTCTCGGGAACGCAGTGTGGTGCTGGCGATGGTGGCCGCCCGCATTCTGGCCCCGCAGACCAAGCTCGCCACCACGCGCTGGTGGCACACCACCACGCTCGCCGAGGAGTTCGGTGTCGCCGATGCCGATGAAGACGAGCTGTATGCGGCGATGGACTGGCTGCTCGAGCGCCAACCGGTGATCGAGAAAAAGCTCGCTACGCGGCACCTGAAGCTCGACAGCCTGGTGCTTTACGATTTGTCGTCGAGCTACTTTGAGGGCAGTACCTGCCCCTTGGCGAAGCTCGGTTATAGTCGCGACGGCAAGAAAGGCAAATTGCAGGTCAACTACGGGCTCTTGACCGATGCGCGTGGTTGTCCTGTAGCGGTTTCAGTGTACGAGGGTAATACGGCGGACCCCGAGACGCTGATGCCGCAGATCGGTCGGTTGAGAGCCGGGTTCGGCGTCAAGCATCTGGTGATGGTCGGGGATCGCGGCATGATCTCACACAAGGCGATCGAGCATCTGCGAGATGAGGAAGGTGTCGGCTGGATCACCGCGCTCAAAAGCGCCTCGATCCGCACGCTGCTCAAGCACGGTCACTTGCAACTGGATCTGTTCGATGAGCGCAATCTCTTTGAGCTGACCCACCCGGATTACCCCGGCGAGCGCCTGGTGGCGTGCCGCAATCCGGAGCTCGCGAAGCTGCGCGCTCACAAGCGAGAGGACATGCTTGCCGCGACCGAGAAAAACCTGAAGAAGGTGCAGTCGGCAGTGGTCGCCGGACGATTGAAAGGTCAGGACAGCATCGGTGTGCGAGTGGGTAAGGTGGTCAATCAGTATAAGATGGCCAAACACTTCGAGCTCGACATCGAGGACCGCTCTTTCGCCTTCCAGCGCAAGCGCGACAGTATCAGCGCTGAGGCCGCGCTCGATGGGCTGTATATCATCCGTACTTCAGTGTCTGCAGAGCAAATGGACTCGGCCGAGTGCGTGCGCCGTTACAAGTCTTTGGCTCAGGTCGAGCGAGCCTTCCGTTCGCTGAAGACAATCGATCTTAAAGTGCGTCCCATCCACCATCGTCTGGCCGACCGGGTCCGCGCCCACATCTTCCTGTGCATGCTCGCCTATTACGTCGAGTGGCACATGCGCGAGGCGTGGCGGGAGTTAATGTTCGCCGACGAGGATCAGCAGGCCAAGCGGACCCGCGATCCCGTAGCCCCGGCCAAGCGTTCGCTCCCCGCCGAGCGCAAAGCGGCTTCCCACACGCTTGAGGACGGCACTCCAGCGCACAGCTTTACAACCTTACTGGCAGAGCTCGGCGCCATCGTGCGAAATACTTGTCGCGTGCCACACGCCGAGCGCGCATCGTGTTTCCAGATCACGACTACCGCCAATCCAAAGCAGCACGATGCCCTGCAACTGATCCGGCAAATGACCGTGTAGTCAGAACACGGCACTGTGTGTTCAAGCTATCCGCTTGAACAACCAAAAGAATGTGCACCGCGACTATAAGAACTTCAGGCTAGAGATCGCGCAGCAGCTCGTTGAGCCCGACCTTGGCGCGCGTCCTGGCGTCGACGCGCTTGACGATGACCGCGCAGTACAGGCTGTGCGAGCCGTCGGCGGCCGGCAGGTTGCCCGATACCACGACCGAGCCCGGGGGGACGTGACCGTAGCTCACCCGGCCGCTCGCGCGGTCGTAGATGCGGGTGCTCTGGCCGAGGTACACCCCCATCGAGATGACCGAGCCGGCGCCGACGACGACGCCCTCGACGACCTCCGAACGCGCGCCGATGAAGCAGTCGTCCTCGATGATGGTCGGGGAAGCCTGCAGCGGCTCGAGCACACCGCCGATTCCGACGCCCCCGGACAGGTGCACGTTGCGGCCGATCTGCGCGCACGAACCGACCGTCGCCCAGGTGTCCACCATGGTGCCGCTGTCGACGCGGGCGCCGATGTTGACGTAGCACGGCATCAGCACCACGTTCGGGGCGATGTGGGCGCCGCGGCGGACCACGGCGGGGGGCACGACACGGGCTCCCTGTGCCCGGAAGCGGTCGGCGTCGTAGCCGGCGTACTTGACCGGGACCTTGTCGTAGTAGCGGGTGAAACCGCCGTCGATGACCTGGTTGTCCTGCATCCGGAACGACAGCAGCACCGCTTTTTTCAGCCACTCGTGCACGCGCCAGGTGTCGCCGGTCTTCTCGGCGACCCGCAGGTGTCCGCTCTCCAGCCCGTCCAGCGACTCCTCGACCGCGGCACGCAGATCGGCGGTGACGCTGTCCGGTGCGATTTCGGCGCGACGCTCGAACGCCGCTTCGATGATTTCGCGCAATCGTTCCATAACGTCCCCTCTCAACGTGATCCGAGATGGTGGCGGATCCGTTCGGCCGCCTCGATACATTGTTCCTCGCCGGCGACCAGGGCCATGCGCAGGTGTCGCGCCCCCGGATTGCTGCCGTGCGCGGCGCGGCCGAGATAGCTGCCGGGCAGCACCGCGACCGCCTCGTGCGCGTACAGCTCGCGGGCAAAATCCTGATCGTCGGCGGCAATCGCCGCCCACAGATAGAAACCCGCGGCAGGGCGGCTGACCCCGAGCACCGGCGCGAGGATGCCCACCACCGCGTCGAATTTGCGCCGGTAGATGGCGCGGTTGGCACGTACGTGCTCCTCGTCGTTCCAGGCCGCGATGCTGGCGGCCTGCACGTACAGCGGCATGGCACAGCCGTGGTAAGTGCGGTAGCGCAGGAAATCCTGTACCAGGCGTGCCTCGCCGGCGACGAAACCCGAACGCAGACCCGGTGCGTTGGATCGCTTGGACAGACTGTGGAAGACGAGGCAGTGCCGGAACCCGTCGTTGCCCGCGGCCGCGGCGACCTCGAGCAGTCCGGGCGGCGGCGCGCGTTCGTCCAGGTAGATCTCGGCGTAGCACTCGTCGGCGGCGATGACGAATCCGTGCCGTTCAGCGCGCTCGAGCAGCCGCGCCAGGGCGCCGGCGCCGAGCACGCTGCCGGTCGGGTTGCCGGGCGAGCAGGCGTACACGAGCTGGCAGCGTGCCCAGACCGACTCGGGGACCGAGTCGTAGTCTGGCAGGTAAGCGGTCGCCGCCGTGCAGTCCACGTACCAGGGCTCGGCACCGGCGAGCAGGGCCGCCCCTTCGTAAACCTGGTAACACGGGTTGGGCATGACCACGACCGGACGCTCGCGCGTGCGGTCGATGAGTAACTGTGCCACCGCGAACAGCGCTTCGCGCGTGCCGTTGACGGGGATGACGTGGCGGGCGGGATCGACGAGCGCCGGCGGCAGCCGGTAGCGGCGGGTCAGCCACGCGGCGACCGAGGCGCGCAGATCCATCCCGCCCGCCGTGGTCGGGTAACGTGCGGTGGCGGCGAGATTGGCCGCGAGGGCTGCCGTGATGAGCTGCGGGGTCGGGTGCTTGGGCTCGCCGATGGTGAGATCGATGAGCGTCCGACCGGCGGGCGGTTCGATCCCCGCCCGCAGCGCCGCGAGCTTCTCGAACGGATAGGTCTGTAACCGGGGGAAGGCCTGGTTCATCGCGGCAGGCCGCCTGGCGCTTCGATGCGCGCGCGGCGGGGCGCGTAGTATATGCCATCGAGGCGATGGCGCCCGCTGCGGCGCTCGCGGCGCTGCAAAGCGAGGCTTCATTCGGGTAGACTTGTCCGCCTTTTTTCCCCACGGTGTGCGCGGTCCGGACGCGCAGACGGCACATGACTCAGAAAATCCTGCTGTTGCCGGGTGACGGCATCGGCCCCGAGATCGTCGCACAGGCCGAGAAGGTATTGCGCGCGCTGGTCGCGGGCGGCGATCTGGCGCTGCAGTGGAGCAGCGCCCCGATCGGCGGCGCGGCGCTCGATGCGTGCGGCTCGCCGCTGCCGGACGAAACCCTGCGTCTCGCCCGTGCGGCCGACGCGGTGCTGCTCGGGGCCGTCGGCGGGCCGAAATGGGACGGCGCCGACCGGGTACTGCGCCCGGAGAAGGGCCTGCTGCGACTGCGCGCCGAGCTCGGCCTGTTCGCCAACCTGCGCCCGGCGTTGCTCTACCCCCAGCTCGCGCACGCGAGTACGCTTTTGCCCGAGGTCATCGCCGGGCTCGACCTGCTGTTCGTGCGCGAGCTGACTGGTGGCATCTATTTCGGCGAGCCGCGCGGCATCCGCCGCCGCGACGACGGTGAACGCGAGGGCTACAACACGCTCGTCTACCGGGAGAGCGAGATCCGGCGGATCGCCCGCGTGGCGTTCGAGGCGGCGCGCCGGCGCCAGCGACGCGTATGCTCGGTGGACAAGGCCAACGTGCTCGAGGCGACGGTGCTGTGGCGCGAGGTGGTCGGCGAGATCGGCGGCGACTACCCGGACGTCGCCCTGACCCACATGTACGTCGACAACGCGGCGATGCAGCTGGTGCGCGCGCCGAAGCAGTTCGACGTCATCGTCACCACCAACATGTTCGGCGACATCCTGTCCGATCTCGCCGCCATGGCCACCGGCTCGATCGGCATGCTGCCGTCGGCGGCCCTGAACGGCAGCGGATTCGGGATGTACGAGCCGATCCACGGTTCGGCGCCGGACATCGCCGGCCAGGACGTCGCCAACCCGCTCGCGACCATACTTTCGGTCGCCATGCTGGCGCGTTACTCGCTCGCGCGCGATGACCTCGCGCGGCGTATCGAAGCGGCCATCGGCGCGGTCCTGAATGCGGGTTACCGCACCGGTGACATCGCCTCGCCGGGGACGACCGTGCTCGGTACCGGGGCGATGGGTGACGCCGTGGTGGCCGCCCTCGCGGACGGCTGACGGTACCGGGCGGGTGCCCGTGCGCCCGGGTGGCTGCCCGTGGTCGCGTCGCGCGCGGCGCGAGGATGACTGAATGCTTTACTCCGAGGTGTCGCAGGTATGAGCAAGCGCTACAACGTAGCCGTCGCCGGTGCGACCGGCGCGGTCGGTCACACCATGCTGTCGGTTCTAGCCGAGCGGCACTTCCCGGTCGACCGGGTCGCCGCCCTGGCAAGCAGCCGCTCGGCCGGTAAGCAGGTCGAATACGGTGACCGTACGCTGACCGTGCAGGATCTCGCGGACTTCGATTTCACCGGCTTTCACATCGGCCTGTTCTCACCGGGTGCATCCGTCTCGGCGCAGTTCGCGCCGAAGGCCGCCGCCGCCGGTTGCGTGGTGATCGACAACACCTCCAGGTTCCGTTACGACGCCGACATTCCCCTGGTCGTGCCGGAGGTCAATGCGCACGCGATTGCCGCCTACCGCAATCGCGGCATCATCGCCAATCCCAACTGCTCGACCATCCAGTTGGTAGTGGCGTTGAAACCGATCCACGACGCCGTCGGCATCGAGCGCATCAACGTGTGCACCTACCAGTCGGTCAGCGGCACCGGCCAGAAGGCCATCGAGGAGCTCGCGACGCAGACCGCCGATCTGCTCAACGGCAAACCGGTCGAGCCGCACGTGTACCCCAAGCAGATAGCGTTCAACGTCCTGCCGCACATCGACGTGTTCCAGGACAACGGCTACACCAAGGAAGAGATGAAGATCGTGTGGGAGACGCACAAGATCCTGGAGGACGAGAGCATTGCCGTGAACCCGACCACGGTCCGCGTGCCGGTGTTCTTCGGTCACTCCGAGGCGGTGCACATCGAGACCCGGCGGAAGATTTCCGCGGCCGAGGCCCGCGCCCTGCTCGAGCACGCCCCCGGGGTCGTGGTCATCGACGATCGCCGCGACGGCGGCTATCCGACCGCCGTGACCGAGGGCGCCGGGACGGATCCGGTCTACGTCGGACGCCTGCGCGAGGACATTTCGCATCCGCGCGGGCTCAACTTATGGGTTGTTTCTGATAATGTACGTAAAGGTGCAGCGCTAAATAGTGTTCAAATCGCTGAAATTTTGGTACAAAACTACCTGTAAGCTATAGTGATCGGGGACGCGGGGAAGCCTTTCGGACGTCGTCCGGGAGCGCGTCCGCCGACCGGGGAGCGTCGTAACAGGTTGTTCAACCTGGAAATCTACGCCCGGGCACCGTGGCAAGACCGATGAAGGAAGGACAAATGAGCCGGATACTGGCCTGTCTGCTGGCGGCGTTGCTCGTCGTGCCGGCAGGAGTTTACGGGCTCGGCCTGGGCAAGCTGCGGCAGAGCTCGGGGCTGAACGAGCCGTTTCGGGGCCGCATCGAGCTGGTCGGCGCCGACCCGATCGAAGTCGACGGTATCAAGGTCGGCCTCGCCGACCCCGCCCAGTTCGAGCGTGCGGGCGTCCCGCGGCCGTTCCTGCTCACCCGACTGGTGTTCCATGTCGTCGCGACGGCGGATGGCGCCTACGTCGACATCACCAGTACGGAACCGATCCGCGAACCCTTCCTGAACTTCCTGCTCGAGATCAGCTGGCCCCAGGGCCGGCTCGTGCGCGAGTACACGGCGCTGCTCGATCCACCGCTGTACGACCCGAACGCGCATCTGGCGCGCCGGGCTGCGGCGGCAGCCACGGCCACGGCCGCACCGACCACGGCCGCACCGGCCACCGCGCCGGCCGGCGGCGGCGAGGCGCCGGCCGCTGCCCGGTCGGGGGCGGTGCAGCTCGGCGGGACGCTCGGCCGCGAGACCGATTCGACCGACACCCTGTGGTCGATAGCGACCCGCGTGCGCCCCGACGAGTCCGTCAGCGTGCAGCAGGTGATGCTGGCGCTGCTGCGCGCGAATCCGGAGGCATTCGCGCAGGACAACGTCAACACGCTCAAACGTGGTTACGTGCTGCGCATCCCCGAGTACGAAGACCTGACGTCCGTGTCGAAGACGGACGCGCTCGAGCAGGTCCGGCGCCAGCACGCCCTGTGGGAGGAGTACCGCCAGGGCATCGCCGGCCAGACACCGCCGCGCGCGCAAGGCGCGAGCGCAGCGGCAAGCGGCGACCAGGCCGCCGCGACCGCCGTGGCAGCGGCGGAGGATGGTGCGGCGAAACTCAAGCTCGTGGCACCCGAAGCAGGCGCGGCGGGTACCGGCGAGATCCCGACCGCCGCCGATCTGGAAGGCATGGATCTGACCGAGTTGCGCCAGGAGCTCGCGCTCGCGCAGGAAAAGCTGTCGGCACAGGAACAGGAGACCGGCGATCTGCGCTCACGGCTGGGCGAGACCGAACAGCTTGCGGCCGAGCTGCAGCGCCTGGTCACCTTGAAGGAGCAGCAGCTTGCCGAGCTTCAGCAGCAGCTTGCCCAGGGCGGGCAGGAAGCGGCCGAGATCGAGCCTGCGGTCGAGCCGGAGCCCGCGGTCGAGCCGGAGCCCGCGGTCGAGCCGGAGCCCGAGGCCGCACCCGTACCGGCGGCTGCCACGGTCGCGCCCGAGGGCGGGGAGCAGCCCGCCGCCGAGATTACCCTGGAAACCGCCGGCGAGGCCGTGCCCGCACCGGTGGTACCGCAGCCCGCGCCGCAACCCGAGCCGAGCGGTGTCATGGGGACGATCAAGGGAATCGTCGCGGCGGTCATCCCGGCGTCGATCATCGATCTCGTGCCCGGCGGTGTCATCACGCTGCTCGCGATCCCGTTCGTCATCATCCTGATCCCGATCGGGCTCGTGCTAGCGCGTCGTTTCGGTGGCGAGGCACCGATGCCGGCACGGACGCCAGCCGCCAGCCGCGCACCGGCGCCGGCACCGGCGCCGATGCCGACGCTGGACGTGGAAGAGGAGGAGGACACGACGGTCGCGGCCGCCGCCGCGATGATGGAGGAGGAAGAGACCGAACCGCCCACCGTGGCGCGGACGGGCGACGCGGTGTCCGCGGAAGAGGAGCTCACCGATTTCAGCGCGACGATGCCCAAGCTGGACGTCGGTCGCACCGGCGCCGCGCCAGCGGAACCGGCCGAGGATCCGCTTGCCGAGGTCAATGTCTATCTCGCCTACGAGCGCTTCGAGCAGGCCGAGCAGCTCGTCAAGAAAGCGATCGCAAAGGATCCGGACAACGAGAACTACAAGCTGCGTCTGCTCGAGGTCTACTACTCTGCCAACAACAAGGCGGGGTACGAGGACGCGGCCCGTGATCTGCACGACGCCACCGGCGGCAGCGGACCGCTGTGGGACAACGCGGTGGCGATGTGGAAGGAAATGTCCCCGGATCGGGACTTGTTCGCGGCCGGTGGCGAAACCGAAGGCGCGGCGCCCGCCGCCGGGCCCGCGCGGCAGTTCGTCGACATCACCGCGGCCGAGGAGGACGACTCCATCGGTGCCGAGACCATGACCATCAAGCCCGGCGCGGCGCGTGCCGACGCGGGCGAGGACGAGGAGGATGGCTTCCTCGACATCACGGCCGGCGGCGACGATGGCGGGTTACTGGACATTACCGGCGAGTCCGCGACCGGCGGGCAGGACGAGGACGCCGACATCCTGTTCGACATCACGACCGGTGGTAACAGCCTGCAGGACGCCGGCGACGACGGGATGCTGGACCTCACCGCGACGAGCGAGTCGCCGGCGCAGGAAGCCGAAGGTGAGATCTTCGACCTGACCGATGAGGATCTGAGCGCGCCGCCGAGCAGCGACGAGGACGGCCTCGGCTTCGACATCACCGGCGGTACTGCTGATCTGGACGCGTCCGAGCTGCTCGATCTGACGGCCGGCGAAACGGCGGCGGAGGCGGGTGAGGATCTGCTCGACGTGACGGGCGGCGGCACGGACCGGACCAAGGGTGAGGACATGCTGGACGTCACCGTGACAGGCGACGTCGGCTCGATCGATCAGAACGATCTGCTCAACGTCACCGCGCCGGGTGCGTTGGCGCTGGACGGTACGGGTGATGCGCTCGACATGGAATCGCTGGGTGAAGGGCAGGCAGAGCCCGAGATCCTCGACATCTCCGGCGAGGCCGGCGAGCCCGAATCGGACGACGCCATCGAGTTCGACGTCAGCGGCCTGAGCCTCGATGCAGGCGAAACGCCGGCGGACGCGGAGCTCACGGACACCATCGCGCAGGATATGGATCTGACACTGGACGTGGACGACTCGCCGGTGGTCGACGAGCCGATGGAAATCGACCTCGCCGACTCCGACATCACGCTGACTTCAGCCGCTGACGCCGGCGCGCAGATGATTGGCGGGGACGACGCACTGCCGGACCTCGATATCGGTTCACTCGAGCAGGACATCGCCGGCGATGAGTCGATGGAGGCCCTGACCAAGTCGCTGGCGGATACGGTGTCGGGCCTGTCCATCAGCATGGACGACACGGACGCGCTGTCGCTCGAGGATTCCGCCGGGGACGAAGGACTGTCGCTCGACATGGGCGGCGCGGATGAAGACGGTGGTCTGTCGCTCGATCTGAACATCGGCGAGGAGCCGTCGAGCGGTACCGGTACCGCCGAGTCCGGCGGCTATGCCGACACGCTGGAGCTCGATGCCTCGGGAATCACCCTGGAGGGCGAGGAGCCGGACGGTGCGGACCAGACCGTGGTCATGCCGCGCGTGACCGGTGTCGAGGAGCAGAGCGAGGAGGATGAGGTCGACACCAAGCTCAACCTCGCCAAGGCCTACAAGGAACTCGGTGACAGTGACGGTGCACGCGCCATTCTCGACGAAGTCATCGTCGAGGGCACCGAGGCGCAGCGCGACGAAGCGCGCCAACTTATCGAACAGCTCTGATTGCAGCCGCCGCGCGCGGCGGCCGCGAGCCCCCTTTGGCGCGTGCGCATCGCACTCGGCATCGAATACGACGGACGCGAATTCAGCGGCTGGCAGATCCAGCTGCAGGCGCGTACGGTCCAGCAGGTCCTCGAGTCCGCGCTGGCCAACGTCGCCGCCGTACCCGTGCGCGTGAGGTGCGCCGGCCGGACCGATACCGGCGTACATGCCGTCGGGCAGGTCGCGCACTTCGACACTGCGCTGCGGCGCAGTGAACGCGCCTGGGTGCTCGGCACGACGAGCAACCTGCCGCGCGACGTGAGCGTCGTCTGGGCGCGCGAGGTGCCGGCGCATTTCGACGCCCGTTTCAGCGCCTGCGCGCGCGTCTATCGCTATCTGATCCTCAATCGCCGCACGCGTTCCGCGCTGCTCGCCGGGCGCGCGACGTGGGAATTGCGCCCGCTCGCGGTCGAGCGCATGCAGGAAGCGGCCCGATATCTGCTGGGTCGCCACGATTTCAGCTCCTACCGCGCCGTAGGCTGTCAGGCCAGGACTGCGGTGCGCACGGTACGCCGGCTGGAGCTCGAGCGGTACGGCGACCTGGTCACCCTGGAGATCGAGGCGGACGCTTTCCTCATGCACATGGTGCGCAACATCGCGGGTGTGCTCATGCACGTCGGCAGCGGTCGCGCCGCGCCCGAGTGGGCGCGCGAGGTGCTGGAGCTGCGCGACCGGGCGCGCGGCGGGGTCACGGCGCCGCCCGACGGGCTGTACCTGACCGAGGTGCGATACCCGCAGGAGTTCGCGCTGCCGCGCGCGCGGCGCGCCGGTTCCACTGCGATCCCATGTACGGACGCAAGCGTGCTCGCCGGAGGTGCCTGAGGTGCCGGCGCCCGACCGCGAGGCCCGTTGCGGGCGCACGCGGATCAAGTTCTGCGGGATCACCCGCGCGCAGGACGCGCTGGCGGCCTGCGCGCTCGGGGTCGATGCGCTCGGTTTCGTGTTTTACGCGCCGAGCCGGCGGGCGGTGAGCGCGCCGGCGGCCGCCACCATCGTCGCCCGCCTGCCGCCCTTCGTCACCACCGTCGGCGTGTTCGTCGATCCGCAGGCCACGGAAGTCGAGGCGGTACTGGCGCAGGTAGCGCTGAACGTACTGCAGTTCCACGGCGATGAACCGCAGGCGTTGTGCGATCGCTTCGGGCTTCCCTGGGTGAAGGCCGTGCGCATGGCTCCCGGGGTCGATCCGGCGGTCGTGCTGCGGAGCTATCCCGGCGCGCGCGCCGTGCTGCTGGACAGCTGGGATCCGGACCGTCATGGCGGCACCGGGGCGGTCTTCGACTGGACCCGCATCCCGGCGGCGCTGGCGCGCCCGCTCGTCTTGGCAGGTGGGCTCACTCCTGCTAATGTCGCCCGTGCCTGCGCCCTGGTGCGGCCCTTCGCCGTCGACGTGAGCGGTGGAATCGAAGCTGCTCCGGGCGTGAAAGATCTCTCCCGGATGCGTGCGTTCGTCGAGGAACTCCGCCGATATGACTCCACACGAGACAGCGGCTGAAAAGCGGCTGCAGGCGGCGCCGTCGCTGCCCGACGTGCGCGGACATTTCGGGCGCTACGGCGGGCGCTTCGTCCCCGAGACCCTGATCGGACCGCTCGAGGAGCTCGCGCGGGCGTACGAGGAGTGCCGCCGGGATCCCGGTTTCGTGACCGAGCTGGATCTCGATCTGCAGCATTACGTCGGCCGGCCGTCGCCGCTGTATTTTGCCGAGCGCTGGTCACGCCAGCTCGGCGGTGCCCGCATCTTCCTCAAGCGCGAGGATCTCAACCACACCGGTGCGCACAAGATCAACAACACGGTCGGCCAGGTGCTGCTCGCGCGCCGCATGGGCAAGACCCGCCTGATCGCCGAGACCGGAGCCGGCCAGCATGGCGTGGCAACGGCCACCGTCGCCGCGCGCTGCGGCCTCGAGTGCGTGGTCTACATGGGGTCCGAGGACATCGAGCGGCAGAAGACGAACGTCTATCGCATGAAGCTGCTCGGCGCGACGGTCGTCCCGGTGGAAGCCGGATCACGCACGCTCAAGGACGCGCTCAACGAAACCATGCGCGACTGGGTCGCTAACATCGACGACACCTTTTACATCATCGGCACCTGCGCCGGTCCGCACCCCTACCCGATGATGGTGCGGGATTTCCAGGCGATCATCGGCCGTGAGACCCGCATGCAGTGCGTCCAGACAACGGGCCGCCTGCCGGATGCCCTGGTTGCCTGCGTCGGCGGCGGATCGAACGCCATCGGCATGTTCCACCCTTTTATCGACGACCGCGACACCGCGCTCTACGGGGTGGAAGCGGCCGGGGACGGGCTCGCCAGTGGCCGCCACGCCGCTTCGCTGTGCGCCGGGCGTCCCGGTATCCTGCACGGCAACCGCACCTACCTGCTGCAGGACGACGACGGCCAGATCCAGGCGACGCACTCGGTGTCCGCGGGCCTCGATTATCCGGGTGTCGGCCCCGAGCACGCCTGGCTCAGGGACAGCGGACGTGCCACCTACGTGGCGGTCGACGACGAGCAGGCACTGGCCGCATTCCACACCCTGACCCGGACCGAGGGCATCATGCCCGCGCTGGAGTCGAGCCATGCGCTGGCGTACGCCGCGAGTCTGGCACCCACCCTGCCGGACGATGGCGTCGTCGTGGTCAATCTCTCCGGACGCGGTGACAAGGACATCCATACAGTCGCCGCCCGCCACGGGCTGGACCTCTGAGTAAGCCGCGGGGGCGGGCCCGCGGCCGGTGTATACTTGCACGCCCGGCCGCCGGCGAGCCGTATCCAGATCGCGCGCCCTTTCAGCCGACAGAAGCCGTTCCGATGGACAGATTCGAACGCAGGTTTGCAACGCTCCGGGCGCACGACCGCGCCGCGCTCGTGTTCTACCTCATGGCCGGTGATCCCGATCCCGCCGCTACGGTACCGTTGATGCAGGCGCTGGCGGCCGCCGGCGCGGACGTCATCGAGCTCGGTATCCCGTTCTCCGATCCGATGGCCGACGGGCCGGTGATCCAGAAAGCGGGCGAACGGGCCCTGGCGCAGGGCATGACCCTGCGCCGCGTCCTCGGCCTGGTGTCGGAGTTCCGCCGCACCGACGCGACCACGCCGGTATTGCTGATGGGCTACCTGAACCCGATCGAGTCGTTCGGGTACGAGGCGTTCTGCGCGGCCGCGGCGGACGCGGGCGTGGACGGCGCGCTGGTGGTCGACATGCCGCCTGAAGAAGGCGCCGATCTCGTCGAACCCCTGCGCCGGGCAGGCCTCGCCCCGGTGCTGCTGGTGGCGCCGACCACCACCGACGAGCGTATCGGCCTGATCTGCGCCACGGCCGCGGGCTTCGTTTACTACGTGTCGGTCAAGGGCATCACCGGCAGCCAGCAACCCGACTTCGGCGCGCTGGAGGCGGCGGTCGAGCGCATCCGCAGGCACACCTCGCTGCCCGTTGCCGTGGGATTCGGTATCCGCGATCCGGACGCCGCCGCGCAGATCGCGCGCGTGAGCGACGCGATCGTCGTCGGCAGTGCGCTGGTATCGCGGATCCTCGCCGGGCCACGTGACGTGCAGGCTCTGTGCGGCGACGTGCGCGCCTTCGCCGGTGGCTTCCGGGAAGCCGTCGACGGCGCGCGTCTGCACTGACGGGCGCGCGGACCAACCGCACGCTGCCGACATGAGCTGGTTCAGAAAACTGCTGCCGTCGCGGATCCGCACCAACGGTTCCACGCGCCGATCGATCCCGGAGGGGCTGTGGTCGAGCTGCCCCGCGTGCAAGGCCGTGCTCTATCGCACCGAACTCGAGCGCAATCTGGAGGTGTGCTCCAAGTGCGGGCATCACATGCGCATCGGCGCGCGCAAGCGCATCGACACCTTCCTCGATCCGCAACCGCGTACCGGCATAGGGGAGGAGATTGAGCCAATCGACTTTCTCAAGTTCCGCGACAAGCGGCGTTATCGCGAGCGTCTCGCCGAGGCGCAGAAACGCACGGGCGAGACCGACGCGCTGGTGGTCGTACGCGGCGCGATCAAGGGACTCGGCGTGGTGGTGTGCGCGTTCGAATTCGAGTTCATGGGCGGGTCGATGGGATCGGTGGTCGGTGAACGATTCGTCCGCGCCGTCGACTGCTGCCGAGAAAACCGGCTCCCGCTCGTGTGTTTCGCCGCGAGCGGTGGCGCGCGGATGCAGGAAGCGCTGGTCTCGCTGCTGCAGATGGCCAAGACGAGCGCGGCATTGGCCAGGATGCGCGCCGAGCGTCTGCCGTACATCTGCGTGCTGACCGACCCGACCACCGGCGGCGTGTCCGCAAGCCTGGCGATGCTCGGTGACGTGAACATCGCCGAACCCAATGCGCTCATCGGTTTCGCCGGTCCGCGCGTCATCGAGCAGACGGTGCGGGAGACGTTACCGGAGGGTTTTCAGCGCTCGGAGTTTTTGCTCGAGCACGGTTTCATCGACGCCATCATTCCGCGTCCGGAAATGCGTGATCGGATTGCGTCGCTGCTCGCCATCCTGACCGATCGCGCGTTGGCCTGAGCGCCAGATGAGGGGGGCTGGCGTGGCGATTGATGACACCAAAGCGCTGAGGCTCCGGCCCGCGGCCCTGGCGGAGTGGCTCGCCTGGCAGGAAACCCTGCACGTGCGCGAGATCGATCTCGGCCTCGACCGGGTGCGCGCGGTGGCCGAACGCATGGGGCTGCTGCAGCCGGCCTACGCGGTGGTGAGCGTCGCCGGGACCAATGGCAAGGGTTCGAGCGTCGCCATGCTGACCGCCTGCCTGCGCGAGTCCGGTTATCGCGTCGGCACCTACACGTCGCCCCACCTGCTGCGCTACAACGAGCGCATCCGCATCGACGAGGCGTGCGTGGAGGACGCGGTGCTGTGCGAGGCGTTCGCGCGTATCGATGCGGCGAGGGACGGCATTGCCCTGACTTATTTCGAGTTCGGTACGCTGGCCGCTCTCGATCTGTTCTCGCGGGCCGCGCTGGACGTGGCGGTGCTCGAGGTGGGACTCGGCGGGCGTCTGGATGCCGTCAACCTGGTCGACGCGGACGTCGCGCTGGTCACCGCGATCGACATCGATCACGTCGAATGGCTCGGCCCCGATCGCGAGTCGATCGCGCACGAGAAGGCCGGTATCTTCCGCCGCGATCGTGTGGCCGTGTGCGCGGATCCCATCCCGCCCGCCGCGATTGCCGCCGCCGCCGAAGCCGACGGGACGACGCTGCTGCAGATCGGCCGGCAGTTCTCATTCACGCCGCAGGGCGGGATCTGGACCTTCACCTGCGGTGACGAGGTGATCAAGGACCTGCCGCGACCGCGCCTGACCGGCGAGTTCCAGCTCCAGAACGCTGCCGGCGTCATCATGGCCCTGCTCGCGCTCGAAGCGCGCCTGCCGGTCACGCCCGCCGCCCTGGCGGCCGGCCTCGCGCGGGTGACGGTTCCGGGGCGATTCGAGATCGTTCCCGGGCCGGTCGAGTACGTACTCGACGTCGCCCACAATCCGCACGCGGCGACCAGCCTCGCCGACAACCTGCGCGCGCGCGCGCCGGCGGCACGGCTGCACGCGGTCGTCGGCATGCTCAAGGACAAGGACTGTTACGGCGTGCTGAACCAGCTCGTACCGCTGGTCGATGCCTGGCACGTGTGCGGCCTGCCGAGCACGCGGGCGGCGCCCGCACAGGCGCTTGTCGACGCGCTGGCCAATCTGCCGGTGCGCGGACCGGTCAGCGCGTACCCGACGGTGGCGGAAGCGGTACACGCCGTCGCGGCCGCTGCGCTGCCGGGCGAAAGAGTGCTCGTGTTCGGTTCGTTCCTGACCGTGGCGGCAGCCATGCGCGCGCTCGACGTCGGGGAGCGCTGAGCATGGCGGGCGGCAGCCGGCAGTCCGGGCGAGTCGACCAGGTGCTGCGCCAGCGTCTGGTCGGCGCGGCGGTGCTCGCTGCCATCGGCGTCATCGTCCTGCCGTTGCTGCTCGACGATTCCGAGCGCGGCAACGTCGTCATCACCCAGACGAACATCCCGCCCAGGCCGGCCGATGCGTTCAGCTCCCGGATCGTGCCGCTCGACACCCATTCTCCCGCGCCCCCCGTGGTGCAGGACGACGCAACCACGACAGCGGCCGCTGCGGCCCCGGTGCCTGCGCAACCGCCGCCCGCGGCTGTCGCCGCCGGCGAGCAAACGCCGCAAGTGACACCGGCGGCCGGGACGGCTGCGGCCGACGCGCGGGGGCAGGTGGCGCCGCGGGTCGGCGTGAGCGCCTGGGTGGTCCAGCTCGGCAGCTTCGCCGCCCAGGCCAATGCCGAGGGCCTGGAGAAGCGCCTGAAGGACAGCGGTTACAGCGCGTTCGTCGAGAAAGTCGTGGCCGACGACGGTCAGACCGTGTATCGCGTCCGTGTAGGTCCGGAGTTGCTGCGTGCGGACGCCAAGGCTCTGCGCGACCGCCTCGAGGGCGAGATCAACGTCAAGGGCATCGTGGTGCGCTACCCGTGAGGCGCGACTGACGTGTGGAGCCGGCCTTTGCTAGACTTCACCCTCACGCAGCGGGACCAGGCGGCCGGCGCATGACGTGGGCGGACATCGGCATTCTCGCCGTCATTTCGGTTTCGGCCCTGGTCAGCGTCGTGCGAGGATTCCTGCGTGAGGTGTTGTCGCTGCTCGCGTGGGTGGCTGCGTTCTGGGTGGCCTTCGCTTTCACCGATCGCGCCGCCGCCTGGTTCGAGGGCGCGGTGACCGTGCCGTCCGGCCGCTCGGTGCTCGGTTTCGTCACGCGGTTCGTGGGTACGCTGCTGGCCGTCGGCGTGGTCAATTTCGTGATTGCCAGGCTCGTGGACAAGACCGGCCTGTCCGGCACCGATCGTCTGCTCGGACTGCTGTTCGGCCTCGCGCGGGGTCTGGTGGTCGTCACCGTGCTCGTGCTGGTCGCGGGCCTGCTGCGCGTGCCGGCCGCCCCCTGGTGGCAGGGCTCGACGCTCATACAGCCGTTCGAGGGCTTCGCGCTGTGGACGATCGCGCACATGCCGCCGGACCTCGCGGCCCAGTTCCACTACTGACGGGTAGACGCTCATGTGTGGAATCGTCGGGATCGTCGGCAGACAACCGGTCAATCAGGCGCTGTACGACGGGCTGACCATGCTGCAGCACCGGGGGCAGGACGCTGCCGGTATCGTCACCTACGACGGCGGCCGCATGTACCTGCAAAAGCGCAGCGGCCTGGTTCGTGACGCCTTCCATACGCGCCACATGCTCGACCTGAGGGGCAACATCGGTATCGGCCACGTGCGCTACCCGACGACCGGCTGCTCCTCGACCGCCGAAGCGCAGCCCTTTTACGTCAACTCGCCCTACGGTATTGCGCTCGCGCACAACGGCAACCTGACCAACTCCGAACAGCTCAAGGAGGAGCTCTATCGCGACGATCTGCGCCACCTGAACACCGAGTCCGATTCCGAAGTGCTGCTGAACGTGCTCGCCCACGAGTTGCAGCGCGTGGGCAAGCTGCGCATCGATGCCGAGGACGTGTTCTCCGCCGTCACCCGCGTGCACCAGCGCTGCCGCGGCGCCTACGCGGCCGTCGCGCTCATCACCGGGGTGGGTATCGTCGCTTTCCGCGATCCCTACGGTATCCGGCCGCTGGTGTTCGGCAAGCGCGAGACCGAGCTCGGCCTGGGATGCGAGTACATCGTCGCCTCCGAGAGCGTGGCGATCGACGCGCTGGGTTTCGAGCTGGTGCGCGACGTAGGCGCCGGCGAAGCCGTGTTCATGAGCGTCGACGGCCGGATCGCCACGCGCGACTGCGCGCCACAGACGATGCTGTCACCGTGCATCTTCGAAATCGTCTACCTTGCGCGGCCCGATTCGATCATCGACGGTATCTCGGTGCACAAGGCGCGCATGCGCATGGGCGAGCACCTGGCGCGCAAGATCCTGCGCTTGTGGCCGGAGCACGACATCGACGTCGTCATTCCCATTCCCGACACCTCGCGCACGGCGGCGCTCGAGCTCGCGAACGATCTCGGCGTGAAATATCGCGAGGGATTCATCAAGAACCGCTACATCCCGCGCACCTTCATCATGCCCGGGCAGGCGCTGCGGCGTAAGTCGGTGCGCCAGAAGCTCAACGCCATCGATCTGGAATTCCGCGGCAAGAACGTGTTGCTGGTCGACGACTCCATCGTGCGCGGCACGACCTCCGGTCAGATCATCCAGATGGCACGCGAAGCCGGCGCGAACAAGGTCTACTTCGCCTCCGCGGCGCCACCGGTGTGCTACCCGAACGTCTACGGCATCGACATGCCGGCCCGCGACGAGCTGATCGGTCACAACCGCAGCGTCGATGAAATCGCCGAGCTCATCGGCGCGGACTGGCTGGTATACCAGGATCTCGAAGATCTCATCGACGCCTGCCGGCGCGGCAACGCCGAGATCCAGGGCTTCGACACATCGTGCTTCACGGGTGAATACGTCACTGGCGACGTCAATGCCGGCTATCTCGACTACATCGGCGAGATGCGCTCGGACGAGGCGAAGACGCGGCGCGAGCCGGACAACGGCTTGATGGACCTTTACGCGACCGCCGACGCCGGTCGCAGTTGACGCTTAGCGCCCGTTCCCCCGCCCCGATGAGCGACAGCGACGGTCGCACGCGCAGGTTCGCCACCGACGCGGTCCGCGCCGGCCAGCACCGTTCGCACGAGGGCGAGCACGCGGAGGCCATCTTCGCGACGTCCAGCTTCGTGTTTTCGAGCGCGGCCCAGGCCGCGGCGCGTTTTGCCGGCACGGAGCCGGGCAACATCTATTCGCGATTCACCAACCCGACGGTGCGCGCATTCGAGGAGCGGCTCGCCGCCCTGGAGGGTGCCGAGCGGTGCGTCGCCACCGCCTCGGGGATGAGTGCGATCCTGACCACCTGCATGGCGTTGCTCAAGGCCGGGGATCACATCGTCGCTTCGCGCAGCATCTTCGGAACGACGGTCAGCCTGCTGTCCAACGTGTTGCCGAAGTTCGGCGTGCACACGAGCTTCGTCGACATGACCGACTACGCGGCCTGGGCCGGCGCGATCACCCCGGCCACGCGCCTGCTGTTCCTGGAGACGCCATCGAACCCGCTGTGCGAGATCGCCGACATCGCGCGTCTCGCCGAACTCGCCCGGGCGCACGGCATCTGGCTGGTGGTGGACAACTGTTTCTGCACGCCGGCGCTGCAACGGCCGTTCGCGCTCGGCGCGGATCTCGTGGTTCACTCGGCGACCAAGTTTCTCGATGGCCAGGGTCGTTGCGTCGGCGGTGCGGTGCTCGGTCCGGCCAAGCTGCTCAACGAGACCGTGTTCGCGTTCGTGCGCACCGCCGGCCCCAGCATGAGCCCCTTCAACGCCTGGGTGTTTCTGAAAGGGCTCGAGACTCTGCACCTGCGCATGCGCGCCCATTCGGACAATGCCCAGGCCATCGCCGAGTGGCTCGCGGCACAGCCGCGCGTGCGGCGGGTGTACTTCCCCGGCCTGCCCGATCATCCCGGCCATGCGCTCGCGCGCCGGCAACAGGACGGATCCGGCGGCATCGTCAGCTTCGAGGTCGAGGGTGGCCAGGCCGCCGCCTGGGCGCTCATCGACGCGCTCGAGATTTTCTCCATCACCGCCAATCTCGGTGACGCCAAGAGCACCATCACCCACCCGGCGACCACGACCCACCAGCGCCTGAGCGCCGCCGAACGCGCCGCCGCCGGTATCACCCCGGGCCTGCTGCGCCTGTCCGTGGGCCTGGAGGACGCCGAGGATCTGCGCGCCGATCTCGCCCGCGCCGTCCGCCGCCTCTGAGGGTGCCGGCGATCGGTGCGACCGGGATCCCGTCCGCCTCACGGCGTCGCCGTGCGTTAGGGCACGTGCCGTACCGGGTTTTCGCCGCGATCGTCCTCGCGGCCGCGGCTGCGTGCGCCTTGGCCGGGCCGCGCCTCGGACCGGCCAACCTCGGCGTCGTCGTCAACCTCGCCGATCCGGACAGCGTGTGGCTCGGCGAATACTACCGCGCGCAGCGCCACATTCCCGCGGACAATCTGCTCACCGTGCGTTTCGAGCCCGGTCAGCCGGTCATGGCGCGCGCGCAGTTCGAGCGCCTGTACGCCGATCTCGGCGGCCGTATCCCCGCCGGTGTCGAGGCCCTCGCGCTCACCTGGGCGGCCCCCTACCGGGTGGATTGCATGTCCATCACCACGGCCTTTGCGATCGGCTTCGACGCGCAATTCTGCGCCACCGGCTGTCAACCGACCCGCCGCAGCCCCTACTTCGACAGCGACACGCGGCGCCCCTACACGACGCATGGCTGGCGCCCGACCATGATCATCGCCGCCGGCGATCTCGACGGTGCCCTTGCGCTCGTCGAGCGCGGCATCGCGGCCGACGGCACCTTTCCCCGCGGCACCGGTTACCTGCTCAGGACCGGCGACCGCGCCCGCTCCGCGCGCGCGCGCGCGTTTCCCGCGATCGTGGAGCTGCTCGGCCGGCGCGTGCGGCTGCGCTACCTGGAGCGCGACTACATCGAGGATCGCCACGACGTGCTTTTCTACTTCACGGGCCTCAAGCAGGTTCCCGCGCTGGACACGCTGACGTTCCGTCCCGGCGCCATCGCCGATCACCTGACTTCCGCGGGCGGCAAGCTCACCGGCAGCCGGCAGATGAGCGCGCTCGCGTGGATCGACGCCGGCGCGACCGGCAGCTACGGCACCGTCGTCGAGCCCTGCAACCTGCTCGAGAAGTTTCCCGCACCGGGCGTGGTCATCGCCCGCTACCTGGCGGGCGAAACGCTGATGGAAGCGTACTGGAAGAGCGTCGCAATGCCCGGGCAGGGCGTGTTCGTCGGCGAGCCGCTGGCCGCCCCGTTCGCCCCCCCCGCCGACTGAAAACCGGGGTCAGACTCGCATTTTCGTCAGTCCGGTTACCGCGCGTGCGCCTGCGGCGAGCGAAATGCGAGTCTGACCCCGGTTTTTCAGTGGCGGCGGCGCATGCGTGCGAATGCCGGCAGCTCCCAGGAACGCATCGCGAATATCACACCGGAATTCAGGCGCGCTTTCGCGGGCAGGCGCGAATCGTCCTGGCGCAGGGCCGCGAATTCCCGCGCGAGCATCTCGATCCGGCCCTGCATGAGCTCCAGCGAGCGGCGCGACAGCATCCCGGCCATGTACAGGCGCAGCTCCCCGGGGCGGCTGAAATGGGACTTGAGGAATTCCTTCTGCACGTGGCGCTCGAAGAAGCGCTCGATGGGCCCGCGGGGCAACCAGCGGAAGTCCTGCGCCACCATGCGCCGGATGCGGTTGTTGGGCAGCAGTTGGATGAGACCCAGGCGGTCGAGCCGGATCAGATAGTGCAGGCACTGCGGGCCTGCGATGTCGTAGTAATCGACGATCTCCTCGTAGGTCCAGCCGTTCTGGACGCAAATTGCCACCAGCAGAAACTTCAGGTCCGAAACGAGCTCTTCCTCGTGGGCCGTGGTCAGGGAACTGATGCGATGACGTTCCTCGTCCAGCAGGCGCACGAGATCGGTGAAATCGAGCTGCACGAGCGCGCATACCGACTCGAGCCGCGCGAGGGTCATGTGCCGGCGCGAGAACATGCGCTTGACGCTCACCTCGCTCAGACCGAGGTGGCGCGCGACCTCGGCATAGGTGAGGTTCTGGCTCTTGAGCGCCTTTTTCAGGACGTCGATGACGGCGGGGATCTGGCTCATGGGTGGTCTGCGAGGCGGCCGGCCGGGGTCCCGAATAGTAGCCGCCCGGCAGCCAACGTATCAACTTTTGATACTTTCGGCAGCGATTGGCGATACAGCGACAAGTCAAGGTTCAAACCGCTGCCTGCTGGGAATACAGTGGTCGCCACACAACAAACCAATTCGAGGTCGCCATGAAGGCACGAATCCGATTTGTGACCGCCGTTTCGACTCTGATCTGCGCGGGTCCGGCTATGGCCGGGGGCAGTGAGGAGCATTTCGCAGACTCGCTGGAGCACTCCGCCCAGGCCATCGCCAGTGCGACGGTCGGCAGCTTCAAGCTCGTCTCCGGCGCCGCCGCGGTGCCGCTGATGATGATCGGCTCCGTGGGCGCGGCTTCCGGCGAACTCGGCGAAGCCTTGTGGGACGAGGCGAACGCGCCGATCGGCACGCCGCTCGAGGTGACCGATGACGTCATCACCGTCGGCCCGGCGCCCGCCGACGCCATGGCGGCGGAATGAGGCGCGCCGTGAGCAAGTGGCGGATCCGGCTGTCGCTCGCCGGTCTGATCGCGCTCGGTTTCAGCGCCGCTGCGCTGGCGGGCAGTCAGGCCCACCTCAAGAGTCCCTTTGCGGCGGAGCAGATCGCCGCGCTGGCGAAGAAGATCGAGCGCGTCGCCGCTGCCCAGGGCGCACGGGTGTTCCTGCTCGCGCGGGTCGGCCGGCCACCGGACGAGCTGCCGGCCGGGGTCGAATACACCCATGTCGGGATCGCCGTGTACTCCTCGATTCGGACGGCGGACGGGCGCGATGTGCCCGGCTACGCGATTTACAACCTCTACCAGGACGACGCCGCGCCACAGCGCAGCCACCTGGCGATGGACTATCCCCTGGATTTCGCGGCCGGCGCGCAGGTCCTCAAGGCCGGGTTGCTGATCCCCAAGCCCGGGCTGCAAAAACGCTTGCTCGAAGTCATCGCCTCGGGCAGCTATCGACGACTGCACAACGCGAACTACTCCGTACTGTCCAATCCCTACACCAGCCAGTACCAGAACTGTACCGAGTTCGTGCTCGACGTCATCAATGCGGCCATCTATCGCAGCGATGACCCGGCGCAGCTCAAGGTCAACGCCCAGGCCTACTTCAAGGCGCAGACGATCCGGCTCGGACCGCTGCAAAGGATGTTCGGGCCCATGTTCGCACCCGAGCTCAGGTTGGGCGATCAGCGCGGGCCGTTGCAGACCGTGACTTTCGCTTCGCTCATCACCTACCTCGAATCGCACGGCCTGGCCGACAAGGCGCTGACCGTGACCCTGTGACGAGCCGATTCCCTCAGTGATGATGCACCTGCGGATCCGGGGCGGCGAATCCCGTAAACCGTGCCGCGGCGAAGCTCGCATGACAAGCGACGCAGCTTTCCACCAGGCGGGAATAATGGAAAACGACGAGCTCCGGATCCCGGGCTTGGGCCGCCGCCGCGAGCTTTTCCGCGCGCTGATGAAACTGCGCGTCCAAGAGCTTGAATTGCGCGGGAAGCGCTCGCGCCAATTCCTCAGCCTGATCGGGCGTGAGTTTTTTCTCCATGATGTAACTCGCCCGGATCTGCTCGCTGGTTGCGCGGATGGCCTGCCAGTTGGCGGTTGCCACGGACAAAGCCATGCCCTGCACGCCGGCGGCGATTTCACGCATTTCGGCTCTGAGCAGCTCCAGCAGATCCGGCGATAAGCCGAGATCTTGATGCGTGCCAGCAGGCTGCGCCGCAAAGCTCGGCCCGGGGCTTGCGACCAGGCAGCCGCAAGCAATGATGGCCGCCAGTAATCTGTTCACCATGCAACCGCCCTCCCGGTTCGTCCTGCAAGATACCCGGACGGACGACGCCCGCTGCGGGCGCGCCGTGCCGCTTTCCCGCGTGCTGTCGTCAGACCGTTCACGTTGCGCTGCGCACCGTTACGCTCATATCGCATCATCGGTACGGACGGGTCAACTGGTCGTTCCCGCAAGCCCGCTGGGATCGTCCCGCAGATAACGCCTGGTGCCGGGATCGCGATCGGGGCGCGTACCTGCCGATATCCGGCTCATTATCGCGACGGTGGTTGTACTTGAAAACCGAAGACCCCATAACGCGATTTCCCGACGCGCCAGGCGACCAGCAACATCGATCCGGACGCCCCCACAGTCAACGAGATCCAGTACCGCACCACGGGCGTCATCCTCGCCGTGACCCCGCGGGTGAACGCCGGCGGGCTCGTGACCAT
>JADZEE010000064.1 GCA_020850735.1 Gammaproteobacteria bacterium | reverse complement strand
TGTAGAGCGACAGCCCAGAATCGAGTTAAGGCGACACCCGGATTTACGCACCTCCCTGGGACCTGAGGTCCCGTACCGTGCCTGCCTTGCACCTCGCGGAGGGGTCGAGGCATGGCCAAGCTATCTCGGGAGGACCGTATGACCATCAAGGCCTTGATTGATCGCGGCAGTTCCAACCGTGAGCTGGCGCGCCTGCTCGGCGTCAGCGAAGGCGCCGTGCGCTACCACCGCCGGCGCCAGGCCGAGGCGGCCCCCGACGGGCGCGCCGAGCAACAGCGACTCGCCGCGCAGTTCCGTGCCGCCATCGACGCCTACCTCGAGGGCCGCGAGGAGTCCAGCCCCGCCAACGTCGCCGAGCTGCACGCCTGGCTCATCGCCGAGCACGATTACCCCGGCACCGTGCGCTCGGTGCAGCGCTACGTGCGCGGCGCGTTCCCCGCGCCGGCGCGCCGCGCCCGCCGGCGCGTGGAGACCCCGCCGGGCGGGCAGGCCCAGGCCGACTGGGCGCACTTCCCCGGCGTGCGCATCGGCGGGGCGCTGGTGGACTTGGTGGCGTTCTTCATGCAGCTGTCGTTCTCGCGCGCCTGGGCACTGGTGTGGAGCGAGGGCAAGCACCTGCTCGCGTGGCTGTCGGTGCACAACGGTGCGCTCATCCGCCTGGGCGGGGTGCCGGCGAGCGTGCGCGTGGACAACGAGAAGACCGCCGTGGTCGCCGGCGCCGGGGCCTGGGGCACGATCCACCCGAGCTACCGGCGCTACGCCCAGACGCTGCGCTTTCACGTCGATGCCTGTGCGCCGCGCGCGCCCCAGGCCAAGGGCAAGATCGAGCGCCGGATCCGCGACGGGCGCTACGGCTGCGACCCGTACCATCGGCACTGGGAAACGGTCGAGCAGCTGCAGGCGTTCACCGACCAGCGGCGCCTGGAGCTGATGGCGCGGCGCATCTGTCCGGCGACCGGCACCGACGTGCTCAGCGCCTGGCACGCCGAGCGCGCGCACCTGGGCCCGCTGCCGGTGCCGCTGCCCGAGCCGTTCGACATCGCCCTGACCCGCCGTGTCGGCGCCGACTGCACGGTGGCCTTCGAGGGCCGCACGTACTCGGTGCCCTTCCGCTACCTGGGCCAGAGGGTCGAGCTGCGCGGCTGCGCGCGTCACGTGCAGATCCTCGCCGGCACCGAGCTGCTCGCCGCACACCCGCGCGGCACGCCCGAGCGCATCGTGCTCGACCCCGCGCACTTCCAGGGCGAGTCCACCGCCACCGTCATCGCACCCCAGCCGCTGGGGCGCCTGTGGGCGCACGGCTGGCCGAGATCGCGGCCCTGGTGCCCGAGCGCCGGCCGCTGGATCTGTACGCCGCGCTGGCGGAGGTGGCCCGATGAGCACCAAGACCACCGCACGGCCCACCGTCGACCTCGACGCCACCATCGAGCGCCTGCACCGCCTCGGCCTCGTGCACGCCGCCCAGGCGCTGCCCGAGCGCTTGAGCGAGGCGACCAAGGATGAGCTCGTGCCCCACCGCTTCCTCGACCGGCTGCTCGACGAGGAGCTGCGCGAACGCGAGGAGCGCCGCGTGCGCACCTCGCTGCGACTGTCCTCGCTGCCCACCGGACAGACCCTGGCCTCGTTCGACTTCGCCTTCCAGCCCTCGGTGGAGCGCTCGCGTATCGAGACGCTGGCCACCTGCGCCTGGGTGCGCGCCAAGGAAACCCTGCTCATCCAGGGACCGCCCGGCGTCGGCAAGAGCCACCTCGCCGTCGCCCTCGGCACCAAGGCCGTGGAGAACGGCTTCTCGGTGTCGTTCTTCCGCTTGGAGGAGTTGCTCGCCGCCCTCAAGCGCGATGCCGAACTCGCGCCGGCCAAGCTGCGCCGGCGCAAGTACCTCGGCGTCGCCCTGCTGGTCATCGACGAGATGGGCTTCGAACCGATGGACCGCCACGAGGCCAGCCTGTTCTTCCGCCTGGTCAGCTATCGGTACGGGCGCGGCTCGATCCTCATCACCACCAACAAGGGCATCAAGGACTGGCCCGAGCTGCTCGCCGGCGACGATATCCTGGCCACCGCCATCCTCGACCGCCTGCTCCATCACAGCCATGTCCTGAACATCAAGGGCCGCAGCTACCGGCTGCGCGACCTCGAGCAGGCGGTGAGCCTGCGCCAATGACACACCGCCGCACCATGACCCGGCAACACCACGGGTGCGTAAAGGTAGATGTCGCCTTATCGCGTAAAACTGGGTGTCGCTTGACACGGTTCGCTCGATCCGCAGACCCGCGAACGCATCGCCCTGGCCCTGGCCCAGCAAAACAGCTGCGAGTATTGCCTTTCGGCGCACACGGCGATTGGCCGCAAGGCGGGTCTGGACGGCGCCGAGATCGAGGCCAACCGCGCCGGCACCAGCCAGGATGAAAAGGCGGCCGTCGCCGTCCGGTTTGCCCGCTCGCTGGTTGCGCACATGGGAGAAGTCACCACCGACGAGCTACGGGAAATGCGCAATGCCGGCTACAGCGAATCCGACCTCGTCGAGGTCATCACCCATGTCGGCATGAACATCCTGACCAACCTGCTGGGCAAGGCCGGACGCATCGACATCGACTTCCCGAAAGTCGAATTGAAGTTCGCCGCCTGATCCCGCCACCGCTGCCGGGGGCCGTGCCCCCGGCAGCAAGGAGATCCATCATGGCCCGTGCCTTTGCCAGGATTGCCTTCACGCCGAGCGTTCGAGCCGCCCAGACGCGGATGGGCAGTCGCGACGCCTACCGCGCGGCCGAACTGGGCGCTCCCGAAGTGATCGAGCTCAGCCCCCGTGAAATCGAATTCATCGGCGCGCGGGACAGCTTTTATCAGGGCACCGTGGGCGAGAACGGCTGGCCCTACGTTCAGCATCGCGGCGGGCCGACCGGTTTCCTGAAAGTACTGGATCCGCACACGATCGGTTATGCCGACTTCTCCGGCAACCGCCAGTACATCTCGGTGGGCAATCTCGACGGCGATGACCGGGTCAGCCTGTTCCTGATGGACTATCCGGGGCAGCGCCGGCTCAAGATCTGGGGGCGGGCACGACTGATTGACGAGGACGCGGAGCCGGCGCTGGTAGCCCGGCTCGAGTCACCCGACTATCGGGCACGCGTCGAGCGCGGGGTGATCATCACGGTCGAGGCCTTCGACTGGAATTGCCCGAAATACATCACGCCGCGGTTCACGCAGCGCGAGATCAGAGAGTTTGCCGGTGGCTGGCAGCAAGAAGCCGCGAAACACGAATCAACGGCCACCGGTGTGGATGAGATGGGCAGCGGCGTGCTGAAGCTCGTCGTGACCGGCATGCGCCAGATGACACCACGCGTCCGAGCCTATGAACTGCGGGCGCCCGACTGGAGCGATTTGCCTCACGTCACGGCAGGCGCTCATCTGGCCGTGCCGGTGCGACTGCCGGAGGGCTCAGTAGTCACCCGACAATATTCGCTCGCCACGCATCCGCGCCGGCGCGACGTGTACGAGATTGCCGTACTGCGGGAGCAAGCGGGACGCGGCGGGTCGGCGGCCATCCATGCCACGTGGCGGATCGGGACCCGCCTCGCGCTCGATCATCCGGCCAATCAGTTCCCCCTCCATGATGACGAGCGCCCCGCCGTGCTGATCGCCGGCGGCATAGGCATCACGCCAATCAAGGCCATGGCCGAGGAGATCAAGGCCCGTGGCAACCCCTTTGAGCTGCACTACAGTGGCAGGACCGCCGCCGACATGGCCTATCGGGACCGGCTGGCCAGCGAGTTTCCCGGGCAGCTGCAGCTTCATTTCACGCGGTCCCCGGGCGGAAGCCGCCTGGATCTTCGTTCGATCATGCGCGCCGCACCCGCTGACGCGTTGTTCTACATCTGCGGCCCCGGCCGCTTGATCGAGGCCGCCAGCACGGCAGCACGCGAGCTTGCGATCCCCGCCGGACGTGTGCAGTACGAGAGTTTCGAATGAAACAGTCGGCGCCGCACCGACAGAAAGTCCGCATGTCCGAAGATGCCTGGAATACGCGCGATCCCGATCGTGTGGTGCTGGCCTATACGCCGGACACCCGCGGGCGTAACCGCGCCGAGTTTCCGGTCGGGCGTGACGAGGTGCGCCGGGTCCTGACGCGGAAATGGGCCAGGGAACCGGACTACCGGCTCATCAAGGAGTTGCGGGCCTGTGCCGGCAAGACGAGCAAACGTCAGGCGATCTTCACGGCGCTCAGTCCCAAGAGCTGCTGGCACCTGTCGAAAAACCTGGCAACCCAAATCGGGATGATCAATGGCTGGCTTGCGAGCCAGGGTCTGCTATCCATCCGCGACTTGTGGATAAAGGCCCATGGTCAGGTGTGCGCCTGTCGTGTGCGCCTTCGTCATGAACCGCCCGGTGCGGACCCGCCTGCCGGGTGGTGTGGGGGCCGGGGTTAATCACCCCCGGCTACCCGATTAGACCGGACTCAGGACTCTGTGCAAAGCTCGATGATTTCACCAGAAGTGCCATCCGCCATGTGACGGAAAAGAGTCCCCTCAGATCCGGGGCCAGAACTCTTTGTCCACCACTCCAACTCGCCGCCAACGTAACGCGAGCCACTGCCGGAAACCGCGATTTGCATGTTGTAGTTACTGCCTTTGTATTGGACCGTGGCCGAGTCGGTGGAGGGGTAGGTTGCAGCAATTGTTTCGCCGCTCTCGCACCGATAGTTATGCACGGAGGACGTTGACGGTGCCGCCACACGCGTTTGGGCGTTCACTGTCCCCTGCGGAGAGCTTGCACAGGCAGAAACGAGCAGGATGGAAGCGAACGTCAAGGTAACGAGAATTCTCATACCAGCCTCTGTGTTGTTGCTGCGTGGACTAACGTCTGGTTGAGCGGCGCGTTACAGCGGGTTTGCCGGAAGCGAAAATGCGAAGTTGCTGGAGGAAAGCCCGCTGTAACGCGTCGGACTCGAACCGTTCGTTAGGCGGCATCCAGCGGCTTGATTCGCGCAACATCCTTTTTAACCACCTGAGAGGCGTCCCACAGGTCAACTGCCCTCTGAGCGTTCAGCCAGAACTCTGGCGAGTTACCAAAAAGCCGTGCAAGACGAAGTGCCATTTCCGGGCTGACCGCACGCCGTTCACGCAGCAGCTCGTTTATGGACTGGCGCGAAACACCGACGGCTTCAGCTAAGCCGGAAACGGAAAGCTCATAGTCAGGCAGAAAGTCCTCTCGGAGCATCTCACCCGGATGCGTCGGTCGGCGCTTCGTCATACCCGTGTTAGAAATGCTCATATCAAACCTGCCTCAGTGATAATCGCAGAGTTCTACGTCGTACGCGTCTCCTTCGATAAATCGAAAGCAGATACGCCATTGGTCATTGATCGATATAGAGTGCTGTCCTCGTCTGCCCTTTGACAGAGCGTGCAATCGGTTACTGGGCGGAACTCTTAAGTCTTCCAGTCGCACCGCCAAGTCCAGATACTCCAGCTTACGTGCTGCCCGTTTGGTGACATCCGGCGGAAAACGTTTCGATTTGCCAGTGGCGTAGAGTTCCTGAGTAAGCCGATCGGCAAACGTCTTGATCACCCGAAAAACTGTAGCGCGTCACGTGACGAACGTCAACACTTCCAGCGCCGGTTGGAGGATGACGCCCAACGCAGAGTTCAGCGGCGCTTGACGGCGGCGCGCTTGAGCGGCAGCGAAAGGGCGGCGCGGTCAAGCGTCCGCTGCAACGACCTTATACGTCATGCGCCGGGACTTGTCGCAGTTCAAAAACTCGTGCTAGGTTGGCCGCCGCTTTGATATCTCGGCGCCGCAAGGCATCCCGAACATCATCAAGCTTGTATGCATCTTCCGGTGACAGGTACGGGGACCAGCCCGTATCATCCTCGATAAGTTGCACGTCCACCTCGGCAACGTACTGGCCTTCGCGAACCAGTTTCACGCGACGGCGGTTACTCATCTCGTCTCTCCAGAAAATCCTGCGACCAGCGTCGAGGGTCCGGTCTATAAGCTGTCACCAGCACCGCTGGGCTGGAATGCCCGCTCGGTATGCCCCGGACGACATGGTTCGGTTCGTTTGTATGGTCGTATTGTAACACCAGCACTGCGGGACCCTTTGGGAACTCAGGATAGTCCTCGACCACAACTGCATCGGCCACCCCGCCAAGGAGGTCCCGGGCGGCGATATGATCTTCGGCGAGATCGTCCTAGCCATGTTCCGAAACCCGCACGTTCCCTTCTGCGGCGAGACTTTTAATCGCCTCGAGGGCCCCGCTCATCTCAGGTAATCCACCGACGGTCGATCATGACGTATAACGCTCGCGTTAATGGCGCGCGCGTTTCGCGCGTCGCCCCTTGAATGCGTTGTTAGCCATCGGCTCACGTGTGACATCACGCATACCCTGTTACATCAATGGCTTTTTGTCGCCGCACGCCGCCGGGACAGCATCAGGCAGGCAATGATGAAGAGCAGCAATGCCGCGGATGCCGAGTATCGACTCAACGCCATCCCACCAGCACTAACCGGCTTGTCGAGAAAATCGCCGACCACGGCCCCCAGCGGCCGCGTGAGGATGAATGCCGCCCAGAACAGCGCTGTGCGCGAGATTCTGGTCCAGTAGTATGCGACGACGACCAACGCCAGCAGAGCGCTGAACACGGCAGCGCCGCCGGTGTAACCCAGGCCGGCCGTGTCCGCCGTCCAGTCGCCCAGCGCAGTGCCCAAGGTCTGGGAGAACATGATGGTCACCCAATAGAACATTTCGGCCTTAGGTGAACTCACGGTGTCGACAGATATTGACCCCATCGCTCGATACCAAACAGCGAGCGAAGCGATCAGGAGCGCGAACAGCAACGTTGCGCCGCCAGCGTAACCGATTCCGAGAGAGCGGTCGGCGAAATCTGCGAGCGTAGTGCCGACGGTCGTTGTGGCAATGATTGTCGTCCAGTACAGGAACGGTTCGAAGCGCTTGGCAACGATCTGCGCTCCAACGACGACTAGAAATATCACGGTAAAAATGCCAGTAGCGGCGAGGTAGCCGAGATTCATCGACATCGACACCGCGTCGCCACCGGTTTCGCCTAATGTGGTGGCAGCGATCTTGACGACCCAGAAGAGTAGGGTGACTTCCGGGACCTTGCTCATGCTTTGCTGTGTCGTAGCACTCATTTTGTGTCCTTCAACTCGGCACCGTCCGATGGCTAACGTACACGTTCAGGGGGCGCCGCCGATAGGCGGAGCGTCCCCTGCGCCGCCGGGTTGGCCCCCTAGTCGACGCACTAGTGCACCGACCCGCCAGACTGAGTTGGCACGGGCGGCGCAGCACCCTGGAGAAGAGTGCTTACCTCCTGTTCCGAGATGGCGCCCCGCTCAGCGAGCCAAGCAACCAGCCCACGTCGCCTGGCGTCGTCACCCGCGATGTCAGCACGGCGAAGAACCTCCAAGAATCGCGACTTCCTGTGCAGAGCGATCGCGTCCAGGATGCCCTCCGAACTCTTCCCACCAAGAACTAGAAGCGTCTCGCGTCCTGCGGTGAGCACTATGTATTCCTTCTGCTGGACAAAGAATGCAACAAGGAAGATCAGTCCAATCAGCGCATAGTTGAACCCGGATATTCGGTCTTCGGTCGAGTAGATAAAGGCGCCCAGAACGCCCCCGAGTCCAAACAAGACCAGCCCGACATACAGGTAGGCGGAGTACCGCTCCACGATTCGCTGCACATCGAACGAGATGTCCGTGTAGTCGACCGACGTTTGCCTCGACCCGCTAAGGTTTCGGAACGTGTACTTCAACCGATCAGGCGAGAAGTCGAACTGCGTCGAGGTGAAGAACCTACGCTGCGAGAAGTTCACGGTGCCACCCTTGTGCAATCTAACATGAAGCATGAGCAGCAGGGAAAAGCGGCGCGCCCTTTGCTCTCCACTTTGCAAAGGGCGTGACACTTTTGACTGTCAGCTGCAGCTGCGTGTTGGCCGAAGCCGCTACGCGGAGGAGCAAGCCAGGACCTGCCGGGTTCACAATGTGGTCTCCCGTCCTTGCGACAAGGGCGCTATCCAAATCGAACCGGGAGGTCATTCTACGATGAACACGTCGGCCAAGA
>JADZEE010000063.1 GCA_020850735.1 Gammaproteobacteria bacterium | reverse complement strand
TTTCCGGCCACAGCCGCAGCTGTGCACCCGAATCCGTGCGTGCGGGGCCTTTGTCGCGCAGCAGGTTGCGGTTGAAATCCCCGAGCACCGCGAACGGCCTGCCGGCCGCCGCCTCGCCGTCGATCCATTGCTCAAGGAGAGGCACTTGGCGGCCCACTGCCGCGCACTCCTTGCGGGAGTCGTTCAGCAGGCGATTGCCGCAGCCGGATTTCAAGTGCACCGAGAGCAGGCGAAACTCGCGTGATTCACCGGGATAGAGCACGAGCTCTGCGCCCCGGCGCACCGTATCGCCGAGCGAGAGGGATTTCAGATCCTTGCCGCAACGAAAGGGAATGCCGGGGCGGATCGCGAAACCGGTGTTCTGGACGTGGTGCCGTCCGGTGAAACAGAACCGATAGCCCGGGAACACGAGCTGCGCGGCGCTCGCGCCGTCGACTTCCTGCAGCGCGACGACATCCGCGTCGAGCAGGCGTGCGTAGCGCGCCAGCGCGTCGAAATCGGCGCGGCTGCGGTTCAATTTCGCGGCAACGTCACAGGGAATCGTGCGCGCGTGCGGAGGCGGACGTACGCCTTCGGGTGTGCAGTTCCCCCGCAGCGCCTGCATCGCTTCGGGCGCGATGAGCCACTCGAGGTTCCAGGTGGCGAGCTTCAGGTCACCCGCCGCGAGGGTCGCGGCGGGCAGCAGGAGTATCAGCAGGGCGAATCGCATTGCCCCATTCTAGCGTCCGGCCCGTAGCTCATGGCCCGTGACCCGTCGCCCGTTGCCCGCAGCGCGCTCCGCGCGCGCTGCCTCAACGCCAGCAGTAGTCCCGCCCGCCGGGTCCGGTTGCACCCCGTGCGCCGGCATCTGTCACGGAAAAGCCCGTGCAGCGCGTGTCGTCTGCCTGGCCCGCCCCGGCGACCGGCGATGCGTTGGCGGTATAGGACTGTGAACCGGCCCCGAGAACGACCGCGATATCGTAGAAGCCGCGCTCCGTCGTCGCCATGAGACCGAGGCCGGCGGGCGGCGCGGCGGCCACCTGATCCGTGTAGGCGTTGTTCTGCAGGTAGAACTTCTCCTGTGCCGCCTGCAGGTTGAGGAGCGCTGTGGTCGCCTCGGTGCGCTGCGCGCGAATGAGATAGTTGCGGTAGCTCGGCACCGCAATCGACGCCAGGATGCCGATCACGACGATCACCGTCAGCAGCTCGATCAGTGTCACGCCATTCTGGGTCGATCGCATGGTGCGGGTGCTCCCTTGATCAGTTCGAGTCGTCACGCTGCCAGAACGTGCGGATTGTACCGCCGGCGCTGACGCACTTCTTCAGCACTTCCACGCCCGCCACGCACACGGTGGGCGGGGAGCCCGGTGGCAGGGCCGGGTCCTGGTTCGCCTGCCGGATCAGCGCAACGGTGACTTCACCGACGATACCGTCCTGGTTGAGGTCATCGGACACGTCGTTGTTGTCGAGCACGCCATCATCGTTGAAATCGAGTGCCGGCTTGCCCGAGTCCGCGAACAGGGCGTACACGCGGTTGATGTTGGCCGGGTAGCACGGGTCGGCGCCCGATGAAGGCGACAACGGCTGGAAGGTCGTGAAGAGAAGCACGTTGTTCACGGTCGTCGCCTCCGCGAGCACTTTCTCGCCGTCATGGCCCGGCTGGTTCGGCAGGATGAATTTCCAGCCCGGGTGGATCGGCGCCACGGTCGAACCGGCGGGGTTGGCCGTGATGTCGATCAGGTCGCCGTCGAGAATCGGTGTGATTCCATTGTAGACCGCCTGCGAGAGGCGCGCATACGGCGCCTTGTCGCGAATCGTATAGAAACGATCCTGCGTGACCGTGTCGAGCGGGTGTCCACGGTAACCCGAGCCGATCGCGATCTTGTAGTACGGGTCTTCCGAGCGCCGTTGCAACAGCGATACGTCGGGCGCGTTGTAGAAGCGTCGCGCGGCCGAGTTCGGCTGCGCGCCGTTGCTGCCCGCGCCGAGCTGGGCGATCACGCCACCGGCAACGAGGCTCGCCGGAGCCTGGCCGTTCGTGATGTCAAAGCGCCACACGCGTCCGCCCATGTCGGCCGCGTACATGCGGTCCGCGAACTTGTCGCCGTCGGTGTCGATCACGGTGATCTCGCCGGGAATCGCGTTGTTCATCTTCGGCCAGATCTCGTCCGGCGTGTCCGCGCCGAGCGCGCCGCCATACCACAGGCGGGTGCCCGTCACGGCATCGACGATGAAAATGCGGTTGCCGACGGAATCGATGCTGTAGGGCTGGTTCTCCTGCAGCAGGTCGTAGCCGCCGCCGAAGATCAGCACGAACTTCTCGGCGCTCGCATTGGCAGAGCCGCCCGAGCCATTGCCGACGTTCACCCGGGTGACCACCGGCGTCGACCAGGTGTAGCCGAGGCCCGGGTAGTCGACGTCGCTCTTGCTCCACAGCAGCTGCGGGTTGTCTTCATCGGTGACGTCGAGTCCGTAATAGTGCGTGCCACCGCCACGCATGCCGAAGAACAGGTAGACCTTGTCCTCGGTGGGATCGACGATGCCGTCCTGGTTCTTGTCGAACTTGAGCATCTGCACGTCGCCATCGAGCCCGTAGCTGCGTTGTGCGACGGCATTGTCGACGTACAGCGTGTGCAACCGCGGGAGCAGTTCCTCCGGGATGTAGGCCCACAGTTCCTGGCCGGATTTCGCGTCGATGGCGTGCAGCAGCCCGTCGTTCGACGGGAAATAGACGACCGTATCCTGCGCATCCGGCGCGCCGACACTGCCGCCGTAGGTGACGACCGCCGGCTTGCCGTGCAGCGGGTCTCCCATGAAACGGGACGTGGCTGTTTCCGTCGTATCGCCGTCGCCGTCCTTGTCATCCGCGTCGAAACCGCGCAGCCAGTTGATGGTGTTCTGGCACTCGGCGGAGCAGCCGCTGGTGGCCGCGCCGGCGCCGACGAGCGCATCGTTCATCGTGCTGTTTGCGGCGCTGACCGCGTTCGCGGCGTCGTTCAGATCGCCGCTGGTCGTCGTGAGCGACGTGTAGAGGTTGCGACTGGCGGGAGCGGGCAACTGGCTCACCGCGCCGCCGAGGGTGATGTCGTTGCCATCCGGCGCAGTCGACCAGAAGCTCGTGGTGCCGGGCGCGAAGAATCCTGAAGTGTCCACGGCCGGGAGGCCGCCCGCATCCTCGATTGTGGAGCCGTCGAGAGTGTATTTCT
>JADZEE010000062.1 GCA_020850735.1 Gammaproteobacteria bacterium | reverse complement strand
CGGGCATGCGCCCGCTGTGACGCGGCCGCTGATGGCAGTCGTTTGGCATCGTATACAACCGCAGGGGTCGAAATGTGACAGGCGAATTTTCCTTGATGTTGGACTCGATATTGAGTTTAGCTGCTTTTTGGACACTCGCGCTCCTGCCACCCTCGATCGCGCGGTTCAAGATTCTCAAGAGACCGATGGGAAGGCTTGGAGCCTGGACCTTTGTGATCCTCGCTTTCTTTGTAAATTTTACCGCGCAATTTATCGCTGGGGGGTTACGACAAGAATTTATCGGCGGTGGTCCTCCACACCCCGGAATGATCGGCTTATTCTTGATGGGATGGGCGACGTTCTCGATCCTGCGGTACGAAAAGAAGGTTGCAACCGACCGAACGCTGGAGGTTGAAAAGGAGCAAATGGGAAAGTGGCACGAATAGCCGCCCACGCAGCTTGTCAGCGACTGCGAGCGCCGGTGATTTTCGATGGGAATCGTCTGAGAAGCAACGATGGCGCGCTTGGACGAATTACTGTTTCTGGAAACGGATGGTGCCTGCGCGTATTGCGGCTTGAAAGACAACCGCGTTCTTACAATTCATCACCTGGAGCAGTCAACGCCAAAGAATGACGACTACGACAATAAGCTATTGCTCGTGCCATAACTGGCATCTGAATCGCCCCGGGATTCCCGGAGACTCCAAATCTGGAGAGGATGGAGTCATGAAATCGAACAAGCAATACTCCCCGGAAGTCCGGGAGCGAGCGGTGCGGCTGGTGTTCGAACGCGCCGGTGAGCATGATTCGCAGTGGGCCGCGATCTCGTCGATTGCAGCAAAAATCGGCTGTACGCCGGAGACGCTGCGCAAGTGGGTGCGCCAAGCCGAGCGTGACCAGGGCCAGAGGCCCGGGGTGACGAGCGAAGAGCGGGAGCGGCTGAAGGCGTTGGAGCGCGAGGTGCGCGAGCTCAAGCGCGCCAACGAGATCCTGCGCAAGGCATCGGCGTATTTTGCCCAGGCGGAGCTCGACCGCCCCGGGAAAGGATGATGTCATTCATCGACGACCATCGCGAGGTCTACGGTGTCGAGCCGATCTGCGAAGTCTTACCGATCGCGCCGTCGACCTACTATCTGCACAAATCACGCGAGACGAAGCCGGAGAGCCGACCGCAGCGGGCCAGGCGCGACGAGGCGTTGTGCATGGACATCGATCGGGTCTGGAACGAGAACCGTCGGGTGTATGGCGTACGCAAGGTGTGGCGTCAGCTGCAGCGCGAGGACATCGCGGTCGCGCGTCTGATGCGTTCGATGGGGCTGCAAGGGGTGACCCGCGGCAAGCGGATCAAAACGACCTGGCCGGCCGAGCGCCCGGCGTGCCCGGCGGATCGCGTCAAACGCGACTTCACGGCGTCGCGGCCGAACGCGCTGTGGGTGGCAGATCTGACCTACGTCGCGACTTGGCAAGGCTTCGTGTACGTGGCGTTCGTCATCGATGCGTATGCGCGGTGCATCGTTGGTTGGCGGGTGTCGCGGTCGCTGCGCACCGATCTCGTGCTCGACGCGCTCGAGCAGGCGGTTTGGGCGCGTCAGCCGTCGGAGTCGCTTGTCCATCACAGCGATCGTGGCGTGCAGTATGTGTCCATCCGTTACACCGAGCGCCTCGGTGACGCGGGGATCGAGCCCTCGGTCGGCACGGTCGGGGACTCGTACGACAACGCGCTCGCGGAGAGCATCATCGGGTTGTACAAGACCGAGGTCATCTGGCGGGAAGGGCCGTGGAGCGGGTCTGAGGCGGTCGAGTTCGCGACGCTCGACTGGGTGGATTGGTTCAATCATCGGCGTCTGTTCGAGGGGCTCGGCTATGTGCCTCCGGCGGAGTTCGAAGCGGCGTATCATCGCCAACATACCGAGTCGGCTCTTGCGGCCTGACTCAACTGAAACGGTCTCCGGGTTTGTTGGGGCGATTCAGACCCCATTGCCGTGGCGCTTGGGTATTTCCACCCGCTGCACAGGCTGCGGCCGGTACGTGCCCTCGCCCAACGAACAAGGTTAGATCGTGCGCCGCGCAGCGACGCCACGATCTGAACCGTTTGTTGGACGAGCCCGGTTCCGGGCGGAGGAAAGGAAAATAGCTTTTCGGGATTCAGCCCCGGCGTGGCGGTTGGCCGGGCGTTTTGTCGTTCACTTGCCTTTGCAAGATTGATCACCGTAGCCGGGATCGGCGTTTTCGATCACGCCTCGCGACCAAACCCGCTCGTCGCGGGCGCAGGCGGGCCACGGCTTGCGGGCGCCGTTCGCCGTCAGATCAGCGGTCGGCGTCGGTGATACACGGGCACGACACCGCTGCGTTGATTTCTGATCTCGTCGCAGACGTGACACTAGACTTTTTGGCCGGTTTAGCGAGACAGCATGGAACCTCAAACCTTTACTTAGCGGTCGCTTGGATAGGCGACACTCGTATGCAGGGAATCTGCCAAATCTCTGATGCTGAGTGAATTGGAGTGTCGCCATAGTTCCCGACCCCTGAGTAAGGGGCTCATGGATGGAGCCAAAACTATGTCGCGTCGACCGTGCGTCGTCTGCCGAAAATGACAGGTTGCAAACAACGGCACCCTACATAGTCCGTGGCTCTACATAGTGCCGCAGTCGGCGCGGACCGCAGACCGGACGCGGCGCCGACTGCGGCGACGCCCTTGAGAAAACGCCGGCGTGCGCCCGGCTCAGGCCCCGGGCGACCGGCCAGCGCAATCTCCGCTACCGGATCCCTGCGCACCGAGCAGGGCCCTACCCAGCGCGCGCACTTTCCTGCCCAGACCGGACAGCGTTGTCGCCCGCGCGGCCGGCGCCGGATAGACCCGCACCTTGATGCACATGTCCATGGTCGTCGCCACGGTGTCGAGCCGCGCGAGGTCGTAGGGCAGCAGCGTGTTGAAGTGCGGGCCGGTGTCCGTGCGCCCGCGCAGCCGGCCGGCCCACTTGCCGTACAGGCCGGGAAAGCCGGCGACGTCCGGGCGCACGCAGTTGCTGACCTTTACGACGGCATGCACGCGGTAGCCCGCGGTCGACTCGACCCACACGGAATCACCATCCGCGAGCCCCCTCGCCTGCGCAGCGCGCGGGTTGATCAGCACGTGCCGGCCGAACTCGTGCCGGGCCTCGATCTCGTTGAGTAGCGGGTTGTCGGTGGTCAGGGAGAAGGTGTGGTAGGCCACCTTGCAGTTGACCGCGTACAGGTCGTAGTCGGCGCGCTCGTCCAGATGCGCGTGACAGGGTTTCCAGTCGGGCAGCGGCTGGTAGTCGGACACGTCCCAGGCGATCCCGGCGTCGGCGGTCACCTTGCCGAGCCGGGCACCCAGATCGATCAGGTGCTCGAGATAGATCGGGATGCGCGCGGTCAGGAACGGTCGCGGGTACGCTTCCTCGACGGTCTTCTTGCGGTAGAGCAGAAAGCCATGCTCCCGGAACCAGGCCAGACCCCGCTCCGCGCCAAAATGCGACTGCAGCCAGCGATCGGTGATCTCGCCCCAGCCGTAGCGCTGCCCGGGGTCGAGCAGCCAGGGCTCGGTGAGCGGCAACCAGTGATTGAGCATCGTGTACAGATCGCCGCTGAACCCGACGCGGTGCGCCAGCTCGAACATGACCTCCATCCAGTGCCGGATGCCGGCAGGCGGGTCGACGACGGGCTGGCGGATCATGAAGTTCCAGTCGCCCGGGCCGGCGGCGATGAACTCGTAGGGTGCGTTGGAGAAGCCGTCGAGCCGCTCCAGGTAGTGCGCGTCCGGGAACACGATGTCGGCAAACTCCGTGGTCTCGTCAATCTTGAAGGCGAAGGCGACGATGAACGGGACCTTGCGCAACGCCGCCGCGACCACACCGGGATTGATCGTGCTCATCATCGGGTTGCTGCGGCAGACCACCAGCATCTGCGGTCCGTACGGCAGTCCGTAGCGCTCCGGGTGCAGCAACGCCTCGTAGATGAAAGTGCTCGCGTACGGGGCCACCGGAAACAGCTCGATCCCGGTCAGCGTGGCCGGCAGCTTGGGCACCCGGCCCGGATAGGGATCAAAGGCCTGATGCGCCAGCGGATGATCGGTAGGCAGCAGCAACCCCTCGCCGCTGGCACCCGGCTGCCACCAGGGCCCGACGGGATTCGAGCCCAGGGTCCCGCCCGGCACGTCGATGGCACCGAGGAGCATGTTCAGCAACTGCAGCGCAAAGCCGGTGAGGAAACCGTGGCGGTGAGCGCACGGCCCGCGGTACCAGTTCACGCAGGCGGGGCGCAGCGGCAGCTCGTGCCCCTCGATCTCGATGGTCGCGCCGATCTGGGCGGCCTCGCCGAGCGCGACGGCCAGGGCCCGGATCGTCTCCGCCGCCACGTCGGTGATGACCGCCGCGGATTCCGGCGTGTAGGTGCGCAGGTGCTCGCGCAGCTTGCGGAAGGCCGGCACGAACGTGCGCCCGCCGATCTCGAAGCTCCCGTCGAGGGCGAGATCGACACCGGCCTCGTCAAAAGCAAGCGCGCGCCCCTGCCCGACATCCCAGACCAGCGGCCGGTCGCTGTCCGCGGCCCGGGCGTAATGCCCGTCCTCGCCGACTAGGTACGGCGCGTTCGTATACCGGGCCAGGAACGCCGTGTCGTAGATCCCCAGTTCGTGCACGAGCACGTTGGCCATCGCCAGCGCCAGGGCCGCGTCCGTGCCCGGTCGGATCGGGATCCACTGGTCCGCGTGCGACGCGGCGCTGGTACAGATCGGATCGACGACGACCAGCCGCATACCGCGCGCGCGCGCTTCGGTCATCTTCTTCGCCATCAGCATCGGCAGATGGTTGACCACGAAGCCATTCTGCGTGCCGACCAAGACCAGGAAATTGCAGTGATCCAGATCCGGCTCGAGGAAGAACGTGCCGTGGGTCAGCGCGGAAATCGGATGCAGGCCGTTACCGCAGTAGAAGCCCGCGCCGCCGGCGAAGCCGTTGGGCGAACCGAAGGCCGCCATCCAGGTGAAGAACTGGGTATACACGTGCGCATCGAACATGCAACCCATGAGCTGGCGCGGATCCTCGGCGCGGATGGCCTGCAGGCGACCGGTGACGATCTCCAGGGCCTCGTCCCAGCCGATCGGCTGCCACTGCGGATCGACGCCGATCCCCTTCTCGGGGTTGCCCCGGCGCAGCGGCTGCAGGACGCGATCGGGATCGTACAGGCTCTGCAGCCCGGCCCGGCCCTTGGCGCACAGGCGGCCGTAGTTCTGCGGGTTGTCCGGATCGCCGTCGATCCGCAGCACGGTGTTGCCCTGCTTGCGCGCGACGATGCCGCAGGCGTTGTAGCACATGTAGCAGGTCGACCTGACCTCGGTCGTCGCTTGCGTGTCCGGTTCGCTCATCCGCCGGCCCTCCTCGAGGACCTGCCGCGCTGCGGCGATCGCAGGTGGAGCATCAGCCGCCACACATGGCGGGGACCACCATGATCTCGGTCACCTTGCCGGCCGCCAGGCGCAGATCCGCGCATTGCCCGCGCCGCACGCTTACGCCATCCACGACCACGAGTGCGTGCGGAAGCAGACTGCCATCCGTGGCACGGGTGTAGTAGGCGAAGTCGGGTCCGTGGCGCGCCGCAAGCCGATCGAGCAGCTGTCCGAGGGTCATTGCCACGCGCGGCGCAGCGCCACCGGATGCCTTCGCCTCGTCGTCGTCGCTACCGACCGTGCCCGAATCGCCGATCGGAATCTCCTCCGCGCTCGTACCCGCCGCGATCCGGACGAGGCCGCAGTACTTCACCGTCAGCGTTGCCGGCGATGGCGCGTCGCCGGGCGCGCGCCGGGTCTCCGGCCGTTGCGCGACGAGTGCTTCGTCGTCAGGGCGCGCGCTCACGGCACGCTCAGCGCGGCAAGTACCAGTGGAACTGGCAGTAGCTGCGGAATCCGATCGAGGTCCAGAATGGATCCTCCGCCTTGGCTTCCGCGTACAGCGTGGCCACGTCGTAGCTCTGTTCCAGTGCCTCGAGCAGCGGCACACTGACCAGCCGGCGGGCGATCCCGTGCTCGCGCTGCTCCGGAATCACCGAGCACTGGTGCAGCTCCACCAGCCGCGCCGGATAGCCCTGCGGGTAGAACACCGCCTGCGCGGCGCCCACCATCTGGCCGTCGACCCAGGCGCCGTAGAACCTGACCCGGGGCGGTACGTCCCGCTGGCGCAACCGGCCGTACAGCCCGACTTCGCAGCCACTGCCGTGGAAGTACTCCTGGAAACCGGTGATGTTGACCCGTGCCCAGTCGGCGAACTCGGCGTCGGTCGCGATCTCGCGCACGCTCAGACCCCGCGCCCGCAGCGGGCTGCTCTCGACCGCCCGGCGGTCGAGCCGGCGCAGGTCGAAAGCCATGCCGGGCATCGACACCAGGCGCCCGAAGCCGTGACGCTCGAGCCGTGCACCAAGGTCGGCCGGCCGTGACGACGGCCCCACCACCCACAGCGGTGGCAACTCGCCGGCGTCGATACGCGCACGGATAAGCGCTATGCGCTCGTCAGCGGCTGCATCCGTAAACCGCGCATCGAACACCCAGTTCGGGTACTCGCTCGGTGGGTCGGTACGCAGCCAGGAATAATCCTCCTCCTCGTGCAAACCCCAGTGCGCCCGCTCTGGAAACATGGACGGCGGGAACAACCCCGAGAGATTCGCGGTGATGCGATCGATGAGGTGTACGATTTCATCCCCGGACAGCTCGTCGAAGGACTTGCTCATACGCTGTCGTACCCGTATCGCCGGCGGGCGGGCTTACCAGATGAAGGGATTCTGCGCGAGGATGCGCCTGGGCTCGCCGTGGCGCCGGGCGTACTCGTGCAGTTCCGGGTCGTCGAGCAACAGCAGCCGGCGCCGATCGACCATGAGCACGTCGTCGACGTATACGGTCGGGGTGTCGAAGATCATGTCGAGGTGGGCAAAACCCGGCTGCGAGCGATCGATCGCCCCGGCCGCTCCGGTGCCGTCGATGCCCAGATAGGCGGTTCCGGCAGCGCGTTCGCGCTCGAACTGCGGGGCATTGATCATGCGGATCTTGGGATTCAGGCCGACGACGGCGTGGCGCATGTAATAGCGGCCGTTGGCAAAGGCGTCGATCACCGCGGCATCGGCGGCCGCTCCCGCCTCGACCCCCGACACGAAGTTGTCGTCAATCCGGATGCGCACGGGCGCCAGCGGCCGGCCGGTGAGCGTCGACTCGTCGAACACGATATCGCCGTGGCTGTTGTCCGGATAGAAGTTGATCCCCATCGGCGGGAATATGCTCCAGGTCCCTGGCTTGAGCGGCTCGCTGCAGCCGATCCCCTGGGGTCCCTCGAAGGTAATGTCGGTCCCCGAGTCGGTCACGTAGCGGATCCGCTTACAACCCTGCATCAGCCGCAGGGCGCGCCGGGCGATCTCCATGTACAAATCCATCGGGAAGCGACCCGCAGTCACCAGGCAGCCGGGACTCGCGCCCATCAGCACTGAGCATACGCGCCTGGAACTGCCGAAGATCCGGCTGAAGAACGTACGCTCGCAGTGCGCATACTCGAAATACGTGCAGGCGATGACCACATCCGCATGCTCTACGGCCCCGAGCAGGAGGTCCCCCGGCTGGCCGCGGACGAAGCCCCCGGCGCTGAAGGGCGGTACCGTGATGGTGGCTACATCCGCGCCGGCGAGAGTTGCAGCCGCTGCGAAGCTCGATACGACCAGTGGGTCCGAATCCGGCTCGGCGACCACCAGCACGCGCTCGCCTCGCTCGACGCGGCAGAATGTGTCAACGCAGTTCGTCGCCGCTTCCATGAGTTGCGGCAGGAGTTGTGGCGTGGACAGGTGGTGGCCCGGATAGCCCGCAGCCACACCACTGGCCGGTACGGTATGGCGTTGTGCACTGGTCATCGTGATCTCCCTGCGTCACGCTCGCATGGGCGCGGCTTGCTAAGCGTAGCACCTGCAGACAGGAAAGGCGCTATTATAAATGATATTGTTGATGATCGTATGAATGATTATACTATAGAGCGTGCCCGCGAGTCCGGCGCCAGTCGCGACCACCCGGTTTCGCCCGATGCAGACGCGGTCTACACTGCCAGCCACTGCTTAGGAGACGCGCTGTCATGCCGAAGGATCTGCGCCAGTACCTCGCTCAACTCGAGCAACGCATGCCGGAAGAGATCGTGCACATCGAGCGCGAGGTGGATCCGCGCTTCGAGCTGCCGGCGGTGCTGCGTAAGCTGCAGGACGAGAACCGCTACCCTGCCGCGGTGTTCCACAAGGTCAAGGGTAGCGCATTCCCCGTCGTCTCAAACCTGTTCGCCAGCAGGAAACGGCTCGCCCTCGCCTTTGGTGTGGAGCCGGACAACCTGCTGCAGGGTTACATGCAGCTCGAGGACCGCCTCAGAAAGCCGCGCTTGGTGCGCCACGCACCCGTACACGACGTGGTGCACGAAGGACGCAAGGTCGATCTGACCCGATTGCCGGTCGTCACCCACTGCGAGAAGGACGCCGCGCCCTACTTCACCTCGGCGGTCGGCGTATTCAAGGATCCCGACACCGGGATCTACGATGTAGGCATCTTCCGCATGCAGCTCAAGGGCAAGAACAAGGTCGGCGTGCTGTACGGGGCCTACTCGAAGGCAGCCCGGGTCATTCGCAAGAACGAACAGCGCAACAAGCCGACGCAGATGGCAGTTTACATCGGCCACCATCCGGCCAGCATCCTGTGCTCGCAGACCAAGGTGCCCGTGGACGTAGACGAGTTCGCGGTCATGGGCGGTCTGCTCGACGAGCCCGTCGAGCTGGTGGAAGCCAAGACTGTCGATGTCCGGGTCCCGGCGCGCGCCGAGTTCGTACTCGAAGGCGAGATCCCGCCGCACGTGCGCGAACCGGAGGGGCCGTTCGGCGAGTACCCGTGGTATTACGGCCTGGAATACAGCAGCCACGTCATGCACGTAAAGGCGATCACGCACCGGCACGACGCGATCTACCACGACATTTTCAGTGCCCATCCCGATCACAACATGTGCGGCAAGATCCAGCGCGAATCGGTGATTTTCAAACGCGTCAGAATGGCCGTCCCTGGAGTGCAGGCTGTCACCCTGCCGCTATCGGGAACCTGCCGGCATGTGGGTTACGTCTCGATCAAGAAGGAGTTCGACGGCCAGGGCAAGACTGCGGCCATGGCCGCCCTCGTGGCCGAACCGATGATGAAGCTCGCGGTGATCGTCGACGACGACGTCGACGTCGAAAAAGAAACCGAGGTCTGGTGGGCCGTGGCGACCCGCGCACAGGCGGATCGGGCCATTTTCACCGTGCCTGAAGCCTACGTCTCGGAGCTGGATCCGTCTGCGTACTCGATTCGCTCTCGCAACGAGCGCGGTTACCTGGGAACAAAATGGGCAATCGACGCGACCAAGCCCATCAACATGCCGTTCGAGGAGCGCGCAGACGTACCGCGTGACCTGTGGACCGGCATCGATCTGAAAGACTACATTCCGGGCCTCGGGGAGTAGAGACAATCATGGCGACGAAATCCGGAAAAGCTACCGCGGTCAACGCACCCAGCAGCATTCTCGAGCTCGAGCTGGCGCTGCTGCGCGAGAAACTCGCGCGTGACGACTGGAACCTCGCGGCAGCGGCAAACGAGCTCACGCTGATGCAAACGATCCGCGACAGGACCGGCTGGCCGGCCGGGTACAAAGCGCTGCTGCAGGCCCTCGACGAGTCGCTGGTCGAATCCCTGCAGACGGTCAAGAACAAGGATACGACACGCATCCAGGCCGCGCATACGCGCTTGGAACGAGCGGTGTACGCGCTGCGCGACCATCTCTACCGCTGAAGCGTCGGCAGGCGGGCATTACGCACTGACGACGGCGCCACGGCCACGCCCGGGCGGTGGCCTCAGCAGGGCTTGACGTACTTTTCGAACAGCGGGCGCATCTTGTCCATCATCGCCCGATCTGGCGCCGGCACTTCGTAGGTCTCGCCGAACGGACGCGTTGCCAGAACGCCGAGCTTGGCCACGCGCCAGTGCTTATCGATCTCAGGATCCATTTCCCAGGTCGGCAGATGGTCGAAGACCAGAAAGTCGTCCGGGCTGCGGCCGGCTCGACACGCCTTGGCCCACTCGACCTGCTCGCTGTTGTGCGGGTCGATGTCGTCGTCCACGACCGTGACATACTTGAAGTACTGTGTCGCCAACAGGTGATGCAGCAGCTGCAGATCCTCGCCCTCGTAAGTCTTCTTCAGGGACACCACGGCATGGAAGCCGTGCGAGCCGGCCATGATGCCGATGTCCTGCACGTGCGGAAACTGGCGCTTGACCAGCGTGAGTGCCATCTGCTCGTAACCAAAGAAGGACCAGATGCAGCCCACGCGGTGCTCTTCGGAATTGCCGGACATGGTCGTGTGATAGATAGGGTTCCGGCGATAGGTGATGGCCGTAATTTCCATGAACGGAATGGCCTCGACAACGGTGCCGGAATAGTCGGTGAATTCCATCATCGGACCTTCGTCGATCTTGTTGTCGGGCGGCGGCGGACACAGACCCTCGATGACTATCTGCGCGTTTGCGGGCACCTCGAGATCGATGGTCTTGCACTTCACTAGTTCGAGTGGTTTACCGCGCATGACGCCGGTCATGTCGAATTCACTGTAGGGCGGCTCCATCCAGTAATGGGGTGAGGAGTACGTCGACAGAATGGCCGTCGCAGGATCGGAGCCGATCACGAGGGCCATCGGACACGGCTCGCCGCGTTCGTGCCACTTCTGCAGGATCTTGCCTCCCGGCGTCTGTGTGCCGATCTGGACACCGATGCGCTTCGGACCGTAGCGTTCAGGGCAGACCATGTGCCGGCGCACGCCTATATTGAGAATGCCGTTTTCCGGATCCTTCTGGACGAGACCGGCCGGGGTGATGTACGCACTGGCATCCTGCTGCAGATGCCACACGACCGGCAGCATTTTCATGACGTCGATGTCTTCGGTCAGCACGACGTCCTGACAGCCGCCGGAGTCGACGATTTCGTACGGGCACTCGCGCGCATGCGCGCGCCGGTCGGCCTCGAGCAGCAACTCCTTGATGAGGACGAGCTCCGCGCGCGAACGGGCGTCCATCGCAAAACCGTTGAACTTGCGCCCGGACATGCCGGCCATCGCGCCGGGGCTGCCGCGCGGATCGTCCTTGTACTGTTCGATCTGCTCGGCGCTCGGCTCGATACCCAGCGCGAGCGCGACGCGATGAATGCTCCCGTACAGGTTCGCCACCACCGGGATGTCATGACCCTTCACGTTTTCGAACAGAATCGCTTTGTTCGGACCGTCCTCCATGAGCTGTACCATCGACGACAGCTCGAAGTTGCGCGGCTCGACGGATTCCTTGATGCGCACGAGCTCCCCTTCGCTCTCGAGGCGCTCAAGGTACTGAGTGAGATCGTGCGGAACCCGGTCGGGCTTGTTGGTCTCGGTCACGCCTCGCTGCGCCGACAACGCGTCGCGCATGTCTTTGGCCGCCTTCATCGTTTCCATCCTCCTGGCAATCCTGCAGGGGGCCGCTTGCCGAGCCCGGAGCGCCGTCTGGCGCTGAGCCCGCGTCGCGGACCTCGGAATTTCGCACCTATGCGCCGTGCAGCAGACCCTTGTCCTTCAACGCCCGCATGATGCTGTCCGGCGTGATGGGCGGGTTGATGCGCACGCCGACTGCGTTGTATACGGCATTCGCCACCGCCGCCGGCACGGCGCAGGTCACACCCTCGCCTATGCCCTTGGCTCCGAACGGCCCGTCCTCGTCGTAAACCGGAACGAAGTGGATTTCCGGATCAGGCAGATCCATCGGGCCGATGATCTTGTAGTCCATGAAATTGGGGTTGAGGATGGCGCCGGTTTCCTCGTCGAAGATCAGGTGTTCGGTAAGCGCCATGCCCATGCCCTGACACATGCCGCCGCTGACCTGGTTCTCGCACACCGCGGGATTGACGATCGTGCCGCTGTCGTGCACGGCGACGAACTTGACGATGCGCAGCTGGCAGGTGCGGATATCCACCTCGACCTCGGCGAAATTCGCCATCATCATCTTGCCGGCGCGTTCGAATTCCACGCCCTGCGCGGCACGGCCGATGACCTCGGGCGCGGCGAGGTACTCGTAGATCGGCGTCGACATCAGCTCTTTCAGGCCGATACCCATCTCGGGTGTGCCCTTGACGAAGATGCGCCCGTCACGAATGTCCAGATCCTCCGGGTTGGCCTCCAGGTGGCGACCGGCAAGGTCGAGGATCTGGCGTCGCGCGTCCAGCGCTGCGGCGCGGGTCGCGCGGCTGACCATGTGCATTCCGTTCGAGCCGTAGGTCACCATGGTGTTGGGACACACCTCGGTGTCGCCGTCGATGACGTTGATGTCGTCGAGGCCGACCCCCAGCACTTCGGCGGCAACCATCGCCTGGGTGGTGTCGCCAGCCTGGCCCATGCGCCCGATGCCCGTCGTGAGCGTGATCGACCCGTCGCTGCTGACCTTGACGATGACGCCGTTGAAACCCAGGAAGGCCAGGCCGCTGATGTGCGTCGAGCAGCCCATGCCGACCGCGCGGCGCTTCGTGCCATCTGTCGAGTACGGCTGGCCCCAGCCCTTCCACTTCGACTTCCAGCCGATCATCTCCGCACCCTTGGTGATGCACTCGCGCATGCCGTTGCTGGTCAGGCGAACCTCGGGCGTCTTGTTGAAGAGCATGCGGGCAAACACCACCTCCTGCGACGTATGACAGACGTCGCCGGTCTTCCACATGTTCTTCAAGCGGAAATCGACCGGATCCATGTCGAGCTTCTCGGCCGCCATGTCCACCGTCTGTTCGATCCCGTAAGCCAGCGTGAGATCGCCGACGCCGCGCATGCAGCCGGCGGTGAGCAGGTTGGTCGATACACCGATGAACTCCGAGCGCCCGTGCGCCGTGGTGTACATGTCGGCGACGGACTGGTAGGGATCGAACTTGTTTCCGTAGGCACCATTGTCGAGCAGGTGGCGATGCGACTGTGCGACCATCGTGCCGTCCTTCTTGACGCCGATCCGTACGTCGGTGATCGGCCGCTCGCGGCGCTTCACCGTGGTCATCACCTCGTTGCGGTTGAGCACGCACTTCACCGGTCGTCCGGCCTTTTTCGCCAGCATCAGCGCGATGAACATGAAATTGTTGTTCCACCACAGGCCGAACGAACCGCCGGTCGGGGTGCTGTAGACCCGCACCCTGTTGGCGGGCAGACCGAAAAAGTCGCACACCGACTGGCGCAGCCAGAAGATCGACTGGCTGGAGGTCCAGATGGTCGCCGCTTCGCCGGTCCAGCTCGCGATGCAGGCGTTGCGATCGAGCGGCGCGTGCTGCTGGTTGGCCATGGTGGTGCGGTTCTCGATGACGAAATCGGCCTGCGCGAAGCCCTGCTCGAGGTTGCCCCATTCGAATACCGTCGGCGGTAGCGAATTCGGGCCCCAGGGACGAACCGGCGGCGCGTCCGGCTTCATCGCCTCCTCCATGTCAAAAACCGCCGGCAGCTCCTCGTAGTCCGCTGCGATCAGATTGAGCGCTTCCCTGGCCGTGTCCTCGTCCACGGCGGACACCGCCGCGACCTCGTCGCCGACGAAGCACACTTCGTTGGAGATAATGGGTCCACGGAAATTGAAGCTCGGATCGTTCCAGATCGGCCCGCAGGCCGGCCCACCCGTGGTGGCCTTGTTACCATCCTCGGAGGTGATGATGGCGCTGACGCCCGGCAGGGCCGCGGCCCTGGACACGTCCAGGTGCACGACGCGCGCGTGCGCATAGGGGCTGCGCAGGATCCTGGCGTGGTGCATACGCTGCAGGGCGGGCAGATCGCCGGCGTACTTCAGCTTGCCCGTGACTTTCTCGTAGCCGTCGATCAGCGGCAGGCTCCGGCCGATCAAACGCAGATCATCGTTTCCCATTCGTCACCTCCAGATATCCAAGCAGACGACTTCCCGGTCCGGCCAGTGCGTCGTGGTCGCAGGCAACCCCGCCAGGACGACGTTCCGATAGCCATCGGTGGTCACGATGCTCACGTCCCCGTGGCGGCGGCGAGGATCGACTTGACGATGCGCATATAGGTTCCGCAGCGGCACAGGTGGCCGGCGATGGCCTCGCGCACCTCGCGCTCGGTCGGGCGCGGATTGACGTCGAGTAACGCTTTGGCGGCGACGATCATGCCCGGCGTACAGTAGCCGCACTGCATGCCATGGTGTTCCATGAATGCCCGTTGCAAGGGATGCAGATCCGCGCCGTTCTCGAGCCCCTCGATGGTCGTGATAGCCGCCTCATCGCAGTCGACCGCGAGCTTGAGACAGGAAAACACGGGCTCGCCGTCGTACAGCACCGTGCACGAGCCGCAGGTGCCCATCTCGCAACCCATTTTCGTTCCCGTCATGCCGGCCCGCTCGCGCAGCGCGTACGCGAGTGACCAGTGCGCCTGCACCTTTACGGACACATCCTCGCCGTTCACCTTCAAAACTATATCGTGCAGCACCGTTCAGCCCTCCGCATTCCTGACTGCCGCGAGCAACGCGTCCTCGGCGCCGCAGCGCACCCACAGCGCACGCAGCTCGGCCGACGCACGGATATCGCCGATGCATTCGATGTCGGCGGTCGCTGCCGCTGCGGCGGTGATTACCGCCGCGGTGGGCTTGCGACCGGTCAGCGCCTGCTCTGCGGCCCTCGATCGAACCGGGACGGCGACCGCTGCACCGACGCTCACGCGCGCGTCGCTGACTTCACCGCCGGGTGCGAGTGACACACGCACGGCGACGTTCACCAGCGGCAGGTCGGCAAAAGTACGCTCGAACTTGCTGAATGCCGCACCCGAACGTGCGGGCAGGCGCGGGATCCGCACCTCGGTGACGATTTCGCCACGCTCGAGGGCATTGTTGAGGTAGCCACGATGGAACTCGCCGAGCGCCAGAGCACGTTGTCCACGCGCACTGCCCAGGACGATGACCGCGTCCAGCGCAAGCAACGTAGTTGGCAGATCGACCTCACCGGCGATGCACACCTCCCCGCCCACGGTGGCGACGTTGCGCACCTCCTTGATGTTGAGCCTTGCAACCGTTTCCTGCAACACCGCCCAGGGTCCGGTACGCAGCACGTCGCTGGCGAGGATTTCCGCCAGCGTCGTGGTCGCGCCCAGATGCAGGGCGTCGCCGGAGGCGCGGATGTACGCGAGGCCGACGCGCTTGATGTCGACCACCGCCTCGACTTCGTCGAAAAGCTCCTCCCGATGTCCCATGAAGAACGAGCTGCCGGCAATCGGCACGGCGTTCGTCCCGTATTTGTCGAGTATCGCGTACGCGTCCTCGATGCTGCGCGGGCGGAAATATTCCATCGGCGTGTGCTCCCCGGGCCGGAATCAGGCTTCCAGCCGCTTTCTGACATTGGCTGCGAATTCCGCGAACAGGTCGTCCAACTGCCCTGAAGCGACCTTTTCGATGAGCCCCTTGCCCAGACCGCTGGCCTCGACGTTACCGGCGAAGCGGATGCGGGTCTCGGCGTCCGACAGCGCTTCCAGATCGGTCGTGCCACGGATACTGAGCTTGTAGTAGTTCGACTTCTCGAACAGCCTTCCCTCGCCGGTGAACTCGGCGTGATCAGGCGCTCGCAGCGCATGGGTGCGCGTGCGTGCCTTGATCGTGCGCCGTGTGCGCAGGACCTGCGCCTCCATGACCCAGTCGAACTCGGTCTCCGACACCTGCGTCACCGTGCGACACCCCGGAATGCAGTGGCTGAACGCCAGCATGTCGCTCACCAGCGACCAGGTGCGCTCGAGCGGCGCGCGTACCGTCAGTTCTTTTACTATCTCAGCCACCTTGCGTGATCTCTGCGCTACCGATGGGGCCCTCGCCCGTACCGGTCGCGAGCGCCTGCAGCTCACGCAGGATGACCTCGTCGCGACGCAACGCCGGCAGGGCGACCGCCTCGCGGAACCGGTGCAATTGCTCGAAGCCGAGCGTGGCCACGATCAGCTCCGGATCGCGTCCGGCCTGTGCATAGATGCGTACGAAGCGCGGATAGGCCGGGCCGGCAATGGTGCTGTGCCCGTAGTAGGACTTGTCGCGTTCACGCCCGCACAGGTTCGCGGTCGCCGTGTAGCACATGTTCTCGGTCGCTCGGGCCCCGGTCATCTGGGTCAGGTAATAAGGTCGATCCGGAGCGTCCGCGCTCGCGGTGCAGTTGAGGATCAGACGCGCACCCTTGAGCATCTGGATACGCGCGATCTCGGGGAAAACCCAGAAGTCGGCGCAGATGTTGATGCCCAGCGGTCCGAAGCGCGTGCTGAACACCGGGATCGAATCGCCGCCAGTAAAGCAGCGGGTCTCGGTGAACAGCGGCGGTGGGGCGACGTGGATCTTGCGGTAGACGCCGATGAGCCCGTCCGGTCCGATGAGCGGCGCGCTGATGTACACCCGCGTGGCGTCGCCGGCGTCGCGTTCGGGCATGCTGAACACGACGTACAGGTCGAGGCGGCGCGCGAGGCGCGCAATGGTGTCGGTCGCCGGCCCCGGGATCGTCTGCGCCAGCGCGTGGTGCATCCCGCAGTCGCCGCTGCCGCACTCGTAACCCGACAGGGCCAGCTCGGGGAACACGACCAGGTCGGCGCCCTGCTGCGCCGCTTCAGCAACCATGCCCTCGATGCGGGCCAGGTTGGCGGCGGCATCGCCCCACGCGCTCGGGAAGTTCGCGCACGCCACCGTGACCACCGGAGCATGACGGGCGTAACGCGCTGGGATCACCTCGGTCGCCCCGTACGCATCAGCCGCGGGCCGCGGCGCCCGGCGTCGTGGACAGGTGCCTGCCGACGCCGGCGGGCGACGACGGCTTGCCGTCCTCGGCGACGATCTCACCGCGCAGGATGGTGTGCGTCGGCCAGCCGGTAAGCTCCCAACCGTCGTAAATGCTCCAGTCGCACATCGACTCGAGATTCTTTGCCTCGACCTTGCGGCGCCGCTCGAGATCGACGACGACCAGATCCGCGTCGGCACCGACGGCGATCTGGCCTTTGCGCGGGAACAACCCGAATACGCGCGCCGGATTCCAGGCGCACACCTCGACCAGTTTCTCGAGCGAGATGCGACCCTTGTTGACGCCCTCGCTCAGCATGACCGGCAACAACAGCTCGGAGTTGTTGGCCAGGCCCATCGGCGCCTGCCAGATGTCGTCACCCTTCATTGCCAGCGTGGTAGGCGCGAGATCCGAGCCGATGGTCTGGATGACGCCCTGCGCGATGCCCTGCCATAACCTCGCATTGGCGGTGCGGTCCCGCAACGGCGGGTTGACGTTGCCGCAGGCGGGATGGTCGAGCATGACCGGCGCCGGGTCGTCGTTATTGTGCGTCAGGTACTGCGGGCAGGTCTCGCCGACGACATCGAGACCGGCCGCGCGCGCCTCGGCGACGATGTCCACGCCCTCGGCGATGGTGATGTGCGGGAAGTACAACCGGCAACCGGCGCTCTTGGCCAGGTAGATCGCACGGCGCATGCACTCGGCCTCGACGAACGGCGGCCGCGATTCGTTCCAGACACGAAAGTCACGCCGGCCGACGGCCATCAACTCCTCGCGCAGCATCAGGTGGATATCGATGTTCTCGGCGTGTACCGCGGCCCGCGCAGGCGGCGCCATGCCGCCAATGGTGCGGAAACCGCGAAAGGTCGCGCCGTCATCGGTGGCACTGATGCCGAGCAGATCGGCATGCGGGCCCTTGTAGCCCATGTTGAATTTGAACGAGTTGATGCCGATTTCCGGGCAACGTACGATTTCGCGCGTGGTCAGCTCGTCGATGACCATGAGGTGAAAGAAGGCGTCGACCGAGCTGAGGGACTCGAATCGCGAGCGAAATCCGTCGAACTGCTTCAACACGCCCTCACGCAGCGCGAGCAGGTAGATACCGAGCGTGGTGACGCCACCGCAGGCGGCGGCGCGCGTTTCGCTTTCGACGAATTCCAGCGTGTCGGTATAACCGAGATGGGCATGAGGATCGACGATGCCCGGCAGGACGTGGAGTCCGGTCGCGTCCAGCGCGCGTTTCGCGGCCGGCATGTAGCGGTGATCACCGAGTGCACGGACACGCCCGCCCGCGATCGCGATATCCGCTTCGACGATACCGGACGGGGTCACGACACGGCCACCGTGAATGATGAGATCGACGCTCACTGCGGCTTGCTCTCCCTCTGCGCACGGTCTGAGGCAGGTTCGGAAGGAGTATAATGATTAACGATATTATTGACAATATTGGAAGGGCTCAGCACGATCCTGCGCCGTCCGCGTGTCAACCGCGGCGCAACACGCGCACCACCGCCTCGGTCATCGGCGTCGACGCGACCTGCGCGAGACTCGCCCGACAGGCGCGGAACCGCCGCTCGAGCACCGCGGCGTCGAACGCGCCCGCTGCGCCGATGACCACCAGCCGGCTGCGGCGCGGATCCTCGCCCCACGCGGCGCCGCGAGCGATGCTCACGCGTGCTCCCACCACCTGTACGATGACGCGCCGTTCCGGTACTTCGCGCAGGTAGACGATACCCTTGGCCCGATACACGCCGAGCGGCAGCGTGCCGAGTGTTGCATAAAGCGACTGCAGGGCGAGCGGCTCGTCTTCGCTCCAGCTCCAGGTCGCATACGTGCTTTCATGATGGTGGTCCCGATGACCGCCGGCGGCCGCGACCCGCGGCGGCCGCACGCGCGTACCGAGCACGATGGCCGCGGGCACCGCGCCGTGACTGGCCTCGACGATACGCACCGACGGCGCGATGGCGCGGATCCAGTCGCGCACGCGATTGAGGCCGTCACCGGCGACGAGATCGATCTTGTTGACGACCACGATGTCGGCGGCCGCGATCTGATCGACTGCGAGCGCGCCCGCTTCGCCGTTCAATGCCATCACCTGCTCGGCGTCGACCACGGTGACGACGGCATCCACCGCCGCGCGCAGCGCCAGCCGCGAGGACATGGCGATACCCATCGCGACGGCGGCCGGTTCCGATACGCCGCTGGTCTCGGTAAGTATGTGCTGCGGCGGCTCGGGGCCTTCGAGCAGATCGGCAATGGCCGTGGCGAGATCGTCACGGATCGTGCAACAGACACAGCCGTTGGCAAGGCTGATGGTCTCGCCATCGACGCGCGTGATCAGCTCCGCGTCGATGTTGATGGCGCCAAAGTCGTTCACGAGCACGGCGAGCCGCACGCCTTGCGCCGCGGCGAGCACATGGTTCAGCAGCGTCGTCTTGCCGGCGCCGAGGAAGCCCGCGAGGATCGTGACCGGGACCTTGCCCATGGCGATGCCGTTCCGCGCGGCAGGACCGGCGCCTACCCGGCGTCGATCAGCGCCCGCAGCACACGTTCCGGCGTCGCCGGAATGCGCGTGAGGCGTACACCGGTGGCATGCCGGATCGCGTTGCCCACCGCCGGTGCCGGCGCGACGACACCGATCTCGCCCACACCCTTGGCGCCGAACGGCCCGCTGGCCTCGGGCATCTCGATGATGAGCGCATGGATGCCGTGGGGCACGTCCGCGGCGCCGAAGACCTTGTAGTCCATCATGCTCGGATTGACCAGCCGCCCCTGCTCCCAGACCAGTTCCTCGACCAGGGCGTAGCCTAGGCCCTGGACGATCGCGCCCTGGATCTGGCCCTCGACCATGGTCGGGTTGATCGCCCGGCCGACGTCGTGCGCCGCCCAGTACTCGAGCACCTCGACCTTGCCCGTGAGCTCGTCGACTTCCACTTCGGCGACGTGCGCGGCAAAGGTGAAGATGCCGGTGGCCTCGGTCATGGGAACACCGAGCACCAGCGAGCGCTTGGGATCGAAGCGCTCGGCGGGATAGATCCAATCGTGGGTTCCCGTGATCGGACCGCCGCTCTCGAAGCAGGCGCGTCCGGCAACGGCCGCGAACGGCAGCATGACGTCCGGCTGACCCTTGATGCCGATCCATCCGCCCGGCCGCAGCTCCAGATCCTCGCTCGCGCATTCGAGCATCTCGCCCGCATGTCGGAACATCTGCTCGCGCACCCGTTCGCCCGCCTGGCGCACCGCTGCGCCCACGGTGTAGGTGATGCGACTGCCGGCGGTCTGGAAATTGTAGGGTGAGGAATCGCTGTCCGGGTTGGCATAGTTGACCTGCTCCAGCGCCAGCCCGAGACTGCCGGCGGCGATCTGTGCGAGCACGGTGTCCGCACCCTCGCCGAGATCCTGGGCCCCGGTGTTGACCGTGATGGAACCGTCCTCGTTCAGGCGCACCGAGGCCGCGGCGCTCAGGAACGCGCAGATGTGGGCGACCGCGGCGACACCGATACCACGCCGCTTGCCGGCGCTCACCCGCGCGCCCGCAGCGCGGCGGCGGCGCCAGTCCGAAGCATCGCGAACGCGTTCCAGGCACGCGCGCAGGCTGCCGACCTCGACCGACTTGCCACCCAGCCAGGGCTCGCCCGTATCGATCGCGTTGATCAGGCGCAAATCGACGGGATCGATGCCGAGGCGCGCGGCGATCTCGTCCATCTGCGACTCTGCGGCGAAGCTGATCTGCGGGTTGCCGAAACCGCGGAATGCGCCGCCCCGCAACCGGTTCGTATAGACCGACGTGGCGACGACACGGACGTTGGGAATGCGGTAGGGTCCACGGGCGAAGAACGCAGCGAAGGCGGTGACGCCGGGTGATTCGTCGGAATATGCGCCACCATCGAGGACGACGTCCGCAGCACGCGCCAGCAGCGTGCCATCGCGCCGCGCGCCGGTCTTGATACGGACCCGCCCGGCGTGACGTGACTTCATCATCGCCATATCCTCGTCGCGGGTGAAAGTGAGCTTCACCGGCCGGCGCGTGGCCAGGGCCAGCGCCGCGGCAATCGGCTGGTGGCACAGATCGCCCTTGGCGCCAAAGGCGCCGCCCACCCGCGGAGCAATCACTCGTACTTTCGCCATCGGCAGGGCCAGCGATTCGGCGACGCTCGCCTGGATGCGCGTCACGCCCTGCATGGACGACCACAGGGTCAGCTTGCCGCTGCCGTCCACGCTGGCGAGCGTGGACATTGGTTCGAGGTACATGTGCTGCTGCGCCGGTAGTTCGTACTCCTGCTCCACCACGACGTCGCACTCGGCCCATGCCGCGTCCGGATCGCCCTCGACGAAGCCGGTCATGCTGCAGCCGTTGGGCGGCTCCGGCAGCGGGAAATGGGCCTCGTAGTCGTTGCGGCGCTCGTGGATCACCGGCGCACCGTCGGCGAGCGCAACGACCGGGTCGAAAACCGCCTCGAGCTCCTCGTATTCCACGTCGATGAGACGTGCGGCCGCACGTGCCGTCGCCGCGTCCGTGGCGGCGATTGCGGCGACCGGCTCGCCGACGTAGCGCACCTTCTCGCGCGCCAGCACGGGCTGGTCCTTGACGAACAGGCCGGCGCGCCGGTCCGGCAGGTCCGCCGCGCTGAGCACGGCTTTCACCCCCGGCAGCGCACGTGCCGCACGAGTATCACAGGACACGATGCGCGCATGGGCATACGGGCTGCCGAGCACTGCCGCGTAGAGCATGCCGGGCAGCGTCATATCGTCGCTGTACAGCGCGGCGCCACAGACCTTATCGACGCCATCCAGTCGCGGTACCGATCGGCCGACCACGTCGCCGACGGGCTGGAGCGGTGCTCCGACCTGCTCGACGGCCTCGCTGCTCATGCGACCGCCTTTGCCGCGAGCGCGAGCACGGCGTCCACGATCTTCACGTAACCGGTGCAGCGACAGATGTTGCCGCCCAGCGCATGGCGGATCTCGTCGACCCCGGGCGCCGGGTTGTCCGCGAGCAGTGCCTTGACCGCCAGCACCATGCCCGGCGTGCAGAAACCACACTGCAGTGCGCCGTGCTCGAGGAACGACTGCTGTACCGGGTCGAGGTGGCCGTCCCGCGCCAGACCCTCGATGGTGACGATGTCGCGATCGGTCGCGGCCACGGCCAACAGCAGGCAGGCGCGCAACGGCTTGCCGTCGACCAGCACCGTACAGGTGCCGCACACGCCCTGGTTGCAACCGCATTTCGCACCGGTCAGACCGAGATCCTCGCGCAGCACCGCCAGCAGCGTGCGGCGCGGTTCCGTGAGCACCTCGAACCGGTCCCCGTTCACCGCCAGGGTCACGGCCGTCTTGTCAGCCATGATTGTCCTCCCTTGCGAGATCGAGGGCGCGCCCGAGCAATCGCGGGATGAGCAGGCGACGGTAATCCGCGCTGCCACGCACGTCGTCCACCGGATCGGCTGCGTCCACCAGCAGGGCGCCCGCGCGTTCGATCGCAACTGCATCGAGGCGCGAGCCCGCGAGCGTCGCGTCGGCGGCGTCGACGTGCACGGGTGCGGGTCCGGCTGAGCCGAGCGCCACCCGCGCGTAGCCGCACACATCTGCGTGCATGGCGATCACGACTGCCACCGATACGGTGGCGTAATCGCCTTCGGTGCGACTGAACTTCAGATGCCTGCCAATCGCACGCGCAGGTCCGGCGGGAACCCGCACGGCGATCACCATCTCGCCGGGCGCGAGCGCCGTGGTGAGGTAGTCGACGAAAAACTCAGCGGCCGGGATGCTGCGCACGGCATCCGCACCGCGCACCTCGACGACCGCGTCGGCCGCCACCAGCGCCGCCGGAAAATCCGCGGCCGGATCCGCGTGACAGATGGCGCCGCCGATCGTGCCCTGATTGCGTATCGCCGGGTGCGCGATCTGACCCGCGGCACTGCGCACAGCGGCGGCGGCCCCGGTCAGGCGCGCGTCGGCCGCAATCGCGGCGTGGGTCGTCATGGCGCCGATGCGAACACCGTCGGCGCTCGCATCGATGCCCACCAGCTCCTCGAGACGGCGCAGCCCCACGAGCAGCTCCGGTTCGACGAGATCGGCGTTCATCATCGCCACCAGCGTCGCACCGCCGGCTAGACAGCGCGCATCCTCGCTCGTGCCGAGCAGCTCGAGCGCTTCGGCGAGCGTCACCGGTTCGACGTATCTCATTAGTTCATGTCCTCGTCGTTCCGCCAGCCGTGCGGCGCAGGGACGCATTCGCCGCTGGGCATTTCGGTGTCGTCGTCGAGCGCACGGGGTTAGCCGTCGGGCCGGACGATTACCGCCGTCGACGCGCAATGAATCGGGTCGGTGCCGCCGTCGACGAGTTGCGTGGCGAGTTCGTGTGAACGGATCCGCAGCACGCACTCGCGGCGCAGTGGCCGGCACGTATCGGCGTCAGCCACGAGTGCCGCCGATGTAGTCGGCGAGGTCGATGCCCGCCGCACCCGGAATTCGCTTGCGCTCGAACGCTGCGGTCTGACCCCACGGCTTCGTCGCATCGACACCCAGTCGCCCGCGGTGCACACCGGCCTCGTCACGATAGAAACCCGGCACCTCGGGCACGATGGTCACCTTGCGGTCGACGCGGCAACGGCTGACCACGGCCCACCATACGTCGTTGAAGTCGTGGATGTCGACGTCCTCGTCGACCACGATGCAGATCTTGTTGTAGTAGGTGCTCGAACCGAACGCCTTGAGCAATACCCGCTGCGCGTGGCCGTCGTACTGTGGTGCAATCTGGATGATGGTGTGCTGCGGTGCCGGGTAGCAGGACACGTCGAGAATGCCGGGCAGCTCGGCCACCAGCGCTTGGTAGGTGCGCGCGGCGAAGGCCACCTCGAGCGCGCGCAGATCTTCCGGCGAGCCGCACACCAGCGCGTGGTAATAGGCGCCGGGTCGCCAGACGACGGCGCTCACCTCGAACACATTGTTGTCGCTGCGGTCGACGTAATAACCCATGAACTCGCCGAACGGACCTTCCGGGCGGCGCACGGAGGGCAGGATCCGTCCCTCGATGACGATCTCGGTTTCAGCCGGCACGTCGAGGTCGATCGTACGGCAGCGGCGCATCGGCAGCGCCGCGCCACGGATGCGTGCGGCGAGTTCGAGCTCATCGGCCGCGTAGGGAATCGAGGCGCAGGCGGCGAGAAACACCTCCGGGGGCGGACCGAGCAGGATCGCGACCTCGAGCGCCGCGCCGGTCGCCTCGGCCTTGGCCTGGTACTTGTACAGATCGTGCGGCGGTGCGAGCCGTACCCGCAGCTCCGTGTCGCTCACCTGCATCGAGCGGCAGAACGACAGATTCGCGACACCGGTTTCCGGGTCGCGGGCGAGGAATACACCGGCGGTGATGTACGGCCCCCCATCGCGCTCGAAGTAATGCACGGCGGGCAGCTCACCGAGGCGGCCGGCGGCCAGATCGGCGGCCTCGGCAACCGGTTCGAACATCGCCGCGCCGGCCACAGACTCGGTCAGATCGACAAAGCGCGGGCAAAAGCGCCGGTCCGGCGCGCCCACCAGCTCACACAGTCGCCGCTGGCTGCCGTAGAGGTTGGATACCACCGGCAGCGCCGTACCGCGCACCTTGCGGAACAACAGCGGCGCCTCGCTCTCGGCCTGGGATCGCTGCACGACCGCCGCCAGCTCGTGTCGGGGATCGACCTCGCGCGCGACGATACGCACGTCGCCGCGCGCGATCAGGCTGTCCACATACGCATGCATGACTGCGTCCGTCGCGTCCCGCCGTGGGGACGAGCTTCATTATTGTGAACTATTTTGTTAATAACGCAAACCGCGCCACCGTGGCGGTGCGTTACAGGAAGGCGGAGTCCGGCAGCGCGAGGATGGCGTCGCGCACCGAGCGCGAAGCCCGCCCCATCAGGCGCTCCGCCAGGACCGCGTTGCCCTCGAGCATGGCGACCAGCGCCTCCTCGTGCTGGGTGATCCACAACTCGCGTTCGGCGCCCATCGTCAGGCCCTGCATCTGCAGGCGGAACAGCAGCGTCTGCAGGCGCTCGCGGGTGTTCTCGAGCACCGGGTTGTCGGCCACCGCGCCGATCGAATTCCAGAACCGCGCGTTCTCCTCCATGAACTCCTGCACGTGCCGCACCCCGGCGGCACGCCGGGAGAAGCGCCGCGCCGCTTTCAAAGAGTCCTCGACGATGCGGCGATGTCCCGGCTCGTCCATGTTCTGCATGGCTTTGCGCACGGCGATGACGGAGATGTCCGTGAGGACGTCGAAGATGTCGTTCACTTCCTTGCGCGAGATCTTGCGCACCGAGGCACCGCGGTTGCGCTCGATCGCCACCAGGCCCTCGGCGGCGAGCCGGCGCAGTGCCTCGCGCACGTGGCCGCGCGAAACGCCGAGATCGCGCATCAGGTCGATTTCGATCAGCCTCTGGCCGGGCACGTAGCGGCCTTCGTAGATGCCTTTCTTGAGCAGCTCCACGCCCTCATCCGCGCTGGCTCCATTATCGTTGTCACTGCTTGCTTTGGTTCGTGCCATCACGACGATTCCTCGATTCCCGATCATTGGCGGCGCCCGTCCCGCACAAGCGCATAAATTGTTGACAATATTCTACACAATTCGGCGGCGGCCACGTCCCCGCCCGAAGTCACCGCTCACGCCTGCCGCGCGAGCTGCGCCAGCACGTGCGCAACCGCGATCAGGCCGAAGCTGGCCGTGACCGGCATGGCCGAGCCGAGCCCGGCGCTGCACGACAGGCCGCCGGTCCCGGCCGGCCGCACGCCGCTGACGCCGCCGTCGGCCGTCGCGTAGCGCGGTGCTTCGGTCGAGTAGACGCACGGGACACCGAAGCGCTGGTGCGGATCGCGGCTGAAGGCATGGCGCTGGCGCAGTTGCTTGCGCGTGCGCGCGAGCAGCCGGTCCTGCACCGCGGCGGTCAGGTCGGCGAGGCGAATGCGCAAAGGGTCGCTGACGCCGCCGGCCGCACCGACGGTCAGTATGGACAGGTGTCGTTCGCGACAGTGGGCGATGATCGCCGCCTTGGCGCGAAAATCGTCGGCACAGTCGATCACCCAGTCGATTCCTTCGGCCAGCAGGCCGGCGACGTTGTCCGCGACAACGTGCTCCTCGACGGCGTCGACCCGGCAGTACGGATTGATGCCCGCGATCCGCTGCGCCGACACCGCCACTTTGGCGTGGCCGATCTCGGCGCTCAACGCCTGCAACTGGCGGTTGACGTTGGACTCCACGACGATGTCGAGGTCGATGAGCCGCAGGTAACCGATACCGCTGCGCGCGAGCGCCTCCACGGCCCAGGATCCCACCCCGCCGAGGCCTATCACGCACACCCGCGCGGCGCAAAAACGCCGCAGTGCCGCGGCGCCGTACAGCCGAGCCACTGCGGCGAAGCGCCGCTCCAGATCGACGGCGGCCGCTACCCCGGCGGCGGGTCCGATGCTCATCGTGGCCTACCCATACGGCGCGCTATTATGCGGGCCTGCGAGCGACCGGACTACCGCGTGGAGATCATCGACACCCATTGCCACCTCGACGTGGAGGCGTTCGACGCCGATCGCGGCGCGGTCATCGATGCCGCGCGCGCCACCGGCGTCACGGCCATCGTCGTGCCCGCAATACACCGGGTCGCCTGGCCCCGCCTGCTGGCGTTGTGCCGGGCCGGCACGGGATTACATCCCGCGCTCGGACTGCACCCCGTGTACCTCGCACAGCACCGGGACACCGACCTGCACGAGCTGGAAGCGTGTATCCAGACGCAGCCGCCGCTCGCGATCGGCGAGATCGGATTGGACTTCGTTGTCCCCGACCTCGACCGCGATCGGCAACAACGCCT
>JADZEE010000061.1 GCA_020850735.1 Gammaproteobacteria bacterium | reverse complement strand
TGTGGCGAGCGGATTATGACCCTTTCGGGCGCGCAACCGTGGATCCGAGCTTGACGGTAGAGTTCAATGTACGCTTCCCCGGCCAATACTTCGATGCCGAGACCGGGCTGCATTACAACTACTACCGCGATTACGACCCGGACACCGGCAGGTACTTGCAGCCGGATCCGATCGGGCTTGCGGGCGGCTTGAATCCCTACCTGTATGTCAACGCGAATCCGCTGCGGTTCACGGATCCGAACGGACTTCAAGCGGGCGCCATACCGCCCTTTAGCCGCTAACAAGGATAGGTCTAGAATCCACCCATGAGCACCGAACCTAAAGACGTCACCGCCCAGCTCCACGCTGAGATCGAGGACACGCCGCCGCGCTATCGCGCGCTGTTGCTGCGGCTCGTGCAGTCCTTCCGTACCGGCGTCGAGGAAGATGCGCCGTGGCCAACCGCCGAGGAATCCCTGCGCGAAGGATGGGCAGACGTGAAAGCCGGTCGAGTCCATCCCATCGAGGAACTATGGGAAGGCATCGACGCGGACTGACCTCGTGGTGGTCCGCTTCTCGACTGCGTTCAAAAAACAGCTCCGGCGACTGGCGCGCAAGTACCGGCGTATCCGCGCCGACCTTGGCCCCCTCATTGCGCAGCTGGAAGCCGACGAAACGCCGGGCGAGCAGGTGCAAGGGACCGGCTATACCATTTACAAGGTCCGGGTACGCAACACCGACGCGCAGCGCGGCACGAGTGGCGGTTATCGCGTGATCTACTACCTCGCTACCGCTGACGACATCTTGCTCGTGGCCATCTACTCGAAGACCGAGCAGGACGACATCGATAACGACACCATCGTCCGCGTCATCCGCGACGATGAAACACCATGACCGCGCTGGCTGTAACTGAAAAACCGCGTCTAAATAGCTGATCCGAAATATGCGTCAGATCCCGAGCGAAGCCAACGCATGGTGAATGCCCGGGAACGGCGAGACGGCCTCGAGGAAGCGAATGACTCGCTGCGCCAGTTCCCGCAGGCTCTTGCACCGATGGTTGCGGGTGACGGTGTCGTGCAGGGTCTTCCACAGCCGCTCGATGCGGTTGACCCACGGCGAGTAGGTGGGCTGGAACACCAGGGTGAACTTGGGGTTGTCCGCCAGCCACTGGCGTACCGGGACGCTCTTGTGGATGATGTAGTTGTCCAGGATGAGCACCAGTTCGCGGGCTGCCCGGTAGGTGCGCCGCAGGGCCTCGAGCAGGCGCAGGAACAGCTCGGAGTTCTTGCGCGGGTGCTCGACCCACACCACCCGGCCGGTGCGGGCATGCAGCGCGCCGGCCAGGTAGTGTTTTTCGTTCTGCCCCGGGGTGATGACCCGCCCCTGGCGTCCGCGGGGGGTCCAGCTCGGGCCGATGCGGGGGTTGAGGTCGATGTCGGCCTCATCGACGTAGAAGACCTCGGTAGCGGGCCGGCGCCGGCTCAGCACCCGCTCGATGGCCTGCAGTTTCTCGCTCTTGCGCGGGTCGCGCCGGTTCAGCCAGGGCCGGGCACGGCGCCACGCGAACCCCAGCCGCGGCAGCAACCGGCGCACGGTCGAGGCGTGTACCCTCAGGCCGTGGACGCGCTCGAGCACCAGCGCCAGCAGCCCCGAACTCCAGCGCGAACGCAGGTACCCGTACGCCTCGGGCGTGTCCTGGAGCACGTGCGACAGCGTCTCACGAAGCGCCTCGGTCACGGTCCAGGCGCTGCGCCCGCGTGGCTCGGGGGCCAGGCCCGCCTCCCCGTAGTCCTCGTACAGGGCACGCCAGCGCCCGACGCTGGAGCGGGCGGCAAACACCCGCCGCGCCGTGGCGCTGACGCTGCACCGATCGGCCAGGTGCAGCAGCGCCTGGGCGCGGCGCACGTAGTCCTTGTCCCGGGAGTTGATCACGATCCTCTTCCGGCGCCGGCGTACCGGGCGCGGCATTTTCTCTATACTGTGGCCCATCGGGTGACCTCTTCTGCGCGGTTGGCTTCACACACCACCGTTGATCGCAGAATGTCACCCGAGTTCCTTTCAGGTGATCGATATTTCGGAACAGCTATCTAGCGCGCAGGCGAGCACGGCATCATCGGCCGGGTCGCGCACGATCGTGGGTGCGATCACCTCCGGCGTCACGATCGTGGCGAGTGTCGCGTAACCATCGAACAGATCACGTACGGCGATTTGGCGCTTGCTGAGTTGCTTGGTGAACTTCTCGCGCGCGATGACGCGCTGCAACTCGTTCAACAGCGGCACGCTGGTGAATAGCTCGATGTGGCCGGCCTCGGCCGCATCGATGAGCTTGCTTGGATTGCCGTCCGACCACAGCAGGCCGGAGATCACCGTATTGGTGTCAAGCACCAGCCGCACGGCGGCTTTCCGCGCGGTAGGCGTCGATCTCGGCCTGGATCTCCCCGGCGGTCATCGACGGGAGTGGATCGGCGGTGAGCTTCTTGCCGGCCTCGGCGAAGGCCTGCAGGCGGCGCGCGCGTAGCGCATCGCGCACCAAGCGCTCGAGTTCTTCCGGCGTCAACAACCCGGCGGCTTGCGCCTCGCGCGCCAGTTGATCGGGCAGAGTCACTTGCACGGTAGTCATGATCGCGTCTCCTGCTGGTGGATACGCTGCTTGAGTTTCTCGCGCTCGATGAAGGTGTCGGGCAGTTGCACCACTTGGCGCTTGGCTTTGGGATCGACCTTCTCAATCTCCAGCAATCGCCGCTCCAGCCGGTTGGAGGCGGCTTGCTTGGGCCGGCGGGTCCGGGGACAGTTTACTGAATTCCGGGGAGCGCCGTCAGATCTTGCAATCACGCATTGATGTCCTAGGCAGAGCAGCGTTCTGGCCGGCTCCGTAACCCGGGAGAATCGAGAACGCGGTCACCCACCACTTCCAGACTTGCGACGGCGCCGCCCACGGCATCGGCAGGCTCGCCTCGGCCGCCGGCCACGCCGGCGATGTCCACGTCTACGGCTACGACGCCCTCGGGCGCCCCGCGAGCCAGAGCCACACCCTGGCCGGTACCACCTACGCCCTGGCGGTCGGCTACGACGGCGCCGGGCGGGTGGACACCCTCACCTACCCCGCGAGCCCGCACTACCCGGGCGGGCTGGTGGTGCGGTACGCGTACAACGGCTACGGCTATCTGGACAAGTTGAGCAACGATGCGACGGCGCTGGTGTACTGGCAGGCGAGCG
>JADZEE010000060.1 GCA_020850735.1 Gammaproteobacteria bacterium | reverse complement strand
GAGATGCTGCTGATGTTCCGCCTCGGCCGCCCCGACGTACTGCCGCTGGACGATTACGCCATCCGCAAGGGCTACGCCATCGCTCTTGGCAAGCGCGAGCTGCCGACGCGCAAACAGATCGAACGGCACGGCGCGCGCTGGGCGCCGTACCGCACCGTCGCGAGCTGGTATCTGTGGCGGGCGGCGGAGCTGGCGCAGCGCTAACGCGGCGGCATCGCCTCCGGGCGCGGGCCGGCGACCACGGCGATCGATCCGGCGCCGATGTGGGGGCGCATTGACATAAATCAATACAGTACGTACGGGATGCAGGAAGATTACTTTACCTGTAAGTTATTGCAACCGCGCCGCCCGATCCGTTACGGGTGAGCGCGACCGGTGTTGACGTGCCCGCACGGCCCGCGGGAACCACCGCACTCGAGGAGATCGAACATGCCCGACCTGCCGTCCCGTAACGCGACGACGCTGGACAGCGCGACTGCGCGATTCAAGGACAAGTTCCGCCGCTCGGGCGAGTTGTGCGCCGAGGGCAGCCGCTTCGTGCCCGGCGGCTACAGCCGCCACAGCCTGACCTTCGGACCGCACGCCATCTTCGTGGATCACGGACAGGGCGCGCGGCTGTACACCGTGGAAGGCCATGAGCTGCTCGATTTCCACAACAACTTCAGCTGCAGCGTGCTCGGCCACAATCATCCGCGCATACGCGATGCGCTGCTGGAGTACGTGCCCAAGGGCTTCTCGTTCGGCAACCCGATGCCACACGAGCACCGCCTCGCGCAGATCCTTTGCGAGCGCGTCGAGGCCTGCGAACGGGTCATATTTTCGTGCTCGGCGAGCGAGTCCTGCCTGAGCGCGGTCCGCATCGCCCGCGCCAATACCGGCAAGAACCGGATCGCCAAGTTCGAGGGCGGCTACCACGGCCTCGGCGACGAGTTCATGCTCTCGCTGCATCCTTTCACGGCCCTGTTCCCGGGACCCGCGCACCGGCCGGTTCCGGTCCCGAATACCGCCGGCATTCCGAGCCACGTGCGCGACAGCGTGGTCATCCTGCCGCAGAACGATCTCGAGAGCTGCGCGCGCATCCTGCACGATCACGCGGCCGACACCGCCTGCCTCATCATGGAGCTGATGACCAGCGCCGGCGGCGCGATCGTGCTCGACCGCGAGTTCGTACGCGGCATCCGCGAGCTCACCCGCAAGCTCGGCATCGTGATGATCATCGACGAGACGGTAACCTTGCGCAGCCATTATCACGGCCTGCAGGGCGAGTACGGTGTCGTACCCGACCTGGTCGTCATGGGTAAGACCATCGGCGGCGGTCTGCCGATTGGCGCGGTGGGCGGCCGCGCACAGTACTTCGAGATGGGCGAGACCGGGCAGGTCTATCACTCCGGCACCCATCACGGTCACCCGCTGGCGACGATCGCCGGCGCCGCCTGCATGGAGGTTCTGGACGAGGCCACCTGCGCGCGCATGAACCGTCAGGGCGATCGCATCCGCAAAGAGCTGTCCGAGTGGGCCGCTGCGCGCAACTACCCCTTCCACTGCTACGGCATCGGCTCGCACCTGGGCTATGAATTTACCGACCGGCCCGGACGCGTGTACCGCAGCTGCCGTGACATGCTCGCCTACTCGGACGAGGAGCACATGCAGACCTTCGCTTTCGAGATGGCGAATCGCGGCATTTTCCCCATGTATCGGGGGCTCGTCGCGCTGTCCGAGCCGATGACCGATGCCGACATCGACACCTTCATCAGCACGGCCAGGGACATCGTCGAAGAAATCCTGGCGTGATCACCCGGGCGCCCGCCGATCAGGGCCCTGCCCCCCGCAGCGTGGAGACAGAATTGTGACGGGAACGAGATATGTTGTCGGTGTCGACATCGGCGGAACCTTCACCGATCTGGTCGCCATCGACGCGCGTGGCGGCCGCACGGTGGTCAAGACACCGACCACGCCGTCGGACCAGTCGGTCGGCATGCTCAATGCGCTGAAAGAGGCGGCTGCACGCCTGGAGATCGACTTCGCGGACTTCCTGTCGCGCGTCGATCGCATCTGTCACGGCACGACCGTGACCACCAATGCAGTCATCGTGCGCAGTGGCGCCCGGGTCGGCATGCTCACGACACGGGGGCTGCGCGACACCATCGAAGTACGGCGCGGCATGCGCGAGCTGCAGTACCTGTACGACTACACCTATCCGCAACCCGAGCCGCTGTGTCCGCGCAATCTGCGCATGCCGATCACCGAACGCCTGCAGGCCGACGCCTCGGTGCACAAGCCGCTCGCCGAGGACGAGGTCCGGGCCGCGGCGCGCGAGCTCGGGCGCCAGAACGTCGAGGCCGTCGCCATCTGTTTCCTGTGGTCGTTCCGCAACCCCGCGCACGAGCTGCGCGCCGCGCAGATCTGCCGCGAGGAATTGCCGCAGGCCTACCTGAGCCTGTCGCACGAAATCGCGCCCATCCTCGGCGAGTATCTGCGCTTCCAGACCACCGTCATGAACGCTTACGTCGGACCCACGATCCGGCGTTACATGACGGCCATGGAAAAGACCCTGCGCGACGCCGGCTACCGCGGCCCGCTGCTCATCGTCACCTCGAGCGGCGGGGTGCTGAGTCCGCAGGCGATCGTCCCCAAGGCCGCCGTGACGCTCACCTCCGGTCCGGCCTCCGGTCCGATCGCGGCCACGTGGTACGGGGAGCACTACGGCATGGACAACTTCATCACCATGGACATGGGTGGCACGAGCTTCGATACGGCGCTGGTACGTAACCGCCAGGTCCCGGTGCGCGCCGAGCAGACGGTCGCCGACGTGTATCACATCGGCCTGCCGACGGTGGACGTGCATGCCATCGGCGCCGGGGGCGGCACGGTGGCCTGGCTGGACGAGGCCGGCGGCCTGCACGTGGGGCCACGCAGCCAGGGGGCCGATCCGGGACCGGCGTGCTACCTGCGCGGCGGTACCGAACCGACCGTGACCGATGCGAATCTGGTGCTCGGCCGGCTCAACCCGGACTACTTCGTCGGTGGGCACATGGCGCTGGACAAGAACGCCGCCGTGGCGGCGATCCGCCGGATCGCCGAGCCCAAGGGCATGAGCGTCGAGGACATGGCCCGCGCGATCCTGCGCATCAGCGTGGCCAAGATGGCGGATGCGACCGAGGTCATCTCGGTGCGGCGCGGCGAGAACCCGCGCGAGTACACGCTGCTGGTCGGCGGGGGCGCGGGCCCGGGACATGCGGCGGAGATCGCCCGGGTCATGGGCGTTCGCAAGGTTTTGATACCGCGCGAATCGTCGATCTTCTGTGCCGTCGGCGGTCTGATCGCGGACATCCGGCACGACCACCTGGCGAGTATCGAAACGCCCGCGCGGGCGCTCGACTGGGAACAGTTGAACGCGCGCCTGGCGGCCATGCGGGCGGAGGCGGATCACCTGCTCGCCGAAGACGGCATTGCGCCCGCCGATCGCCTCTACAGCGTGGCGGCGGACATGAAATACATCGGCCAGTATCACGAGATCAGCATCGACTGGCCGGCCCGGGACGAACTGGCCTACGCGGCCACGGATCTGCCCGAGATCGAGCGCCTGTTCCACGAGCGGCACGAAACGCTGTACGCCCACCACGACCCGCTCGAGCAGACTTTCGTGTCCAACCTGAAGCTGACGGCCATCGGCCGGGTACCGCCGGTACGGCGCGAGCCCGTAGCTCGCAGCACCGCCGGACCCGGGGAGTTTCTCCGCAGCGAACGCGAGGTCTGGTTCGAGGAGACCGGCTTCGCCCCGGCACCGGTGTACGACGGCGACCGTCTCCTGGCCGGTATCCGCCTGCCGGGACCGTGCATCGTCGAGCAGGCCACCACCACGACGGTCGTGCCGCCCGGGTACACGCTGGAGGTGCTGGAGTACGGCGATTTTCTGATCGACGTGCCAGCCTGAATTCAGATCGAAGGAAACCCACGTGAAACAGACCATCCTCGAAACCCGCGTCGATCCACTCGATTTCGAGCTCATACACTGCTCGCTGCGCTCGGTGACCGAGCTCATGACCGCGACCATGGAGCGCACGGCGCGCTCGCCCGAGCACTTTGCCGGGCGCGACTACTCGATCGGGCTGTTCGATGCCAAGGGGAACACGATCTCGATTTACGAAGGCAACCCCATTCACGTCTACGCCATTCCGTTCTCGGTGCGTTCGGTCATCGAATTCTTCGGCGACGACATCCGCCCGGGCGATCAGATCTGGACCAACGATCCCTACACCGG
>JADZEE010000059.1 GCA_020850735.1 Gammaproteobacteria bacterium | reverse complement strand
TACTCCACGTGCGCCGTCGCAATCGTGATCCCACGCGCCTTCTCCTCCGGCGCGTTGTCAATCTGATCGTACGCCCGAGCCTCACCACCGAACTTCACCGACGTCACCAGCGTCAGCGCCGCCGTCAACGTCGTCTTGCCGTGATCCACGTGCCCTATCGTCCCAACGTTCATGTGCGGCTTCTTGCGCTCGAATTTTGCCTTGGCCATGTGTGATCTCTCCCGGGTAGCGCTGCAAGTCTATGAATTACGGGCAACGATAGAGCTGAGGGGCGCTCGCCCTGTCAGCAGGCGATGGAGCCCATAACCGGATTTGAACCGGTGACCTCTCCCTTACCAAGGGAGTGCTCTACCAACTGAGCTATATGGGCGCTGAGCGTTTTCATCCATTTCCAGTTCGGGCGGCGGGAGCGCGCCCGCCGCGGTTCGCATTCGGAGCTTTCGATTCAGCGCCCGCTCCCGTGCGCCTGGAGCGGGTGATGGGAATCGAACCCACATCATCAGCTTGGAAGGCTGAGGTTCTACCGTTGAACTACACCCGCCGGATCGCCAGGCGGACCCGCGCACAAGGCCGTCATCCTTGCTTGGTGGAGGGGGTAGGATTCGAACCTACGTAGGCTGAGCCGGCAGATTTACAGTCTGCTCCCGTTGACCGCTTGGGTACCCCTCCAAAAAAACGGTAGCCGGAAATTTTCGGAGATGCGTGGCCGCCTGTCAATGACCGTCGGGGCTCAAGCGGGCTGGATCGGGCGCAGTTCGGCCCCGGAACACGCGTCTCGAATCGGCGTCGGGCCGCCCAGGCCGCCAGTTTCCGCGTTCAGGATGAAATCGACCCCGGCGCCGAAGTAAGCGCGTACGGCCGCTGCGGTCCGGGCCGGGCGGGCACCGGCGGGATTGGCGCTGGTCGAAACCAGGGGACCGGCTCGCAGGCACAGCGCGCGGGCAGGCGGATGCGCAGTCACCCGGACCGCCAGCGTGGCGTGCCGGCCGCGCAGCCAGCGCCGGGCTTTCGGGCCGGCCGGCAGGATCCAGGTGACCGCACCGGGCCAGGTGCCGATGACCCGGTCGCGAATGCCACTGTCCGGGAACGCGACGTAGCCCCGCAGCTGTTCGACTGAAGCCGCGATCAGCACCAGGCCTTTGTCCGCCCGCCGACGCTTGAGGGCCAGAATACGCTCCACGGCCGCACTATCGGCCGGGTTGCAGCCGAGCCCGAAAACGCCCTCCGTGGGGTAGGCCACCACTCCGCCGCGCCGGACCACCCAGCCGGCGCACATGGCCTGCCAGTCGTCGTCCTGCCACAACCGCGCCATCCCGCCTGTTCGCGGCCGTGCCGGTGCTCAACCGGACTTGGCGCCGGCGGAACGCCGGCGCTTTTTCTCCGGCGCTTTGGCGAGCAGTTCCTGCGCCTGTTCGAGACCGAGGCCGGCCGGGTCCCGGTCCTTGGGTACGCGCGCATTGCGGCTACCGTCCGTCACGTAGGGACCGAAGCGCCCGTTCAGGACCTTGATACCTGCCTCGGGGAACTCTTTGATATTGCGGGCAGCGTCGGTGGCCTGCTTTTCCTTGATCAGCTCCACGGCGCGATCGAGCGTGATCGTGTAGGGATCGTCTTCCTTCTTCAGAGAAACGAACTTGTCACCGTAGCGCACGTAGGGACCGTAACGACCGACGTTCACCACTAGCGGCACCCCCCCGGGCCCTTCGCCGAGCTCACGCGGCAGTCGTGTCAGCTCCAGCGCCTCCTCCAGGGTGAGCGCATCGATCCGTTGCCCCGGGCGCAGGCTGTAAAACCGGGGTTTGTCCTCGTCCTCGCTCGTCCCGATCTGCACGTAAGGACCGAACCGGCCCATACGCACGGATACCGGTTTGCCGGACTTGGGCTCCAGGCCGAGCTCGCGCGCCTGGGCGACATCCTTGCGGCTCACGTTCTGGTCCTTGTCCTGTACCTGCTTCTCAAACGGTCCCCAGAACGCCTCCATGACCGGGATCCAGTCCTTTTCGCCCCGCGAGATTGCATCCAGCTCGTCCTCCAGCCTGGCCGTGAACTGGTAGTCGACGTAGGGCGCGAAGTGCTCGGTCAGAAACCGGTTGACGATGCGACCCACGTCGGTAGGCCGAAAGCGCTTGCTCTCGAGCTCCACGTACTCGCGTTGCAACAGTGTCTGGATGATCGCGGCATAGGTCGACGGCCGGCCGATTCCGTGCTCCTCCAGGCTCTTCACCAGGCTGGCCTCGGTGTAACGCGGCGGCGGCTCCGTGAAATGCTGATCGGCGCTGACGCCGTCGAGCTCGAGGCGATCGCCCACCGCCAGCGGCGGCAGCATACGGTCATCGATCTCCGAGCCGGCCTCGTCCGCACCTTCGAGATAAACGGCCATGAAACCCGGATCGGCGACCGTGGATCCCGTGGCACGGAAGGTATTGTCCTTGCCGCAGGCCATGTCCACCGCGACGGTATCGATCGTGGCATGGTTCATCTGGCACGCCACCGTGCGCTTCCAAATCAGCTCGTAGAGGCGGAATTGTTCGCTGGACAGGTGCTTTTTCACCGCTTCGGGCGTCCTCAGCACCGAAGTGGGCCGGGTCGCTTCGTGGGCCTCCTGGGCGTTCTTGGCGTTGGTCTTGTACGTCCGGGCCTTGGCGGGAACCTGGTCTTCGCCGTAGCGCTGGCGGACGAAGGCGCGGATCTCGTCCACTGCTTCCTTGGCGAGATTGGTCGAGTCGGTACGCATGTAGGTGATGAGACCGATCGAGCCCTCACCCACGTCCACCCCTTCGTAAAGCTGCTGGGCGATGCGCATGGTGCGCTGGGCCGTGAACCCCAGCTTGCGCACCGCCTCCTGCTGCAACGTGGAGGTGATGAACGGCGCCGCGGGATTGCGGCGGCGCTGCTTCTTCTCGACATTGGAAACCGTCAGAAGTCCGCCGGCAGCTCTGAGCAGCGTGGTCCTCGCGGCCTCGGCCTCCGCCGCGCCGGTGAAGGTGAACTGCTTCACCTTTTCGCCGCCGTAGACATAGAGCCGGGCGGTCACCGGGCCCGCCTGCGCGAGCGCTTGCGCCTCGATGGTCCAGTATTCCTGGCGCTGGAACTTCTCGATCTCCTCCTCGCGCTCGGCGATCAGGCGCAGCGCCGGGCTCTGCACCCGTCCTGCGGACAGGCCCCGCTTGATTTTCTTCCACAGCAGCGGCGAGAGGTTGAAACCGACCAGGTAATCGAGCGCGCGGCGCGCCTGCTGGGCATTGACGAGATCCATGGCGATCTCGCGCGGATGGGCCACGGCGTCCTCGATCGCGCGCTTGGTGATCTCGTGGAACACGACCCGTTGCACCGTCTTGTCGTCCAGCGCATTGCGTTCGCGCAGCAGCTCGACCAGATGCCAGGAAATCGCCTCGCCTTCGCGATCGAGATCGGTCGCGAGATAAAGCGCCGTGGCCTTCTTCAGCGCCTTCGCGATCGCGTCCACGTATTTCGAATTCCGCGCGATGACTTCGTAGTGCATCTTGAAGCCGTTGCCGGCTTCCACCGCGCCCTCTTTGGGACGCAGATCGCGGATGTGCCCGTAGGATGCGAGCACTTCGAACTCGGAACCGAGGTATTTCTTGATCGTGCTCGCCTTCGCAGGCGATTCGACTACAAGTAGATTTTTTGCCATGGGAAACGGTTTCAGCGACGCCACTGCGCGTAGCGCGGATTGGTCCTGCTCGGCATTCCAGATTCAGCGGCGGCGCTGTTCATCGCCACCGGCACGGACTAGCCCGCTCAGTGCAGACTTCGACCCACCTCATCCATGACCAAGTCTTCCATCCACATGAACGCCTCGTCCTGCCCGGGTTGGTTGAACAGCACCATCAGAACGACCCACTTGAGCTGTTCGAGGTCGATTTCGTCGGCTTCGAGCGCCATCAGCCGATCGATGACCAGCTCGCGGCTCGCGCTGTCGAGTACCTTGATTTGCTCCAGAAAGAGCAGGAATCCGCGACAGTCGACGTCGAGTTTCGCACTTTCCCCTGACGTGAACACACGGAACGAGCCCGGCGCCGACAGCGGCACCACTGCGGCGTCGTCCTTGTGGGTGGCCAACCCGTGCAACCAGTCGAAGGCCTTACCCACCTGGATCTCGTCAAAGCCGGCTCTGCGCAGGTCGGACTGCAGCGCCTCACGGTCGACCACGACGTCTACGTCCTCCTCGACGCAGTGCTCGAAAAGATACAGGAGAACGTCGAGAACGGTCTGCTTCATTGCTTCTCCTCGGCTCGGCAGCGCCCGAAGGTGCCGCCGGGGTGCGAGCGCACGACCCCATGCAACTCGAGTTTCAACAGGATGGAGGAAACCTCCGGGGCCGTCAATCCGGACCGATTGACGAGCACGTCGATACCAACACGCTCGTAGCCCAGGCATTCGAGCAGCGTTCGCGCACGCGCATCGCTCACTTGCGCCGGCGCGACACGGGCCGCAGGCGACTGCGGCGCCGCCGCCGGCACGGCGAGTTGGGGCGCGACGTGCGTGAGGACGTCAGCAACTGTTTCGACCAGAATGGCCCCATCACGCAACAGCGCGTGACAGCCGCTGGCCTGCGGATTGCGGATCGACCCGGGAACCGCGAACACTTCGCGGCCCTCTTCGAGCGCATGGCGCGCACTGACCAGCGAACCACTGCGGCGCGCGGCTTCCACGACCAGGACGCCCAGCGCCAGGCCGCTGATGATGCGATTGCGGCGTGGAAAGTTCGCTGGTCGCACGGGCGTGCCGACGGGAAATTCGGTAACCAGCGCGCCGGCGGCGGCGATGCTGCGCGCGAGTTGCGCGTGCGCCCGCGGGTATACGGATTCCGGCCCGGTACCCATGACCGCGACGGTCGACGCCGGTGCCGGCAGCGCACCGCGATGGGCAGCGGCATCGATGCCGCGCGCCAGGCCGCTGACCACCGTCAAGCCGGCTCGGGCCAGACCACCGGCGAGCGCCGCGGCGGTTTCGAGGCCGTCGGGCGTGGCATTACGGCTGCCGACGATGGCGATGCCCGGGCGACCGAGCAGGCCCGGGTCACCCTCGACGAACAGTACCAGCGGCGGGGCGGCGGTGGCACGCAGGATCCGGGGGTAATTGCCCGCGTCGCACGCGACGAGGCTCCGCCCGGGTTCGCGCAGCCACGCACGATCGCGGGCGGCGCCTTCGAGATCCGGTCGTCGCAGACAACGCAGTACGTGTGCCGGAACGCCGACCCCCTCGAGCTGCCGGTCAGTCGCAGCAAACAGCTCCGACGGCCCGCCGAAATGCTCGACCAGCGCAGCGAGAGCCTGCGGCCGAATGCCCCGGATCCGGTTCAGGGCCAGCCAGCAGAAATCCCGATCCTTCGGGAAACCGACGTCCATGTCGATTCAATCATAACCCACCGCGCAGCGGGTCGACGATGCCCGGGTCGCTCCGGATCAGGGATTTCTGACGCGATCGTTGATATGCACCGGTCTGCGGATTTCCATGACCAGCGCGTAGCTGACCTGGTCGAAGGTGCGGAATACGACCAGCTCTCCGGTCCGCTCTTCGGGCAGATCGACCGGAGTTCCGCGCGACTGCATCTCCACGCCGAGGGCGTCGTCGATCGCACGCTTGGTATCGCGCACGTCGGTGAAGATCGCGCTCAGGGCATTTTCGATCCAGGTGCTGTTGTTGCCCACCTTGACCGGTTGACCGGCTTCACGCTGGCGCTCGAGTGCCGCGCCAACGCGATCGTATGCGACTTTTCCGCTCTGGAAGATGCCGAGCACGTGGCCCGGTTCGATGCCATCGCTCGCACCGACGCTGAGCACCACCACTTGATGCTGACCAATCTGTGAAACACCGTCGATGACCGAGATCACCCGTCCGGCAACCGGTTGACCGGGAGCACGCGGCACGAATTCCGTCATCGAGACGTCGGCGTGCGGCAGCAGCCGGTCACCGACGAAGACTTCGCGACTGGAGGAGACGATGCGCGCCGTCGCCGGATCGCCGAGTCGCTCGACCACCGCCTCGCCCACGTGCAGCGCCTCGTAGCCAATGATCGCGTCGCCGTCATCCGGATCCTGGTAGACCTTGCCGCTGCGATAAATACCGAAACGACTGTCGGTCAATTCACCGAGGCCGCGGATATAGACACGTGCCCCCTGACCGTTGACCAGATGCTCGTCCTCGCTGGAAACGATGTAGGGCGAGCTTGCCAGCGTGCTCGCCGCGACCACCTGCGGCTCGCTCAGGAACGGCTGGATGGCGTCGAGCGGAATGGGAGCGACCGCATCGCCGTGGCTGTACTCGCGCACCTGCGGGGACAGCGTGATGTTGCGACCACCGCCGCGCCGGACACCGAGCAGCGGGCGTCCGTCCTTGTAGGTCAGTGTGAGGACGTCACCGGGATATATAAGGTGCGGGTTCTCGATCTGCGGGTTGACCTCCCACAGCTCGGGCCAGCGCCACGGTTCCGTCAGGAACTGCCCGGAAATGTCCCACAGGGTATCGCCTTTCTGAACCGTATAGCTCTGCGGGTGGTCCGCTTGCAGCTCGAGCGTATCGGCGACCGTGCTCAGGCAGCCCCCCACGAGCACCAAGATCAGAGAAATTTTTTTATACATCTCAGTACCCTTACAACTGTTGTCTAATGTAGTTTAGCAAAAAGAGGCAGGGTATTTGAAGGGCCTGTGTGCGAGTTCCGCGCAACTCGGGGCGGAAGTTTCTAAGCCTTGAATAATCAGTGCGTTATAATTAGTGTCAGATTCTGAAACCAGTTCAGTCTCGGCATTGCGATGGCACTGTTGCAAATTCTCCACTATCCCGATCCACGCCTGCGCACGCGCGCCGAACCCGTCGCGACCGTCGACGACGCGCTGCGCCGGCTCGCCGCCGACATGTTCGAAACCATGTACGCGGCCCCGGGGATCGGCCTCGCCGCCACCCAGGTGGACGTGCACCGGCGGTTGCTGGTCGTGGACGTCTCCGAGGATCGCAATGAACCGCTGTGTCTGATCAACCCCGAGTTGCTCGCGGAGGACGGCGTCGAGGAAATGGAAGAAGGCTGCTTGTCCGTCCCGGGCGTGTACGATCTCGTCCAGCGCGCCGAGCGCATTCGTGTCCGCGCGCTGGATCTCCAGGGGGAAGTACGCGAGTTCGACGCCGACGGACTGCTCGCCGTGTGCATCCAGCACGAGATGGATCATCTCGAGGGGCGGTTGTTCGTGGACTACCTCTCGCAACTCAAGCGTGACCGGATCCGCAGGAAGCTGGACCGGCTGCAGCGACAGGCACTGTAACCAGCGGCGCCCCAGCGTCAGTGAACGGTGCGCACGGCGCACCGGCGGCTGATGCCCGATATCGCGCCGGACCACGGACCCACGCACCTTGCGCATCGTCTTCGCGGGCACGCCCGATTTCGCCGCCATTTCCCTGCGCGCCCTGCTCGCGCGCCCCGAGCACGAGGTGCTTGCGGTGTACACGCAGCCCGACCGCCCGGCCGGGCGCGGCAGGCACCTGTATTTCAGCCCGGTCAAGCAGGTGGCCCTCGAACGCAACATACCGGTGTTGCAGCCGCAGACCCTGCGCAACGAAGCCGACGCCCGCCGGCTCAGCGCCTGCGCGCCGGACATCATGGTGGTCGTCGCGTACGGATTGCTGTTACCGCCGGCGATACTCACGATCCCGGCACATGGCTGCCTCAACGTGCATGCATCTTTGCTACCCCGCTGGCGGGGCGCCGCACCGATTCAGCGCGCCCTGCTCGCCGGCGACCAGGTCACGGGCGTCAGTATCATGCGCATGACCGCAGGCCTGGATACAGGTCCCGTGTTCGCGCGGGCGGCGCTGCCGATCGCCGTGACGGACACGGCCGGCTCGCTGCACGACAAGCTTGCCGGGCTCGGCGCCAGGATCCTGCTGGCCACCCTCACCGACATCGCGGCCGGTGCCGCCGTGGCGACGCCGCAGACAGACGAAGGCGCTACCTATGCCGCGAAACTGACGAAAGAGGAGGCGCTGCTCGACTGGCGTGGCGCCGCGGCGCAGCTCGCGCTCGCCGTCAGGGCGTTCAGTCCGGTCCCCGGGGCGCGCGTGCGCCTGGCGGGCCACGAGTTGCGCATCTGGGAAGCGCGGGCGCTGCCGGAACCCACCAGCGCCTCACCGGGGACCGTACTTGCCGCGAGCGCCACCGGCATCGACGTCGCGACCGGCGCGGGCGTACTGCGCCTGTTACGCCTCCAGCAGCCTGGTCGCAGGCCGGTCAGTGCGGCAGATTACGTCAATGCGCACCGCGATCTCACGGCTGCCGGCGGGAACAGGGCCCCGGGCCCGGCATGACGACGGTGGCGACGCTCCCGGCCCGTGTCGCCGCCGCGCGCATGATCGCCGGTGTGATCGCACACGGCCAGTCCCTGGCGGCACTGGCCCCGTCGCTGCTCGAGCGCGTCGCGCTCGATGAACGCGCGCTGGCGCAAGAGCTGGTGTACGGTGCATTGCGCCAGGCACCCCGGCTCCTGCGCTGCGTCGATGCCCTGCTGCGCCGTCCGTTGCGGGCGCGCGATGCCGATATCCAGGGTTTGCTGCTGATCGGGGCGTATCAGCTTGCGGCCATGCGCATTCCCGCGCATGCGGCGGTCGATACCACCGTGGAAGCCTGTCGGACCATGGGCAAACCCTGGGCCGCCGGACTGGTCAATGCCGTGCTGCGCGGATTCGTGCGCGAGCAGGGCGCGCTCGAGCAGCGCTTCGGCGCAGACCCCGAGTTCGCCTACGCCCATCCCGAATGGCTGCTCGCGGCATTGCGCCAAGCGTGGCCCGCACATTGGCAAGCCGTCGTTGCGGCCAACAATACCCGGCCCCCCATGTCACTGCGCGTCAACCTGCGGCGAGGAACGCGGGCGGCGTATCGGGAACTGCTCCGAAGCGCGCACTGCCAGTCTCATGACGCCACCTGCACGGATGCCGGCATCGTCCTCGAGACGGCCGTCTCGGTCGATCGGCTGCCGGGTTTCGCCGCCGGACTCGTGTCGGTGCAGGACGCGGCCGCCCAGCTTGCGGCACCGTTGCTCGACATGGCACCCGGCATGCGCGTGCTCGACGCGTGCGCGGCGCCCGGCGGCAAGACGGGTCATCTGCTCGAGCTCGAGCCATCGCCGGGCAGTGTGCTCGCCATCGACGTCGATCCCGATCGCTGCGCCCACATCGGCGAGAACCTGACCAGGCTCGGTGTCACGGCGACGGTCGCGATCGCCGACGCCGCCGCGCCCGCGACCTGGTGGGACGGCACGCCGTTCGACCGGATTCTTCTCGACGCGCCGTGCACGGCAACCGGCGTCATCCGCCGCCACCCGGACATCAAGCTGTTACGGCGGGCCGCCGACCTCGCCGCGATGACCGCCGGTCAGGCCCGTCTGCTCGATGCGCTCTGGCCGCTGCTCGCCCCAGAGGGTAAGCTTCTGTACGTCACCTGCTCAGTTCTCCCAGCCGAGAACCAGGATCAGATCCGCGCCTTCCTCGCCCGGCACAGCGATGCCCGCCTCGACGATCTCGACCTTCCCTGCGGACGCCAGACCGGCGCCGGGTTCCAGATACTGCCCGGAGAAAACGACATGGACGGTTTTTTTTTCTGCCGCGTGGTCAGGCGGGCGCGTGCCTAGGCTGAACTCCCGGCTCGCCGCCCTGTGCGTCGCAGTCGCACTTGCGTCGGCCGTGCTCGCCGGCACGCGCGAGGCCGGTTTCCACGTGCGTGGCGCCCGCGTCGAGCTGGTCAACGACATCTACATGGTCGACGTGCAGTTCGAGCACCGCTTCAGTGAAGAATCACTCGAGGCGCTGGAAAACGGTATCCCTTTGACGGTCAATGTCGAGGTGGAGTTCCGGCGCCCGCGGCGCTATCTGTGGGATCCGCTGGTGGTGCGCGTCGTTCAGGACTACCGCCTGCAGCGCCACGAGCTGAGCAATCAGTACCTGGTGATCGACGTGGCGACCGGCGGCCGGCGCAATTTCGGCTCCCTCGAAGCGGCTATCGCTGCGCTCGACGCGCCGGCGCCGATCCCGGTCGCCGAACGCGATGTCCTCAGCGGCGGGCACGAATATGTGGCGCGGGTACGTACGCGGATGGACATCGAAGCGCTGCCGGCACCACTTCGTCCCGTTGCGTGGCTCAAGCCCGGCTGGCGGCTGGCCAGTGATTGGCTGGACTGGGTGTTCGAAACGTGAAATCACGCCTCGGCGCAGTGATTCCCGTCGCCGTCCTGTGCGTGGTGATGCTCGGTTCGCTGATCGCGCTGAGCGACGCGATTCAGGACTCGGCGCGATTCGGCGAGCTGTACTCCGTCCTGCTGCTGGTCAATCTCCTCGGCCTGATCACCTTCGTCATTCTCATCGGGGCGAACGTTCGGCGTCTCGTGATCCAGCTGCGCAATCGACGGCCGGGCACGCGCCTGACGCTGCGCATGGTCAGGCTGTTCGTCGTGCTCGCGGTTGTCCCGGCCATGGTGCTGTACGGATTCTCCCTGCACTTCCTGCGCCAGGGTATCGACAGCTGGTTCGATGTCCGTATCGCCGAGGCGCTCGAAGACGCTCTCGAGCTCAGCCGGGCCTCGCTCGATCTGCGCATGCGCGAGCTGCTCAAGCAGACGCAGCAGATGGCCGAGGAGCTCGGCGAAGGCGCGGCACCGGTGACGTCCTTCAACCTCGATCTGCTGCGCAATCCCGGCAGCATCATCGTCGCGAACAGCGCCACTCTGGGGCGCACGGATCTCGACGGCATGCGCAGCCGCAGCGGCGCACACGAGCTCCTGCTGCTGTCCAACAAGGGCAACCTGATCGGATCGAGCAGCACTGACAGCACCCGGATCGTGCCGAACCTGCCGTCCGAAACCACCCTCCTGCAGCTCAAGCAGGGGCGCAGTTACATCTCGCTCGACCCGATTCGCGACGAGGGACTGTACATCCGCGTGGCGGTCAACGTCCCGGGCGCGAGCGTGACCCGTGATGCGCGGATCCTGCAGGCCCTGTACCCCGTGGCCGGACGGGCCAACCGCCTGGCCGCGAACGTGGAAGCGGCGTTCGTGAAGTACACCGAGCTCGCGTACCTGCGTGGCCAGCTCAAGATCAGCTTCATCATGAGCCTGACGCTGGTATTGCTGTTCAGCATCCTCAGCGCGGTGTGGGCCGCTTTCTACTCGGCACGCCGGCTCACCGCACCGATCCGCGATCTGGCCGAAGGTACCGACCAGGTCGCCCGCGGCAACTACGAGACGACCCTGCCGGTCACCAGCAACGACGAGCTCGGCTTCCTGGTGCGTTCCTTCAACGAGATGACCCGCCGAATCGCGGCCGCGCGCGACGAGGCGCGGCGCAGCCGGGACGAGGTCGACGCGCAGCGTGGCTACCTGGCGGCCGTGCTCGGGCGCCTGTCGAGCGGCGTGCTCACCATCGACGTGGATGGCCACGTCCGTACCGCCAATCCGAGCGCGGCGCTGATCCTGGGGCTCGGCACCGAGCCGCTGGCCGGCCGGGCGCTCGGTGACGTGGCGGCGCACCATACCGAGCTGGCACCATTGGTCGAAGCGCTCGAGCCGCACCTTGCCGGCAGCGAGAGCGACTGGCAGGCCGAGGTGATAGTATTTGGCATTGGCGGGCGGCAGGTATTGATGTGCCGCGGGACGACACTGCCAGGAACGGGCACCGGGGCCGGCCACTCGGGACACGTGATCGTTTTCGACGACATCACCGCCCTCGTGCAGGCACAACGCAATGCCGCCTGGGGCGAGGCCGCCCGACGCCTCGCGCACGAGATCAAGAACCCGCTGACGCCGATCCAGCTGTCCGCGGAACGGTTGCGGCACAAGTACCTGCATACGATGAACGCAGCGGACGCCGACGTGCTGGATCGCCTCACGCACACCATCGTGCAGCAGGTGGAAACCATGAAAGGGATGGTCAACACGTTTTCCGAATACGCCCGCGCCCCGCGCATGGAACAGCAGCCCGTCGACGTCAATACCCTGATCGAGGAAGTCGTGGACCTGTTCCGCAGCATGAAGGGCGTCGGAGCGATAGACCTCGATCTCGAACCGGGCATGCTGCGGGTACACGCGGATCCGAACCGGCTGCGTCAGGTGCTCAACAACCTGATCAAAAATGCCCTGGAAGCCACGCCACCGGTGCGTGCCGCGCACATCAGGATTGCCACGCGCTGCGGACAGGAAGCAAATGCCCGGTATGTGGAGATCTGCGTCGAGGACGAGGGCGAAGGCGTACCACAGGCGCTGACGGCCAGCATCTTCGACCCCTACGTCACTACCAAGACGCGCGGCACGGGACTCGGGCTCGCCATCGTCAGGAAGATCATCGAGGAACACGGCGGCGTGGTCTGGCTGGAGAACAAATCCGACACTGGCGCCCGGATCATCATCCGGCTGCCGTCGAGCACCCGCGTCGCGCTCGCCGAACACGTACGCAATCTGCAGAAGGACGCCGTATGAGCACCGCCCACATTCTGGTCGTCGACGACGAACCCGACATCCGCAGTCTGGTCAGGGAGATCCTCGAGGACGAGGGTTTCGAGGTATCGGTCGCGGAGAACGCCGAACAGGCGCGGCAGTCGCGGCGCACCCGCCGCCCCGATCTGGTCCTGCTCGACATCTGGATGCCCGACACCGACGGCATATCGTTATTGAAGGAGTGGTCGCTGGGTAACAACCTGGACATCCCCGTCATCATGATCTCGGGCCACGGCACCGTCGAAACGGCGGTCGAGGCCACGCGGCTCGGTGCTTACGACTTCATTGAAAAACCGCTGTCGCTCGCCAAGCTCCTGCTCACCGTGCAACGAGCGCTGGAAACCGCCTCGCTCAAGCGCGAGAACATCGGTCTGCGCAAGCGCGTGCACACGGCGGGCACAACCATCGGCCACAGCACCGCGCTCGCGACACTGCGTGACCAGATCGACCGGATCGCCGGGCTCAAGACACCCGTCCTCATCACCGGCGAATCCGGCAGCGGCAAGGAGGTGATGGCACGCTACCTGCACAATCACAGCTCGCGACGCGACGGACCGTTCGTGAACGTCAATGTCGCCGGGCTAGCACGCGAGAATCCGGACATCGAGCTGTTCGGCAGCGAGGACGGCGGCAACGTGTATTTCGGCTCAATCGAGCAGGCCTACGGCGGCACGCTGTTTCTCAAGGACATCGCCGATCTCGACCCGTCAGTGCAGGCGCGGCTGCTGTCGGCGCTCGAGAACCAGGCCTTTCTGCGGGTCAATGGCCGCGAACCGGTCGCGGCGGACGTACGCATCGTCGCCGCCAGCCGCCACGACCTGCAGGAAGCCATCCGCCACGGTCGGTTCCGCGACGACCTTTACTACCATCTGAACGTCGTGCCGCTGCGTGTGCCATCGCTGTGCGAGCACGCCGACGACGTTCCGGAGCTGCTCGAACACTATGTCGAGTTTTTTGCCTCCCAGGAAGGCCTGCCCCGGCGCCAGTTCAGCCCATCGGCGCAAAAGCGCCTGCGCGCCTACGAATGGCCGGGCAACGTGCGCGAGCTCAAGAACCTGGTGCAGCGCCTGCTCATACTCGGCAGCGGCGACGGCATCGAGGTCACGGAGGTCAATGCGGCGCTCGGTACGTCGGCTGCGACCGCACCGGACGCCGCACCCGGATACGAGCTGCCACTGCGCGAGGCGCGCGAGCGGTTCGAAAAGGCCTATCTCGAGTATCAGCTGCGCACCGAGGGTGGCAGCGTGAGCAAGGTCGCGAGCCGCATCGGCATGGAACGAACCCACCTGTACAGAAAGCTGCGCGCCCTCGGCATCGATCCGAAACTCAGCAAGCTCACCAAACAGTGACAATTGACACGGACGTTCCTGCCGGGTGGCGCCTGGTGCCTGGCGTGTGCCGGCGGATCAGGACATGAAGATTATCATTCTCGGCGCCGGGCAGGTCGGGTCATCGGTGGCCGCAAATCTTTGCAGCGAGGCGAACGACATCACCGTCGTCGACTCCAATCCACTCTGCCTGCAGGCGCTTCAGGATCGGCTTGATCTTCGCACCATTCACGGCATCGCTTCGCTCCCGCGCACGCTCGCGCTCGCCGGCGCGCAGGACGCCGACATGATCATCGCGGTAACCAACAGCGACGAAACCAACATGGTAGCCTGCCAGGTCGCCTATACGCTGTTCCACACGCCGACAAAAATCGCCCGGGTGCGCCACGTCGACTACCTGCGGCACGCCGAACTGTTCAACGCGGAAAGTTTTCCGATCGACGTGCTGATCAGCCCTGAACAGCAGGTGACGGACTACATCCAGCGCCTGATCGAATTTCCGGGCGCCCTGCAGGTTCTGGATTTCGCTGCGGGCCGTGTGCAACTCGTGGCGGTCAAGGCCTTCCTGGGCGGGCCGCTGGTCGGCCAGCCCCTGCGGGCGCTGCCCGAGCGCATGCCCGGCGTGGAAACGCGCGTGGTGGCGATCTACCGCCAGGGGCGCGCGATCATCCCCGAGGGCGACACCCTCATCGAGCCGGACGACGACGTGTTCTTCATCGCCGCGCCCAAGTACATCCGGGCGGTCATGCAGGTTCTGCGCAAGCTCGATCAGCCCAACAAGCGGGTGATCATCGCGGGCGGCGGCAACATCGGCAAACGGCTCGCGACCGCCCTGGAAAGCGACTACCGGGTGAAGATCCTGGAAGCCCAGGCGGATCGCGCACGCGCGATCTCCGAGGAACTGCGTTCGACCACGGTGCTAGTGGGTGACGCCGCCGACGAGGAGCTGCTGCTCGAGGAGAATATCGACGATACCGACGTGTTCTGTTCGCTCACCAACGACGACGAGGCGAACATCATCTCGGCAATGCTGGCAAAACGCCTCGGTGCGCGCACCGTGATGGCGCTCATCAACCGGGCGGCTTACGTGGACCTGGTGCAACAGGACATCATCGACATCGCGATATCACCGCAGCAGGCGACCATCGGCACCGTGCTGGCACACGTGCGGCGTGGTGACGTGGTGGTGGTGCATTCCCTGCGCCGCGGTGCGGCCGAAGCCATCGAGGCCATCGCCCACGGCGACCGCAATTCGTCGAAAGTCGTGGGGCGGCGGATCGACCAGATCAAGCTTCCCCCGGGCACGACCATCGGCGCCGTCGTGCGTGGTGACCAGGTCATCATGGTTCATCACGACACGGTGATGGAAGCCGAAGACCACGTCATTCTGGTGGTGACCGACAAGAAACATGTCCGCGACGTCGAACACCTGTTCCAGGTCGGCGTGACGTTCTTCTGAGCCTGACGGCGCGCCGGTCGGACCCGTACCCGGCAGGATCATCATGCGCTTCACCAACATCACACGAGTGATCGGACTGCTGCTCGCGCTGTTCAGTCTGACGATGCTGGCGCCGCTCGCTATTTCCGTCGCCACCGCCGACGGTGCGGGCGGTGCGTTCCTCATTGCCTTCGCCACCCTGCTGATCGGCGGCCTCGCGGTGTGGTGGCCATTGCGGCGGGTTCGTCGCGAGCTCAGGCTGCGCGACGGCTTCGTCATCGTCACGGTGTTCTGGGTGGGGCTGGGACTGGCGGGCGCGATTCCGCTGGCACTGGCGCATCAGCCGCACATGTCGATCGCGGATGCAATATTCGAGTCCATTTCCGGGCTGACGACGACCGGCGCGACCGTCATCACCGGCATCGACACCTTGCCGGCGTCGATTCTGTTCTACCGACAGTTGCTGCAGTGGCTCGGCGGCCTCGGCATCATCGTGCTGGCCGTCGCAATCCTGCCCATGCTCGGCGTCGGCGGCATGCAGCTGTACCGCGCCGAAACACCCGGGCCGATGAAAGACGCCAAGCTCACGCCACGTATCACCGAAACCGCCAAGGCGCTGTGGTACGTGTACCTGGCGCTGACCGCTGCCTGTGCGGCGGCGTACCTGTTCGCGGGCATGCCGTTGTTCGACGCCGTCGGGCACGCTTTCAGCACGATCGCAATCGGCGGTTTTTCCACTCACGACGCCAGCCTCGGCTACTACGACAGCCCGCTCATCGAGATGGTGGCCGTCGTATTCATGTTTCTGGCGGGCATGAATTTCGCGTTGCACTTCACCGCTTTCCGCAACCGCGACATCAGACCCTACCTGCTCGACTCCGAGGTCCGTGCTTACGCGGTGATATTGCTCGGCGTGAGCATCCTGGTCTGCGTGTTCCTGATCGCGCACGGCACCTATGACAGCGCTGCCGAGGCGATCCGCCACGGACTGTTCCAGGCTGTTTCCATCGGTACCACGACCGGCTACACCACGACCGCCTTCGTACACTGGCCGGGGCTGCTGCCGGTGGTGTTGCTGTTCGCGAGCTTCATCGGCGGCTGCGCGGGCTCGACCAGCGGCGGGTTGAAGGTGATACGCGTCCTGCTGCTCGCCAAGCAGGGCGGCCGCGAGATCCACCGCCTCGTGCACCCGGCCGCGGTGAAGCCGATCAAGCTCGGCACGCGGCCGGTGCCGGACCGGATCATCGACGCGGTCTGGGGGTTTTTCGCCGCCTACGTCGCCTCGTTCGCGGTCGTGATGCTGGCCCTGCTGGCCACCGGCATGGACCAGGTCACCGCGTTCTCCGCGACCGGGGCGTGCATCAACAACCTCGGCCCGGGGCTCGGCGACGTCGCCGTACACTACGGCCAGATCGGTACGACGGCGAAGCTCGTGCTGAGCTTCGCGATGTTGCTCGGACGACTGGAGATCTTCACCCTGCTGGTCGTTCTGACACCGACGTTCTGGCGGGGCTGAAAGCTCGTGAAACAATCACCGCGCCTGCTGCGACGGCCCCCGGACGCCCCTGGCCCCGTTGCGTGGACCCCCAAGATCGTTTTTGCAGGCCCGCTGCGCGCGCGGTTTTGTGCGCCCCGGCGCCTGGCCGGAAAACCCCGGGAATCATCTCGCTACGGCGAGCGAATGTTTCACGAGCTCTGAGATCTCGACGCATGGGGCGGGCACAGGCACTGGAAGACATGCTGGCCCGGGGGCAGGACTCCGCGCTGCTGCGTTTCGGTCTTGGCAATGCTTGGTTGGACGAGGGTGACGCAGGGCGTGCCGCCGGGCACCTGCGCGAGGCGGTACGCCAGGATCCGCAGTACTCGGCCGCCTGGAAGCTGCTCGGCAAGGCCCTGACCGCGAGCGGCGAGATCGATGGCGCGATCTCGGCGTTCGAGCAGGGCCTCGCGGCCGCCGGCGCGCGCGGCGATGCGCAGGCCGGGCGGGAGATGCGAGTGCTCCTGCGGCGCTTGCGTGCGGCGCGCGATTGAGGTCGTCGCCGCGCGGTTCAGCCGGCCGGCGCGTACAACTCGAGTTTGCCGGTGATCTCGGCCACGCTGCGATGCCCGTGACGCCGGAGGTAGTCGACGATACCGGCGTTGATCCGACCGCAGGCGAGCGGGTCGTAGAACAGCACCGTGCCGACGCCGACCGCGGTCGCGCCGGCGAGCATGAACTCGACGGCGTCGGTCGCGCTGAGCACCCCGCCCTGGCCGATGATCGGAATGCCGCGGGGCCCGGCAACCTGGTAAACCTGGTGCACCTTCAGCAGGGCGATGGGCTTGATCGCCGGTCCGGACAGGCCACCCTGGTCGTTGCCGATCACCGGCCGGCGCGACTCGGCGTCGATCGCCATACCCATGACCGTGTTGATGACGGCCAGCGCGTCCGTGCCGGCGTCGATGCACCGGCGCGCGTTACCGGCGATGTCGGTCTGGTTGGGCGAGAGCTTCGTGATGAGCGGTTTGCGCGTGACGCGCCGGCAGGCCTCCACGACGCGGGCCGACATGTCCGGATCATTGCCGAACTGGACCCCACCTTCCCTGACGTTCGGACAGGAGATGTTGATCTCGATAGCGTCGATCGGCGAGGCGTCGAAGATCCTCGTGACCTGCTCGTACTCCTCGACCGTCGAGCCGGAAACGTTGGCGATGAAATGCGTCTCCGTGAAATCGAGCTGCGGCAGGATCTGATCGACCACGCAACGGGCCCCCGGGTTCTGCAGGCCGATGGCGTTCAGCATGCCGTCCGGCGTCTCGGCGATGCGGTGTGCGGGATTGCCCAGCCGCGGCGCGAGCGTAGTGCCCTTGAGGCACACTGCGCCTGCCTCGGTGTTGGCGAATCCGGCGACGCGCGTGTACTCCTCGCCGAAGCCGACACAGCCGGACAGCAGCACCAGCGGGGTGGCGAACGGCAGCCCGCAGAAATCCACCGCGAGCAGGTCGCGCGCACTCACGTCCATGGCGCGTCCGCCGCGGTACCGCAACCCGCGGTCCGGTCCAGGTAGCCGTGTTTCACGTCGTCCTCCATCAGCCGGAGATCGCGCCCAATACGGGTAACATTATACGGCTGTGTGCCAACACCGGGGCGCGCCTGCACCTCATCCATCCCCTCGGCTTCGCGCTCGAGGATCGTCTGCTCCGGCGCGCCGGGCTCGATTATCACGAATGGGTGCGCGTCGAGGAACACGCCTCGCTGACACAGTTCCTGGCCGCGGTCGCGCCAGCGCGGTTATTCGCGCTGTCTACCCGCGGACGGCACGACTACGCCGCCTGCCGTTACGCGGCCGGGGACGCGTTCGTGTTCGGCCCGGAGAGTCGCGGGCTGCCCGCCGAGGTGCTCGCCGGGATCCCGCAGTCGCAGCGTCTGCGGATCCCGATGCGGCCGCACCGCCGCAGCCTCAACCTGTCCAACGCGGTCGCGGTGGTCGTGTACGAGGCGTGGCGACAGCAGGGGTTCGCACTCTGATCAGGGCGCGTCGGCAACCGTCGCGGTGAGCACGCGACTGACGTAGTCGGCCGTTCCAGGCGTGCCGATCTCGGCCGTCGTCGCGAG
>JADZEE010000058.1 GCA_020850735.1 Gammaproteobacteria bacterium | reverse complement strand
TCATCCAGGCATCGGTGAGGAAGAACGTCGACCCCGCGATGACCGGCTCGAAGCGCTGGTTGGTCGGGAAACGACGCACGCGCTTGAACGCCGGCAGGTAACCGTAGAAGTCCGGGTACTGCGTCTGATCGTAGGGCCAGATGTTGAGAATGGACGTACCCTTGACGTCGTTCGGGGAGGTCCACACCGCGGCCTGGTAGCGGATCTTGTCCTCGTGGCCCGGAAAGTAGGGCTTGGGATCGATGACCGTGCGGCCGACGCCGGCGACTTCGACCCAGAAGAAGTTGTAGTGATATTCCTCATCACCGTCGCCGTTCAGATCGTACTCGTCGATACAGTACTGCGTGACGTCGTGCCGGCCCCAGCTCAGGTTGTGGCCCGCCAGCACTTCCTCGGCCGTCGAGGCGTCCGGGAACGGGTTGCCCCCGATCCAGGGCTGGCCGTCCTTGGTCACCACGTTCCCTTTGCCGTCGAACATGGCCTGGCCACGGTTTCTCAGCGTCGCCTCCAGGTACGGAACCGGATTGAGCTTCCAGACGTCGGTCGTGGTGTTATACAAATCCACGAGGCGTCCCTGCTGACTGATCTGGAGGTAGGTAACCTCGTCGAGCAGGTCCTTCACCAGGTCGACGTTGCTCGCATCGAGCACGTCGCCTTCCTTGAGCTTGCCCTTGGTGAAGGCCTCAATCGACAGAAGCTCTTCCGGGTACGCCTTGCCGATGTCACCTTCGGCGGCAATGACGTCCCACAGCGGCGCGAGGACCCCGGCGGTACACCCTGCGCCCAGGGTTTCGAGGAAATGACGGCGGGTGTAATCCCGCGTGAACTTCATAATATGCATGCCGTTGATCTCCTCTGGGAGAGCTGCGCTCTGCCGTCGTCACGGCACGGGCATCGGGCTCCCGATACCCGATTCCGTCCCACTACCGTAGCCGTCAAGTAGTGTCCCCTCGTGGCCTGCGCTTCGACATCGTACAGATTGGGGATCCGGCGTTCTCTTTCGAGGGAGGCGCTCCGTTCGGACCCGGATACTGCCCAGGCACCGGACCTTGGCTCTCCATAGCTTGCGCAGGCATCGGCTAATCCCGTTCGCGGCCGCAATCATCAAAGGTTGCAGACTGCAGCCGGGACCCGGTGCGGCAGTGCGGCACTCACGGCGTTTCGTTACCGATTTTCAGCAAGGCAGGCGCGACAGCCAGCGGTTGCTTAAACGGTAACCAGTGCCCGGCGATATCGAATCAAACCTTACCGCACAGGTTCGTCACTGACACGTCCATCGGGGTGGCGCCAAAAAGGTTTCTCGCGGTGTTTTGATTTCGTACTTACAGACATGAACCGATGCTCGAACTTGGCCACCTGCAACTGCGGCGTGAGCGCCTCGTTGTGATCGACGGTCTAAAGCAACCGATCGCCGTCGTCCAAGTGCCCTCGTATTGGTCGCTTGGGTCTCCCTGTCCTACGTCCTATTCTCGGGTGTCCTCGCATTACTCCATGGACATTACTCCCCGAGTGCTCTCCGGCGTGTCCTCGCGCTATTTTCTCGCGATTACTTCCAGCTATTCCAGAATTACTCGCGCTCGCCCCTGCGCGTTACACCAGAGCCGAGAACGCCGGGACTCACCCGCGCCACTGGCGCACCCGGCCGATATCGAGATGCACGAAATTCAAGCCGGGGTAGTAGCCAACGCCACCACGCCGCAGCTGCAACGCCACCTGGCACAACCTGGCCGTGGCGAAGCCGGTGAATCGCACGTCGATTGCGCGGCCGTCCATGTGCAGGCTGCGCGCCGCCACTCCACCACCGCCGGCGCGGCGCAGCATGTCGTTGGTCTGCGGTGAACGGAATCCTGAAATCACCTCGAAAGTGCCGCCACCGCAGTTCGCGCACAGTTCAGACAGGCTGTCGAGCAGCGCCGGCGCGATGACGTGCACCTCGCCGCTCCGAAAATCGCGCAGATAGTGATCGATGGTGGCGAGCGCGTCGGGCAGATAGCGACCGTGCTCGAAGTAGGTCACGCGCAGCCGCTCGCCAGTATGTGTGTGCCAAAAACGGAGCTCGCGCGTGTCCGCCGCACCCGCGGGCGACGATCGTGCAAGCGCGAGAGCGACGGTCATACCGGCACACGCAGCGAGCAGTCGGCGCCGGCGCAGGTCTATGCGTGCTCCCGATGGTTCCTGTGTCACGCTGGTTCTCCCCTTGCAGGCGGACAGTCCTGGCGGGCATGGTATCCCAGCCACTGTTGCGCACCCAGCGAGTACCACCGGATATCGATCGCCAGCCTTATCGTAGGTTCTCCGGTCAACGTCATCGCGCTGAGCGGCAGCTTCAGCATACGGGCACGAGCAACAACGCCCAAGACGCCGCGCGGGACCAACGACGCATTACGTGGCGGCGAACACACTGCGGCTTGCACACCCGCGGTGCGGTGTCCGGCGGCGAACGACTTCCATCCCACCCGGACACGGGTGGGTCCACGCCGGATCGCTGCGCCGCTCGAGGCGCTGGAGTACCCGCGCCTCGTGGCCGGACCGCAGCGCCACTGCGCCGACCGCGGGTGCGGCGGCCCTGGCTCCCGGTTCGATCGCCTTCAGCGCGCCACGGTCCGGGTCGCCAGCCTGCTCCTGGCGCAGCTTGGCGCCGCACTGACCTGCAAATATCCGCGACGGTGGGTTCACGAAAGACGCAGGAACGAATAGTCTGTTGCCTGGCCAGGGACCAGCACGGCGGACGCCGGGAGGCAGGAAGAATGACACAGGCGGCAGGATCGAAATCGGCGTTCGTCACCGGCGCCACCGGCTTCGTGGGCCTCAATCTCGTCGAGGCGCTCAATGCCGCCGGCTGGCAGGTCACGGCCATGCACAGGCCGAGTTCGAAGGTCGGTCCCCTGCGCGCGTTCCCGGTGCAGGCGGTAGTCGCCGAGCTGGGAGATGCCACTGCCGTCGAACGCGCCATGCCGTCCGGCGTAGACGCGGTCTTCCACGTCGCCGGGGATCTCAACATGTGGTCGCGGCGCAACGCGCAGCAGACCGCGACCAACGTCGGCGGCACCGAGAACGTCGTCGAGGCCGCATTGCGAAAGGGCGCAAAGCGTTTCGTGCTGACCTCCACCATCTCCGCTTACGGCACCCCGAGCGGACCGGTCTCGGAGCGCACACCGAGCACGGCTGCAACCTCCTGGATCAATTACGAACGTTCCAAGTGGCAGTCGGAAGAGGTCGTGCGTCGCGCCCACGAGCGCGGTCTGGCTGCGGTTATCATCAATCCCTGCGCCGTGCTCGGTCCGCGCGACGTGCACGGCTGGGCACAGCTCTTCTTCATGATCCGCGACGGCAAGGTCAAGGGCCTGCCGCCCGGCTCGGCGACTTTCAACCACGTCACCGAAGTGGCACGCGCACACATCGCCGCAGCCGAACGGGGACGCACCGGCGAGAATTACATCCTGCCCGGCGCGGAGGCGACGTTCGCCGATCTCATGCGGATGATGGCTGCACGCATGGGCGTGCCCCTGAACGCGAAGGTCGCGCCGCCGGTCATGCTCAAGCTCATGGGGCACGTCGCCGCAGGCGTCGCCGCGCTCACGGGAAAACCACCGGATATCTCGCCGGAGATGGCCGCGATGCTGTGTATGCAGCTGCACTGTGAAACCGACAAGGCCGAGCGCGAGCTCGGTTACCGCGCGGTGCCCGTGCAAAAGGGGGTCGACGACAGCTACGCGTGGCTGGTCGCCGAGGGTCTGCTGTAAGGCGGCGCCACCAAGGACCCGTCGCG
>JADZEE010000057.1 GCA_020850735.1 Gammaproteobacteria bacterium | reverse complement strand
TGTCGCCCCGAACGAGCGCTTCAAGCTGATCGGCAACCAGTCGACTCACGGAGGTGCCACGTTGTGCCGCCAGGATTTTGGCCTCGCGAGTCAGCTCTTCATCAATCTTCAAGGTGATGTTCGTCTTCATGACCTATCCGACCCGATTCGAGCACAGTTTCTGTGCAGCACAAATTAGTGCCACGCGCTCTTTGCGGCAAGTTCAGAGCCTGGAACCCCGCTGGACAGCACCTTGCGGGCTTCGACGCTTGCGACAGTTGCTCCGATAGAAGAGGGGATCCGGCGGGATGATTGGGTAGCTGTCGGGAAGACGTAATCTGCTGACAATAATCAGAAAACAAAGGCAACCCTTTGGTTTTGCGGGATGTTCCGACTGGTCTCGAAAACCGTTGACGCGCAAGGGTCCGGGGGTTCGAATCCCTCTCTCCCCGCCAACCTTTTATCTCGCGCCGGCTCAGGCGGTACGGAAAATGCCGGAAAAGCCCTGAAACTCAGGGTGTTGGATTCTCACGGCGTTTCCCATGCTCTCGGAATGCCTCAACCGGGTGTGGGTATCTGTGAGGTATCTGCGCCGGCAGCTCCGGGAGATACCCGCGGATGCTCACAGACAGCCAGATTCGCGGGGCCAAACCCGCCGGCCGGCCCGCGCAAGCTTTTCGATTCGCGCGGGTCGTACCTGCACGTCATCCACGCACACCAGCCAGGACGAGGCCAGGTTACACCAGCTCCAGCCTCACTTCGCGCCCGAGTGCTCGCACGGCCTTGAACACCGTATCGAGCTGAATCTTGTCGTTGTCGGGGCCGAGAATGCGGTCGAGCTGGCTGCGGCTCGTGTGCATCCGTTTGGCCATCGCGTTCTTGGTCAGGCGCTCCTTCTCCATCGCGTTCTCGAGCTGCCATGCGAGGGTGCGCTTGATCGCAAGCGCGCCGGTTTCCTCGCAGGTGCCTTCGTCTTTCAGGAAACCCTCGAAGGACGAGCCGATGTGCCCCTTCTTCCTGTTGCTCATGTGCTCACCTCTTTCATTCGTTTCAATGCCAAATCCAAATCCGCCTTCGGCGTCTTTTGCGTCTTCTTAATGAAGCCGTGTAACAGCACCATCTTGTCGTCGGCGACGCAGAAGATCACGCGCGTAATGCGGCCGTCGCTGATGCTGCTGCGGATTTCCCACAATCCCTTGCCGAGCGAGCGGCAGACGGGCCGCCGCCGGATAGATTCGCGCACGGTCGCCACGTTTGAACTCCCGACGACCGCCTGGAGTTCGTGATCCGGATGTCGTGCCATCCGCTAGCGTTCGTCCCTGCAGCGGTCAGCGCGCAAGTCACCGGGGAAGTTACCCCGCAGGTACCCAAGGCGCCGTGAAGATGCGGCTATAATCCCCGACGGCCCAGGAGCGTTCCCGAGCCGGGGTAGCGTTGGCAGTCTCCAGCCGCGCGATCCGTGGGTGCTGTTGAGGGTACAGGAATCCGCGGGCCGGAAACTTCGGGCTCAGATCAGAGGCTTGGGAGAGGGTTCGAATCCCTCCCTCGCCGCCAGTATTTGTGCCAATTCCAAGCTTTGGAGATTTCGCAGAATCCTCGGTACGGTCCCGGGACTGCAAGTCCGCGAACGTGGCGGCGGGGCGCGACACGGCAAGCGTGCGCAGCCGTCGATGTGACAGCCGCGCCGGCGCCCGGGATGGCGCAGGCGCGCAGCAGGCGGCCGGGAGTCCCGGTTGATGAACGCGAAAGACCTCTGGAGAGCGGGGCGGATCGAGACCGTCCTCACCTATGGACTCGTCGGTGGGGCGGCAATCGTCGCGGTGGTCGTACTCGGTGAGGAAGCCGGTCGGCACATCGGCGCGTTCGAAGGCTGGGTCGCAAGTCCGGGTCCGTGGGCGCTCGTGGTGGCGCTGCTGCTGTACGCCCTCTGCAGCACGGTGTTTGTCCCGGACACGCTGCTCGGCATCTTCGCCGGCGCATCGTTCGGCTTTGGTCAGGGCCTGCTCGTGGCCGCGGGTGGCTCTCTCGCGGGCGCGACGCTGCAGTACACGTTGTCGCGGTGGCTGTTCAAGCCGGCTATCGACCGGGCGCTTGCCTCGAGGCCGTCGCTGGCGGTGATTCAGGCGGCCGTGCGCCGGCAGGAGTTCAAGCTGCAATTGCTCATCCGGCTGACACCGATCAACCGCGCGCTGACGAGCTACGTGCTGGGAGCGGCGGGTGTCTCCTTCCCGCGATTCCTGGTTGCATGTATCGCGCTCACGCCGCACTTGTGCCTGGAGGTGTATTTCGGTTATGCGGGCAGACACCTGGCAAAAACGACGAGCCAGCCGGCGCACGCCGTACTGCTGCACGACGTCGCGATGGTCGCGGGTCTGGTCATCGCCGTTGCCGTGATGGTCGTGGTGTCGCGGACGGCGCGCAAAGCGGTGGACGCAGCTACCGCGCCGGCGTCCGCGCGGGCCCCGACGCGCTGAGGCTTTGCACCTGACGCCGGCTCGCCAGACGACGTGTCCGACTCTCCGCACGCCGTATCCACGGCCATCCTGATCGCGCACTGGCTCATCGTGGTCGCCCTGTCTTTACGGGTGATCGCGCGACGACTTCCCGTCGGTGTCTCGCTGGCGTGGCTTGTGCTCGTGTGTTCGGTGCCGTTCGCGGGCGCCGCAGCGTACCTGTTTTTCGGCGGCAAGCGACTCGACCGCGGTCGACTGGCGCGGCAGGAAGCTGCCGCAAGCCTTGCGCAAGCAACCTTGACGCAGGCGCGCGAAAGTCCGGCAGCGGCATTTCCGGCCGCCGGCACCGCGGGTGAATCGCTGTACCGGCAATCGCTCGGATTGCTGGGTATTCCCGTGCTCGGTGGCAACCGGACACGCCTGCTGCGGGACTTCGCAACCGTGTTCGATGCGCTGGTCGCGGATATCGACGGCGCGAGCACGAGCTGCCGGCTTGCGTTTTATATCTGGCACGACGGCGGCCGCGCCGACGACGTCGCGGCGGCGCTGCTGCGCGCACGCGGCCGGGGTGTGCGTTGCCGCGTGCTGGTCGACGCGCTCGGGAGCAAGGCGTTCCTTGGCGGCAAGAATATCCGCGCCCTGCGCAGGGCGGGCGTCGAAGTCGTCGCGGCCCTGTCGCGATCGTTTCGTCGTCGTGCCGATCTGCGTAACCATCGCAAGATCGTCGTGATCGACGACCGGGTCGCCTACACGGGCAGCCAGAACCTGGTCGATCCGCGATTGTTCAAACCAAGAGCATGGTCGTGGACGCGAGCGTGAGCCTGTTCGGATCGGTGAACCTCGACATGCGGAGCTTCTGGCTGAACTTCGAAATTTCTCTGTTCGTCTACGGGGAGGCCTTCGCCACTCGGCTCACTGAACTGCAGCGCGACTACCTCGCCCAAGCCGTGTTCGTCGATGCAGACGCGTGGCGCACACGGACGGCGACGCGTCGCTTCGTGGAAAACGCCGCGAGGCTTGCGGGACCTCTGCTGTAGCCGCGCGGCGCGTATCCTGTCCGCTGGCAACACGTCACAGCGGTCGCCACCGCCATCCCGGATCCGACCCGGCGCTGGCGCACCCGGCGGTACAGCCGGGACAATGCCGGTTCTGCAGCGGGGGGGCGGATTCATGAGCACGCACGACGGTCTGCGGCGCCAGCTCGGGCTCGGGGCGGCGACGGCGATGGTGATCAGCGGCATGATCGCCGTGGGTATCTTCCTCGTGCCGGCCGGTATGGCGAAATCGCTCGGTTCACCGCTGCTGCTGCTCGCGGTGTGGTTGACGATGGCCGGCATGGCCCTGAGCGGCGCGCTGTGCTACGGCGAGCTCGCGGCGCGCTACCCGCACGCCGGTGGCGGCTATGTCTATCTGCGCGAGGCCTACGGTCCCCAGATCGCGTTCCTGTACGGCTGGAAATCGATGCTCGTGCTCGATCCCGGTATCGTCGCCGCGCTCGCCATGGGCATGGCGAGCTACGTCGATTACATGGCCACGCTGGGTGCGACGGGCATGAAGGTCGTCGCCATCGGGACGGTGCTCGGGCTCGCCGGCGTGAATATGTACGGCGTGCGGCTCGGCGCCTGGCTGGTGCAATGGCTGACGGTGTTCAAGATCGGAGTGCTGGGCTGCATCGTGCTGTGGGGTTTCGGCCGCGGGCTCGGTGACTGGGCGAACTTCCTGCCCCTGGCGTCCCAGCGCGCGGGCTCGGCGCCGCTGTTTCCGGACGCGCTCGCGACCGGCATGGTCGGCGCCTTCTTTGCTTTCGCCGGCTGGTGGGATCTGAGCAAGCTCGCCGGCGAGGTGCGCGAGCCCGAGCGCACGCTGCCGCGCGCCCTGACGCTCGCGGTGGTGGTGGTCACGCTGACCTACGTGCTCACCAGCGCGGCGTTCATGTACCTCGTGCCGGTACAGGCCGTGCTCTCGGACGAGACCTTCGTCGCGCAGGCGGGCGAGGTGCTGTTCGGGCGCCGGGGCGGTCTGATCCTGGCGACCATCGTCGTGATCTCGGTGGTGGGCAGTCTCACGGGTCTGCTGATGGCGATGCCCCGGGTGTATTACGCCATGGCGCGCGACGGGGTCTTCCTGCGTTTCGCGGGCGCCATCCACCCGCGCTTCGGCACGCCGGCCCGGGCGATCGCCATCCAGGCGGGCATCGCCTCGCTGTACATACTGCTCGGCACCTTCGACACGCTCATCGCCTATTTCATCTTCGTCACCGTGCTGTTCATCGCCTTGACGGTGGTCGGCGTGTTCGTGGTCCGGCGCCGGGACACTGCGCCGCCGCCCTACCGCACGCCCGGCTTCCCGTTCACGCCGTTGGTGTTCCTGGCGCTGGTGACGATCCTGCTGATCCTGCTCGGCGGCAGCAACCCGCTGCAGGCGGCTCTCGGTGTCGGCGTCGTCCTGCTCGGCGTTCCGGTCTATCACCTCACCGCGCGCAGGCGGCACTGACACAGCGCGCACAACACGCCCGCGCCGCAACGTGTGGTCCGTTCGGCAGGCAGCGTCCCGCGTGCCGCTCCGGACCGCCGTTCAGGGCCGGCAGGCGGCCGGCCGGTGCTGTACCGGCATGTCGCCACCGGTGCAGTCCCAGCGCAGCGCCCCGTCCGCCACCTGCGGTACGAGCACGATGGTGCGGCCGCGCGCCTCTTGCGGGAGCGCGGCGGTAGCGACATATCGGACCGTGATCACGCCGCCGGCCGCTACGGTTACCGATCCCACGTAGACGCCGCCCAGCTCGTCCGGCGCCGCCAACCCGGCCTCGGCATTGCTCTGTGGCAGTGCGCCGTGGTCCCGCCAGTGCGCGTTTACGCCGGTCCTGGCGACGCCGGCAAGTCCGAGTCCTTCGTTGACTTTCACCCGCGTCGTGTAGTTCGGCGATGGCAGCGCCGTCAGCACGGCGAGGCCGAGGTAGGCCACGCTGCAAAGGCCCCACACGCTGTGCAGCAGCCAGCGCTTGCGTACGGCGGCGCGCGTGCGTGCCGAGAACAGGCACTGGAGCAGACGCAACGGCAACCAGGCGGCCAGGACCAGCAGCACGATGGCCGCGATCAGCAAAGCGAGGTTCAGGTACTCGTGCATGGCGCCAGTATCAACGCCCGGGCACCGGCAGGGCAAAACTACAGCGTCCGGAACCGCGGTCGCTCCGGCCGCGGATCCCGGGGCTAACTGCCTGATTGTTCGCGCCGGAGCGGACGCGCTAGTATGGCGAGGCAGTGCTCGCCGGCGGCCGCGTTGACGCGGCTCAAGCCCGGGCGCGCCGGGCAGGACTAGGATCCCCTCTACGGCAAGCTCGACACAGGAGACTACGGTGGCAAATTCGATCAAACACATACTCGTTGGTATCGACGGCTCCAAGGGCGGAACCCATGCTGCCGAGTTTGCGGGCACCTTGGCACGGGCGACCGGCGCGCGCGTCACCCTCATCCTCGCGCACGATCCGGACGTGTACGTGGTCAGCGGGCCCGGTGAGGCCGCCTGGATCAGCTCGCAGGAATACGAGGAGCTGCACTCGCGCTTCACCGAACAACTGCGCGAGAAGGTTTCCGATCCGGCCTTCAAGGCGGCGGTGGAAGCGCTCGGTGATGTCGGCGCTGCGCCCAAGCAGATCGTCACCTGGGGGCATCCGGCCGAAACGCTGTGCGAGCAGGCCAAGCGCGACGGCGTCGATCTCATTGTCATGGGCTCGCGTGGCCGTTCGGCGTTCACCTCGCTGGTACTCGGCAGCGTCAGCTCGCAGGTCCTGCACCACGCCCCGTGTCCGGTGACCATCGTCCGCTGAAGGCGGGCGGCCGCTGACACGCGCGCAGGCCGCGATGCCCGCCCTCGTCACCGCGCTGATCGTCTTCGGCGTCGCCGTAGCGCTCGCTTATCGCGCCGCGTCCCTGCGCCAATGGCTGCTCGTGTTCGGCGCGACGCTGGTCCTGCTCGCCACGCGGGTACACGGCTTCGCCCTGCTGATCGTGCTGCTCGCGGCGGGCGGCTGGCTCGCGCTGGCGGCGCTCGGGGTGCCGTCCAACCGGCGGCGCTTCGTCACCGGGCCCGCGCTCGCATTGCTGCGCCGGGCATTGCCGAAGATCTCCCAGACCGAACGCGAGGCGCTCGAGGCGGGCACGGTGTGGTGGGACGCGGAGCTGTTCTCCGGTCAGCCGCGCTGGCAGCGACTGCTCGGGCTGCCGGCGCCGAGGCTGAGCGCCGCCGAACAGGCGTTCCTCGACGGGCCGGTGGAACGCCTGTGTCGCATGGTCGACGACTGGCAGGTGAACCAGGAATTGCGCGATCTGCCCGCCGACGTGTGGCAGTTCCTGCGCCGCGAGGGATTTTTCGGCATCATCATCCCGACCGCCTACGGCGGTCTGGGCTTCTCGCCGCTCGCGCACTCGCAGATCGTGATGAAGATCTCCACCCGCTGCGGTACCGCGGCGGTGACCGTGATGGTGCCGAATTCGCTCGGGCCGGCGGAGTTGCTGCTGCGTTCCGGTACCGAGGCGCAGAAGCAGCACTACCTGCCGCGGCTGGCGCGCGGGGAGGAGATCCCGTGCTTCGCCCTGACCAACCCGCATGCGGGTTCGGATGCGGCGTCAATCCCCGACAGCGGCGTCGTCTGCCGGGGCGAGCACGCGGGCGAGCGCGTGCTCGGCATGCGGGTGACCTTCGACAAGCGTTACATCACCCTGGCGCCGGTCGCGACCCTGGTCGGTCTCGCCTTCCGCTTGCGCGATCCGGACGGCCTGCTCGGCGCCGATCCGGAAGTCGGTATCACCCTGGCGCTGCTGCCGGCGACCCATCCCGGCGTCGAGATCGGGCGCCGTCACTGGCCCGCCGGGCAGGCGTTCCAGAACGGTCCGGTGCGCGGCACCGACGTGTTCATCCCGATGTCGATGGTGATCGGCGGTCAGGAACGCTGCGGCCAGGGCTGGCGCATGCTCATGAACTGTCTCGCCGCGGGACGCTCCATTTCGCTGCCCGCGACCGCCACCGGCGCGCTCAAGTTCGTCGCCCGCACGACCGGTGCCTACGCCCGTATCCGCACCCAGTTCAAGCTGCCGATCGGGCGCATGGAAGGGGTGGAGGAGCCGCTGGCGCGCATCGCTGCGGATGCCTACGCCGTCGATGCCGCACGCACGGTGACGGCCTGTGTGCTGGCCGCCGACGAAGAGCCCTCGGTGCTTTCGGCGCTGCTCAAGTACCAGGCCACCGAGCGCATGCGCCGCGCCATCGACGACGCGCTCGACGTGCACGGTGGCCGCGGCGTCATCTGCGGCCCGACCAATTACCTGTTCAGCGCCTACCAGAGCGTGCCGGTGGCGATCACGGTCGAGGGCGCGAACATCCTCACCCGTACGCTGATCGTTTTCGGCCAGGGTGCGATCCGCTGCCATCCGTGGCTGCTCAAGGAAATCGAAGCGGCACAGGTCAGTGACGAGACGGCGGCGCTGGCGGCTTTCGACGCTGCCTTCGCCGGCCACGTCCGCCACGCGGCGATGCTGTTCGCGCGCGCGCTGGTGCTGAGCCTGACCGGGGCGCGTTTCACGCGCGCGCCCGTCCACGGTGCGACCGCACGCTGGTTCCGCCAGATCGATCGTGCCAGCGCCGCGTTCGCGCTGGTGGCGGAGGTGGCCCTGCTGGTGCTCGGCGGCGCATTGAAGCGGCGCGAGAAGATCTCCGGCCGCTTTGCCGACGTGCTCGGCGAGCTGTATCTCGCCAGCTGCGCGCTCAAACGCTACGAGGACGATGGCCGTCCGGGCGCCGATCGACCGCTGGTCGACGCCGTCTGCGCCAATGCCCTCGCGACCATCGACGCGCGCCTCGACGCCGTGCTGGCGAATTTTCCCGTGCCGGTGCTCGGCCGCGTGCTGCGCCTCATCGTGCTGCCGTGGGGCCCGCACCGCCCGGCGGACGATGCGCTCGGTCACGCGCTCGCGGCGCTACTGCTCGAGCCCTCGCCGACCCGCGATCGGCTCACCGCCGGCATGGATCTCAGCATGGATCCGGACGACGTCGTCGGCCGGCTCGAGCACACCCTCGCGCTCGTCATCCAGGCCGAACCGATCGAACGGCGCATCCATGCGGCCGTGCGCGCGGGCCGTCTCGACGCGGATCCCGATCCCGGGACCGCGGCGGTCGCGGCGGTCGCGGCGGGCATCATCGACGCAGGCGAACAGGCACTGCTCGCGCAAACGCGCGCCGCCGTCGCCCGCGTCATCGCCGTCGACGAGTTCGCCGCCGGCGAATTGGAGGCGCTGCCACGCGTGGGCGCCGACGATGGCGGCCAGCCGGATCTGCGCGACGGCACGAACGCCTGAGAGCTCGTGGGCGACCCCCGGGATGACCGCCGGCGGGCAGATGCCGGCGCCCGCGCTGCGTGCGATCGACTTCACGCGATCACGGCCGTGAGCGCCGCGGAGATCTTCGACGTCGTCGACGCGCACGATCGCGTCACCGGCCAGGCACCTCGCGATCAGGTTCACCGCGAAGGCCTGCGCCATCGTGCCGCGCACGTCGTGGTGTGCGATCCGGGCGGCCGCGTGTACCTGCAGCGCCGGGCGCTGAGCAAGGACTGTTCGCCGGGGTTGTGGGACACGTCCGCGTCCGGCCACGTGCTCGCCGGCGAGGATTACGATGCCTGCGCCCGGCGCGAGATCACCGAAGAGTTCGGCCTCACCGGGTTCGATCTGTCGCCGTGCCTGTTCAAGCTCCCGGCCCACCCCGACACCGGCAACGAGTTCGTCTGCGTCTACCGGGTCACCACGGCTGCAACGATCCGTCCCGATCCGGCCGAGATCAGTGCCGGCGACTGGTATGTCCCGGCCGCGATCGACGCCTGGCTCGCCGCGCGCCCGGACGAGCTTACCGCCACCTTCCGCCAGATCTGGGCGCGCCTGCAGTGCGTGGGTCCGCCGCCGGCCTGAGGATGCGGTCAAGGCCTGGTCGGGAGCGTCGGGCGGGCGCAACAATCGGGGACGGGACGGATCGCCACGGCCCGCCGCTGTGCGGCGGTCCTCGCGATGACGGCGGTGGGTCGTGCGGGTGGTTGGTGGACCCTCACCGGCCTTGCTCCGGCCGCTGGGCGCGCACGCGATGACGGCCGTGAGTCGTTCGTCGGGAGGTTGGGGGGGTGAGGGCTCGCGCGCCCGCGTGCGTGGTGATCCCGGGAATGGCGGATCGCTGGCCGGCCGTGCGGATCCGCACGGCCTTTCGGATCGCGCAGTGCGCACGCCGTCACCGCGTCAAGCGGCAGATTGCAACATTTTGTCAGCGCGAGCAGTCCGACCGTCGCGCTCAATCCGTTCTCATCTAGATTTTGCAGGACGGGCCGCGCAGGCGTGCGGGCCGCGATGATTCTGGACCCGAGGCGCCATGGGGAGCGCCAGGTTGGGAGATTCGCCCGGTTGTCCGGACCTTTGAGGAGCGTGTCGTGACGGCGGTTCGTGCGCCGTCACGATCCGCGACCATGGACGAAGGAGACCGGCGATGATCCGTGTTGTCGTTGTAGACGATCAACGTATCGTTCGCGATTGTCTGCGGGTGAAGCTCGAATCGGACCGTGATATCCGGGTCGTCGCCGAGGCGTCGACCGGCGAGGAAGCCCGCCGGGTCGTCCCGCAAGCAAAGCCCGACGTCGTCCTGATGGACCTGGGCATGCCCGGTATCGGCGGTATCGAGGCCACCCGCCGGCTCGTTCAGGTCTTGCCGCACATCAAGGTGGTGGCCCTGTCGGTGTACGTCGACGGTCCGTTCCCGGCCAAGTTTCTCGCTGCCGGCGGGGTCGGGTACGTCAGCAAGTTCGGCACCTCCGACGAACTCGTCAACGCGGTCAAACTGGTGCACCAGGGCAGACCCTACCTCAGCCGCGACGTGCTGCAGGCGCTAATCGTCGACGGCGGCAGTGCGGGCGGCGAGGAACTGGCGAGGCTGTCGGATCGCGAGGTTCAGGTGCTCAAGCTCATCGCGGAAGGTTGTGATCCCGACGACGTCGCCACACAGCTCAAGCTCAGCGTGAAGACGGTGCACACGCATCGGCGGCACCTGCTGCGCAAGCTCGGCGTCAAGAACGACGTTCAGCTCGCGCGCATGGCCCAGCAGTACGGCGTCCTGCCGAGGTATTGAGCGCCGCTCGGCCGCGGCACGGCGCGTCCGCGCCGCGGCGCATTGCGGTAAGGTGTCGCTCCGTCCGCAACCGGAAGTCAGCCCTGGTGTCACGCCCGTCCCGCCGGACCGAGCCCGGCCCCGCCGAACCGTTCGATCCCGACTGCCGCCGCTGCCCGCGCCTGGCCGCGCACCTCGCTGGCGTGCGCGCCGACTACCCCGACTACCACGCCCGTCCCGTCCCGTCGTTCGGGCCCGTGCGCGCGCACCTGCTGGTGGTCGGCCTCGCACCGGGCATGCACGGCGCGAACGCCAGCGGCCGTCCGTTCACGGGCGATTACGCCGGCATTCTCCTGTACCGAACCCTGCACGCGTTCGGCTACGCCAGCGCGCCCGAGTCCCGTGGCCGCGACGACGGCCTGCGTCTGCACGACTGTCGCATCAGCAACGCCGTGCGCTGCCTGCCACCGCACAACAAGCCCGCCACCGCGGAGATCCGCAGCTGCAATGCCTACCTGCGCCACGATCTCGCGCACACACCGGCCGGCGGCGTCGTGCTGGCCCTCGGCCGCATCGCCCACGTCGCGGTCCTGCAGGCCCTCGACGAACCGGCCAGCCGGCATGCTTTCGGCCACGGCGCCGTGCATCGGCTCGGCGCGCGCCATCTCGTCGACTCCTACCATTGCAGCCGCTACAACACCCAGACCCGGCGCCTCACGGGGGACATGTTCACGGCCGTGTTTCGCCAGATCCGGGAGCTGCTGCGCAGATCCCGATAGCGCGCGCGGCATCGCGACGAGCGGTCCTGGCACACGTCCGTGTGACCTGGGACAGGGTTTGCGATCCGGGTCTGCTTGCGGCGGATCCGTCAGCCGCGCCGATCTTCGCCCCCGGCAGGAGCGGCGCTCTGCGGCCGGCGCGACGCGCCAGCCCCATCCTCTACAATGACGCCGTCATGACCGATCCGTTCGACGGCAAGGCCTACGTCCGCGGCCTCACCCACCGCCCCGGCGTCTACCGCATGCTCGGCGCCCAGGGTGAGGTGCTCTATGTCGGCAAGGCGCGCGATCTGCGCAAGCGCGTGGCGAGCTACTTTCGCCCGGCCGATCAGCTCGGCCCGAAGTCGCGCGCGCTGGTCGGGCAGATCGCGACCATGGAGACCACCGTCACGCGCACGGAAGGCGAGGCGCTGCTGCTCGAGAGCAACCTCATCAAGGAGCTGCGACCGCGCTTCAACGTCGTGTTCCGCGACGACAAGAGCTACCCCTACATCCACCTCACCGGCGACCACGAATTCGCGCGACTCGCCTTTCACCGCGGTGCGCGCAGTGCGCCCGGGCGCTACTTCGGCCCGTACCCGAACGCGGGCGCGGTGCGCGCGACGCTGAACCTGCTGCAGAAGCTGTTCCAGATCCGCTCCTGCGAGGACAGCTATTTCCGCAATCGCAGCCGGCCGTGCCTGCAGCATCAAATCGAACGCTGCACCGCGCCGTGCGTCGGCGGCATCGATGCCGACGCTTACCGGCAGGACGTTGAGCACGCGGTGCTGTTTCTCGAGGGCCGCAGCCAGCAGGTCATCGACGTTCTCGGCGCGCGCATGGAAGAGGCGGCGGGGCGGCTCGAGTTCGAGCGCGCGGCCCACTACCGCGATCGCATCAGGGATCTGCAGCGCGTGCAGCAGCGCCAGTATATGAGCGGGGAGGGCGGCGGCGACGTCGACGTGCTCGCGGCCGCGACCGGCGCGGGCCAGGGATGCGTGCAGGTATTCTTCATCAGGAACGGCCAGAACCTGGGCAACAAGACCTTCTTCCCCGGTCATGGCGCCGACGCCGACGCCGCCGAGCTGCTCGGTGCGTTCGTCGCGCAGTATTACCTCGGGGGCGGTGAGCACGCCGTGCCGCAGGACATCATCCTCAGCGACGCGATCGAGGACGCCGATCTCATTGCCGCCACGCTCGCGGAGCGCTGCGGCCGCAAGGTCCGCCTGCACGCGCGGGTGCGCGGTGAGCGTGCGCGCTGGGTGAAAATGGCGCTGGAGAACGCGCGCATCGCCCTGGCTCAGCGCGAGGCCGAGCGCAGCGGCCAGGCGCGGCGCCTGGACGCGCTGCGCGAGCTGTTCGATCTGGACGATGCGATCGGCCGCATCGAGTGCTTCGATATCAGCCACACGCAGGGTGAGGCGACCGTGGCTTCGTGCGTGGTATTCGGCACCGAGGGCGCGCTCAAGAGCGATTACCGCCGCTTCAATATCGAAGACATCACCCCGGGCGACGATTACGCCGCCATGCGCCAGGCGATCCTGCGTCGCTACACGCGGATCAAGCGCGAGGAGGGCAAACTTCCGGATCTGCTGCTCATCGACGGCGGCAAGGGCCAGGTGAACGAAGCGCGCCAGGTGCTCGAGGAGCTGCAGATCGACGCCGTGCTGGTGGTCGGCGTGGCCAAGGGTCCGTCACGCCGGGCGGGGCTGGAAACCCTGGTGCTGTGCGACGCGCGTACGAGCAAGCAGCTGCCGCCGGATTCACCGGCGCTGCTCCTCATTCAGCAGGTGCGTGACGAGGCGCACCGCTTCGCCGTCACCGGCCATCGCCAGCGCCGGGCGCGGGCGCGCAACACCTCCACGCTCGAGCAGATCCCCGGCATCGGCGCCAAGCGCCGGCGCCAGCTGATCCGCCACTTCGGTGGCCTGCAGGGGGTGAGCCGTGCGGGTGTGGAAGATCTGTCCCGGGTGCCCGGGATCAGCAGCGATCTCGCCCAGCGCATCTACGACATGCTGCACGCCGGCTGAGGAGCGTGCACAATCCCGCCGTGAGCATACGCCCGTGACCGCCGCGCTGAACATTCCGAACTCGCTCACACTGCTCAGGATCGTGTTGATCCCGGTGTTCGTCGTCGTTTTCTACCTGCCGGTCCCCTGGGCCCACCTCGCCACCGCCGCCGTGTTCGGGCTCGCCGCGCTGACCGACTGGCTGGACGGCTGGCTTGCCCGGCGCCTGGGGCAGATGTCCGCGCTCGGTGCCTTCCTCGATCCGGTCGCGGACAAGCTCATGGTGGCTGTGGTGCTCGTGCTGCTGGTGCAAAAGCACCCGACCCCGTGGCTGGCCGTGCCGGCGGCGGTCATCATCGGTCGCGAGATCACCATCTCGGCGCTGCGCGAGTGGATGGCCGAGATCGGCGAGCGCAAGCGGGTGGCCGTGTCCGGTCTGGGCAAGTTCAAGACCATCGCGCAGATGGTCGCGCTCGTGCTGCTGCTCGTCGGCAATCCGATCGCCGCGCTGCCGACCTACGAACTGGGCTTCGTGCTGCTGTACGTGGCGGCGATCCTGACCATCTGGTCGATGACCCTGTACCTGCTCGCAGCGTCACCCAAACTGGTTGAAAAATCCAATATCAATCAATGAGCTGTGACCGACCTTCCGACGCTCCGCACGGGCGCCGGCGGCTTGACTGCGACCCCTGCTCACGGAGACAATACGCGCCGCTCAGAGGCGGGAATAGCTCAGTTGGTAGAGCACAACCTTGCCAAGGTTGGGGTCGCGAGTTCGAGTCTCGTTTCCCGCTCCAGATTTCGCACGAACCCCGGGCCACCGGGGTTTTTCGTTTAAGGTGCCCGCAACGGGCGCGGTCGTCTCCCGGGCTGGGTGGCAGAGTGGTCATGCAGCGGCCTGCAAAGCCGTGTACGCCGGTTCGATTCCGACCCCAGCCTCCAACCACCCCTCCAGCGAGCTTGCATTCCGTCCGCCTTCCCCGCGAAAACGGTCTCTGCAAGCGGCAATCCGTGCCTGAGCGCGACGCCGGCAAGGGGCATGACCGCGAGCTGAACGAACGACTCCTCCGGCTTCGCCTGCCGGGCGGACCGAGCAGGTTTCCGCATGCAAGAGGACCAAACATGACGAACATTCCTTCGACACTTTTTCATTATCGACAGCGACGCTCAAGTAACAATTAGCCAGCCAAATCAGAGAGTCCTGAACATGTCGTTGCCTGATCGGCCCATCGTTGATGGGCAGCCAGGGTTCACGACATACAGGAGCTCGAGGGAAGGGGTGTCCGGGCTATCGTGCCACTGCCGAACTCGAATGCCGGCCGGCTGGGCGCGGATATTGCAACAATGTTTTAGGCCTTGGACAACCTGCCCAGGGCGGAATGGGATTCTAGTTTCAGGTTGAGTTCCCGGTTCAGTTGCTCCTTCAGGTGCCGCCGGATGGCATTTCTCAGGGATCTTACAGTACCTTTCTGGGGTAACCCGTTCAGCGCGACAAGGGCATCGTTGAGTGATGCACGGAGCCGGAGGTTGTCATCCCGGGCCTTGTCGTAGTGGGCAGTTTTCAGTTCTACCTTGTCCAGCACCCGGTCGAGATTACCTTTCTTGTAGCGGATATTCCGCCCAGCCATCAATTTCCGATACTGCCTGAGCAGGCGGACGAGGCCCCCGTTGTCCGTGAGGTAGAGATCGGTGAGATCTTCCCAGACCAGCACGATATCCCTGAGCAGTTCAATGGCGGAGTAACCCTGCCCCCGTGAATAGGGCACCTCGACGGCCGGAAGGATAATTTCCTCCATGACATTGCTGATCCCCTGCAACAGGCGAGGTGGGCTGACGACAATCATGATGTAATTCCCTTGTACCGGCGTCTCTAGAATTCCAGCATGTCCGTCAGTTCCTTCAATATGGGCCTGAACATGTTCTGCTCCATGACCATGCAACGCAGATCATTTATCCGGCCCTTCTCGAAACCGTACATATTCTGGATCAGGATGCAGGCCATGTGAACGTTTCCAAGCACCTCCCAGAAGAACACATGGTCTGGATCGACGCGCATGCCGCTGTATTTTTCATATAGTTCGTAAAATTCCGATCTTTCCACCAGCCCGGAAATCAACCGAGGGTCCTCCCCTCGCCAGCAACGCAGGGAAGTCCAGCCCAGATCACACATGGGATCGCCGATGCTGGCGATTTCCCAGTCGAGCATGGCCCTGATCTTGTTGTTGTGCCAGATAAAGTTGCCCATGCGGTAATCACCGTGGACGAGGGACAATTTTTTCGGAACCGGTTTGTTATCTCTGCACCACAGCAAGGCCTCGTTCAATATCGGTTCCGGCCGCACGGACAATTCATCCACCACCTTTTCCCACCGGTTGATTTCGCGTGTCACCACATCACAGGTGTCCGGGGTCTCGGCGCCCAGCATGAATGTCAACCCCAGCCCCTGCCAGTCGACGCGGTGGATGCGTGCATTGATGTCGACGAACTGATCCTTGATGCGTACGCGAGTAGCCTCATCGAGACCCTCTCCCCAGGAAATCGGTACTTCACCCCGCACCCGCTCGACGATCATGAAAGGGGTACCGAGGACAGAGGCATCCGGCTCAACGCACAGAGGCGGCGGTGCGGGAACCGTGGACTTTTGGAGGGCTTTGAGGATGGCAAACTGTGCTTCCAGGCTGCAAGGACCCAAGGCTATTGGATCCGCCGGTTCCATTCTCAGGACCAGGTCTTTCCGGTGCTGCCCGGATTTCTCCCGCCAGGCCACTGAAAACATGATGGTCTGATAGGAAAACCCCTCGGTCATCTTTTTCAGACGCGTGACCTTCACATCGTTCATCCCGGGGAATTTTCCCTCGAGATAACTCGCAATCTTTGCTTCCATCGCCTGTACCGGTGTTCCGGGTTCTACGGTTCAGTCGTGTTTATTTGGCGTAACTGTGCTTGGCCTCTTTTTCGGGTTTCAGTTTGCCTATCTCGTCCAGGCCCCAGCCAATCTCGCCGGTGTCCGCGTCTTCCCATTTACCCCAAAGATCCAGCATCTCGTAGACCAGGCCCGGCTCAATGGGGCGGTTGGGGAACCAGACCGGGCCCAGGGCCTCGCCGGAATGAAAGATCAGCTTGTGGATCTTGCCGTCGACGTCTTCCAGTTCGTAATAGATCCTGTCCGGTACCTCCACACCCTTCGGCTCCTCGCGAAAATCGATCCGTACGATGGCAACATTACCCTTCTCATCGCAGATGCCGCCGCCGTGTTTCAGCGAAGGTTCGGCGGTCAGGTCCTCGATGGCGCAGAAATTGATGAACCTGTCCTCGAAGTTGATACCGGTCCAGTGGTGCCACTGGAACATCAGTTCATTGCGCAGCCCGAAGGAGTGATCCCGGTTGGCGATGCCGTCGATTTCATGCTTTTTCCCCTCGATCTCCACGGTGCCAGTCACATACAGGCCCTGCACGAGGTGGTTGTAATGCAGCGGCATACGGCCGATGTCTCCAAGCGGCGAATAGCCCACCAGGGGGCATTGCTTGTAGTCGAAGACCTCAAAGCGGCCCTCGTAATGCAGATCGGCCTTGAAGGTATCGCCGTCAAAGGTCAAGTGGATCTTCTTTTTCGGTTCGACCATCTCGATACTCAACTTGCCGTCCTCCATCCTGCTCTTGCCCTCGAGGTCAGACGGGATCTTGCTCGCGTTGGTATAACGTTCCATTTTGTCGCCATGCAGGTAGACACAGTTGAACAGACCCTTTTCCTGGCCGGGCGCAAACTGGAAATGGTGGACAGCGGCAAAACCCAGGTTACGGTCGTAGGCATTGATATACATGTGTTCACGCCATTCCAGCGTAACCTTGTTGAGTTTGGGTGTGCGGTGGAACAAATCGTCCTTCGGATCGACGATTAACATAGCGGTTTCACCTCTTGTGATTTTCGGTTGTTGTCGAAGCTCTGGTAATTATCCAGGCCCTGTCTTTTTTGCGCATGAGAGTGGTTAGTTTCTTTGCATTTTCCCACTATCTGCTTGGGCGTGCCCTGCTAATTTCGGAGCTAAGACAAACGTCAACGTGCCGCCCTGCCGCAAACTGGCCACCGCCGAGAGCACGGTCGCCGCTAGGGTCAGGTGCATGAAACGGACGTTGCGTTCGAACCATGCTAGCTGTACATATCGAGGGCCATGAAATGGCGCAGCACCTCGTTAGTGCCGTCGTAGATGGGCATGACCATGCAGTCCCTGACGTATTTCTCGGCGGGGTAATCTTTCATGTAACCGGAACCACCGAGGATCTGCAGGGCGTCCGTGGTGACTTTCTTGACCATGTCCGTCGCGTAAATCTTGGCCATGGCATGATGCACATCCGGATCGTGAATGCCATTGTCACCGGCCCAGGCGACCCGCCACACCAGCAAACGGGAAGCCTCGATCTGCATCTTCATGTCGACCAGCATGTTACTCACGGACTGGTACTGGGTGATCGGACGACCCCAGATTTCTCTTTCCTTTGCGTAATCCACCGCCATGTCGTAGGCGGCCCGGGCCAGGCCCACGGCCAGCGCTCCGGTGCCCACACCGTTGACATTGTAGACCTGCGTCATCATGGGCAGGCCAGTTCCATTCGCGCCGAGCATGTCATCCTTGCTCAACACCACGCCATCAAAAACCAGTTCGCCATTGCACATGAGGCGGTGCCCCATCTTGTCTTCTATCTTGCCAATGGAAAAGCCAGACGCATCAGGCCGCACGAAGAATATGGAACTCGACTCAAAGTTCGGCTTGCTCTTGTCGGTTCTGGCGAGACAGCCGTAAAGCTCCGCATTACCAGCATTGGTGATGAAGCATTTGCGCCCATTGATGACAAAATTGTCGCCATCCTGTTTCGCCGTTGTACGCACCCCCAGCTTTGGGTTGGGTTCAGGACAGAATATTTCAGTGCCACCTGATGGTTCCGTGCCACCAAAGCCAAACAGGTGGTGGGTGTCACCACTGGTATCGCAATAGGGTGCCAGCCAGCGTTCTTTCTGTTCATCGGTGCCGTTTTCCGCTATCAAGCGGACTGTCGAATTGGACGCCATGTAACTCATGCCAATCCCGACGTCGCCATAGGCTAGCTCTTCGAGCAGAATGGAAAATTCCATAAGACCGCCACCCATGCCACCCCATTCTTCAGGCGCCAACAGGGAGTGAAAACCCAGTTCCGTGGCCTTTTTTATAATTTCCGCAGGGAACGAATCCCGCGGGTCGACTATCCGGTCGATGCGGGCGGCAACGGGTTTTATCTCATTTTCCGCAAAGCGTCTTACGGTATCCCGAAGTTGCTGTTGCTCATCTGTCAAATTGAAATTGATCATCAAGCTGCTACTCCATTGACGTTACCGTTCACTTTCTTATTCATCTTCCAAAAGAATAATTGCCACCATACTGGGCCCTTTGCTGGGCACGAAGGATCCATGCCCCTTGCTGTTGTGATCTTCCATCAGGATCATCTGCCCCGGACCATATTCCCGGGTTTCACCATCGGAAGCGATAAAGGCCGTGGTGCCGGTAAGCACAATAAAAATCTGGCGATGCCGCGGTGGATGCAGCGGACGTGCATCCCAACCCGGTGAATTACCGGCCAGGGTTATATTTTGTGCATTCCATTTTCCATTGAGCGCGGACCATACCGGCGGGATGTTGTGAGCATACTTGAATCGCTTGTAATCCACGCTGACGGTCTTCCAGTGTGTTTCACCATCCTCACCAACGTAAAGATGATCATAGGTGAACAAGGTTATTGGGGGGCCGGTCATCTCGGGCGCGTCTCCAACACCTTCCGCGTGGACTGAGGTGGTTGTCATATCGGGATCGGCAGCGACGCTTTTCGTTTCTCTGTTAACGGTCGTCTCTGGCACGATTTTACACCTCTTGCTGGTAATAGGTAAGCGCTCCACGAACGCCGTCGTGACGAGCCGCGACGGCGCGTGGCATTGTAGCGGACGATGGGGAAGGTGCGCGCGGTAGTGCCGGGGCCGGAAGTTACTCGTTCTGCCGCACGCGCCAGGGC
>JADZEE010000170.1 GCA_020850735.1 Gammaproteobacteria bacterium | reverse complement strand
TGAGCAGGCGCTGGCGCTCGCGCTGCCACTCGCGCTCGCGCTCGACCTCGCGCTTGTCGTGCTGCTTCTTGCCCCGCGCCAGTCCGATCTCCACCTTCACCCGCCCGCGCGTGTAGTGCAGATCGAGCGGCACCAGGGTATAGCCGGCGCGTTCGACCTTGCCCACCAGCCGGGCGATCTGTGCCGCGTGAAGCAACAGCTTGCGGGTGCGCACCGGATCGGGCTGGACGTGCGTGGACGCATCGGGAAGCGGCGTGATGTGCGCGCCGATCAGGTACAGCTCGGCACCGCGCACGATGACGTAGCCTTCCTTCAGCTGCACGCGTCCGGCACGGATCGCCTTGACCTCCCAACCCTCGAGCGCGATGCCGGCCTCGATCCGTTCTTCGACGAAGAAGTCGTGCGTGGCTTTTCTGTTCTGGACGATGCTCATTGACTAGAATGCGGCCCGGGGAAGGCCGCATTGTGCCCCGGAATGCTTGCGAAGAACCCGCTGTCCAGTCCGCGCTACCCGTGCACGTCGTCCGCAAGTCCGCCCTGTTGCCCTACAGCGCCCGGCAGATGTTCGAACTGGTCGAGCGCGTCGAGGACTACCCGCGCTTCCTGCCGTGGTGCGGCAGCACCGAAGTGGCGCGCCTGGACGGATCCGGCGTGCTCGCCACGGTGACGATCGAGTATCGCGGCATCCGGCAGCGCTTCACGACCCTGAACCTGAACCGGCCGCACGAAGCGATTTCGATGCGTCTGCGCGAGGGCCCTTTCGCACGTCTGGAGGGCGAGTGGCGCTTTCGCAGCCTGCGCGAGGATGCCTGCAAGGTCGAGTTCTCGCTCGACTACGTGTTTGCCCGCGGCGTACTCGGGCGGGCGCTGGCACCGGTGTTCGACCAGATCGCGCGCTCGTTCGTGGATGCGTTCGTGCGCCGCGCCGACCAGCTCTACGGCGGCTGAGGCGCGTCGGTGCCCGTCGAGATCGAAGTGGTCTGGGTCGATGCCGATCAGTCGGTCGCGTGCCGCACGCTCGCGCTGCCTCGGGGCTCGCGGGTCGCCGACGCACTCGTCGCACTGCGCGCCGACGAGAGCGCGGCCGAGGTGTGCCGGCGACTGGCGCGCGGCGAGTTGCAGACGGCAATCTACGGCGAGCGCTGCGAGTCCGGTGCTGCGCTGCACGCCGGCGACCGCATCGAATTGCTGGCGGGTCTGAGCGTCGATCCCAAGGTCGCGCGTCGGCGTCGCGCCGACGAGCACCGGGCGCTCGGGGCGCGCAGCAAGCGGCGCGGCGAGCCGCGCCGGTGAATCGACGCTGAGCGGCTGATTCAGCCCGCTGCGGTACAGTTGCGCGCGATCTCCTGGCGGGCGGTCGCGGTGCGTCTTGCGCGCTCGGCGTCGTCGATCACCTGGCGCTCGCCCTGGTCGTCGACGAACGACACCCTGATGCCGCTCTCGAGCGTACGCAGTGCCGTGCGCGCGTCCTCGCAGGCGCGTGCCGTGCGCGCCGTCTGCTCGTGCTCGGCGCGCTCTTTGCCTTCGGCCTCCTCGCGCTCGAGGGCACGCTTGCGCGAAGCCTGCTCCTTTTCGATCCAGTTGCGCGGCGCCGTGGCGCTCCCGCCGGCCGTGCCCGGGGCTGCCGCCGTGCCCGGGGCTGCCGCCGGGGCAAGGGCCGTCGCCGCGGCTGGACCCGGGGCCCGGGCAGCGTGCGACCCGATGCCCTGCGCCGGCGCCTGCACGATCCGCGAGGCCGGCACGCCTGGAGGCGGAGGCTGGTCGGAGTAGACCATGCGGCCGGCTGCGTCGCGCCATTGCCAGGTACCGGCAAGCGTCGGGGTGACGAGCATCAGGCCGGCGATCACCAGCACGAAACGGGCGTAGCGATAGGGCAGGCGAGGCTTGCGCATGGCAGTGGAACGTCGGGACCGCGGTGTCCTCGATTGTCCGCGTCGGCGTGCGCCGGTGCCCGCCGCGCGCCGACGGAAGGCGGCGGTGCACGGCCGGACGGGCAGCCGCGAGGGCGCTTGTATAATCGTCTTTTGTGCCCGAGGGTCCCATGCGACTGGCGAAAAAGGCGCTGACGTTCGACGACGTCCTGCTGGTTCCTGCCTTCTCCGAAATCCTCCCACGCGACGCCTCCCTGAAAACCCGCCTCACCCGGCGCATCGCCCTGAACATCCCGCTGGTGTCCGCGGCCATGGACACCGTCACCGAAGCCCGTCTCGCGATCGCCATTGCCCAGGAAGGCGGCATCGGCATCGTCCACAAGAACCTCGACCCCGCGCGCCAGGCAGCCGAAGTCGCCCGCGTCAAGCGCCACGAAGCGGGCATCGTCGCCGACCCGATCACCGTCGCCCCGCAGATGAAGGTGC
>JADZEE010000056.1 GCA_020850735.1 Gammaproteobacteria bacterium | reverse complement strand
GTGAACACGAAGGCGACCGCGAGCGAAATCAGCATGCCCATCGAGGCATTGATCGGGATCGGGCGCATGTAGGGACCCATGAGGCCGGTGACGAACGCCATCGGCAGGAGTGCCGCGATCACGGTGAGGGTCGCAAGGATCGTCGGTCCGCCGACTTCGTCGACCGCCGGCGGAATCGCCTCGGTCAGGGACAGCCCCCCAATCTGCATGTGCCGATGGATGTTCTCGACGACGACGATGGCGTCATCGACCAGGATGCCGATCGAGAAGATCAGTGCGAAGAGCGACACGCGATTCAGCGTGAACCCCCAGGCCCACGACGCGAACAGCGTCGCGGCAAGCGTGACGACGACTGCCGCCCCGACCACGATCGCTTCACGTCGCCCGAGCGCGAGCCACATGAGCACAACCACTGACAAGGTTGCAAAGAGCAGTTTGCCGATCAGCGTCTTCGCCTTGTCCTCGGCGGTGGCGCCATAGTTGCGCGTGATCGTGGCGCGCATGCTGTCGGGGAACACCACGCCGCGCATCTCCCCGAAGCGCGCAATGACGTCGCGCGCGACCTCGACCGCGTTGGCGCCCGGCTTCTTCGACACGGCGATGGTCACGGCCGGATGGATGCCGCCTGCCGCAGTGCCCGTGCTGACGTAGCGCTCGGGGTCATCCGCGCCGACGCTCACCTGCGCGACATCGCGCAGAAACACCGGCGATCCCTCGCGGACTCCGACGACGAGATCCGCCACTTCTTCGGGCGTCATCAGGAACGTGCCAGCCTGGACTTCGACCTCGCGATTACGATCGACGAACGACCCGGCATCGACCGACGCGTTGGCCGCTCCCAAGGCGCGACGCAGGTCATCCAGCGACAGCCCGTAGCCCGCGAGCCGCTGTGCATCGAAGCGCACGCGCACGACGCGGTCGGGGCCGCCGAGCGTTTCGATGTCGCGGGTCCCCGGGACGCGCTGCAGTTCCGTCTCCATCGCATGCGCGATGCGCTGCAGGTCGAGCGCGCTGATTGCCGGGTCCTCGCTCCAGAGCGTGGCTGCAACGATCGGCACGTCGTCGATACCCTTCGGCTTGATCAGCGGCATGCCGACACCGGTGCCCTGCGGCAGCCAGTCCTGGTTCGAATAGAACGCGTTGTAGAGGCGTACGAGCGCTTCGGTGCGCGGCGTGCCGACCGTAAAGCGCACGGTCAGCATCGACATCCCGGGCGTCGAGGCCGAGTAGATGTGCTCCACTCCCGCGATCTCGGCGGCAATGCGCTCGGCGGGCGTGGTGACGAGCGATTCGACTTCGCGCGCCGAAGCACCCGCATAGGGAATCATCACGTTCGCAAACGTGACATTGATCTGCGGCTCTTCCTCACGCGGCGTGACGAACACGGCGAAGAGCCCGAGCAGGAGGCCCGTGAGCGCCAGCAGCGGCGTGATTTCGGTGGCGAGGAAGGCGCGCGCGATGCGTCCTGCGAGCCCGAGCGGTGCCTCCCGCGTCGCGCTCACGGCGCCGTCTGCTTCTGGTAGGCGACGGCTGCGGCAATCGGGTCGGTCGCGACCCGCTCGCCGTCGACGAGTCCCGCAAGCACCGGCACGCTGCCTTCGGCAGTCGGACTGCCGACGCGCAGGTAGCGAAAATCGATGCGGTCCCTGGCGCCGACTACGTAGACGGCAGTCACCTCGCCACGCCGGACCAGGGCGCTCGCCGGCACGAGCAGGCGCGGCTCGGTGCCGCTCACGAAGGCGACCTTGACGAGCGTACCGGGGAACACCGCGTGCTCGCCTGGCGGCAACGTCACGAGCACCCGGAAGGTGTGGGTCACGGGATCGGCGCTGGGCGGGATACGCAGCTCGACCGCATCGACCGAGCCGCCATCCGGCAGGATCACGCGGGCACGGCGGTGCTTGCGCAGCGGCTCGACATGCCGCTGCGGGATTTCCGCGATGACACGCAGGTGCTCGAGTGACAGGCCCGTCATGATGGGCCGCCCGACCATCACCGCCTCACCGACCCGCACATGGCGCGCGACCACGATGCCGGAGTATGGGGCGCGGATCACGGTATATCCGAGACCCTCGCGTGCTTCGGCCCGTGCGGCCTCTGCCGCCTCGGCGCGCGCGCGTGCGGAATCGAGATCGGCGGCGGCCTTGTCGAAGCGGGCCTTGGCGACCAGCTTGCGTTCATACACATCCTTGATGCGCTCGAATTCGAGTTGCGCTTCGTCGAGGCGTGCACGCGCTTCCGTCACAGCCGCGTCGCTCGCCTCGGTGCGCGCGCGCTGCTCGCTGCCGGTGAAGCGCGCGATGACGGCGCCCTTCTCGACATAGTCGCCGACGTCCACTGGCAGTTCGACGACCCGGCCGCTCGTCTGCGCGGCGACCGTGGCCTGATTGACCGCCTCCACGACACCGTCGAAGGCGGTCTCGCGCGGCACCTGCGCCAGCCTCACGGTGACCGCCGCCAGGCCCGCGCCGGCACCGGCGCCGGCGGACTCGTCCGCGGAGGGACCTTCACCGCCCGAGCACGCGACGAGCGTTGCAGCGAGCCCGCATGCCCACAAGCGTACGGGTGGCAGTGGCCGGCGCGACCGCATGGACGTCAGCGCCGATCGCTGGCCGCGCAGAAGGCCGCGCCGGGCGCAACCCCCAGCTTGCGGAGGATCACCGCGAGCGGGCACAGGCCGGTGAACGAAGCCTGCAACAGGTTCGCGCCGACAAAGGCGGTGACCCAGAGCCAGTTCGAGCTGTGCAGCTGCGACAGGCCGAGCGAGAGGAGCACGAAGAGACCCGCCATGCGGAAAACCCACTGGTCGACGGTCGGGCCGCGCGGCGCAGTTGTAGCCATGGATGTTGTCATGATGGTCTCCCGGGTTACGATACGGATTAGCGCATTCTAATTTACCTATCGCTAATATACAATCCCCTCTGCGTGCAGCCGCCGTGGAGAGGATCATCATGCGCACCATAGTCGATCAGACAATCCGTACCGCGATTTTCCTCGGCCTGTTTGTTGCGGTGCCCGGCCTCGCGTCGGAGCCCATCCCCGCGTCGCAAGACGGGCGGCT
>JADZEE010000055.1 GCA_020850735.1 Gammaproteobacteria bacterium | reverse complement strand
TGCGCGACGACGACGACGTCACCCGCCTGCAGTGCGAGCCCGGCGCGCTCGAGGCCGGCGAGCAGCAGCGCGGCGAGATCCGCGCCGGCATCGATGAGCGGCACGCCCGGCAGACCCCAGAGCTGCAGGCTCGGTCCCGGGTTCATCGGCACGGTGTGGCCGGTACCTTGCATCCGGGCCTGCTCACAGGGCCCCGATTCTACTTCGGACCGCCCCAACCACGCAGCTCAGGCAGGATGTGCCGGGCAAACAGCGTCATCGACTGCGCGACGCTCGCGAACGGAATGCCCGGCAGGTGGAAATACAGGGCCATCTCGTCGAGCGGCGCCCGCACGAACATCGCCCGCAGGCGCTCGCCGACCTCGGTGACCGTACCGACGAAGAAGGGCATTCCCGCGAAGCCGATGCCGGGCGTCCGGCGAAATTCACCGGCGGGCGGCACGGGCGGAACGAATGGCGCATTGCGGCGCCGGTAGAACTCCAGCCAGGCGCGCAACGGCTCCTCGGCCTCGTCCCAGGCCTGCTGCGTGGTGTCGGCCAGATGGATGCCGATGGGCCCTGAGACGATCGGCATCTGTGCAGGGTCACGCCCGGCGGCGCGTACGGCCTCGACGTAGACGCCGTGCGCCGGGCCCATGCCCATGGCCAGGCCATAGCCGCGCTGCGCCGCCTTCTGCGCGCTCTGCGGCCCGCCCGCGGCCATCAGGATCGGCGGGTGCGGCCGCTGCACGGGCTTGGTCGTCATGCGCACGTTGTCGAAATGGAAATACCTGCCGTGGTGACTGAAGACCTCCTCGGTCCAGCATTTCTGCACGACCTCGAGCGCCTCGTACGTGCGCGCGAAGCTCTCCTTCGGCTGCAGACCGAAGACCTCGCACTCCACCGGCATCGGCCCGGCGCCCACGGCCAGATCGAAGCGTCCATTCGAGAGCAAGTCCAGCGTCGCGGCATCCTCGGCCACCAGGATCGGGTGGTGAAAGGCCAGCAGGATGATGTACGTGCCCACGCGAATACGGCGCGTGCGCGCCGCGACTGCCGCGAGGATCGGCATCGCCGAGCAGTTGTGCGCATCGTCGGCGAAGTGGTGCTCGGCGAGCCAGACGTGCGAGAAGCCGAGCTCGTCGGCCAGCACGTAAGCCTCGAGGTGCTCGCGGTAGACGTCCACCAGCGGCTGCGGGCGGCCCGGCAGCTGGCGGATGGTCGCGGCGATCGCGGCTCGCATGGCTTCAGACGTCATGGCCGGAGGCGAGTAGCCTCCGGGCCCTGAGGGTTTGTGAGTGAAGGGAGGAGAGGTCTGCCTCCCGGCGATAACGTGGATTACGTCGGTGAGGACGCAGAGCCACACGCACAGACCCCGGAGGGTTCTGAGTGCGAACACATCCAGGAGACAGACCGTGAACGAGCCTATCACTTCCTACGTTGGACTGGATATTCACAAAGACACCGTTGCCTTGGCGATTGCCGCTGCCGGCCGCGCGACACCGCGATTTGTCGGAACGATCCACCCCTCGCTCGCGGAGCTGTGCAAGGCGCTGCGACCTCAGCGCTGCAGCCCCGCCCACACGCTGCGGGTCTAGGAGGCGGGGCCCTGCGGATACGGCTGGGCGCGCTACTTGAACCGCCAGGGCTGGCGGTGCGAAGTCATCGCCCCGGCACGCATCGCCCGCAGTCCCGCTGAGCGGCGCATCAGGACAGATCGGCGCGATGCACTGCTGCTCGCTCGAGAGTCTCGAGCCGGCAACCTGGTGAAGATCCTCGTCCCCGACGCACGCGACGAGGCCATCCGAGATCTCGCTCGGACTCGAGAAGATGCCGTCGCCGCACGACTCAAGGCCCGACAGCAACTCAAAGCGATGCTGTTGCGCCATGGGCATCATTACAACGGCAAATCCTCCTGGACCGCCGCTCACGAGCGCCACCTGACCCGGGTTCGCTTCGAGCATCCGGCCCAACAGATCGCCTTCGATGAGTATCGCCTGGCGGTCAGGGACGCCAGTGAGCACATCGAGCGGCTCACTCAGTCCCTTCGCGAGCAGTGCGAGCGCTGGCGCATGAGGGACGTGGTCAAGGCACTGATGTGTCTGCGCGGCTTCGCGTACGTCGCCGCCATCACGCTTCTCGCTGAGCTTGGAGATCTCAACCGCTTCGATCACCCCTAAGCCCTGATGGCGTACCTGGGCCTGGTCCCTTCCGAGTACTCCTCCGGCAACCGCCACGCCCGACGCATCCTGGTCGAGTCGGCCTGGACCTATCGCTTCAACCCGCGCGTCAGCCGCTGCCTCATCGCCGTCGCTCGTGAGCTCGCCGGCTTCGTCTGGGACATCGCCCCGCACGTGAAGGTCACCGCCCGAACGGCGCGCTCTGCACCTCACTGCATCCAAAGGCCCAGCACCGAATCGGCAACGCGATGCGCAGCACCGATGAGGGGAACCCTCGACGCGTTTTGAGCGAGCATCCCACTGCGGATGATCTCCGTTATCAGAGCGAGGCAGCCCCGCGAAGAAACGATGTAATGCGGTACCCAACCCGCGGATACTAGACGGATCCATCGTCGCAGCCATCCCCCGCGCGTCGCGTTGCCACTTCGGTGTCACGCCCCCCACGACGCCCTCAAGTGACTTCGCGCCCGCGCGAGAAGAAGACCGTACCTCGGCTTGACCTTTACGGCCATACTAGAACCTCGCCTCCACCGACACGCCGACCGTGCGCCGTCCGTCGCGGGTGTTCCAGTTGACCTCACCCCCGGCGTCGGCGAACGGCAGGCCGATGACGGCTGCATGGAAGCGCTTGTCCAGGGCATTGCGCACGAAGACCGCGACCCGCCAGGCACCGCCGGCTGCGCCCAGACCCACGTTCGCGCCGACGATGCCGTAGCTGCTCTGGTAGGAGAGCGAATTCGCGACGTCGTAGTACACGCCGCTGCGGTAGTAGTAGTTCACGGCGCCGTCGACCAGCAGCGAGCCGCCGACCGGCTGCCGATAGTCGGCGCCCAGCGTCGCGCTGTTCTTCGGTGCTCCGGTCAGCGGAAACCCCCTGGCCTGGAACAGCGGCGTGCCCGGCGTGGAACCGGGCGCGTTGCACTGCGCCGCGACCGCCGCGACCCCCTGCGCCACGATGTCGTTCGGACACGCGGTCACGTAGTCGGTGAACCGGGTGCGCGAATAGGTGTACGAGCCGTTGACACCGAAGCGCGCACTGAAGCGGTAGCTGGTATCGAGCTCGAAGCCGTTGGCGTCGAAGCCGCCGGCGTTCTCGGTCAGGAACTCGAAGCCGTTGAAGACCGAGGTCTGCAGGTCCTGGTAGCGATCGAAGAACACGTCCGCGTTCAGGGTCAGGCGACGCTCGAGCCATTGGGTCTTCGCGCCGATGGTGACGTCGCGGACGGTCTGCGGTTTGACCTCCGTCCTCGTACCCGTGGTCATGGAGTACGTGACGGTCGGCCCGAGGTAGCCCCGCGCGATGGTTCCGAACAGCATCACATCGGTCGCCGGCCGGTACTCGAGGCCGATACGACCCGACCAGTCTGACTTGCTGGTTGCGCCGGTCGCCAGCGGCCGCGTGGCATAGGGTACGACGAAGCCGTTCGGCCCCGGCCCCGGCGGATAGTTCGGGTCGATCACCGAGAAGCTCTCCGCATCGACCTGGTCGCGGGTCAGGCGAACGCCGCCGAGCAGCCGCCACTGCTCGGCGAGACGCAGCGAGCCGTCGGCAAAGGCCGCCACGCTCTTCGACGTGGTCGCCGCCGTACCGCACCCGGCGGAGATGTTGATGATGACGGGGTCGAACGGCAGTGCCGGGCGCAGCTGCGCGCAATTGCTCGTGCCGTAGCCGGTCCGCAGCTGCGAGCCGTACAGACCCGCAACGTACTTGAGACGCGCCATGGCCGGTGAGGTCAGCCGCAGTTCCTCGGACACGAAATCGGAGGCATCATCGTTGGTCGCCACGAAGACCGGCAGGTTGGTCGCGTCGATGCCGAAGGTCGTCGGATCGCGCTGGAACTTGCGGTAGGCCGTCAACGACGTCAGCGTGTGGCCGCCGAGCGTCCAGTCCAGCTGCAGCGAGGCGCCGTAATTCTTCTGGCGTATGATCGTAGCGGTGTCCTCGGCGCTCGTGCTGTTGTCGTTGCCCGGCACGATGCCGGCGGCCAGCAGCGGCCCGAAACGCGCGGCCATCAGCGGGTTGGCGAAGCTCGGCAGGACACGCAGCGTCCACAGCTGTCCCGGACCGTCCTGCTTCTGCTGCGACCAGTCGGCGATCAGGTACAGGCTGAAGTCGTCGCTCGCCTGCCACAGCAGCTTCGCACGGGCGCCATACAGGTGCTCGCCACCCCACTTCCTGTGGAGGGTGATGTTGTCGATGTAGCCGTCATGCCGGCGATCGAAGGCGTACAGGCTGACCGCCGTACGATCCGCCAGCGGTACGTTCACCGAGCCGTGCAGATCGTGCTCCTGCAGCTGGGCAAAGGATGCGAAGGCGCTGCCGGAGAATCCCTTCGTGTCCGGACGCGCGGTCGTGATGCTGACGACACCGGAGGAGGCATTCTTGCCGAACTGCGTTCCCTGGGGTCCCTTGAGCACCTCGACCCGCTCCACGTCGCCGAGACTCGCCACGGGATTGCCGAAGGGAATCACGACGCCATCGACGACGGTGCCGACGTTCTGCTCGGACGAACTCGTGAACCCGCCCGCGGTGCAGACACCGCGCAGCCGGAACCCGGCATCGTTCGGCGACTGACCGAACTGGACACCCGCGGCCTGGTACTGGATGTCCTGCACGTTCTGGAACCCGGCGGCCGCCAGTTCCGCGCCGCTGAGAGCGGACACCGACAGCGGCACGTCCTGCAGCCGCTCCTCGCGACGGGTCGCCGTCACCACCACCTCCTGGATCGCTTCAGCCGGCTCCGCGCCCGTTGACGCCGGCGCCGCCCGCGTCCCGCCCGGCGTGACCAGACCCGCCGCGCTCGTCGCAAGCAGCGCGATCGCAAAGGTCGTGCCTTGTCGTTTCATGCTGTCTCCCACTCGATGTTCTGGTTGGCCGGAAGGACTTGATACGCTCCGTTGGGACATATTAAGCTGGGCACCGTGGATCTGGCAATGACGATTGCCTGCCGCCCGCCAAGACGTATCTCAGGAGCGATCACATTGAGATCCCGGGCTCATCTGGTCCGCCCAGGCAACCGCCGCGGCACCGAGGCCGCGGCACGACTGCAGCGCATGCTGGCGACCGCCCAGCGCATGTTCATCGAGCGCGGCTATCACCCCCCCAGCCTGGACGCCATCCTCGAGCGCTCCGGCGGATCCAAGGCGACGCTGCTCAAGTACTTCGGCAACAAGGCCGGCCTGCTCACCGCCGTCCTCAACCACGTCGCCGAGCACCGGGTGGCGGACGCCGTACTGGCGGCCCGGTCCGGCGAGCCGCGCGAGGCGCTGACGGCATTCGGATCAGCCGTGCTCAGCTTCTACGTCCGCCCCGATGCGCTCGTGATCTACCGTAGCGTCATCGCCGAGGGCTACCGGCATCCGGCACTGGCCCGGGGCTTCTACTACGGCGCGCACCACAAGTTCGTGAGCGCGCTCGCCGCACGGCTGCAGTCCTGGCACGACTCCGGCCTGATCGTCAGCCGGGATCCACGCGCCGACGCCAACCGGTTCCTGAGCCTGCTGCGCAGCAACGTCCTCGAGCGCGGCGTACTGGGTCTCGCCCGGTCCTTCAGCCAGGCGGAGATCCGTCGCGAGGTCGCGGCTGCCGTCGCGCTGTTCCTGGACGGCATTGCGCGACCGGAATAGGAGCCGGCCGTGACCGCCCGCCCGCCGATCGACCCGGACGCCTGCGCCCTCCGTGTGCCGGCGTTGAACGATGGGCACGCCGGCATCGATCGGCGCAGGCTGCTGGCCCTCGGAGCCGGTGCTGCCGCACTGTCCCTGCTGCCGCCCGGTTCGCCGGCCGCCGCGCCGGCGATCACCGCGGTAGCGCGTGACCCTGCACAGCGGCCGCTCCTGCGGGCGGATCCTTCGCGCCTGTTGGACACCAAGTGCCGCGCCAAGCCCGTAATGGCCCGCAGGGAGATCGAGCTCGAGCAGCGTTCGTGGTTGGCCAGCGAAGTGGTATCGCTCGTCATGGCCGAGGGCGCCGGCAGGTCGGGTGGCCCCGCGCTGCGGTTCCGGACCCTGCTGCGCAACGAGGCCTATATCGCTCAGGCGCGCTCGGCCAACGGCAGCTTCACGGGCGACGGCGTGCTGTTCGCCGGGATGCCGTTCGCGGCGTTCATCACCCGGAAGCTCGCGCCAGCCCAGGACTGGTCGGAGTTCGACCGACTGTCGCTGTGGTGCTACGTGCATCCGACGGAGAATCCGGTAAACAGCTTCGCCATACAGTTCCTGTGCGATGGCGCGACCGCCGGGCCCGCGGATCCGGTCGCCGTGCACTACTTCGCCGACCTGGTGCCGGGCGAGTGGCATCACCTCACCTGGGAATTCCCCGAAATCAGGCGTGATCGTGTCAGCCAGATCGTGATCTTCCAGCCCACGGCGGGCGTGAGCGTCGCCGCGGCGGATCCGCACATCGTCTATGACTTTGACGATCTCGCGGTCGAGAAAGTCGGCGCCGAGCGCGTCGGCGGCTGGGAACTGACTCCTGGCAGGATCGCGTTCAGTCATCTCGGTTACCGGCCCGAGGCCCAGAAGCTGGCGATCGCTGCGCCGGGCGCCGCGACCTTTCAGCTCATCGATGCCGCGACCGGCAGGGCGGTTCTCGAGCTGCCCGTGCAGCCGCACCGCAACCGCCGCGGTGCCTGCGCGATCCTCGATTTCTCCTCGTACGCGACGCCCGGCACCTATCGCCTGCGGCACGGACCCGTCGAGAGCGAAGCATTCGCCATCAGCGGCAATGCCTGGCTGCCGCTGGTCGAAGCCACGCTGAATGCGTTCTACGGTTTCCGCTGCGGTTACGCCGTACCCGGTGCACACGACGCCTGCCACCTCGACGTATTCGCCGAATACCACGGCGAACAGCGTACCGTGGGTGGTGGCTGGCACGATGCCGCGAACCTGACGCAGGGTCCTTACCGCACGCACCTGTCCATCTACGCGCTGGTGGAACTGCACGACGCGCTGCGCGCGTCTGGCCACGACGAACTCGCGCAGCGTGCGCTGGAAGAAGCCCGCTGGGGCCTCGCCTGGTCGCTGCAGTGCCGCTTTGCGCCCGGCATCCGCGTCCTGTACGGCGAGTACTCCTATTGGACCGACGGGAAGATCGGGACGCGCGACGACGTGCGGCAGGAGGGACGCGGCGGCGTCGGGCGCGATGCCTTTCAGAACACGCTGGCGGCCCTGGCAACGGCCCGGGCATCCCGCGCGCTGCGCCGGCGCGATCCGCTGCTGGCCGCCCGGCTGCTGCAGTCGGCACGCGAGGACTATGCGGACGCCGTGCGCAGCGTCGTGGTACCCACGGAAGCGCCGCCGCTCGAAATCAACGTTCCCTCGTGGCGCGACCGCATCGGTTATCTGACGCTGACCGCGGCCGAGCTGTACCGCGCGACCAGCGACGGTCGCTACGCCGCCACCGCCGCGCGCTTCGCCCGCCTGCTGGGGCAGACGCAGGAGCGCAGGTTCGTCGACGGCATTGCCGTCTCGGGTTATTTCTACGAAGACGCCGGTCGCACGCGGATCGTGCACGAGTACCACAACAGCTTCGAGGACGGCGCCGTGCTCGCCTTCGCGAAGGTGTGCGAGTTCCTTCCGGACCATCCGGACTGGATCGATTGGTACGCGGGTCTCGCGCTGTATGCGGACGACTTCTGTGCCCGCGGCAGCGAGATCTCGGCGCCCTTCAACGTGGTGCCGGCGGCCGTCTGGCGGCGCGCCGACCTGGACGCTCCGCTGCCCCCCGATCGTACCGGGATCGCGCTCGCCGAGACGGGTCCCTCGCCCGTCTTCCCGACGCCGCCCACGGACACAGTCGTCCACGGCCAGATGCTGCGCATGTTCGAGGCCGCGCACAATCTCGGCGCCGACCACCGCCTGCGCGTCTTTCCGTTGTGGTCCGATCACATCCGGCACGGCGCGACGACGGTGCAGCTCAGCAAGGCCATCGGTCTGGGCGCGGCCGCGGCCGTCATGAACCGCGCCGACCTGTCCGAGCTGAGCGAACGCCAGCTCCAATGGGTGATCGGAGCGAATCCGCTGTCGCGCTCGCTCGTGTACGGCATCGGCTACGACTACTGGCAGAACTTCACGGTCTCGCTGCCGAACTTCGTCGGCGGCATGTCGCTGGGTTTCAATTCCTATGACGACGATGCACCCGCCTGGGGAAACAACGCCGTATTCCCCTACAAGGAACAGTGGGTGTATTCGAGCTGCCGCATCGCCCACAATCTCGCGCGTATCGGCGTACCCGCGCGCATCAGCGGCACCGCGCCACAGGGCGCGGCACTTCGCAACCTGCGCACCGGCACTCTCATCCAGATCCCGCGCGGCCGGTACAGCCTGCAGCTGGCGCCCGGTGACTACGCCGTGACCTTCGGTGCGGTCACGCGCCGGATCTCCCTCGGCCACGCCGCCGTGCGGCAGCTGCGCCTCGATCCGGATGCGGCTCTCGACATGCGGATCGAGCGTGGTCCCGTGGTCGGAGCGACCGTCACGCTGCGGGTTCACGCGACCGGCATGGGCGGGCACCGGCTGCAGGCGCGCACCTTCAACTGCAGCGCATCCGGCCTGCCCGCGCACCTCCACCTGCGTCCCGGCGAGCCGCAGGTGCTGACGCTGACACTCACCGTCACCGACGCGGCCACCGCATGGATGATCACGTTGATTCCCGACGGCAATCTCAGCGAGCGCGTGGACGCCACCGGTACGATAGCCGGCGTGCGACCACTGCAGCGGCGGGGTGCAGGAGCAGAACATGACGGGCCCGGGTAGCGTTCTGCTGGTGGGCAGCGTGCCGCTGTCGAGTGTGGCGGAGGTCATGAGCACCTGCGCCGAGCGTCTCGGCGACACCTGCCGGCGCCTGCCCGACGGCGAGGCCGGCGGCTGGGTCAACCTGCCGGCCGCGACGCTCGGCCGCGCGCACGGACTGGAACTGGTCGCGAGCCGCATCTTTCCCGGCACGACGCACGAGGTGCGCACCTGGCGGATGCAGCCCGGCACGCCGCCAGACGACATCCGCTATGCGCCGACCGGCTACATCGATACGGCGCGCAGTTCGTACGCGGAGTTCGTGAAGCTGCTCGCCGCCGGCCGCGTCGCCGCGGGCACGCGCTTCCAGGTAAGTCTGCCCACCGCCTACGCGACCATAGCGATGTCGCTCGTCGCGGAGGAGGTCGTCGCGGCCCTGCCCGGCTACGAACGGCTGGTGCTCGGCGAAGTCGATGCGATCTGCGCACTGATTCCGCACGCGCAGCTCGCGCTGCAGTGGGACGTGGCGCTCGAGGTCATCGACGTGCTCGAGAACCAGAAGCCCGTCGTCGCCACGCAGCTCGGCGCCGACGGCGTGGCCGAGGCCCTCGCACGCGCCTGCAACCGCGTCCCGGCCGATGTCGAGGTCGGTGTGCACCTGTGCTACGGCAACCCGGGCGGCAAGCACCTCATCGAGCCCGCCGACCTCGGCAAGCTCGTCCACCTCTCGAACCGGCTGTTCGCGCGGCTCGCGCGCCCGCTCACCTGGCTGCACATGCCGGTGCCGATCGCGCGTGACGACGACGCGTACTTCGCGCCCCTCGACCGGCTGGCACTGCCCGCCGGTACCGAGCTGTTCCTCGGGCTCATTCACCCGGGCGATGGCATCGAGGGCGCGCGCCGGCGCATCACCGCAGCCCGGCGCCACGTCGCGGGCTTCGGCGTGGCGACCGAGTGCGGCATGCGCTTCTTCCCGCCGGCGATCATCGGCGAGCTGCTGACGCTGCAGCGCGAGGCGGCGGCGCTGGTGGGCGTCTAGCGCGGCAGCAGCGAGGTCTGCAACGCGTTAGCCCGCGCGATCGCGCCGTAGACCGCGGCACTCGGCTTCGCCGTACGGCGGAAGCTCTGCCGGTCCACGGCGTACAGCCCGAGCCTCGGGCGGTAGCCGAAGATCCATTCGAAGTTGTCGAGCAGCGTCCAGTGGATGTAGCCGCGCACCGGAACACCCGCGTCGATCGCGGCCTTGAGGCCGACGAGCGCCGCGGGGATGAACGCCGCACGCTGCGCGTCGTCCGACGTCGCGAGGCCGTGCTCGGTGACCAGGACCGGCCGCCCCGTCGCCGCATGCACGTAGCGCACGGCGCCCGCGAGCGAGGGCGGATAGATCTCCGAGCCCATGCTGTTGAGCGGCACACCGGCGGGCGGCGCCACCCGCCCGTGCGCGTCATAGACCGCGCGCTCGTAGTTCTGCACACCGATGAAGTCATCCCCCTTCACCGCTTCCAGCCACACGCCGTAGCACTCCGCGCGCTTGCGATCGCGGAGCGACGTCGTGCCGACGGCCTGGTCATCCTGGATCGCGAGGCTCAGGCCCACGGGCAGCTCGGGCCGCACCGACTTGATCGCCGCGCGCCCGGCGGCATGTGCTGCCAGCAGCCCCGCCTGCTGGCGCCCCAGATCCTCGACGTTGGTGACGTTGCCGGCGCTGAAGACGGGCGTGCCGGTGGCGCGCGCCGCGGCCGCGAGCATCGCGCGCTGGGCCGCGAGCAGCGGCGCCGGCAGGTCCATCCACTTGAGCAGATGCAGCAGATTCGGCTCGTTCAGCGTCGTCGCATAGCCCATGCCGGCGGCGAGGCGGTGCGCCGCGCGTTCGCAGTAGCGTGCGAAGCGGGCGGTCGACGCGGGGTTCAGCCAGCCGCCGTCCGCCGAGAACCAGCGCGGAGCAGTGAAGTGATTGAAGGTCACCACGGGAGTGAGTCCGCGTTCGCGGCAACCGTCGATCATCCGCCGGTAGTGATCCAGCATCGCCTCCGAATAGAGCCCCGGCTCGGGCTCGATACGCGCCCACTCGATCGAGAAGCGATAGGTGTTCAGCCCCAGATCGCGCGCCAGGTCGAGGTCCTGTGGCCAGAGCTCGAAGCTGTTGCAGGCATCACCGGACTTCTCGGCGAAGGCCGTGGGCTGCAGGTTCTCGAGCAACCACAGATCGCTGGCCGTGTTGTTGCCTTCCACCTGATGGCCGGCGGTCGCCGCGCCCCACAGGAAGCCGTCGGGGAAGCCCGGCGTCGTGGGCTGCGGCGCCCTGGACTGCGGCGCTCCGGTCGCGGTACGTGCGCCGGCCGGCAACGCACCGCCCAGCAGCGCAGCCGTGCCGCCAATCAGGAAATCCCGTCGATCACCCTTCATCGGCCGCTCCCGCGCGCAACCGTCTGCCCTGCTCCGGCGGTACGTACGTGTCGCCGCCCGCGACCGCCTCGTAGAGCGTCGTACGCTGCCGCGCCGGCCGGCCGATGCCGGTCGCCAGCGCCGCGAGCTGCGCTGCGTCCAGCGTCTGGCCGTTGACGCCGCCGGCCGCCCGGGTGATCGACTCGTTCATCAACGTGCCGCCCAGGTCATTGGCGCCAGCATTCAGGCACAGCGCCGCGCCCTCGGCGCCCAGCTTCACCCACGAGGTCTGCACGTTCGGCACCAGCGGATGCAGCGCGATGCGCGCGATCGCATGCATCAGCACGGCCTCGCGGAACGTGGGGCCGGAGCGCGTCAGGCCCTTGCGCCACAGCGGCGCCTCCATGTGCACGTAGGACAGCGGCACGAACTCGGTGATGCCGCCGGTCGCGGCCTGCAGCCGCCGCACGCGCAGCAGGTGCCGTGCCCAGTGCTCGGGCTGCTCGAGGTGGCCGAACATGATGGTCGCGGTGGTCCGCAACCCCACGCGATGCGCGGCGGCGATCGCGTTCAGCCATTCCTCGGTGCGCAGCTTGTCCGGACAGAGATGCGCGCGGATCTCGTCGTCGAGGATCTCGGCCGCGGTGCCCGGCAGCGTCGAGAGTCCCGCCTCCTTCAGGCGCAGCAGGTATTCCTGCAGCGGCAGGCCGAGCGTCGCCGCGCCGTGCGTCACCTCGAGCGGCGAGAAGGCGTGCACGTGCATCGCCGGCACCGCGGCCTTCACCGCGGCGACGATGCCGAGATAGGTGTCGCCCGTGTAGCGCGGGTGGATGCCGCCCTGCAGGCAGACCTCGGTGGCGCCCGCCGCGGCCGCCTCCACCGTGCGCTGCGCGATCTCCCCGAGGTCGAGATCGTAGGCCGGGCCGCGCAGGTCACGTGAGCTCCGGCCCTTGGAGAACGCACAGAAACCGCAGCGGTACGTGCAGATGTTGGTGTAGTTGATGTTGCGGTTGACGACGTAGGTGACCGTCTCACCCACCGCCTCGGCGCGCAGCCGATCCGCAGTCGCCACCACGAGGTCGAGCTCGCGCCCCTGCGCCGCGAACAGCCGCGCGATGGCCGCCTCGCTCAGCTCCACACCGGCCTGCGCACGCGCCAGGATGCCGGCCACCTCGCCCGCGGGCGCCATCGCCGCACCACGGCGGACCGCGCCCAGCCGGCGTGCGATCGGCGGCAGCGGCGCGCCGCTGCCGGCGAACCACGCATCGGCGCGCGCCCAGCCGTTCGCGTCGCTCAGCCGGCGCACGCGCGGCGTCAGTGCGGCGTCGGTCCAGCGCTCCGGCGCACGCGCGAACGCCGGTGCGAGCGCGAGGCGCTCGACCAGCGTCCGCCCGGCGGCCGCCGTGCGCCGCTCGAGCTCGGCGAGCTGCGGCCACGGTGCCTCCGGATTGACGTGATCAGGCGTCACCGGCGAGACACCACCCCAGTCGTTGATGCCGGCATCGATGAGCCGCCCGAGCGCCTCGGGCTGCAGATTGGGCGGCGCCTGGATCGACATCGACGGCCCGAACAGCAGCCGCGCGACCGCGATCGTCCACAGCTGCTCGGCGAGCGCGGGCTCTGCTGCCTGCGCCATCCTCGTACCGGGCTTGGCGCGGAAGTTCTGGATGATGATCTCCTGCAGGTGGCCGGATTCGTCCTGCAGGTCGCGCAGCGCGAGCAGTGCCTCGATGCGCTCGCGCCGCGTCTCGCCGATGCCGATCAGCAGCCCCGTGGTCATCGCGACGCGCGCCGCCCCGGCCGCGCGCAGCGTCGCCAGGCGCCGCTCCGGCAGCTTGTCGGGCGAGCCGAAATGCGGCCCGCCGCGCTCGCCGAGGCGCGCCGACGCCGTCTCCAGCATCAGCCCCATCGAGGCCGCCACCGGGCGCAGCACCGCGATGTCCGCGGCGCTCATGAGGCCGGGGTTGAGGTGCGGCAGCAGGCGTGTCTCGGCCAGCACCTGCGCCGCCGCCGTCCTCAGGTAGTCCAGCGTGCTCGCCGCGCCGAGCGCCGCGAGCGCGCGGCGCGCCGCCGCGTAGCGCCGCTCCGGCTGATCACCGAGCGTGAACAGCGCCTCCTTGCAGCCGGCGGCCTCGCCGGCGCGCGCGATCGCCAGCACCTCATCGAGCGGCAGGTAGGCGCTGCCCAGCCGGCGCGGCGCCTTCGCGAAGGTGCAGTAGTGGCACACGTCGCGGCACAGCTGCGTCAGCGGGATGAACACCTTGCGCGAATAGGTGACGACCTCGCCGAAGCCCCGGCGCGTCAGCTCGCGTGCGCTCGCCAGCAGCGGCTCGAGCGGCGCCGTCTC
>JADZEE010000054.1 GCA_020850735.1 Gammaproteobacteria bacterium | reverse complement strand
TAATCACACTTCTGCAGCAGTTTCTGGATGATGTTCTCGACGTCCTCGCCGACGTAGCCCGCTTCGGTCAAAGTCGTGGCATCGGCAATGGTGAAAGGCACGTTCAGCAACCGCGCCAGGGTCTCGGCGAGCAGCGTCTTGCCGCTGCCGGTCGGCCCGATGAGCAGCAAGTTGCTCTTGGAAACCTCGACGTCACCTTGTTTGATGCGGGACTCGAGGCGCTTGTAGTGGTTGTATACGGCCACCGCGAGAATCTTCTTGGCGCGATCCTGACCGACGACGTATTCGTCGAGTACGTGGCGGATCTCGTGCGGCGTCGGCAGCTTGCTGCCGATCCCTGAAGCCGCCTTTTCCTGGATCTCCTCACGAATGATGTCGTTGCACAGCTCGACGCATTCGTCACAAATGAATACGGACGGCCCCGCAATGAGCTTGCGGACCTCGTGCTGACTCTTGCCACAGAAGGAGCAGTACAGAAGACGATCGCCGTCCCCGCCCTTGCCTTTGCCGCTGTCAACCATCTGGCACCTCGGTTATCGCGGATCCGTACCGGCTGGTCGCGTCGCGAAGAGCGTCAACCCTTCGCAGCGGTGCCCCGCTGCACCAGCACGTCGTCGATGATGCCGTAAGCCTTGGCTTCGTCGGCACCCATGAACTTGTCGCGCTCGGTATCCAGCGCCACGCGGTCTAGCGGCTGACCGGTGTGCTTGGCAAGGATCACGTTCAATCGGTCACGCGCATTGAGAATCTCGCGCGCGTGAATGTCGATGTCTGTAGCCTGCCCCTGGAAACCGCCCAGCGGCTGGTGGATCATGACTCGCGTGTGCGGCAGGCAGAAGCGCTTGCCCGCGGCACCTCCGGCGAGCAACAGCGCGCCCATGCTCGCGGCCTGGCCGACACACATGGTGCTGACCGCCGGCCTGATGAACTGCACCGTGTCGTAAATCGCCAGACCCGCCGTCACCGACCCACCCGGGGAGTTGATGTACAGGTGGATGTCCTTGTCCGGGTTCTCGGATTCCAGGAACAGCAGCTGCGCGACGATCAGATTCGCGACGCCGTCGTCCACCGGACCGACGAGAAAGACGACTCGCTCCTTGAGCAGACGCGAGTAGATGTCATACGCACGCTCGCCGCGGGCGGTCTGTTCGACGACCATAGGCACCAGATTGAGTGCCCTTATCTCAGACCCCGAACTGACGGTGTGAATCACGGTCATTTTACGCCTCTGCTTGAGCGCCGTCGCCAGTCTGCCTCGGATTCATTAGAGCGTCAAACGCGACCGGCTGTTCCCTGCCCTTCGCACGCGCCAACACCCACTCGACCGATTCGTCCTCCAGAACCGCGGCCTCGACGTCGCCCAGACGGCTCCGATCCTCGTAATACCACTTGATCACGGCGGCCGGATCTTCGTAGGTCGCAGCCGCAGCTTCGACTCTCGCCCGCACCTGCTGCGGATCGGCCCGCAATTCATTGGCACGTACGACCTCGGCGATGATCAGGCCGAGTGTCACGCGCCGGCGTGCCTCGCCCGCCACCAGCGCCGGATCGAGCGCGTCGAGCTGCTCGCGCGAGGCTCCCTGATAGGCGAAGCGCTGGCGCAGATCGTTCAGCAGACGCTGCGACTCGTTCGCGACCAGCGCTCGCGGTATGTCGATATCGTAAGCGTTGCACAGTGCGGTCATGATGTTGTTGCGCAGCTTCTGCCGTAATGCCTGCTCGAGCTCGCGTTGCATATTGCGGCGCACCTCGGCCCGGAATGCTGCGAGTCCTCCCTCGGTCACGCCGAATTGCTTGAAGAACGTTTCGTCGAGATCGGGCAGCACCGGTGCGGCGACCGCTTTGACGTCGACTTCGAAATGCACGTCCTTGCCGGCGAGCTCCTGGCGCGGAAAATCGTCCGGGAAGCGCAGCGCGAGCTGGCGATGCTCGCCCGAGAGAGCGCCGATGAGTCCGTCCTCGAAGCCGGGGATGAGTCGCCCGGCACCGATCTCGATGGCGGCGCCGTCCTGCGAACCCCCTTCGAACGCCTCGCCGTCGATCAGCCCGCGGTAGTCGATCGTGACCCGGTCGCCGCTCGCAGCAGCGCGCTGCACGTCGCTCCAAGTGCGTGCCTGAGACCGCAGCTTCTCGGTCATGGCGTCGATCTCCGACTCGCCGACGGTGCACACGGGACGTTCTATGTCGACGGTTTCGAGGCGTGCGAGGTCCACCTCCGGGTAGACCTCGAAGGTTGCCGTGTACGACAGCCCCGCGCCGGGCTCGGCGGTCAGCGGCTCGATGGTCGGATCACCCGCCGGACGCAGGTTCTCCTTGACGACGGCTTCGCGAAAGGTGCTGCGCAGCACGTCGCCGACCACTTCCTGGCGCACCCGCGCTCCGAACCGCTTTTCCACCACGCGCAGCGGCGCACGCCCGGGCCGGAAACCGGCGATGCGGGTGCTCTGCGCCAGCGACTTGAGGCGCGTGTGCACCTCGCCCGCGATCCGATCCTCGGGCACCTGTATCGTCAACCGACGTTCGAGCGCTCCGGTATTGTCCAGTGATACCTGCATGACTGCTCAATTCTCCTCAAATGGGGGCGAATTCCCTGTGCTCACCCAGGGACGAGAGATCGATGGTGGCGCGCAAGATGTGGTGCGAAAGGAGAGATTCGAACTCTCACGGGTTGCCCCACTGGTACCTAAAACCAGCGCGTCTACCAGTTCCGCCACTTTCGCACGCTGCGCGGGCCGCAACCCCGCCCCCACCGGCGGCGGACCCCGCCTGGAACCGCATAGTGACCGCCCCCCGGGGCTGCGCAATTATATGCGCCGCGGCATGGCCCTGAAACCCTGCCGGCGCAGCCGCCCGCGGATCGCCGGCCTGCGCCGGCGGCCGGCCGCGGATCCATGTCACCACCAGAATGCCAATGCGGTCGCAAAGTTCGCGTCCCGATGACGCTTGTGGCGGGTTTGCCACGCCCTCAAGTCACTGCCCTGATTGCCGCTGCTATACTCAGGCAACAACAATACACACGAGCACCACACACTCCGTCAGGGAGGCGAACTGCGATGCAAGTGACACCGTTACTGACCGCCTTTCCCGTACTGTTGAGCTTTGCCGCCGCCGCGACCGACGTCACGGTCTACCAGTGCACCGATCCCACGGCGGACAAGTTCTATGCCGACCGCTGCCCGCCGGGCACGACCAAGGAAGCGGAAATGCACTTGCAGGGCACACCGCGACCGGCAGGCGGTGAGATGGCGGAAGTCGCCCGGGCGCACCCGGTGACGCTGTACGCGGTCCCCGCGTGCGATGCCTGCGACCTCGTCCGTACCCAGCTTAATCGGCGGGGTATCCCCTACACCGAGAAAGATGCGTCCAAGGACATCGCCGTCCAGAACGAGCTCAAGGAAGCCGCCGGCGCGCTGAGCGTGCCGGTGGTCCGTTTCGACGACCAGGTCCTGACGGGTTACGACCGCAACGCCCTGGAAGCGGCGCTGGACGCCGTCGGTTTTCCGCGTGAGGACGCGGCCGCGGCGACGGACGTACCCGAGTCGGCGCCCGAGGAGCCGACGCCGCCGGCCCAGGCGGCCGTGCCGTAAACCAACGAATGCGGTGACCCCGGCGCACTTCGCGACCCCGGACGCCGCCGAGGCGGCGTATTATCGCGCGTTCGAACGCGCGGACTATGCCCGCATGCAGTCCATCTGGTGGGACGGGGAGGGGGTCGTCTGCGTGCACCCGCTCGGGCCGGTGCTGGTCGGCATCGACGCCGTGCTGGCGAGCTGGCGTGAGCTGTTCGCCGGCGGGCCCGGACTGCGCTTCGAGGTTCGCCTGCAAGGCAGCATCGGCAGCGACGCCCTGGTCGTGCGCACGGTCGCCGAGATCATTCGGGTCAGCGGGGAGAGCACACCGCGGCCACCCATCATCGCCAGCAACGGCTACCGGCGCGTCGAAAGCGGCTGGCGCATGGTGCTGCATCACGCCTCGCCGACGCAGGAACACCTGCGCCCCGCTGCCCGGGCGACCGCCGCCACGACCCTGCACTGACGCGCCCTCCCGGGTGCACCACGCCCCCGCCGGCAATCGGCGACCGCGGCGATCCTGGCGTAGAATCCAGTGTCGGCGGCTACACCTCTGTTCGGGGAAGCGTGCCCGCTGCCTGACGACCTGCTCCTTGCGGTGCGTGCCGGCACGAACCCGGTTCCGCCTTGCCACGATCCTTGGGGCGGAGCCCGGCAACGACCCATCGCCGGGACTCCTCCGGAGCGAACGCCGTGACCGGCGTCAGCGGCGTTGCGCGGGGACCCGCACCGGGCGCTGCAGCGGTCAAGGCGTGATCGCCACGCTCCCAACGGACGAAGTAGCACCGCTGGCGGCGCTGAGCCGCTACATCGAGCTCGTCGGCCGGACCAGGCCCGATCTGATCCTGCTCGACATCCAGTTGCCCGGGATGGACGGCTATGCCGTGGCGCGGGCGTTGAAGAGGATCCGGCGCGCAGGCACATTCCCATCGTCGCCGTCATCTTCGACGCGATGGCGAGCGACCGGGCGATGGCCATGGCCTGCGGCTGCGACGGCCACGTCGAAAAACCGATCGGCCCGGCAACGTTCGTGACGGACATCGAGCGCTTCCTGCGGCCGAAGGTGAAGGACGCCGCCTCGTGACCCGCGTTCTCATCGTCGACGACAAGCAGGAGAACCGCTATCTGCTGCGCGTGCTGCTGCAACGCCATGGCTGCGAAGTCGTGGCGGCACACGACGGTAGCGAAGCGCTGGCGATAGCGCGCCGGGCCCCGCCGGAGCTCGTCATCTCCGATCGGCTCATGCCCGTGGTGGATGGTTTCACGTTGCTGCGGCAGTGGAAGCTGGACGGACGGCTGCAGCCGATCCCCGTCGTCGTCTATACGGCCACCTACACCGATCCCCGGGACGAGCAGCTCGCGCCGGACCTCGGCGCGGATGCGTGCATCGTCGAGCCCGCCGAGCCCGGGCCGTTCATGGCCCGCATCCTGGAGGTTCTGGCGGACGCGGGCAGCGGCGCCTTGCCGCCGGACAAACAACCGCAGGCCGACGAGCCCGTGGTGCTCAGGGAATCAGCGAGACGCTCGTGCGCAAACTGGAGGACAAGGCGCTGCAGCGGGGCGCGAGCAAGCGGATCGAGGAAGTCCTGCCGGCGCAGATGGCCCGGCACTTTCTCGCTGTGCTGCGGGATGCCTGCAACAGCCGCGCGGTCCGTTCAGCGGAGGCCGTGGTGCCGGTATACCGGACGCGGGACCGCGCAACTACGTGATCACCTTCGTGCCGCTGCTCGACGAGCAGGGCGAGATACGCGAGAGCTTGGGCATCACGCACGATTTTGCAAGCTCTCAGGCCATTTTCTCGATGTCGATGCGCGCCCGCCAAAACAGCGGCGACGGGTCGAGGTCCGGCGCCGCAAATCCGCAATGGAGCGCGGTCGGAAACGAAAAACCCCGCTGGAGCGGGGTCTTAGGCTTGGTGGGCCATGTAGGACTCGAACCTACAACCAACTGATTAAGAGTCGCTGCAATAGCCGTCCGGGATAGTCCGCAGTTGTCCACCCTTCCGCCCTGCCTGTTTGAAATACAGGGGCTTAGCGTCTATCGTTGTCCGTAGCGGTCCGGGACGTTCCGGCCGCATACCGCCACCACTACCGCCACCATCAGGCCGCATGGCACGAGATCGGGGGGCAGTCAGTTGGCGCAACTGCGAGCGCCCCGCGATGGCGCTTAGCACTGGGCGGATCACCCTTGCGAACAACGAGGTACGCCGATGGCCGCCACCACTACCGCCACCAAGCGGATCACGCACCTGACGATCAACGCCTTGGCCGATGGCCGCGAGCTTGTCATCGAGGCCGACCGGCGCGGCGCCGGGGCGCTCGTGGTCCGCGTTCGCGGCCAGTCACGCGCGTACCTGCTCAGGTATTACCACAACGGCACCCGCCGGCTGGAATCACTCGGGGTCCACGACGACGACGGCGCGGCGCACTGGCGCGACGCGAACGGCTGGCACAAGGGCGGCCGGCTGACGCTGCGCGCGGCCCGCGAGGGCTACCGCGAAATGAGCGACCTGCAACGGCGCGTAGGCGACCTGAAGGCGCACTTCGCACGCGAAGCAGCCGAAGCGGCAGCCGCAGCGGCAGCGGCGAAACAGCAGCGCGACGACGCCGAGCGGATCGGTAGCCTCGCGCACTTGCTCGATGCCTACGCCGATTCACTCGCGGCAGAGAACAAGGCGAGCGCCCGCGAAGTGCGGCGCTTGTTCGCCCGGCACGTTGTCGAGGCGTTCCCCACACTCGCGGCGAAGCCGGCCCGCGACGTGACACCCGACGACGTGTTGCACGTGCTCAAGCGACTGGTCGCCGCCGGCTGCACGCGGCAGGTGAACGTGTTGCGCTCCTATCTGCGCGCCGCGTTCCGCCACGGCGGCCGAGGGCACGACTACGATCCGGTGCGAGCCGCGAAGGAAGATGTCGTGTTCCGCCTCGCGGGCAATCCCGTTGATATGGTCCGGCGTGTCGAGGCGTTCGACCGCATCGGAACGCGCGTGCTGACCGCTGGCGAAGTGCGGCTGTATGCGCGACTGCTCGCGCACGTGCCCGCTGCTGGCGACGCGGAATCGCCCGATCCGATTGCGCGCGCCGCTGCTGCGCTCAATCTCGCGCCCTTGACCCGGCTTGCGCTGCGGGTCCACCTGCTAACCGGGGCGCAGCGTCCGAAGCAACTATTCGCCGCTGAGCACGGCGCTTACAACATCGGCGATGACACGACGGCAACCGTCACGCTGATCGACGCCAAGGGCCGAGGATCGGCGCGCACGCACCTGGTCCCGCTGCTGCCCGAGGCCGTCGCGCTCGTGAAGTCCGCGACTGTCGATGCCGAAAACATCGCGTGGCCGTTCGCGTGTCTGGCGAAATCGCCGATCAGAATCGAGACGCTATCCAAGGCCGTGAAATCGATCGCGTGTGCCCAGGTGGACGGGAAGCCGCTGTTCGCCTCGCGGTTCACGCTGCGCGACGTGCGGCGCACGGTCGAGACGCAACTGGCTGCGCTGGGCGTATCGCGGGAAACGCGCGCGCAATTGCTGTCGCACGGGCGCGGCGACAAGATCGCGCGGGTCTACGATCATCACCACTACTTGACCGAAAAGCGCGGCGCCCTCGAAGTCTGGCGCGCGTTCCTCGCGGGCGACACTGCGGCGGGTGCGACCGTGATCGCACTGCACACCACGACTGCGCAGGGCGCGCGATGACTACCAAGCGCAAGCCGAAGATACCGGCCGACGTACAGCGCTTGACCGCAGAGCAACGGGCATTCGAGATCATCCGGCTGCGCGAACAGGTTGCCACACTGCGCGAGACGACCGCCAAACAGGCGGCGGATTACGTGCGGTTGTGGAATGACGCTGAGCGCAGCGACCGCATGATCGGTGCGTTCTTCGATGGCGCCATCGTGCCGCCGGAAGCGGAGCGCACCATCCGACGAACGCGATCCAGTGCCGCCGCGAGCGCGAAGCACGAACACGACGCCGAGCGATGGCGCGCTGCCCGCGACTATTGCGAACGAGCCTACCGCCAAGAGCTCGACGTACGGGACGGCGCGCATCAGCCGGGCGCGTTCGCGCGGCTGCTCAAGGATGACCAGCACCCGGCACCGGACACGCCGGAGCTACCGCCGCAAGCGACGATCACACGCTGGCTCGCCGAAATCGCCCCACCGGCCGCACGTCGACGAGGGGCGCCGAAGCGGTAGAAATCACCATCTGCCGGCAGTAATTCATTTCCTGCCGGCAGCGCCGCATTTAGCCAACGCCGACGTCTACTCGCCGGCACGACACCCGTGTATACCGTCCCCCATCGCGCGGCGTCGTGCGCCGCGGCGCATGAGGAGACAGACGATGGACCTAGACGGACTAGTGTTGGTTCGGCGGCCTTGGGAGCGGCGCGGCATATCGCGATCGACGCTGTACGCCGAGATCGCCGCCGGCCTGTTCCCAAGGCCGGTGAAGCCGTCGCCGCGTATCGCCGCGTGGCCGCGCGGCGAGATAGACGCGATCACGCGCGCGCATATCGCCGGCGCGTCGGTCGCGGACGTGCGCGCCGTGGTCGCGCGGATCTATGCTGCGCGCGCCGCGCTGGCGGCTGGCGGCGACTCGCCGCGAGCGGCGTAGATGACACGCCCCGGACGGGCCGGGGCGCGCGGTAGAGATCGCCGCATCGACGTGCGGCCCGACGATCATACCGCGCCCCCCGCGACGACACCACACCGTCGCATCCACACCCTCCGGCCGGGTCATCCATCAGGACCCGGCGCCGGACGAAGAACCGCCATGAGTCGCACGTCCGCGTGTACAGGCATGAGCTGGACTGCGCCGCCTATCGCAGCCTGAGCACCGACGCGCGGGCGCTGCTGGTGGAGATGCGCAGCCTATACACAGGCGCCGACAATCGGATCCACATGTCGCGGCGCGAAGCTGAACGCCGGCTAAATGTTGGCCGGCGCCGAGCTGAGCACGCGATCGACGAGCTGGTCGATCGGGGCTTTGTGCGCGTGCTGCGGATCGGGGCCTTCCAAACGAAGGTAGCCCACGCGACCGAATATGAGTTAACGAACGAGGCCGGCCGCGACAAAACCCCATCGAAGGAGTACATGCGATGGGTGCCGTAGCGCCGTGGTACGCCATGTACCACGCGGGAGGGGGTGCCGTGGTACGCCATGTACCACGCGGGCGCTTTTTTTCCGGTTTCGCGTGGTACGCCATGTACCCACAGATAGATCTACCATACGGTGGGGCGAGTCCTACCGGCATTGGTGCGCACGCTACGGTGGCTGCGCAGTGAGCCGCCTATCTGCCGCCGACGTGCACGCCGCCGTGGTTGGCCGCTGGCCTGCTGTCCTGGCTAGCCTAGGCATCGATGACGCGCACCTATCACGCCGGCATGGTCCCTGCCCGTGTTGCGGTGGCCGCGATCGGTTCAGGTTCGATGATCGCGAGGGGCGCGGTACGTGGTACTGCAACCAGTGCGGCGCGGGCGACGGATTCGCGCTGTTGATGCGCGTGCATGGCTGGGGCTTCGAGGAGGCGCTGCGCGAAGTCGCCGCCGTGGCTGGCGTCGATAGCCTGCCGCCGGCACCGCGTAACGCACCGCGTCCGGCACCGGCACCCGATGCACCGGCACGTCCGACCGAGCGCGTCCGGGGGCTGCTGCGCACGGCGACGACGCCGGACCTGGTGCCGGATGCGGTCGCCTACTTGGCCGGCCGTCATCTATGGCCGCTGCCGGCCGGCTGCACACTGCGCGCACACGTCGCCGCCGAGTATTACCGCCCGGGCGTGGGCCGTGCTGTCGAGTTGATCGGGCGATTCCCGGCGCTGGTCGCGCCCGTGCATGACGTGGCGGGCGAGCTGGTGACGGCACACGTCACGTACCTGCACGCCGGCACCAAGCTGGATCGCGACGGCTGCCCAGCGCGCAAGATCCTGTCGCCGATGACGGGCCGCGTAGGCTGCGCCGCGCGCCTGTTGCCGCTGGCGGGCGACGTGCTGGGCGTCGCTGAGGGCATGGAGACGGCGCTATCTGCCGCCGCGCGGCATGGCGTGCCGTGCTGGGCTGCGCTCAACGCGGGCCTGCTGGCACGGTTCATGCCGCCGGCCGAGGTGCGGCACGTGCTGATCTTCGCGGATCGCGATGCCGCCGGGCTCGAGGCAGCGTACCACCTGCGCGAGCACCTGGACGGGCGCGCGACGTGCGAGCTGCGGTTACCGCCGTCGCCGTGCGGCGACTGGAACGACGCGCTGCGAGGTGCAGGCCATGGATGATCTATTCACGCCGCCAGCGCCGCCCGTACTGCGCGACTATCAGCGCGATGCACTCGATCGCATCGATGCGGCATTCGACGCGGGCCACCGCGCGCCGCTGCTGGTGCTGCCGACGGGTTCCGGTAAGACCGTGATCGCGGCCGAGCTGATGCGCCGCGAGGTTGCCGCCGGCCGGCGCGTGTTGTTTCTGGCACCGCGTCGCGAGCTGGTCGACCAAGCGCGCCGCAAGCTGGCTGCCGCCGGTGTCTATACGGGCGTGATCCTGGCCGGCATGGATCACCTGCGCGATCCGGATGCGCTCGCGCAGGTAGCGAGCATCGACACGTTGCTCGCACGGGTTGCGCGTGGCCGTGTCTCGCACGTGCCGGCGCGCGTCGATTCGCTGATCGTCGATGAAGCGCACCTGAGCATCACGGCCGTCCGGCGCGAGCTGTTCGATCGCTGGCCGGACGCCCGGCGCGTAGGTCTGACCGCGACGCCGACGCGCAAGGACGGGCGCGCGCTGGGCGCGCTGTATGACGCGCTGATCGAGCCGGTCACCGTGGCCGCACTGACTGAGGCCGGGCACCTGGTGCCGGGGCGGTACTTCTCGGTCAGTGAGCCGGACTTGCGGCGCGTGCGCACCGTGGCGGGCGAGTATCACGCCGCCGATCTGGATGCCGCCGTCAACCGCCCCGAGCTGGTCGGCGATATCGTCGCGCACTGGCTGCGGCATGCGTCCGATCGGCGCTCCGTGGTGTTTGCATCCTCGATCGCGCACTCGGTCGCTCTGGCCGAGGCCTTCCAGCGCGTCGGCGTTGCGGCCGAGCACGTGGACGCGACGACGCCGACGGGCGAGCGAGACGAGATTTTCGGCCGGTATCGCGCGGGCGAGACGCAACTACTCGCGAACTGCTTCTTGGCGAGTTACGGCTTCGATCTGCCGGCGTTGTCTTGTGTGGTTCTCGCGCGGCCAACGAAAAGCCTGATGCTCTACTTGCAGATGCTCGGCCGAGGATTGCGGCCGGCGGATGGGAAAGCCGACTGCCTGATCCTCGATCACTCGGGCGCCGTGCATCGGCACGGGTTCGCGGCCGATGCGCGGGCGTGGACGCTGGACGGCACGCATGCGCTGGTACGCGCGACGGCCGGCACCCGTGACGCCAACGAGCCGGCAATGATCGACTGCCCGGATTGCCGCGCCGTGTTCAGCGGTACGCGCACCTGCCCGGAATGCGGCTGGACGCTGAAGCCGCGCGGGCGTGACGTGGTGACGCTGGTCGGGGAGCTGGTCGAGCTGGGCGCGCGTCGAGCCGAGAGCATCGACCGCGAGCGGTTCTATCTGGAGCTGCTGGGCTACGCCGCCGAGCACGGCCACCAACCCGGATCCGCCGCGCACCGTTACCGCGAGCGGTTCGGCGAGTTCCCGCCGTGGCGCTGGCGCACCCAACCGCCCATCACGCCGACACTGGCGACGCGGCGCTGGGTGCGGTCCCGTCAGATCGCCTACGCCAAAGCACGGAGCGCGCACGCGTGACGGGCGTTCACGGGTCCTCCCTACGGTTTCCTGCGGGTAAAAGGCGCCGCACAGCACGTAAAAAATTCTGGTATGAAAAATGCATGAACCGGCCCAGCCCCCCCTCACCGTGACCCGGGCGCAGCTATGCGCGGTCTGCGGCGTCAGCCCGTCCACGATCCTGCGCTGGCGTCGCGCCGGCATGCCGCACGCCGGGCCGGGGCGGTTCGATCTGGCGGCCTGCGTGCGATGGGTCTGTGCGCACCTGGCCGAACACAGCGCCCCGACCGCCGCCACCGAGCGCCGCCAGCTCCTCCGGGCCAAGACCGATCGGGAGACGGCCGGCACCGCGCACCTGCGCGCGACGCTACTGTCCGCCGAGACGGCGGCGCGCGTGATCGGCGAGTTAGTCGCGCTCATCGACGCGGAGCTGCGCACCGCGCCGGACCGGCTCGCGACCGCCTGCCTACTCGACGACGACGCACGGGCGGCCGCCGTGGTGGTGTTCGCCCGCGAGATCGGATCGATCTGCGTGTCGGTGCGCGCCGTCACCGAGAGTCTGCCATGGGGGCGACCATGACCCAGGACCATGACCCAGGACCATCACCATCACCTGACCGCGCTGGCTGGCGCTCGCGGTGCATGTACGCCGGCCCGGCCGTGGTGCACGCCATGCCCTGGCGCTGGCTGCTCGCCGGGCGGGCGGCCCGGTGCGATTGGCGCGATGCTGCCGGGCACACGCGCACCTGTATCGCGCTGCCCGAGCTGATGACGTACTGCCGCGTGTTCGAGGTGGACCATGATCGCCGGCTCGTGTCGGCATTGGGCCGGCCGCTGGCGATCGATGATCTCGACGTCGGGCTGCGACTGCTCGCGCCGGATCTGCCGGAGCCCGCCGACTGGCTGCGACTCGACCCGGCCGACGCCGAGGTGATGCTCGGCGCACTGTGGGAGCAATGCGGACCATGATCGCGAACCATCTGGATGATGATGATCTCGCCGGGCTCGATCTGCCGGCCGGGATCAACGTGGCGCCGTTCCTGTTCGATCGCGACTCGCGGCGCTACCTGCTCGACCGGCCGGCGTCGCCCGTGGAGCTGCTGCGGGCCGCGCGGGTCCTGGCCGGCGCGGTGCACGCGCGGACCGGCGTCACGATCGCCGACTGGCGCGAGCTCGAGCCGGCGCTCGCGCTGGAGCTCGCGGGCTCGCCGATCGAAGTGTTCGGCGCCGCGTTCCTTGCCGCTGACGGCAGCCTGTTGTCCTGCGAGGCGCTCACCCGTGGCGAGTTCGGGCGCGTCGAGGCCCCCGTAGCCGAGCTCGCCCGCCGGGCGGTGCAGTTGAGCGCCTACGGGATCATCGCATGGCATTCCCATCCGCCGGGCAGTGATCCGCGCCCGTCCGCGCTGGATCTCGCGTGGTTTGCTCGTGCGCGCGCACTGCTGACGGAAATGCGGATGGATCTGCGCGATTTCTTGGTGATCACCGGACTGCGGGCGGTGTCCTGCACCGAGTATCTAGCCGAGGCGCGCGAGCACCACCCCCGCGCGCAGATCGAGGACGTTTCCACGTACGCCCGGTTATTGTGCCGGGCGCTCTGGCGCTCGCTGCTCGCATCCGTGCGGGCGGTCTGGCGCGCATTCACTTCCCCACAACCATAGGAGTACCGATCATGACTACCGCTACCGCAACCGCTACCGCAATCGCGCCGGATCTGTCGGCGATCCCGCCCCCCGCTGCCGAGCGCCAGACGTTCCGCGTCCCGGTCATCGGCAAATCGGCGCTGGTGAGCAACCGATACGCG
>JADZEE010000053.1 GCA_020850735.1 Gammaproteobacteria bacterium | reverse complement strand
GTCGACGCGGCCGGGCGCCGAGCCGGTTACCGTGGATGAGGAGCTGCGGCGGGTCATTCCCGTGGTGCGGGGTCTGGTGCGCCAGTCGCCGGTGCTGGTGTCCGTCGACACCAGCCGCCCCGAGGTCATGCGCCGGGCGGTGGATGCCGGCGCCGGACTGATCAACGACGTCCGGGCGCTGCAGGCACCGGGCGCGCTGCAGGCGGCCGCCGCCTCCGGGGCCGCGGTGTGCCTGATGCACATGCAGGGCGATCCGCGGACCATGCAGCACAATCCCGAATATGTCGACTTGGTGAACGAGGTCAAGGCAATGCTCGCGGGCCGGGTGCAGGCTTGTCTCGCGGCCGGCATCGAGCGCGAGCGGCTGTGCCTGGACCCGGGCTTCGGCTTCGGTAAGCGGGCCGTCCACAACCTGGAGCTGTTGCGACGGCTGCCGGCGATCGGGGATCTCGGATTGCCGCTGCTGGTCGGTCTGTCGCGCAAGTCGCTGCTGCAGACGCTGACGGGGCGCGGCGTGGACGAGCGGCTCGCGGGCAGCGTCGCGCTGGCGACGATCGCGGTGCTGCGGGGCGCGAACATCGTGCGCGCACACGACGTGGCCGCGACGCTGGATGCGGTGCGGGTGGCCGTCGCCTTCGGGGCTGGCGGGTGCTGAGGACGGTGCGGCTGCGGAGGGAGGAACAGGGCGTGGGCAGACGGTATTTCGGCACCGACGGCGTGCGGGGGCGGGTGGGCGAGCACCCGATGACGGTGGATTTCGCGCTGCGGCTGGCGAGCGCCGCGGCGCGCGTGCTCGCGCCCGGTGGCGGCACCGTGCTGATCGGCAAGGACACGCGGCTCTCGGGCTACATGTTCGAGGCGGCGCTGGAGGCCGGCTTCGTCGCCGCGGGAGTCAACGTACTGCTGATCGGGCCCCTGCCGACACCCGGGATCGCCTACCTGACGCGCCGCTTCGAGTGCAGTTTCGGAGTCGTCATCAGCGCCTCGCACAACCGCTACGAGGACAACGGCATCAAGTTCTTCGACGCCACCGGCGGTAAGCTCTCCGACGAGCTGGAGGAGCGGATCGAGGATCTGCTGGATGCGGTGCCGGTCACGCGCGCCTCGCGCGAGCTCGGGCGCGCCAAGCGCGTCGACACCTCGCGCACCTATTACCAGGACTTCTGCCGCAGCGTGCTGCCCGCGAACGTCGACCTCGCGGGGCTGAAGATCGTCGTCGATTGTGCCAACGGGGCTGCCTACAAGGTGGCGCCGCGCACGCTCGCCGACCTGGGGGCGGACATCGTGCCGATCGGCTGTTCGCCCAACGGCCGTAACATCAACGACGGTTGCGGCTCCACCGCGCCGGAGCTGCTGCAGCTCACGGTCCCCGGGGTCGGCGCCGATGTCGGCATCGGTCTCGACGGCGACGGCGATCGCGTGCTGATGGTCGATCATCTGGGGCGCATCGTCGACGGTGACCAGCTGCTGTACGTGATCGGGACCGCGCTGCACGAGGGCGGCGCCCTGCGCGGGCCGATCGTGGGCACGCTGATGAGCAATCTCGGCCTGGAGCTGGCGCTGCGCCGGCGCGGCATCGGCTTCGAGCGCGCCGCCGTCGGCGACCGTTACGTGCTCGCGCGACTGAAGGAGTCCGGCGGCAATCTGGGCGGCGAGACCTCCGGTCACATCCTCTGCCTGGATCGCACCACCACCGGCGACGGGCTCGTCAGCGCGCTGCAGGTGCTGGCGGTGATGCGTGAGAAGCAGCAGTCGCTCGCCGAGCTGGCGGCCGGCATGGAGAAGCTGCCGCAGGCACTGCTGAACGTGCGTGTGGCCACGCGCTTCGATCCCTGCCAGGTGCCGGAGGTGGCCGCGGTGCTGGCCCGCGTCGAGGGCAGCCTGGGCGCTGCCGGTCGCGTGGTGCTGCGCGCCTCGGGCACCGAGCCCGTGATCCGCGTCATGGTCGAGGCGCAGGATGGCGCCGTGGCGCACTCGGCTGCCGCGGAGATCGCTGCGGCGGTGCGGGACGCGCGCGCCTGAACCCCGGGAGGGCGTCGCTCCGCGGTGCCCGTGCCGCACTTGCGCGCCGCGATTTGCGCCCGGCCGGAGGCGTGGCTATCATCGCGCGCCGTCTCGGGGGCAGGGAACAGCCATGCGCCGCAAGATCGTTGCCGGGAACTGGAAGATGCTCGGGTCGCGGACCGAGAATGCCGCGTTGCTCGATGCCCTGGTAGGCGGCCTGAATGCCGACACCGTGACCTGTGTGGTCTGCCCGCCGTTCGTCTACCTGCACGACGTCTGGCGGGCGTTGCGCGACAGCCCGATCGCGCTCGGGGCGCAGGACGTGTGTGCCGAGGCGCAGGGCGCCTACACCGGCGAGGTGTCCGCCGCGATGCTGAAGGACGTGGGTTGCGAATACGTGCTCGTCGGGCACTCCGAGCGGCGCACGCTCTACGGCGAGGACGATCAGCTCGTGGCGCGCAAGTACGCCGCCGCGCTGGGCCGGGGACTCATCCCGATCCTGTGCCTGGGTGAGCAGCTCGCCGAACGCGAGGCAGGCCAGAGCACCCAGGTCGTCGGGCGACAGCTCGCCGCAGTCGTCAATCTGTGCGGCGTGCAGGCGCTGGCCGGCGGGGTACTGGCCTACGAGCCGGTCTGGGCCATCGGTACCGGGCGCAACGCCAGCCCGGAACAGGCGCAGGCGATCCACGCCTTTCTGCGGGAGCAGGTGGGACAGCAGGATGCTAAGATTGGCGCCGGTTTGCGGATCCTCTATGGCGGCAGCGTCAAGGCGGGCAACGCGCGCGAGCTGTTCGACATGCCGGATGTCGACGGCGGCCTCATCGGTGGCGCTTCGCTCAAGTCGGACGAGTTCCTGGCGATCGTGGCCGCTGCCTGAGAAGTCGAAGGTTCTCCATGCTGCACACAGCTTTGATGATCGTGCACTTCTTCTGCGCCGTGATGATCGTGGTGCTGGTGCTGATGCAACGCGGCAAGGGTGCGGATGCCGGCGCCGGTTTCGGCGCCGGTGCGTCGGGCACTGTGTTCGGGGCACGTGGCGCGACGACTGCGCTGTCACGCGCGACGGCGATTCTCGCGGCGGTGTTCATGGTGACCAGCCTGTCGCTGGCCTACCTGGGCTCGAGGAAGGTGCCGGCGGCGGCGAACAGCGTCACGGATCAGCCGGTGGCGCCGGCGCAGCCGCCGAAGTAGACCGTGCCGACGTGGTGGAATTGGTAGACACACTAGCTTGAGGGGCTAGCGCCGCAAGGTGTGGGAGTTCGAATCTCCCCGTCGGCACCAGATTTACGTAGAATGCGCGGCAGCGGGGGCGGATCGACGGGAAGCGGTCTGCCTTTCTTTATATAAGCACAGGATGTATGCCTGCAGGTGGCTTGGGGATGCTCGCGAATTACCTCCCGGTCCTGATCTTCCTCGCCGTCGCGACGGCACTGGCCGTCGTGCTTCTCGGCGTGGGAACGATTCTCGGCCGGATCGGGGCGCGCTACCGCGGCGATGCCCAGAAGGCCTCCGCCTACGAGTGCGGTTTCGAACCCTTCGAGGACATGCGCCTGCGCTTCGACGTGCGCTACTACCTGGTCGCGATCCTGTTCATCGTCTTCGATCTGGAGATCGCCTTCCTGTTTCCCTGGGCCGTGTCGCTGCGCGAGACCGGCAGGTTCGGCCTCGGGGTCATGGGGGTGTTCCTCGTGATCCTCACCGTCGGCTTCATCTACGAATGGAAGAAGGGGGCGCTCGAGTGGGACTAGGCAACGCCGTCGCGGATCCCGGAGCGAGCGGCCCCGAGGGTTTTGCCCAGCGCGGTTTCCTCACCACGACGTTCGACAACCTCGTCAACTGGGCACGCACCGGCTCGCTGTGGCCGATGACCTTCGGTCTGGCCTGTTGCGCCGTCGAGATGATGCACGCCGGTGCCTCGCGCTACGACCTCGACCGTTTCGGCATCATATTCCGTCCGAGCCCGCGCCAGTCCGACGTGATGATCGTCGCCGGCACGCTCACCACCAAGATGGCGGCGGCGCTGCGCAAGGTCTACGACCAGATGCCCGAGCCGCGCTGGGTGGTATCGATGGGCTCCTGCGCCAACGGCGGCGGGTACTACCACTATTCCTACGCGGTGGTGCGCGGTTGCGACCGCATCGTACCCGTGGACGTGTACGTGCCCGGCTGTCCGCCGACGGCCGAGGCGCTGGTGTACGGCCTGATCCAGCTGCAGCGCAAGATCGAGCGGCACGCGGCCGCTGCCGCCTGAGTCCGTCCGCAGGAGCCGCAGTCACCGTGGTCGCACACGTCGAGGAAATGGCCGGGCGCGTGAGCGCGCGCGCCGGTGCCAGGGTCAGGCGCTATGCCTCGCTGCCGGCCGAGGCCGCTTTCGAGGTTGCCGCCGCCGACCTGCTCGAGGTCGCGCGGCTGCTGCGCGATACGGCCGATCTCGGCTTCGAGATGCTGATCGACGCGGCGGGTCTCGATTTCCTCGATTACGGCCGCAACGAATGGAGCACGCAGGCCTCGACCCGGCGCGGCTTCAGCCGTGGCGTGGATCGTGCCGCCGGGCACACGCTCGCCGGTGGCCGGCGCTTCGCGGTCGCCTATCAGCTGCTGTCGATCCGGCACAACGAGCGGTTGCGCCTGCGCGTCTGGTGTGAGGACAACGACGCGCCCGAACTCGATTCGCTGACCGGGGTCTGGGCCGCGGCGAACTGGTTCGAGCGCGAGGCCTTCGATCTCTTCGGCATCACCTTCAGGGGGCACCCGGACCTGCGGCGCATCCTCACCGACTACGGCTTCATCGGCCATCCGTTCCGCAAGGACTTCCCGCTGATCGGCAACGTCGAGGTGCGCTACGACGAGCAGCAGCGCCGCGTGATCTACGAGCCGGTGT
>JADZEE010000052.1 GCA_020850735.1 Gammaproteobacteria bacterium | reverse complement strand
GGCATGGACCCGGAGTACTCCGTGATCGGCCGCGTCGCGCGCCGCATCTGGGCCGTGGCGATGAAGAACAAGTATGGCGCCAACGAGCGCAGCCAGAAGCTCAAGTACCACGTGCAGACGTCCGGTCGATCGCTGCACGCGCAGGAAATGAGCTTCAACGACATCCGCACCACCTTGCAGGCGCTCATCGGCGTGTACGACAACGCCAACAGCATGCACACCAATGCCTACGACGAGGCCATCACGACGCCGACCGAGGAATCCGTGCGCCGGGCGCTCGCGATCCAGCTCATCATCAATCGTGAATGGGGCCTGGCGCGCTGCGAGAACACCAACCAGGGTTCGTTCCTCCTGGAGGAGCTCACCGAGCTGGTGGAAGAAGCGGTGCTGGCCGAGTTCGAGCGCATCGCCGAGCGTGGCGGTGTGCTCGGCGCGATGGAAACCGGCTACCAGCGCGGGCGGATCCAGGATGAATCACTGTATTACGAGCACAAGAAGCACGACGGCAGCCTGCCCATCGTCGGCGTGAACACCTTCGTCAATCCGCACGGCGAACCGGTGCAGGAGATCGAGCTGGCGCGCTCGAGCGACGAGGAGAAGCAGAGCCAGATCCGGCGCCTGCGCGAATTTCACGAACGGCACAGCGACGAGGCCGGCGCGGCCCTGGCGCGTGTGCAGCGGGTGGCGCTGGCGGGCGGCAACGTTTTCGCCGAGCTCATGCAGGCCGTGCGCTGCTGTTCGCTCGGCCAGATCACCCACGCCCTGTTCGACGTCGGCGGCCAGTACCGGCGCAACATGTAGCGTCGCCGCTGGCGCCGGCGCGGGAACGGGCGCTGGGTGCTGCGGGGCCGGCTGCAGCCGGCCCGGGTGGGTGGGGTTGTGCGGCTGAAGCCGCGCCTACAACCGCGGCTACGGTCTGTCGCGCGTGAAATACAGCGCGGCGCCGGTGATCGCGCACAGGGCCGCGAGTTCGAGAGCCAGCACCCGGTATTCGACTTTCATGGCCGGACCCGCGCGCAGCGCCGCCAGGCTCGTCGGGCGCATGGCCTGAAAGCGTTCGGCGAGACTCATGTCGTCCGGATCCTCGAACTGCTTGCGACCCGCGAATATCTCGAGGTTTTTCCGGCCGATGAAGCTCCAGCCGTCGAGTTTGCGAAAAGTCATCGCCACGGTGTGCCGGCCGTCGGTCAGACCCGAGAACGCCTGCTCCAGATAGATCGGTGGAAACACCAGCACGGCAACGAACACCAGGGCCGCGCCGGTCGCGATCCGTCCTTGTGTCCGGTTGAGTCTGATTCGAGTCATCGTCGGTCCTTCCGGGCGGTTCCCGCCCGCGGTGCATGCGTGGCGTGAGAGCGGGCCGAAGACGCTGCGGCGGCAACCGCGCCGGCGGCCGGCCGATCAGTGGAAGCGCCGGCGCAGCTTGATGCCGAATGTGCGCGGCTGGTTGGTGGACAGGCGGTTGTCGGCCCAGCGGTTGTTGTAGAACATCTCGGCCCGTTCGTCCCAGAGATTGTCGACGAAAAAGCTGGCACTCCAGTTGTCGTGCTCGAGGCCGAGCTTGAGATCGCCGGTGTCGTAGGGGGCCTGGGTGCGTACCGGGCGCTGGCCGATGAACGACTCGATCCCGGACAGCGAGTTGACCGATTCGCCGACGTGCGCGAAGTCGAAGCGCACGTAGGGCTCGGCGCCGAACAGGCGCTGCTGCCAGTTGTATTGCAGCGACAGCGTGGCCTTCCAGTCCGGCGACAGCGGCAGCGGCGTGCCCGCGGGTGTGTTCAGCCCGAACTGGGTGACCGTCTCGGCCAGCCGGGCGTCGTTCCACGCCACCGCGCCCGACACGTCCAGACCTTCCAGCGGCGGCAGCCAGACGAAATTCGCTTCGACGCCGTCGATCGTCGCGTTCGGCAGGTTGATGGCGATGAGTGAGAACAGGCCTGGCGTCGGATCGTTAATCTGGATCTGGAACTCCTCCCATTCCATGTGGTAGCCGGTGACGTTGAGCAGGAACCGCCCGTCCAGCCAGCGTGTTTTCGCGCCCGCCTCGTAGTTCTTGAGCTTGTCCGGGTCGAAGGTCGCCGGCGCGATCGAGCGCGGCCGGATCGGGTTCGCGCCGCCGACGCGGAAACCCTCGGAATAGGTGAAGTACACCATCTTGTCATCGTCGAAGCGGTAGGTCAGGTTGACCTTGGGCACCCAGCCGTCGTCCCCCGAGGAGTTGTTGTCGATCGAGGAGAGGTGGCCCCGCGGGGTCTGCTGCAGATCGAAGAAGTCCCGCCAGAACTTGTACCAGCGCCCGCCGGCGGTGATGGTGAAACGGTCGGTGACGTCGAAGCTGACCTCGCCGAACACGGCGACCTGCTTGACCACCTGCTCGAGGTCCTCGTCGAACCAGGTGTCCGTGGGTCCGACGCCGTAGTAGTAGGCCGCCGCGGCAAACGCCGGGGTCGCGGTGTAGCCCGGGATCCGGCTGCGGAAGGTGTAGGACTCGACCTGGCGATCGTAGAAGGTGCCCACCAGCCACCCCCAGCGGCTGGTGCTGTCCGTCGGGGAGGTGAGCCGGAACTCGGTCGACAGGCGTTCCTGGCCGGGCTGATCGTTGGTCACGAAACCGCGCGGATCGCCGCCGAAGTCGTACAGGATGTACGGGTTGTAAGGCAGCGTGCCCGCGGCGACGGCGGCATTGCCCTGGTCGGCGAGCTGGTTGAGCGCGAAGTCGTAGGCGGTCGCGTCCTGGGTGTAGGCGAGGTCGCGGCTGAAGTAGGACGTCGCCGAGACGAAGTCCGCGAAGCCCAGATCGCCCTCGAGAGTCAGGCCGATCTGATACCACTCGTCGCTGCCGTGCTCGTTGAAAAAGCGTACCTGCTCGAGATCTCCGACGCGCGGATCGAAATCGCTCAGGCCGTCGAATTCGACGTCCTGGTAGGTAGCCGTGACCGTGGCCCGGAAGCGTTCGTTGGGATCCCACTGCCCGGTCAACCGCCCGCCCTGCACGGTGCGGCTGTTGACGTCGTCGTCGACGAACGCCGCGTTGTCGAAGGTACCGCCCGGCGAGGTGCCGAGCACGTTGTCGACGTAGCCCGCTTCCTCGGCACGGAAGCCCACCAGGCGGATCGCGAGGACGTCCTCGATGATCGGGACGTTGATCATCGCGCTCAGATCGTAGCCTTCGCCGCCGTGCTCGACCTTGGACCCGGACACGTCGATCCAGCTGTCGAAAGCCGAGGCATCCGGCTTGTTGGTGATGATGCGCAGCGTGCCGGACTGCGAGCTCGCGCCGAACAGCGTGCCTTGCGGGCCGCTCAGCGCTTCCACGCGTTCGATGTCGACCAGGCGCGGGTCCGGATTCAGGCCCAGGGTCGTGAGGGGCTGCTCGTCCAGGTACAGGGATGCGGACGGCTGCACACCGGTGAACTGAATGCCGCCGGCGGAAATGCCGCGAAAGACGAGCGAAGTGCCGCTTTCGCCGCGGCGGGCGAAGTTCAGGCTGGGAACGAATTTGGCGTAGTCATCCAGGCCGCTGAAGCCACGACGTTCGATGTCGGCGCCGGTGAAGGCGGTGACGACCTGGGGGATGTCCTGCAGGCTCGCCTCCCGCTTGGTGGCGGTGACGATGATCTCCTCGATCGCCTGATCCGCCCTCGCACCGTGGACGCCGGACAACGCTGCCGAGATGGCAACGGCCAGTGCACGGCGGCCGCACGGAAAGCCGGATCCCGCGTCGGTTGGTGCCATGGCGCTTCCCCCTTCGCCAAGTGTCCCGCGCCGATGATAGCCCGATGTCGCCCGCGTAACCAAACCCGGACCGGGGCGCGGATGCATGGCCGCGGCGTGCCAGCCGGCGGGACGGTGGTCCCGGCGATCGCTCGCGCGCATCGACGGCGGTCGGACTCGCGGCTTGACCGGCGCGCGCAGCGCATCCTATGGTGAGCGCGCAAGCGCCCCGAGCATCACCACGATGGACATCAACGCAGCCCTGCGCGAGCTCGGCGAGGTCGCCGCGGGACCGCTGGCCGCCGCCGTGCAGGCCCAGGATGCAGCCGCCTGGTGCGAACACCGGCTCCGCCAGCAGCGCTACGATGTCCATCACCAGACCGAGTCGATCGTGCTCGTATTCTGTGATGCCGCCTGGCCCGATCTCACCGTGCGCAAGGAACCGGGCTGGGACAGGCTCGCGCACGTGGCGGTACCGCTGATGCAGTCGATCATCGGCCGTTGTTACGCGCCGGGCGGAACCATTATCCGGGCGATGGCGGCCAGGCTGGCCGCGGGCGGTCGCATCAAGCCACACGTCGACTCGCATCCGTCGTTCCGGTACGGACATCGCATTCACGTGCCGCTGACCACCAATTCGCGCGTGCGTTTCATGATCGACGGCCGGCCCTACCGGCTGCAGGTCGGGCAGGCCTACGAGATCAACAACCAGCTGTCGCACAGCGTGCTGAACAAGGGCGACGCGGATCGCATCACGTTCATATTCGACTACGTCCCGGCCGAATTCGTCCGCCGGCCGTGCGCGCAGCCTTCGAGCGCATGACGACGCTGATCGCGACCTCGGTGGTGCGCGGCAGTCACCAGGGCGAGAGCCACGGCGGCGTTTACCTGGTCGACCTCGCGCGCGAGCACACCACCCAGGTGCTCGACTGGAACCGCGGTGACATCGACTGGCAGGGGCGGGGCTGGGATCGCGGCTTGCGTGGTATCGACTTCGACGACGACCGGGTCTACATCGGCGCGAGTGACGAGCTGTTCTGCTTCAGCCCGCAATTCGAGCGTATCGGCAGCTTCGGCAATCCCTACCTCAAGCACTGTCACGAGATCTGCCGCCACGAGCGCCGTCTGTATCTCACCTCGACCGGTTTCGACGCCATCCTCGGTTTCGATCTGGACCGGGAGCGCTTCAGTTTCGGCCTGCACATCAGCGCCGAGGGCGGGGAATTCCGTGCCACGCCGTTCGATCCCAACGCCGCCGGCGGTCCGCCGTTTCGCAACACCCTGCACCTGAACTCGGTCGTCTGCACCGCGCGCGGCATGTACATCAGCGGCATGCGCACGGGCGCCTTACTGGTGTATGACGGGTACTCGCTCGGCGCCGCCGCCTCGCTGCCGCAGGGCGTGCACAACGCAAGACCATTCGGGACCGGCATCGTGTTCAACGACACCCGTGCCGATTGCGTGCGTTACGTGACGCCGGAGCACCAGTGCGCATTCCCGGTGCCGCGCCATGCCCCCGAATCACTGACCCACACCGATCTCGACGACACGCGCATCGCGCGCCAGGCCTTCGGCCGAGGCTTGTGCACGCTCTCGGCCGGGACGATCGCGGCGGGCTCCTCGCCGTCCACGATTGCGGTGCACGATCTCACGCGGCTGCAGACCGTCAAGCTGGTGATGCTTTCGCGCGATCTGCGCAACGCCATTCACGGCCTGGAAGTGTGGCCGTTCTGAAGTGCGACCGGCGTGACGCCGAGCCGACGGCATTGGCGGTCAATCGGCGGCGCGGGCCGGTAATACCGGTTCGAGTACTTCGATGAGCGGCCCCAGGTGTCGTTCGTAGTTGCGCCAGAAGCCGACCGCGCCGCGGTAGACGGGCTGGCGTACCTGTTCGGAGCTGGCCGTACGCACGGCGCGCTCGGTGCGGTAGTACTCCAAACAGCGGTCCTCCCACGGCAGGCCGCAGTACGCGAGGATGCGGCGCACCTGCGCGTCCAGATCCTCGACCATGTCCTCGTAATCGACCCGCAGCACGCGGTCCGGCAGCACCACATCCCAGTGCGCCATCAGGCGCAGGTACTGCAGGTGGTACTCGCCGAGCTCGAGCAGATCGTAGGTGAAGGCCTGCCCGCGGGCGAACAACTGGCGGAAACACCCGACACAGGCGTCGAGGGGATTGCGGCGTGCATCGATGATCTTCGCCTGCGGCAGGATGAGGTACAGAAAGCCGATGGTCGCGAAGTTGTTCGGATTCTTGTCGATGAAAAACGCTCTCCCGCCACGGTGGTACGCGGTGCGTTCGATGTACTCGCGACCGAGGTCCGCGCAGCGCCCCGCGTCGAGATCGCGCACCGCCTCCGGGTAGACCGCACCGTCGGCGCCGCGCGCGCGCACGGTGGTGGCGAGGCGACCGAGGTCCGGCAGCTCGCTGGTGCCTTCCACCTGGCTGTGGCTGGCCAGGATCTGCTCGATCAGGGTTGAACCCGAGCGCGGCATGCCGACGATGAATATCGGCGCCGGATCCGGGTGCCCGAAACCGTGGCGCTCGGCGAACAGCGCCGCGTCGAACACCTCGATGATGCGATCGTTCACGAGCTCGGTCTGCACCGGATCGTAGACGACCTGCATGCGTTGGGCGGCGTTGCCGCGTTCGTAATGAGCGAAGGCGCGATCGAACTCGCGCCGGTCGTCGCAGGCCTTGCCGAGCGCGAAGCAGAAGTGGATACGCGCTTCCTCGGACAGATCCGGATCCTCCACACAGGCCTGCATCGCTTCGATTTCGGCCGGCTCGAAACGATAGGTCTTGAGATTGGCGAGGCTCCAGTAGACCTCGCCGTTGTCCGGTCGCAGTCGCGCGCAGGCGCGATACGCCGCGACCGCCTCGGCATAACGGCCGAGTGTTTTCAGCTGATGGCCGAGACCGAGCAGCGCGCCCGCGTGCTCCGGTTGCAAGGCCAGCGCGCGGCGATAGGCGTCCACGGCGCGTTCATTGCGACCGGCGGGTCCGAGCGTGGCGCCCAGATGAAACCAGGCCTGGACGTCTTCGGGCTCGCTCGCGACCGCGCCCTCCAGGCAGGCGATGGCCTCGTCGAAGCGGCCCTGGTCCTTGAGCACGCCGCCGAGTTCGACGGCCGCGGCGACGAAATCCGGGGTGATGTCGAGCGCGCGCCGCAGCAGGCGCTCGGCGTCATCCGCGGCGCCTGCCTTGCGCGCCAGCAGGGCGAGCAGGCGCAGGGCGTCGACGTTGTCCGGATCGCCGCGCAGCACGTCGCGGTAGATGCGTTCGGCCTCCTCGAGCCGGCCCTCACGCTGGTGCTCGGCGGCGAGCGCGAGCGCACGCCGTGACGGCGACAGCTCGAAGGCCCGCTCGAAGGCCATGTCGGCCTCCGCTCCGCGGCCGAGCAATGCCAGTGCCTTGCCGAGACGAAACCACGCCGAGTCGAGGCGGGCGTCGATCGAAAGCGCCTGGCGGAAGGCGCTGACCGCTTCTTCGTTGCGCCCCTGCGCAAGCAGGGCGCAGGCGAGATCCTCGTGCGCCTTGGCGAAGCCGGGGGCAGCACGGACCACGCGCCGCAGCTCGGCCTCCGCGTCGTGCGGGCGGCGCAACTTGAGCAGCGCCGCGCCGTGCAGCGCCCGCAGGTTGAGATCGAGCGGATCGTCCTCGACCGCACGCTGGCAAAGGAGGGCGGCCGCTTCGGTGCGCCCGCCCTGAAGCAGATCCAGAGCCTGCTCGAAGACGCGGCGCGAACGGGCGATGTCGTCGGCTTTCATGTTTCCATCATGCCATTCGCGCGCCCGGGTGCGCCGGCCCGGTGATCATCGCGGCGGCGCTCGATCGCCTGCAGCCCCCAGGCCGCGAGACCGACGCCGATCGCCGCGGCCACGATGAGCAGGGTGGCCAGCGCGTTGAGCTCCGGGGTCACGCCGAGCTTGACCTTGGAAAAGATCAGCATCGGCAGGGTGGTCGCGCCCGGACCGGACACGAATGCCGCGATCACCAGGTCGTCCAGCGACAGCGTGAACGACAGCAGCCAGCCCGAGGCCATGGCCGGCGTAATCAGCGGCAGGGTCACATCGAACAGTACGCGCAGCGGCCGTCCGCCGAGGTCCATGGCGGCCTCTTCCAGGGATTGATCCATGGCCGCGAGCCGCGACTGGACGACGACCGCGACGTAGGCGGTCGCGAAGGTGACGTGCGCGATCGTGACGGTGACCGCGCCCCGCTGCGCCGGCCAGCCGGTCCAGGCGTTCAGGCTCACGAACAGCAGTAGCAGCGACAAGCCCGTGATCACTTCCGGCATCACCAGCGGCGCCGCAATCATGCCGGTGAACAGCAGGCGCCCGCGGAAACGACCGAAGCGGGCGAGGGCGAGACCGGCGAGCGTGCCGAGCACGGTGGCCGCGCTCGCGGTGATCACTGCGATGCGTATGCTCAGCAGCGCCGCGGCGATTACTTCGCGATCCTCGAGCAGCGCACCATACCAGCGCAGCGATGCACCGCCCCACACGGCGAGCAGACGCGAGTCGTTGAACGAGTACACGATCAGCAGCACCAGCGGCAGATACAGAAAGGCGTAGCCGAACGCGGCGGCCGTGACCAGGGCGCTCGCCCGCCCGTTTCTCATTGCGTCTGCTCCCCGGCGCGCAGGTGCAGGTGCTGGAACAGCACGATGGGCGCGACCAGGATGGCGAGCAGGACCACCGCGGCGGCGGCGGCGAGGGGCCAGTCACGATTGACGAAGAATTCGTCGTACAGGACGCGGCCGATCATGAGACTGTCCGGACCGCCGAGCAGCACGGGGATCACGAACTCGCCCATGGCCGGGATGAACACCAGCAGGCAGCCGGCCACGATCCCGGGCAGTGACAGCGGCAACGTGACATCGACGAATGCCCGCCCCGGGCGCGCGCCGAGATCGGCCGCCGCCTCGTTCAGGTCGAAATCCAGGCGCTCCAGCGTGCTGTACAGCGGCAACACCATGAACGGCAGGTAGGAGTAGACGATGCCGATGTACATGGCCAGATCCGTGTACATGATCCGCAGCGGTGCATCGACGACGCCCGCCCACTGCAGCACCGAGCTCAGGTATCCGTGGGTGTTGAGAATTCCCATCCAGGCGTAGACGCGCAGCAGGAACGAGCTCCAGAACGGCAGGATGACCAGCAGTAGCAGGACATTGCGCAGCCGCGGGCGGGCGCGTGCCATGGCGTAGGCCATGGGATAACCGATCAGCAGGCACAGCAGCGTCGACACCAGTGCCACACGCAGCGAACGCAGGTACGTGATCCAGTACAGGTCGTCGACGAACAGGAAGCGATAGTTGTCGAAGCTGATTCGCAGGCGCTCGCCGGCACCGGCGGCGAGATCGAGCAGGGGCGTGAACGGCGGCTGGGCGATGATCGGATCGGCGAAACTGATCTTGACGACGATGGCGAACGGCGCCAGAAAAAACGCGAGCAGCCACAGGTAGGGAACCAGCACGGCGAGCCGTTGCCAGCCGAGTCCCATTCGTGCGCGAACACCCGCGGGCATCAGGTCATTCCACGAGCAGGATGGCCGCGCAGGGATCCCAGCTCAGATGCACCACGGCGTCCCATTCGAGCACGCGGCGTGCCGCACGGCGCCGGTTCTGGGTGCTCACCTCCACGATCTTTCCCGAGCCGAGCTTGACGCGATAGACGGACAGATTGCCCTGGTAGCCCAGGTCCCAGACAACCCCGCTCATGGAACAGCCGTCCGTCGGCGGCGCTTCCTTGCTGACCACCAGCTTCTCCGGTCGCAATGCCACCCAGACGCGGCTGCCCTCGGCCACGGGAGTCGCGCACTCGACGCTGACCACCTGCCCGATGTCGGCACAGCGCACCTCGAGAAAACCATCGCGGAGCGCACCCGCACGGCCCTCGAACAGGTTGATGCTGCCGACGAACTCGGCGACGGCGCGGCTGCACGGATACTCGTAGACCTCGTTCGGGGTGCCGATCTGGACGAAGGCGCCGGCGTTCATGACCGCGATACGTGTCGACAGGGTCATCGCCTCCTGCTGATCGTGGGTCACGACGACGAAAGTGATGCCGAGCTCATACTGGATGCTCATCAGCTCGAACAGGGTGTGCTCACGCAGTTTCTTGTCGAGCGCGGCGAGGGGCTCGTCGAGCAGCAGCACTTTGGGGCGCTTGACCAGCGCACGCGCCAGGGCGACGCGCTGGCGCTGACCACCGGAGAGCTGCGCCGGGCGGCGGCGGGCGAAATCGGCGAGTCGTACCATCTCGAGCATCTCGGTCACGCGCCGGCCGACCTCCGCACGCGCGACCCCTTCCTTGCGCAGCCCGTAGGCGACGTTGTCCGCAACGCTCATGTGCGGAAACAGTGCATAGGACTGGAACATCATGTTCACCGGGCGCTCGTAGGGTGGCATGTCCGTAACGTCGACGCCGTCGATGGTGATGACTCCGGCGCCCGGTTGCTCGAAGCCGGCCAGCATCCGCAGCAGTGTCGTCTTGCCACAGCCCGAGCCCCCGAGTATGGAGAACAGCTCGCCCTGGTAGATGTCGAGATCGACGCCGTCGACGGCGACCTCGTCACCGAACTGTTTGCGCAGGCCGCGTACGCGTATGAAAGGTTCGGCACCGGGTTCGCGCCACGGTTCGTCCGCCGGCGCAGCGCCGGGCTGGACGCCGGGCGGGCGATCGGTCATGCGCTGCGGGCTCCGGCCGCACGCGCCACCGGCAGGTGCGGGCACACGCGGCGTCGCGGTGCGCGGACCGGCCCGGTCGGCGCACGTGAGTGATGTTTCGGGCGACGCATGCTCACAGCCCGGACTTGATCCGCGCCCACGTGCGGGTACGCAGGCGCTCCGCTTTGGGCGGCAGCACCTTGGTCGCGTGCAGCTGCGCGCGCAGGGCAGGTCCGGGATAGACCGCCGGATCGGCGGCGATGTCCGGATCGATGAGCGCGCTCGCGGAGCGGTTGGCATTGGCGTAATGGGTCTCGTTGGTGATCGCGGCGATCACTTCCGGGCGCAGCAGGAAGTCGATGAACTTGTGCGCATTGTCCGGGTGGCGCGCATCGCTCGGGATGAGCGCGACGTCGAACCACGCGGTAGCACCCTCGCGCGGAATGGTATAAGCGAGGTCGATGTCGATGCCCGCCTCGCGCGCACGCGCCGTCGCGGTGGCGTAATCGCCCGACCAGCTCATGGCGATACAGATCTCGCGGCTGGGCAGATCGAGCAGTACTTTCGTCGAGTCGAAGTAGCGCACGTAGGGGCGCACGCGCTTGAGCAAGGCCTCGGCCTCGGCAAGATCCCCGGACTCGACGCTGCTGACGTCGTGACCGAGATAGGCGAGGGCGAGCGGGATCACGTCCGTCGGCGAGTCCAGAAAGCTGATGCCGCAGTCGGCGAAGCGGCTGGCCACGGCCGGATCGAAGATCATGGCGCCGCTGTCGAGCGGTGCGTCTGGCATACGCGCGCGTACCATGTCGACGTTGTAGGCGAAGCCCGTCGATCCCCACATGTACGGCGCCCCGTAGCGGTTGCCCGGGTCGAACTGTCCCAGGAAAGACAGCAGCTCGGCGTCCAGATGGTGCCAGTTCGCGAGCTTCGCCCGATCGAGGGGCTGGAAGACATGAATCGGAATGAGCCGCGCGGCCAGCGCGGCCGAGTGGATGACGACGTCGTAGCCGGTTGCGCCGGCGAGCAGCTTCGCATCGACGATCTCGCTCGAGTCGTAGACGTCGTAATTGACCTTGATGCCGAATTCGCCCTCGAACTGGGCCAGCGTCGTCGCGCCGATGTAATCCGCCCAGTTGTAGACGTTGAGGATCGGGTCCTCCGCGGCGCCCGCGACCGTTCCGGCGAGTGCGCCGAGCGCGAGCCACAACGGACGCACGATCGCCTGCAGCGTCATCGGCGCCGGCCTACATGGCGTCGAGGCCGCGCTTGAGCAGCCGGTTGGCGATGATGAGCCGCTGGATTTCGCTGCTGCCCTCCCAGATCCGATCCACCCGCAGCTCGCGGTAGAAACGCTCGGCGACGTTTTCGCGCATGTAGCCGCGACCGCCGAAAATCTGTACCACGCGGTCCGCCACCCGGTTCGCCATTTCCGAAGCATACAGCTTCGCGACCGAGCAGCGGGTGTGCAGGGACTTCACGTCCTCCCCGCGATCGTGCGCGGCAGCCGCCTCGAAGGTCACCAGGCGCGCCGCCCACAGCTCGGTGACGCTGTCGGCGAGCATGAACTGGATGGCCTGATACGCGGACAGCGGCTCACCGCCGACCGTGCGGTTGCGCGCGAACGTGCCGGCTTCCTCGATCAGACGCGCGGCGGCTCCGCAGCAGCGCGCGGCGATCATCAGCCGCTCGTGCCGGAACCAGCTGTGGGTGTAGGCCATGCCGTCGCCCTCGGCACCGATGCGATTGTCCGCCGGTACCGGCACCGCGGTGAAACGGTACTCGCAGTGATGCGCCGCGTAGCTGTGGCTGAACCGTGGCGAGCGCACGAGCTCGATGCCGGGCGTGTCCTTGTCGACGAAGAACAGGGCGTGCTGGCCGGCGGCCGGGCCGTCCGCCAGCCGGGCCTGGAAAATGAAATAGTCGGCGAAGTTCGCGCTCGTGACGTACCACTTCTCGCCGTCGAGCAGATAGTCGTCGGCGCTGCGGCGCGCGGTCGCCTGGATGGCGTCGACGTCCGAGCCCGGCCCGGACTCGGTGATCGCGTAGCATTCCTGCCGCTCGCCGCGCATGAGTGGCAGGACGTAGCGTTCGATCTGCGCCTGCGTGCAGGCATCGAACATCCAGCGCTGCGGTTCGGAGAAGCACCAGGCGAGCGCGTTGGTGATGCGCCCGAGCTGCTCCCACACCACGGCCTGGGTGAGCACGGGCAGCTCGAGGCCGCCCCATGCGCGCGGCACGTCCATCGCGCTCAAGCCGATCTCGCGCGCGAGCTGTTTGTGGCGGCTGCGGATCGCCGCGGGCACGCAGCCGTCGTTCAATTCGGCCTCGACCTCCCAGGGCAGCAGCTCCTCGTCGGCGAACTGGCGCGCCCTGGCCTGCCACAGGCGCGCCTCCTCGGGTAGTTGAACGTCCATGGCGGGTCTCCGGAAGCTCCTGTGATCTCACGGCGCAACGGTGAAATGGGCCGGGAAGATGGCGGCGAGAAAGCTGAAGCAGGCCTTGCGGGCGAGCTTGCGATCGACGACGTCGGGCGTGATCAGCATGTCCAGCCACAGGCCGTCGGTCATCGCCGCCAGACCCGTCGCCACCGCCTCGGGATCGACGCCCGGGTAATCGCCCTCGGTGACGATCGCGCGGCACAGCGCGCACACCTGTTCGTTGTACTCGTGATCGTACTGCGCGCAGATGCGCTGGTAGGTCGGGCGCGACTTGGCCTCGCCCCAGAACGCGAACCACACGGCAAGCTTGTTGCGATCGCACACGGCACGCGAAAAATCGAGCTCCATCAGCGCCGCGAGTCGATCGGCGGCACGCGGACCGGAACGCTCCAGCGCGTCCTCCCAGGCTTGTTTGTACTCGTCGGCGAGATAGCGCAGCGTCTCGACGAGCAGCTTGTCCTTGCTCTGGAAGTGCAGGTTGACGATGCCGAGGCTGAGCCGGGCCTCGCGGGTCACTTCCGCCATGGTCGTGCCCGAGAATCCGCGCCGCGCGACCGAGCGGATCGTCGCCTTGATGAGCTGCTCGCGACGCAACTCCTTGCCGGGTCCGCGGGCGGGTGCGGCGCGTTTGCGCGCTGCCGTGGTCGGGCGCATGCCTTCACTCCTGCCGTCTGAGCACCCTGAGGAATCAGGGTCTTGCCGGCGCCGATTCTAACCCGGCGCGGCACGATTGCATGCGCCCCGCCGGTTCCGTATTATGAATGAGCATTCATTCATTGTAAGGAGGCGGTCGGCGGGTGCGGCCGGGCTCGACGAACAGCGGCCCTCCATCCCACCGAAGCATGCATGCGACGTTCCCTGCAGCGCTCCCATGCGCATTTCCGGCGGGCCGTACGGCGGATGCCGCTCGGCGTGTCATCGAACTTTCGCTACTGGGGGGACGAGGAGACGATCTACGCAGCCCGTGGCCGCGGGGCCCGGCTGTGGGACATCGACGGTAACGAGTACATCGACTATCGCCTGGCCTACGGTCCCTGCATCCTCGGCTACGCGGATCCCCGCGTCGATGCCGCGGCGCGCGAGGGGATCGAGGTGGGTGGCGTGTTCGCCCTCGGCACGGAGCGCGAGCTGGCGGTCGCCGAACGTGTCTCGCGCATGGTGCCGGCCGCCGAGCTGGTGCGCTTCTCCAACTCCGGTACCGAGGCGGTGATGGCGGCGCTGCGCCTGTCGCGGGCCGCGACCGGCAAGGACGGCTATGTCGTCGTCGAGGGCGGTTATCACGGTGTGTTCGACGCCGCGTTGTGGTACACGGCGGTGGAGGAATGGGCGCCGGGACGCGGCGAACCCGCGTTGCTGCCCTACAGCGCCGGCGTTCCGGAACTCGTGCGCCAGCTCATCTATACCGTGCCGTTGAACGACGCCAACCGGCTGGAGGACGTCTTGCGCCGGCATCACGACCGGATCGGCACCATGCTGATCGAACCGATCATGGGCAACTGCTGCGCTCTCAGCGCCGCGCCGCAGTATCTGCGCGACGTGCGCGCGCTGTGCGAGCGCCATGACGTCCTGCTCGTCGTCGACGAGGTCAAGACCGGTTTTCGGGTCGCCCGCGGCGGTGTGCAGGAACTGTACGGCTTCAAGGGGGATCTGTGCACCTTCGCCAAGGCCATCGGCAACGGCTATCCGATCGCGGTGATCGCGGGACGTGAGGACATCATGCGTCTGTGCGGAGAGACGGTCATTCACGGCGGCACGTACACGGCGCACTCGGTGGCGCTCGCGGCGGCCGACCGGACTTTGGAGATCCTCGAAAACACTTCGGCCCTCGATGACATCGCCGGCTACGGCACGCGTTTGCGCCAGGGGATCGGCGCGGTGCTCACGCGCCGCGGCATCGCCCACTCCTTCGTCGGTCACCCGTCGATGAGCGGGCTGTTCTTCAGCGACACGCCGCCGAGCAACTACCGCGACTGGGTCAAGACCGACTACAGCTTTTATACGGCCCTGGCGCCGGAGCTGCACGATCTCGGCATTCTGGTGGAGCCCGACTCGCGCGAACCGTGGTTCATCTGCGCGGCCCACGACGACATTTGTCTGGCCGAGACGCTGGAGAAGTTCGAGCAGGCGGTCGACAACACGCTGCGTGGTCTCGGCCCCGAGGCCGCCCGCAAGACGCACTGAGCGCCTGTGAAACCATCACCGCGCCTGCTGCGACGGCCCCTGGACGCCCCTGGCGGCGTTGCGGGGACGCGCAAAATCGTTTGCGCAGGCCCGCTGCTGTGCGCGCGATTTTGCGCACCCCCGCGCCTGGCCGGGAACGCCCGGGAACCGTCTCGCGACGGCGGGCGAGTGTTTCACGAGCTCTAGCGCAGGCTCACGGCGCGGGACGCCAAGCCGGTGCGCAGGCACCCATGAAGCGCTACGACGCCATCGTCATCGGCGCCGGGCACAACGGACTCGCCAACGCGGCATTCCTCGCCCGGGCGGGCTTGTCGGTGCTGGTGCTCGAGCGTAATCCCTGGATCGGCGGCGCGGCGGTGAGCCGCGAGCTCCACCCCGGCTGGACCTACTCGAACTGTTCCTACGTGTGCAGCCTGCTGCGCCCGGAGATCTACCGGGCGCTCGATCTCGGCCGCCACGGCCTGCAGGTCATTCCCTACGGCGGCGGGGTGACCCTGATGGAGAACGGCGACTACCTCGGCAATTACACCGATCCCGAACGCCAGCACCGCGAATTCGCCCGCCATAGTCCGCGCGACGCCGACGCCTACGGCCGCTACTCGGCCGACGTCATGCGCCAGACCAGGCTCATCCGGCCGCTGCTCATGCGCACGCCGCCGGATCCGACGTCCCTGCGGCCGCGCGATCTCGCCGAGCTGACGTTCCTGCTGCGTGCTTTCGCCGCCCTCGGCGAGGAGGCGCTGTACGACACCTTGCGTTTCTGGACCATGAGCATCGCGGATTTCCTCCGCGAATACTTCGAATGCGAGGTGATCCAGGCGCATCTCGCCGGCAGCGGCATCATCGGCACGGCGCTCGGGGTGTATTCGCCGGGAACCGCCTACGTGCTGCTGCACCACTACATGGGTGACGTCGACGGCAACATCGGCTCCTGGGGCTTCGCCCGTGGCGGCATGGGTGCCATCTCCGCCGCGATCGCCGGCGCGCTCCGGGAGTACGGCGGGGAGATCCGCACCGAGGCCGAGGTGGCACGCATCGTGGTGCGCAACGGGCGCGCCAGCGGTGTCGCGCTCACCAACGGCGACGAATACGAGGCCCCGGTGGTGGTTTCCAACCTCGATGCCCGGCGTACCTTTCTCGGCATCATGGACGAGTGCGATCTGCCGCCGGATGTCGTGCGCCGGGCGCGGAATTTCAAGATCCGCGGCTCTTCGGGCAAGCTCAACATCGCCCTCGACGGCCTGCCGGAGTTCCCCGCGCTCCCGGCGGGCAGCCCGCTGGTGTTCGGCGACATGCATTTCATCGATACGCTGGAACGTTTCGAACGGGCCTACGACGACTGGAAGAACGGCACCTGGTCGCAGGATCCCTACCTCGACATGCTCATCCCGACGCTGGTCGACCGGACCCTGGCTCCGCCCGGCAAGCACATGATGACAGTGTTCGTGCAGTACGTGCCGCCGGCGCTCGCCGGTGGCGAGTGGACCGACGCGGCACGCGACGCGTTCGGACGCACTGTCATCGACCAGATCGCCCGCTACAGCCCGAACTTCAAGGATCTGATCCTGCATGCCGAGGTGCGTACGCCGCGCGAGCTCGAGAACGAGGTCGGCCTCACCGAGGGCAACATCTTCCAGGGCGAGCTGACCATGGATCAGATCCTGTTCAACCGGCCTTTTCCCGGCTACGCCCAGTACCGCGGTCCGCTGCCCGGCATGTACCTGTGCGGATCGAGCACGCATCCCGGTGGTGGCGTCATGGCCGCGCCCGGGGCGAACGCGGCACGCGAGATCCTGCGCGATCTGCGCCGGCCGGCCACGGTCCCCGGCAGCGACAGCGATGACTGATCCGCGTTCGGTCATCGTCGTCGGCGGCGGACACAATGGTCTGGTCTGTGCCGCTTATCTCGCCCGTGCCGGCTGCCGGGTCACGGTGCTGGAGGCGGCGGCCACGGTGGGCGGGGCCGCCGTCACGCGCGAATTCGCACCCGGCTTCCGGGTTTCGGCCTGCGCGCATCTCTTGTACCTGCTGCACCCGGGCATAGGCGTCGAGCTCGGGCTCGAGCGTCATGGTCTCGCGTTTGCCGCGACGGGGCTCGAGACCATCGCGCTCGGTCGCGACGGCCGGCACGTCACGCTCGGCCACGACACGCTCGCCGGTGCGGGCATCGACGCCGCCGAGCAGGCGCGCTACGTCGCCTTCCTGCAGCGCATGCGCCGGTTCGCCGCCGTGCTCGCCTGGTTCGCCGAGCGCCGGCCGCCGCGGCTGCCCGGTCGCGGCCTGGCGGACACCCTGGCGCTGCTCGGCATGGGCTGGCGCGTGCGGCGCATGGGGCGCGAGGACATGCGCGAGCTGCTGCGCGTCATCGGCATCAATATCTATGATCTGCTCGCGGAGGAGTCGTACACCGACGCCGTCCAGGGCGCGCTCGCCCTGGACGCGGTGCTCGGCACGCGCACGGGACCGCGCTCGCCCAACAGCGTACTGACCTTCCTGCACCGCCTCGGTGGTGGCGACGCCGCGGCACCGGCACTGCCGCGGGGTGGCATGGGTGCGGTCAGCGCCGCGATCGGCGCCGCGGCCGCGGCGGCGGGCGTCGCGGTGCGTACGGGGGTACGGGTACAGCGCATCGTGATCGAGGCTGGCCGCGCCATCGGCGTGGAAATCGCCGGCGGTGAGATCGTGCGCGCCGACCTCGTGGTGTCCAACGCCGATCCGAAGACCACCTTCCTCGATCTGGTCGGCGCAGCGAACGTGGAAACCGGATTCACCCGCCGCATCGACCACATCCGTGGCGAGGGGATGGCGGCGAAGCTGCACCTCGCACTCGACCGTCTGCCCGCGTTTACGGGCCTCGACGCGCGCCAGCTCGGGCAGCGCCTGGTGCTGGCGCCGAGCGCCGGGGACGTCGAGCGTGCGTTCGATCAGGCCAAGTACGGCGGCTACTCGAGCAGCCCGGTGATGGAGGTGACCATCCCGACACTGCACGATCCACAGCTCGCGCCGGACGGTGGGCAGGTGCTCAGTGCGATCGTGCAGTACGCGCCCTACCACCTGAAAGACGGCTGGGACGCGGCCCGCGACACTTTCCGCGACATCTGCATCCGCGCGCTCGCCGCGCATGCACCGGAGATCGAGACGCACATCGTGCACGCCGAGCTACTCACGCCGGTCGACATCGAGCGCGAGATCGGCATCAACGGCGGTCACTGGCATCACGGCGAGCTGTCCCTGGATCAGTTCCTGATGCTGCGGCCGGTGCCGGGCGCCGCCCGCTATGCGACCCCGATCGAGCGGCTGTATCTGTGCGGTGCGGGCACGCATCCGGGCGGCGGCGTGTGCGGCCTCGCCGGGCGCAATGCCGCGCGCGCGATCCTGCGCGGGGAGCCGGCCGCATGAACCAGCCGATCGAAATCGCGCCGCTCGAGCACACGCCCTTTCACCCGCGACTGGCTGCCGCCTGCGAGACGACGGACTGGTACCGCTGGAAGGGCTACGCCGCGGTCGCCCGTTACACCGAGATCGCGTACGAATATTTCGCCATCCGCAACAGTACCGGCGTATTCGACCTCTCGCCCATGTCCAAGTACCGCATCCGCGGGCCGGACGCCGGACGCTACGTCGATCGCCTCGTGACCCGTAACCTCGAGCGCCTGACCGACGGCCGGGTCGCCTACGTCGTGTGGTGCGACGATGCCGGTCACGTGATCGATGACGGTACGCTGTTCCGGCTCGGGACCGGGGACTATCGCCTGTGTGCGCAGGAGCGGCACCTGGACTGGCTGTGCAGCGCCGCGCTCGGCTTCGACGTCGAGGTGCACGACGAAACCGGAACACTCGCGGCGCTCGCCCTGCAGGGACCGACCTCCTGCGCCACTTTGCGGGCCATGGGGCTCGCGCAGATCGAGACGCTCGCGCCGTTCGCGACGCGCCGGTTCGACTGGTGTGGCGGCGATCTGCTCGTGTCGCGCACCGGCTACACCGGGGATCTCGGTTACGAGCTGTGGATCGCGCCGGCGGCGGCGCTCGAGCTGTGGGACGCGCTGATGCAGGCAGGCAGCCTGCTCGGCATCCGCCCGATCGGCAGTCACGCGCTCGACGTCGCCCGCATCGAGGCCGGTTTTCTCCAGGCCTGGGTCGATTTCGTACCCGCCCACGAGGCGGTCGGACCGGGACGCGGCCGTTCCCCCTTCGAGCTCGGTCTCGGCTGGGTGGTCGACCTCGGCAAGCCGGTGTTCAACGGCCGCCGCGCGCTGCTCGCCGAACACGCGCGCGGCTCGCGCTACCGCTTCGTACGCCTGGACGTGGACGGCAACAAGCCGGCACGCGATGCGTTCATCTACAATCGCCGTCGCCAGGTCGTCGGCACGGTGACGTCGGCGGCCTGGTCGCCGAGCACCAAGCGCAACATCGCGTTCGCCTCGCTGGACATGCCCTGGGGACGCAGCGGCGATGATCTGCGCGCGGACATCTACTACAACCGGGAGCTCCAGTGGAAACGGTCCATGGCCAGGTGCCGGGTGTTCGAGGGGCGCGTGTTCGATCATCCGCGCCGTACCGCCGTCCCGGCGCCGGAATTCTGATCCGTCCGCGGCACCCGCACAGCGGCGACCGCGGCGTGCCGATCGGCGACGCGTCGCGGGACTGAACGTGGCACACCGGCTCGATCCCCTGCTGCGGCCGCGCTCGATCGCGGTCCTTGGCGCCTCGCAACGCCCTGGTTCGGTCGGTTGCCTGACCGTTCGCAACCTGGTTCGCGGCGCTTATGCGGGCGCGCTGTATGCGATCAACCCGCGCTACACCGAGGTCGAGGGCGTGCCCTGCGTGCCGTCACTCGATGCGCTGCCCGCAGCGGTCGAGCACGTCATCTTCGCGTTGGCCGACGAGAGTCTCGAAGCGGCGCTGGAGGCGAGCATCGCGCACGGCGTGCGCGCCGTGACCATCATGTCGGCGCTGGTGCTGGACACGGATCGCGAACCCGTTCTGAAGGACCGCGTCGCCGCGCGAGTGCGCAGCGCGGGGCTGCTCGTGTGCGGCGGCAACGGCATGGGTTTTTACAATTTCCACGATCGGATCTGGGCCTGCGGTTTCGACACACGCGACCACGCCGGCGGCGGCCCGATCGCACTCATCAGCCATTCCGGGGCGGGCATGAGCGGGATCCTCGACGTCGATGCGCGGCTGGACTTCAATCTCGCCGTCTCGACCGGCCAGGAACTGGTCGTAGCCATGGACGAGTACCTGGATTTCGCCCTCGAGCTGCCCGGCACGCGGGTCGTCGGCCTGTTCATGGAAACGGTGCGTAACCCCGCGGGCCTGCGCGCGGCACTGGCCAAGGCGAACGCGCTCGGCATCCCGATCGTCGCGCTCAAGGTCGGGCGCACCGCTTTCGCCGCCGAGCTCGCGGTGTCGCACTCGGGCGCGCTGGCCGGCGACGACGCCGCCTACGACGCCCTGTTCGATCGCTACGGCGTGCAACGTGTGACCGACATGGACGAACTCGCGACCGCGCTCGCCATGTTCGCGCAGCCGCACCCGGTGGGGGCCGGGGGTCTGGTCAGCCTGCACGACTCGGGCGGCGAGCGCCAGCTCACCATCGACCTGGCCGCCAGCCTGGGCGTGCCGCTGACCAAGCTCGCTCCGGCCACCGTCACGGGGCTCGGGAGCCTGCTCGATCCGGGCCTGCCGGCCGTGAATCCGCTCGATGCCTGGAGTCGGGGTGGCACGCAGTTCCACCTGACCATGAGCGAGTGCCTCACGGCGCTGCTGGCCGATCCGGGCGCCGCGATCGGCGCCGTGATCCACGATCGCGCCCGCGAGGGCGCCATTTACCCCGAATATCTGGACTATCTGCGCGTCGCCCACGAGACGAGCGGCAAGCCCGTGTTCCTGGTCAGCAACCGCCAGGGCACGGGTGCCGATCCGCGCGTCATCGATTCGACCCGGGCCGGGCTGCCCGTCCTCGACGGCCTGCGCGGTTTCCTGTGCGGCGCACGGTGTCTGTTCGACTACCGCGACTTCCGCGACCGGGCGCCGCTCGTACCGCCGGCCGCGCCGGCACACGCGGTCGCGGGCTGGCGCGCGCGCCTTCACAATGCGGGCACGCTCGAGGAGACGGTCGCGCTGGCGCTGTGTGCCGAATTCGGCGTGCCCGTCATCGAGCACCGGCGCGCGGATGACGAGCAGACCGCGATCGCCGCGGCGCTCGAAATCGGCTACCCGGTCGCGCTGAAAACGGCTGCCCCGGGCATCGTCCACAAATCCGACGTCGATGGCGTCCGCCTGTCCCTGCACGACGTGGCGCAGCTGCGTGCGGCTTACCGCGACTTCGCGGCCCGGCTCGGCCCGCAAGTGATCGTCGCGCGCATGGCGCCGACCGGGGTGGAGATGATCCTCGGTATACACCGCGATCCGCAGTTCGGCCCCCTGGTGGCCCTCGGCTTCGGCGGCGTACACGCGGAGCTGCTCGGCGACATCGTCTTCGCGCTGCCGCCCTTCGATGTCGCGACCGCATTCCGGCTGGCGGATCGGCTGCGTCTGCGGCCGCTGCTCGAGGGCGTGCGCGGTAGCGTGGCGGCGGACATCGGCAGTTTCTGCGCGGCCGCCGCGCGGCTGTCCGTGCTCGCCACAGAGCTCGCGGACCGGATCGTCGAACTGGATCTGAACCCCGTCATCGTGCACCCGCACGGCTGTGTCGCGGTCGACGCACTGGTGCTCAGCGCTGCGGCGCCGGATCCGGCCGTGACCACCGGTACATCCGGCCGGCGCCGGACCGACGCACCGCCGGCCGCCGGGCGCGAGGCGCGCGGGCGGTCGTCGCCAAGGCAGCGCTCGTCGTGATCGCGACCAGACCGGGCGCGATTGCGGGCATACTGATCCGAACCGATTGCCGGAGCGCGCCTGCATGAGCCTGTCACTCGCCCTGGAATACGACCACAACCGCTGGCGCCAGCTCGCCGACGGCGTTCTGCAAACCGCCCGCACGGGACATTTCATCGACGGCGAGGTGGCCGGCGCCAGCGACGGCGGCCGTTTCGAAAGCGTGAATCCCGCCAGCGGCGAAGTCATTGCCCTGGTCGCGGCCGGCACGGCGCAGGACGTCGACCGTGCGGTGGCCGCGGCACAGCGCAGTTTTCGCGACGGCTCCTGGTCGCGCATGGCACCGCGGGATCGCATGGCCGTGCTGTATCGCTGGGCGGATCTCATCGATGCCCATGCCGTCCCGCTCGCCGTGCTCGAGACGCTCGACATGGGCAAGCCGATCGCCGACGTCCTCAGTACCGATCTGCCGAGCGTGCTGCAGACCGTGCGCTTCATGGCCGAGTGCATCGACAAGATCGAGGGCGCGGTCACGAACACCGAGGCCGACGTGCTGCACTTCGTGCTGCGCGAGCCCTTCGGTGTGGTCGGCGCCATCTCGCCCTGGAACTACCCGATGCTGATGGCGATCTGGAAGGTCGCGCCCGCCCTCGCGGCCGGCAATTGCGTCGTCCTCAAGCCGGCGGAGCAGTCGCCCCTCACGGCCGTGCGGCTCGCGGAGCTGTTCGCTGAAGCGGGTGGCCCGCCGGGCGCGTTCAACGTAATCCAGGGGTTGGGCGAAACCGTCGGCCGCGCGCTCGCCCTGCACGCGGACGTCGCCAAGATCACTTTCACCGGCTCGACCGAGGTCGGCAAGCTGATGCTCCAGTATGCCGGCCAGTCGAATATGAAACGGGTGTCGCTCGAGTGCGGGGGCAAGTCGCCACAGGTGTTCATGGGCGACCTCGACGACATCGACCGCGCCGTGCAAGCCGCCTGCAACGGCATCTACGCGAACATGGGCGAGGTGTGCAATGCGGGCTCGCGGCTGTTGGTCGAGCGCAGCATCTACGCCGATTTTCTCGATCGCTTCGAGGCTGCCGGCCGTAGCGCCTACCGCCCGGGCGATCCGCTCGATCCGGCGACCACCCTGGGGCCGCTCGTGACCCGCGAGGCGCAGCAGCGCGTGCTGAAGCTGATCGACGCCGGCCGCGCCGAAGGTGCGCGCCTGGTGTTCGGCGGCGACACGCCCGCGGATCTGGCGGCCGGTGCCTACGTTAACCCCACGCTGTTCGCCGACGTGCGCAACGACATGCGCATCGCCCGGGAGGAGATCTTCGGCCCGGTCGCCTGCATCATTGCATTCGACGGCGTGCAGGAAGCGCTGCGCATCGCCAACGACACCATCTACGGGCTCGCGGCCGGGGTGTGGACACGCGATGTCGATACGGCGTTGCGGCTGGTCAAGGGGCTGGAGGCCGGGGTCATCTGGGTCAACTGCTTCGACGAGGGCGACATGACCCAGCCCTTCGGCGGATACAAACAATCGGGCAACGCGCGCGACAAGTGCTTCGACAGCCTGCTCAGCTACACCCAGACCAAGTCGGCCTGGATCCGCCTGCGCGGGCAGTGACGGTGATCGGCATCCACGCACCCGATCCGCTGCGGCGCATCCGCGCCGGGTGGCCGGCCGCATCGCCCGATCGATCCGCTGTTCGGCCGGCTGAAGCCGGCCCTACGGACCCGCCACCGATCGCATGGCCGGCACGCCCGGCACGGATAGCGTTTGCCGGCCGGCCGGCTGAAGCCGGCCCTACAGATCCGCCACCGATCGCATGGCCCGCACGCCCGGCACGGATAGCGTTCGCCGGCCCCGCACACCCGCGACCGATCGGATCCCCCATCGGGCCGGGCGTGCCGCGTCGCTTTCCCCGGACGGCGGGGCCGCCGGCATGAGCGTCACCTACGAACGCATCGATGCCGTCGCCTGCCTGCGTCTGGACCGGCCGGCCAAGCTCAATGCCATCGACGGCGCGATGATCGACGCAGTGCACGCCGCGCTCGATCGGGCCGAGGCGGACGCCGGGGTGCGCGCCATCGTCCTCGCCGGCAACGGCCGCGCCTTCTCTGCCGGTTTCGATCTCGAGGCCGCGGCTGACGGCAGTGATCCGGCCCGCCTGCGCGCTGATCTGCAGCGCGATTTCGAACTCACCATGCGCTTTTGGGATTCGCCCCGACCGACGGTCGCTGCCGTGCACGGTTTCTGTCTGGGCGGGGCCCTCGAGATCGCCTGCGCCTGCGACGTCACCATCGCCGCCGCCGACTGCCGTTTCGGCGCACCGGAGGTCCGCTTCGGCAGCGGCATCGTCACGCTGATCCTGCCGTGGCTGATCGGGGTGAAGCAGGCCAAGGAGCTGCTGCTCGTCGGTGATGATCGGGTCAGTGCCGAACGCGCGCTCGCCCTCGGCCTGGTCAACCGCGTGGTGCCGGCGGCCGACCTCGAGGCCGAGGCCATGGCGGTGGCCCGCGCGATCGCCGCCAACGACGCCCACGCCGTGCGCCTCACCAAGCTCGCCATCAACCGTTCCTGCGAGATCATGGGTATGCGTGCCGCGCTCGCCCAGGCGCTCGAGCTAGACGTGATCATCGAGTGCACCGACACGCCCGAATCGCGCGCGTTCAACGCCGTCCTCGCGCGCGACGGCGCCAAGGCCGCCATCGCCTGGCGCGAGCGGGCCACGCGCGGGAACGACTGATGCCCATTGAGCCACGTCTGGATTGCCACGCGCGCAGGCGCGCTCGCAATGACGGGATCGAGCGTGTGCGGTCGGCGTGCGAGCCTCATCGCGAATCGGAGTCGCTGTACTTCCGTCATCGCGCGGCGGACCCATTGTACTTCCGTCATCGCGAGGCGCGCCGCGCAGCGGCGGGCCGTGGCGATCCACACTGCACGCAGTACATGCGTCGCATTCGAACCCTGCGCGCGGTTCCCGCAGCGCCGCCGATCCCTGCTTCCTGACCAACTGGAACACGCTCATGGCCCATGCCGCCGATCCCGCTGCCGAGCTCACTGACTTCCTGGGACGTTACCCGGATACGCGCTTCCTGGAGCTGCTGCAGGCCGACATGAACGGCATCCTGCGCGGCAAACGCGTCGGCCGCGGTGAGTTCGACAGCGTTTACCGCGGTCGCATCCGCAACTGCGCGAGTGCCGTGATGCTGGACGTGAAGGGCGCGACCATCCCCGAGATCCCGAACGGCTCGCGCGACGGCGATCCCGACACGCTCGCGCGGCCCGTGCCCGGTTCGCTGGCGCCGGTGCCGTGGCTGGACACGCCGACCGCACAGGTGCTGCTGGCGACCCACCATCACGACGGCATTCCGTTTTTCGCCGATCCGCGCGCAGTGCTCGGCCGCGCGCTGCAAGCGCTGAACGCCATGGATTTGCACCCGGTGATCGCCCTGGAACTCGAGTTCTACCTGCTTGAGCCGGACGAGGACGGCGTCACTCCGCGGCCGGTGCACGGCCGGGTGCCGGGCACGACACTGCGCCAGCAGGGTCTGCAATACGCCATGCTCGAGGATCTGTGGGACATCGAGGCGTTTCTGACCGAGGTCGACGCGGTCTGCACCGCGCAGCGTATTCCGGCGAGCACGGCGTTGTCGGAATTTGCGCCCGGGCAGCTCGAGATCAACCTGCACCATGTCGGCGATCCGGCGCTCGCCTGCGATCACGCCGTGCTGCTCAAGCGTGCCATCAAAGGCGTCGCCCGCCGGCACGGCTACGGCGCCTGCTTCATGGCCAAGCCCTTCCAGGAATACGCCGGCTCGGGGCTGCACGTGCACGTGAGCCTGCTCGACGGCAGCGGTCGCAACGTGTTCGCCGATCCGGCGGCCACGGGCGCACTGCCGATGTCGGCGACCTTCCGCCACGCGATCGGCGGCACGCTCGCGACCATGACGGAGGGCATGGCGATCTTCGCGCCGAACGCCAACTCCTACCGCCGCCTGCAACCGCTGTCGTTCGTGCCACTGACCCCGAACTGGGGTTACAACCACCGCGCCGTCGCAGTGCGCATCCCGGTGTCGGGCCCCGAAGATCTGCGGCTCGAGCACCGCATCGCCGGCGCCGACGCCAATCCCTATCTCACCGTCGCCGCGGTGCTCGCCGGCATTCACCACGGCATCGTCGAGCGCTGTGATCCGGGCCCGATGATCGCCGAGGGGCAGATCATCGACGATCGGATCACCCTGCCGATGCGCTGGGAGGCGGCCCTGGACGAATTCCGGAACGCCGCGGTGCTGCCGCGCTACCTGGGTGCGCCGTACTGCGACATTTTCCACGCCTGCCGCCGCAGCGAGTGCAACCGGTTCCACGCCCAGATCAGCAATCGCGATTACGAATGGTACCTGCGCGCGGTTTGAGGCGGATCGATCGTCGGCTCGGATCCCGGCGCGACAGCGGCACGAGCGCGGGCCGCACTGCGGGGCCGGATCCGGATCAGAACGACAGCGTGGCCTGCAGATACAGGTAGGTCGGTGCGCCGTTGCCGTTGCCGGGCGGGCTGTCCATGACGGCGCCGTCGAAGATGTGCGCGATCCCGCTTTCGATATCGAGATTCCCCGGGATCGCGGCCCACTGCAATTGCGCTTCGATCTGGGTGCCGATGTAACGGCCCGACCGCCCGCTCGCGTCGCGTACGCCCGCGGTGGTCCAGGCATCGCGCCGGGCGGCGAGCCAGAAGCCCCGCGCTGCGACCATGCTCTTGAGCGTCGCCGCGGGCGCGAACGTCAAACGCAGTCCCGGCGAACTCAGATTCGCCCGCGCGAACGGGCCGTAGATCCCGGTGGGACCGAAATCGAAGCGGCGCGCACCGAACAACGTGTCGAACTGGCCGTTATCGCGGTCGTTGGGATCGTCATCGCCGCTGGCATAGTCGTATTGGGCGATCAGCCGCGGCTTCCATGGCCTTGCGATGCTGTAGCCGAACTCGACGTGCTGGAAATACGCGAAGTGATCCAGATCGGTGACGTTGCCGAGCGCCGCCGACGAGCGTGACGTACCGAGCTGGTAGACGGATTCGAGCTGGTAATCGAAGCCGCCGGCGGCGGGCGCCCGGTACAAGCGGATGCCGAAGGTGTACAGGTCGCGATTGCGCGTGGCGAAATCCGGCGTGTCGTCCTCATCGAGGCCGAAAACGAACACTTCCCCTGCATCGCCCCAGGGCAGCTTGCCCGGGCTGTACCAGGCGCCCCAGAAACGAATGCGATCGCTTTCCTCGTCGAGCTGCGCCTGCGCGTCGAGCAGATCGGGGCCGGCGCGGCGCTGTACCGGCAGGGTATAGAACAGCCGGAACTGCCGGCGGTCGGTGCCCGTCCACTGCCAGTCGATGCCGGTGTAGGCGTTGATGGTATTGCGATAGCTGTTGCGGGCGACTAGGCGACGGCTGCCGACATCCATCGTCATGCGTCCGATCCGGATGACGCTGGTACTGCCGTGCGTGATGAGATCATGCACCGGCAGCTCCAGGTAGGCCTGCAGCAGATCCAGCGGATTGACCTCGCTGGTCGACAGGGGCGTGCCCCGATCCGCCAGCGCTGCACGCGCGTCGAGCATTTCCGCGCCGAGGCTGATCTCGCCCACGCTCGCGCGGGCCAATACGTTGGTGCGCACCGCGAGGATCTGATCGCCGCCGCGCCGCCCCAGCCGGAACTGATCGTCCAGGTTTTCGAAGCGGACACGGTGCTGGCCGGAAAGGGACAGCCAGGCAGGCGATCCGAGCAGGGAATTCAGCCGCCAGGGCGGATCCTGCGCGTAGGCTGCGGGGGATGTCAGGAGAACGAGGCAGGTGTACACGGCGGCGAGACACGCCGCAATGCGCAGATGATTCGAGGACAGTGACTGCGTGTGTCGCGACATGAGCGCCGCGGACTCTAGAAGATCCGCGCCGCGGATGAAATATGAACAGCACGACATCATCGATCCGCCGGGGCGGATCAGCCGGACCCCGGCGCCGGGCCGTGGTGGCCGCTGCGGCACAGGGCGGGGATCAGTCCGCGCGGAGCAGGGCGGTGTTGGTCGCCGCGACGGTGCCGGGCGCGGGCGGGATCTCCTGTCGCGCCACCGGCAACAGCTCGCGCATGCGCCGGGCGAAGCCGCGCAGGCACTTTTCGTTGCGCCCGAGCGGGCCGCAGATGTAACTGCGCGAGGCCATGCCGGCCTGCACGCGCTCGATGAGCTGGGTGTCCTCGTTGCCGACCTGGCGATTGATGCGCAGGTTGAGCCAGCGCGCGGCGCGCATCTCGCGCCGCCCGTCGGGCAGCGCGTAGGCCGCGTCGCGGATCACGCAACTGGTCGGGCCGGTGGGCACGAACTGCATGAACTCGACCATGTCCGGGTAGAGGTTGAAGGCGAGGTTCGGCCAGGTCATGTAGTACAGCCACAGGCCGCGGTACTCCTGCGGCAGGTGCGTGACCGGCGGCAGCAGCGTGCGGTAGCGGCGCACGGCCCAACGGGCGCGGTCGAGCGACTGCACCGAACCGCTCAGGCGGAAGCAGCCGTCCGCCACCTCGGCGAGCTCATAGCTGCTGCCGACCAAGCTGTCGAGGCCCGGATGCGCGGCGCGCACGTGCAGGGCGTCGATGTAGTTGTCGGTGCCGTTTTTCCAGTTCACCTCGCGCGCCCGCGTGCGCACCTGGTCGAGCGGCTGCATCGCTTCGATGCGGTACCACGCCATTTCCGCCGCGGCAGGTGCCATGGTGTCGGCAAGCGACGGGCCGCCCGGCTCGAAGCGCACGAACACGAAGCCCATGAAGCTGTCGCATTCGAGCGGTACCAGCGCGTGGGTCGCCGGATCGAAGTGCTCGTACTCGTCGTGAAACGGCACGCCGACCAGGCGCCCGTCGAGATCGTAGCTCCAGGCGTGGTAGGGACAGACGATGTTCGCCCGGCAGTGACCGCGATCGCCGTCGAGCAGGCGCGCCGCCCGGTGCCGGCAGACATTGTGGAACGCGCGCAGACGGCCGTCGCGACCGCGGACGACGAAGGCGAGCTCGCCGAGGATCGTGTAGCCGTGATAATCACCCGCGCGCGGCAGATCGCTGGCGTGGCACACGAGCTGCCACGAGGGCATGAACAGCCGCTCTTTCTCCAGCGCGAGGAACTCCGCATCGCGGTAGATCCACGCCGGCAGGCTGTATCCGCCCCGGCCGGCGAGCGGGACCGGAGCGCTCGTCTGGCTGCGAAGGGATGTCATCCGCTTGGTTCCCGATCGGTCACGCCACGGTCGCGTCTGCCCGACTGGATTGCCACACCCACGGTGCGGGCTCGCAACGACGGGTTCAGCCGGCCGGGCACATTGCAGATCATCTCGCGCATTGCCATTGCGTCGCTCACGTTTCTGCCACCGTCCTCGCGCGGGCCGCTGTCCCGGGGAATACTCCCACCGCCGTCATCGCGAGGCGCGCGGCGCCGTGGCGATCCAGGCGTCGCAATCGCGTTGCCCGGCCCGTCTGCGCCAGAGCGTGGATGGCCATGTCCGCGCGCGGGACCGCAACGGCGCTTTCTGCCGGGCGGGCACGTTGCGGATCCTCTAGTGCGCGGCCAGCCGTGCGTTCCACTCGCGCACCGTGCCGGGCGGCGGCGCCTCGAGCAGCCGCACCACCGGCAGGCGCGCGCGCAGCCAGTCCTGGAAACCCTGCACGCAGATCTCCTTGGCCGACAGCACGCCGATCCGGTAACCGGAGGAGGCGAGACCGCCCTGCACCGAGCGGATGAGCGCGTTGTCCTCATGCTGCACCTCGCGGTTGATGCGCAGCGACAGGATCCGCGCCGCGACGGTTTCGCGACGCTCGTCGGGCAACACGTAGCTCTGTGCGCGGATCCGCATCCGGCCGGGCCCGGCCGGCAGCATCTGAAAGGTGTCCATGGATTCGGGATACAGATCGAAGCAGGTGCTCGGGAACAGGCCGTAGTAAGTCCAGCGCCGACGCAAATCCGGCGGCAGATGCCCGTACGCCGGCAGCACGTCGTGGTACAGGCGCACGCTCCAGCTGCCGCCGACCTGCGCGCGCAGGCGATGGCTCAAACGCAGCAGTCCCGTGTCGGTCACCTCGCGATCGTAGTCGCGTTCCATCAGCGCCGACAGGCCGGGGTGGCCGGTCGGGAAGTGGTAGTCCTCGGCGTAGTTCTCCACCGCGTTCTTCCAGTCGACCTCGATCTCCTCGTCCCATGGCTCACCCCAGGGCACCATGTCCGCGGTGCGGTAGTGGCCGAACTCCTGTGCGTGGGGCGCGAAACGCTCGGCCACCGACGGATCGCCGGGGCGAAACCGCACGAACACGAAACCGTGGTAGATCTCGCACTCCAGCGCCAGCAGGCCGAAGCGGCTCTTGTCGATCTTTGCGAAGGTGTCGGGCGCGGCGACGCCGCGCAGGCTGCCGTCCAGGGCGTAGCTCCAGGCATGGTAAGGGCAGGTGATGCGTCCCGGGCAGCGGCCGGTGTGACCCGCGGCCAGCGCGTGCCCGCGGTGCCGGCAACTGTTGTGGAAAGCGCGGATCGTGCCGTCCTCGGCGCGGATCACGAAGGCGCGCTCGCGCAGCAGATTGAACGTGGCGTAGCTGCCGGCGACCGGCAGCTCGCTGAGATGACAGACCACGTGCCAGGCCGGCAGGTGCACCTGCTCGGCTTCGAGCTCGAAATACTCGGCGTGATCGTAGATCCACGCGGGCAGCGTGTAGCGCAGCCCGTCCTGCTCGATCGGCGCCAGTGCCGGCGTGGCGATCGGTGCCGGCGCGGAGCTGGCCCGCGTGCGCCCGGGCATGTCATAACACCAGGGGAACACGCTGGCGAGAAAGGCGCGGCAGCGGCGCAGCGCCGTCTTGCGATCCCAGCGCTCACCCTGGAACAGGATTTCCTGCCACAGCTCGTCGATGAAGCCGACCAGGGCGAAGGCAATGGCGTCGGTGTCGAGCTGATCGTGGCGCCCGGCGGCGCCGATGAGCTCGGTGCACAATGTCTGCACGATCTCGCTGTAGCGCGTGTCCCGCTCACCGCAGATCTGCTGGTAGTCCGCGCGCGCGCGCGTCTCGGCCATGAAGGCGTACCACACCGCGATCTTGCGCGGCTCGGTCAGCGCGGGTTCGAGGCTGACCTCGAGCACCGCGGCGAGCCGCGCGGCCGGGTCCGCGCCGGCCTGCTGCTGTGCGCGCTGCACGGCGGCCTCGAATTCCTCGCCGACGTAGCGCAGGGTGGCGAGCAGCAGCGCCTCCTTGCTGGCGAAGTGGAAGCTCACCGAGCCGGCCGTGATGCCGGCCGAGGCGCCGACCTTGGCCAGGGTCAGGCCGGACAGGCCGTGCGCGGCAATGGCCGTCATGGTCGCGTCGATGAGCACACGCTTGCGCTCGGATTGCAAGGCCGGTCCCAGCTCGGCCGTCGGGGTTGCCATGCGAGCTATCTGCTGAACGAAATTACGCTTATATTACAATTACATGAGTATTTCATTCAACAGCGACATAACTGATTGAATGTTCAATCAAGATACGGTTCACCATGCACCCGGACAGCGCCGACCCCGTCGCCTCCTACTACAGCGCCACCGTAAACGATGCGACCGTCTACCCGCCCCTGGCCGGGGCGGTGGCGGCGGACGTGTGTGTCCTGGGCGGCGGTTATACGGGGCTGAATGCCGCCATCGAACTCGCGCAGCGCGGCTACGACGTGGTCCTGCTGGAAGCCCGGCGGATCGGCTGGGGCGCGAGCGGCCGCAACGGCGGCCAGGCGATCGGCGGCTTCGCCGACGACGCCCGTGTCGCCGTCCGGCTGGGCCCGGCCGCTGCGCACAGCGCCTGGCAGCTGGGCCTGGAAGGCCGCGCCATCCTCCTGGAGCGGATCGAACACTTCCGGATCGCCTGCGACTATCGCCCGGGTTACGTGGCGGCGGCCCTGAACCGCCGCCAGCTCGAGGCGTTGCGCGCCGAGGCGGCCGCACGCGCGGCCCGCGGCTACCCGCATCCGTTCCGGTTGCTGGCAGGCGACGCGCTGCACGAGGTCATCGGCTCGGACCTGTATGCCGGTGGCCTCGTCGACGACGGTGACGGTCACCTGCATCCCCTGAACCTGTGCCGGGGTGAAGCACGGGCGGCGGCGAGCCTGGGCGTGCGCATCCACGAGCACGCGGCGGTCACGCGCATCGATCGCGGCCCGCGTCTGTGCATCCACACCGCGCAGGGGCAGGTGAGCGCCGCGGCCCTGGTCGTCGCCGGCAACGCCTACCTCGACGGGCTGGTGCCCGAGCTGCGCGGCCTGGTGCTGGCGGCCGGCAGTTTCATCGTCGCCACCGAGCCGCTGTCGCGGGCCCGTGCCGCGGGGCTGCTGCCGACGGCTGCGGCGGTCAGCGACGGCAACACGCTGCTCGACTACTACCGCCTCTCGGCCGATCGGCGCCTGCTGTTCGGTGGCCGCTGCAACTTCACCGGCCGCGAGCCGCGCAACATCGCCGCCGCGCTCGTGCCGCGCATGGTCCGGGTCTTTCCCCAGCTTGCCGGGGCGCGCATCGATTTCGCGTGGGGCGGCAAGGTCGCGGTGAGCCTGAACCGCATTCCCCAGCTCGGCCGCATCGACGGCAACATGTATTACGCGCAGGGCTACAGCGGCCACGGCGTCGTTCCCAGCCACCTTGCCGGGCGCCTGCTCGCCGAGGTGATCGCCGGCGACGCCGGACGCTTCGACGTCTTCGCGCGCATTGCCCACCGCCGCCTGCCCGGCGGCCCGCGCGTCGCCGGCGCGCTGCTGACCCTGGCGATGAGCTGGTACCGGCTGCGCGACCTGCTCGGCTGGTGAGGGTGGCTTGCCGGCCCCGCGCCTCAGGGTTTTCCTGAATGACGCTGCCAACGTGCTGCGCTATAACTAGGCGTGAAGAAGATAAGGGGTCAGGTCTTCAGTCTTCAATTCCATGCAGACAAGGGGTCAGACAAGGGGTCAAGTCTTCAGTCTTCAGTTCCGTGCTGCGACCCGTAGCCACCGCTACTTGCCGTATTGAAGACTGAAGACCTGACCCCCGCGATGACCCCCGCGACAGGGGAAAAACCGTGCAATTCTGGGTCGGCATCACGGACGGCGAGTGGTTCCGTTTCCTGGCCGCGCGCCGGCCGCAGGAGGTCAACTTCTGGCAGCCGAGCCAGCGCGCGCCGCGACGCATGGAGGCGGGCTGGCCGTTCCTGTTCAAGCTGCATAGTCCGGACGACTACATCGTCGGCGGCGGTTACTTCGTCCGCTTCACCGCCTTGCCGTGCTTTCTCGCCTGGGAAGCGTTCCGCGAGAACAACGGCGTACTCTCCCTCGCCGGGTTGATCGAGCGTACCGCGCGTTACCGCCACGCTGCGCAGACCGCCGGTACCGTCATCGGCTGCAATCTCCTTAGCGAGCCGTTTTTCTTCGACCGGGCGGACTGGATCCCCTGCCCGCGCAACTGGTCGGCAAACATCCAGCGTGGCCTCACCTACGACACCGCCGACACCCACGGCGCGGGCTTGTGGAACGCCGTGCTGCGCAAGCTGCAGCACATCGATGCGCGCAGCGCCGAGACGGTCGAGGCGCCGCGCTTCGGCGCCGAGTTCCTCGCCCGTGCCCGGCTGGGGCAGGGCACGTTCCGCATCCTGGTCACCGACGCCTACCACCGCCGCTGCGCCGTGACCGGCGAGAAGACCCTGCCGGCGCTAGAAGCCGCGCATATCCGCGCCCATGCCGAAGCAGGCCCCAACCGCATCGACAACGGCCTGCTGCTGCGTGCCGATATCCATCGCCTGTTCGACGACGGCTATGTCACTGTCGATCCGGATCTGCGCTTCGTCGTCAGCCGCCGCGTGCGCGAGGAGTTCGAGAACGGTCGCGAGTACTACCGCTTTCACGGTGCCGCGCTCGCGAACCTGCCGGATCGCGACACCGAGCACCCTTCGCGCGCGTTTCTCGTCTGGCACAATGAGCGCGTGTACAAGGAATGAGAGCCACGGACCACCACTGCAAGGGGGTCAGGTCTTCAGTCTTCAATTCCACGCTGTGTCCCGTAGCTACCGGTACTAGTCGTATTGAAGACTGAAGACCTGACCCCCGCGAACTTGACCCCCGCGAACTTGGCGGAGGTACGCCCACGCACGTGGCCAGCCTTCTTCTCGTTCTTCAACCGCTAGCTCTCGCCGCTGATCCGAACAATAGGCGCTTGGTGCGGCAAGCGGTCCGGCATGGCCGCGGTCAACGTCTGGTCGTCCGCCAGTGCCGTCGCCCATTGGGTGAACGGCAGCTTTACTGGTCAGGACCATGCTGCCCCTTTCGTAGCGCTTGGCGACGACGTTGAAGAACAGATTCGCCTCGTCGCGTCCGAACGGCAGGTAACCGATCTTGTCAATGACCAGCAACCGGGGTCCGAGGTGCCCGCCTGATCCGGCCCGGGTTCCTGGTAGCTGCGTCGCGCCGGCGCCGGGGCGCGCACTTGCGAACCGGACGCTGAGGGTCGCGGCGCCTACGCCGATGCGCTGGTGCGCGGGCGTGTTCCGCGTCGCGCTCGGTACAGCAGCAGGAAGTCCGCCACCGTTCGCTTGATGTGCCGCCGGCGCGCGGTCCGCGTGAGGCCGGGATCGAGATTGAGCAGGGAGCGGACCTGGTAGTGGCTCATCGCCATGGCCAGGAACTGCGAGGCCGCGTGATCGGCGTCGTCGATCGCGAGCCGGCCGCTGTCCGCCTGGCGTTGCAGGTAGCGTTTCAGTGAATTGCGGCAGCCGTCCGGTCCGGTCTCGGCGAAGATGCGCGCGACTTCCGGGTGGCCGGCGCTTTCACCGATCACCACGCGGTGCATGGCGATGACCTCGGCGTCGAGCAGCAGTGCGAGAAAGCGTTCCGCGATCCGCAGCAGGCCGCGCTCGGGATCGTCCTCGTCCGGCATGCCGGACTCCGAGAACTCGTAGTCCTCCAGCTTGGCGATGATCACCGCCCGGAACAGCTCCTCCTTGCCCGGGAAGTGCGAGTAGACCGTCTGTTTGGAGACCCCGGCGCGTTCGGCCACCGCGTCCATCGAGGTCTTGCCGTAACCGTGGGCGAGAAACAGGTCGCCCGCCGCCGACAGGATGGCGCTCGCTTTCTGCACGCTCTTGGGCCGGCCCGGTGCGGGCCGGCGGCGGGTGCTGGCATTAATCATACTAGACAGTCCCGTTTTGTGCCGGCTAATATCAAACCGTACGGTCCAGTCTACAACAGCCGCCGCGCGCGAACCAAGCCGAGGACATCGACCCATGCACAGCCCGTTCGATCTGCGCGGCCGCGGTGGCGTCCTTGCGCGACTGCTGCTCGGGCTGCTGCTCGTCGCGACGATGGCGCTCGCCGTGCTCACGCGCGCGGCGGCGCCCGATCCGCGCCCGGGCGCAGCAGCCGAGCCGCTGGCGGTCAGCACCTGGATCGCGCGGGCCGCGACCGCCTATGAGGTGAGCCGCTCGTTCGTCGGTCGCGTCGAGGCCGCGCGCCGCGCGCGCGTGGGCTTCGAGATCGGCGGCCGGGTCGAGGTGATCCATGTCGACGAAGGCGATCGCGTCGGCGCGGGTGACGTCCTCGCCCGGATCGACACCGCGCGCCTGCAGGCGCGCCGGCGCGAGCTGGCGGCGGCGCTCGCGCACACCCGTGCCGATCTGGCGCTCGCGCGCCGCACGCGTGAGCGCGTCGCCGACGCGCTGTCGTTCAAAGGTGCCTCGGAGCAGGAAGCCGACGAAGCCGGGCAGCGGGTGGCGGCGCTGGAGGCGGCCGAACATCTCGCGCAGGCACGCATCGACAGCGTGGATGTGGATCTCGCCAAGGGGCGGATCGTCGCGCCATTCGCCGCGGTCGTGACGGCGCGGCTGGTCGACGAGGGCGAGGTGGTGGCCGCCGGTCACCCGCTGCTGGATCTCGTCGAGGACGCCCCGGTGGAGATCCGCGTGCCGGTCGCGGGCGAGTCGGCCGGGCGCGTGCAGCCGGGTGCCGTCGTTGCCGTGTCGATCGGCATGCAGCGGGTCGAGGCGCGCGTGCGCGCGGTGTTGCCGGTGCGCGATCCCGGCACCCGCACCCTGGATCTGCTGCTCGATCCGATCGCGCCGTCAGCACCGCTGCGACCGGGCGACACGGTCCGCGTCGATATCGCACTCACCTTGGAAGGCGCGGGTTTCTGGCTGCCGCTCGGCGCGCTGACCGAGGATCCGCGCGGCCTGTGGGCCGTGCTGGTGGCCGGCCGGCAGGACGGACCGGACACGACGCGTGTCGAGCGGCGTCTGGTCGAGGTTGTGTACCAGTCCGCCGCGCAGGCCTACGTGCGTGGAACCCTGCAAGCCGGCGATCGGGTGGTGGCGAGCGGCGGGCACCGGATCGTGCCCGGTCAGCAGGTGCGCGTGCACGATGTCACGACGGCCGCGCCGCAGGATCGCTATGTCGACAAGTGAGCACGAGGGACCGATCGTGCGCTTGGCGGCGCGCTTTCACGACAACGGGCATCTGCTCGCGCTGGTGGTGCTCACCGTCGTCATCGGCGGGGTGTCCGCGCTGGTCGGCCTGCCGCGCATTGAGGATCCGCGCATCACCACCCGCAACGCGCTCATCGTCACGACGCTGCCCGGTGCCCCGGCGCTGCGGGTGGAAACCCTGGTCACCGACAAGATCGAGGATCGCCTGCGCGAGCTCGCGGACCGCCTGCGCAACGTGTCCGGCACCGAGATCGTGCGCCGCTTCGGCGCGCCCGAGGAAGAGCTGACCGTGACCCTCGATCCGCGCGAGAGCGCCGCGCTCGGCCTGTCGGCCGCGGACCTCGCGCAGCGCATCGCGGCGGCCGACGCCAGGACCGCCGCCGGCATGTTGCGCGCCCCGCAGCGCGATCTGCTCGTCGAGGTGGCGGGCGAGCTGGACTCCGCGGCCCGGATCGCGCGGGTGCCCGTAGCCCGTGATCGGCAGGGCGGACTGGTCCGGCTGGGCGACATCGCCACCGTCGCCAGGAACTGGCGGGAACCGCCGGCCACGATCGCGCTCGCCGATGCGCGGCGCTCGGTGCTGGTGGCCACGCGCCCGACCCAGGACGTGCGCCTGGACGCGTGGACCCGCGCGGCGCGGGCGGTGGTGGACGAGTTTCGCCGCGACATCGGTGGCGGCGTCGGCGTCGACGTCGTGTTCGAGCAGAACCAGTACACCGAGCGCCGGCTCGCCGGGCTGGGTCGTAACCTGCTGCTCGGCGCGCTGGTGGTGATGTGCGTGGTGCTGGTCGCCATGGGCTGGCGCTCGGCGCTGGTGGTCGGCACGGCCTTGCCGTTGAGCGCGGCGGCGACGGTGTTCAGCCTCGGCGTGCTCGGCGAATCCATTCACCAGATGTCCGTATTCGGGCTCATCGTCGCGGTCGGGCTGCTGATCGACAACGCCATCGTCATGACCGATGAGCTGCGTGAACGCCTGCGCGCGGGCGCGGCGCCCCGTGCGGCCGTCGCCGGCGCGGTGGCGCACCTCGGCGTGCCCCTGTTCGCCTCCACCTTCACCACGGTGCTGGGTTTTATGCCGATCCTGCTGCTGCCGGGCAATATCGGCGATTTCGTCAGACCGATCGCGCTCAGCGTCATCCTCGCGCTCAGCGTCTCGTTCGTGCTGTCGATGACGGTGATCCCGGCGCTGGCGGCCCGGATCGGCCCGGGCGGCGGAGGCCGCTCGCTGTGGCGCCACGGGTTTTCGAGTGCACGCCTCGGCGGCGCGTACCGGCGCGGACTCGCGTGGATCGTGGGCCATCCGCGCGCTGCGATCGCGGCGTCCCTGGTGCTGCCGCTGGCCGGCTTTCTGGCCGCGGCGACGCTGCCGAGTCAGTTCTTTCCGCCCGCCGATCGAGATCAGTTCGAGATCCAGGTCTGGCTGCCGACCGACACCGCGGTCGCGGCAACCGCGCGCACGGTGGTGGCGATCGATGCCGTGATCCGCGGCCACGCCGGGGTGCTCGGCACGACCTGGGTCGCGGGCGCCAGCTCGCCACCGGTGTATTACAACCAGCTCGAGGACCAGGACGGCAGTCCCGCCTACGCGCGCGGCGTGGTGCGGGTCGAAGACGCTGCGCTGGCGCAGGTGCTCATTCCGGCGTTGCAGCAGGAGCTGGACGGGCGCCTGCGCGACGCGCGTATCGTCGTCAAGTCTTTCGGGCAGGGGCCGCCGGTCAGTGCGCCGGTGGGTTTTCGCATCTACGGCCACGATCCGGCGATCCTGCGGGTGCTGGGCGAGAGCGTGCGCCGGGTGATGCACGAGATCCCGGCCATCACCCACACCCGTGCCAGCATGGTCGGCGGCGAGCCGCGCCTGTGGCTGGCCGCCGACGAGGCCGAAGCGGGGCTGGCCGGTTTCAGCCTGCGCGACGTCACCGGCCAGCTCCAGAGCGCGCTCGAGGGTCTGCCGGGCGGCTCGGTGATCGAAGACACCGAGGAATTGCCCGTGCGCGTGCGTTTCGGTGACGCCGAGCGATCGAACCCGGACCGGATCGCCGGCCTGAGCCTCGCGACCGGCAGCGGCTGGGTGCCGGCCGCCGCGCTCGGTGCGCTCGAGCTCAGACCGGGCATCGCCAGCATTACGCGCCGCAACGGCCTGCGTGTGAACACGGTCGAGGCCTGGACCCGTCAGGGCGCGCTGCCGATCGAGATCGGTCGCGCGGTCTCGGCGCGCCTGGCCGCGACCGGATTCGAGCTGCCCGCCGGCTACCGCATGGAGCCCGCCGGCGATTCCGAGGAACAACAGCGCGCGCTGCGCCAGCTCGCGACCTGGCTGCCGGTGCTGATCACGCTGATGCTCGCCACCGTGGTGCTGTCGTTTCGCAGTTTCGCCCTGGCGGCGCTGATCGGCCTGGTGGCCGTGTTGTCACTCGGTCACGGGCTGTTGTCCTTGTGGCTGGGCGGCTTTGCCCTCGGTTTCAACCCGATCATCGGCAGCGCGGGCCTGGTCGGCGTCGCCATCAACGGCACCATCGTGGTGCTCGCGGCGATCCGCGCCGATCCGCTGGCGCGCGTCGGCCGGCGCGACGCCGTGGCCGCTGCGACGCTGCGCAGCAGCCGCCACATCATCGCGACCACGCTGACGACGGTCGCGGGCTTCGTACCGCTGATCGCGTTCTCGAGCGGCGACTTCTGGCCGCCGCTCGCGGTGATCATCGCCGGGGGTGTCGGGCTGTCCATCATCCTGTCGCTGGTGCTGACACCCGCGGTCTATGTGCTGCTCGGCCGCCACCGCGCGGCGCAGCCGGCGCCCGCGCCGGCCGTGGTGCCGCTGTCGCCCGCATGAACCGCTGCCGCGCTGCGATCGTGGCACTGCTGACCGCCACGCTGCCGGCGGCCTGTACGGTCGGTCCGCACTACGTGCGCCCGGCCGCCGGAACGGGTGACTTCGCCGCCGCCGATCCGGCGGCGGTCGTCGTGGCCGACGCGGTGCGTGCCGACTGGTGGGCCGCTTTCGACGATCCACTGCTGGTGGAACTGGTGGACGCCGCGGTGGCCGGCAATCCCGGGCTGCGGATCGCCGAGGCCCGGGTGCGCGAGGCGCGGGCGCTGGCGCGCGCCAGCGCGGCCAGCCTGCTGCCGTCGCTGGCGGCGCGCGGCGCGGGCGCCGTCGCCCGGCTGAGCGAGAACGGACCCGGGATCGACTCGGCGTTCGTCAGCCAGGGACTCGCTGATCGCACCAACGACGTCTACGAGGCGAGCTTCGACGCGGCCTGGGAGCTCGATCTGTTCGGCGGCAACCGGCGCCGCACCGAGGCGGCCGCGGCCCGCGCCGAAGCGGCGGACGAGGCGCGGCGCGGTGTCGTCCTCAGCCTGGCGGCCGAGATCGCGCGCACGTACGTCGAGCTGCGCGGCGCACAACGCCGCCTGGCGATCCTCGAGACGAATCTCGATCTGCAGCGCCAGACGCTGGCGCTCGCGGATCGAAAACACCAGGCGGGCCTGGCTCCGGAACTCGAACCCGTGCGGGCGCGCGCGCAGTTCGCGGCGACACAGGCGCAAATTCCGTCCCTGCAGGCCTTCATTCGTCTGGCGGCGCAGCGCCTGGCCGTGCTCACCGGTGCCGCGCCCGAGTCCATGCTCGAGCGTTTGCTCGTCGTGGCGCCGCTGCCGTCGCCACCGGACCTCGTGCCGGTGGGATTGCGCTCCGAGCTGTTGCGCCGGCGTCCGGATATCCGCGCCGCCGAGCGCCGGCTCGCCGCGGCCACCGCCGACGTCGGTGTGGCCGTGGCCGCGCGCTTTCCGAGCTTCGCCCTGACCGGAACCGGCGGTGTGCAGGCGGGCGCCTTGTCGGCGCTCGTCGAGGGTGCCAGCGGGACCTGGGCGCTGCGGGCCCTGCTGGCCTGGCCGATCTTCACGGGCGGGCGGATCAGCTCCGGGATCGATGCGAGCGCGGCGCGGGCCGACGTGGCGACGGCCGAATACGACCAGGCCGTGCTGTCGGCCCTCGAGGACGTCGAAGGCGCGCTGGTCGGTTACCTGGAGGCATTGACCACGCGCCGCCGTCTGGGCGAGGCCGTGGCGGACAGCCGCGAGGCCGCGATGATCGCGCGGCGCACCTTCGACTCCGGGCTCGGTGACTTCCTCAGTGTGCTCGATGCCGAACGCCGGCTTACCGAGATCACCGATCGTGAAGCGAGCGCGCAGACGAACGTCGCCACCGCGCTCGTGCGCCTGTACAAGACCCTGGGCGGTGGCTGGGAGCCATTCGAACCACCGGCCGCCGGCGCCGCCAGGCCGATGGTGGCGGCACGGCCTTCGCGCTGACGCGCCGCCCGTCGTCCGCGCGCCGGCAGGCGCAGGGGTCGGACCGATCGCTCTGGCATAATCGCCCCATGACCTCGCCGCTCACCGATGCCGCCGGCGTCGTGCACCGGCCCGCCGGCCCCGCGGCGCGCATCGTCTCGCTGGTGCCGAGCCTCACGGAGCTGATCTTCGATCTCGGCCTGGCGGATCAGCTCGTCGGCCGCACCCGGTTCTGCATCCATCCGCGCGCGGGCGTGGCGGATATCGCCCGGGTGGGCGGCACCAAGGACGTGCGCATGGACCGGCTGCGGGCGCTGGCGCCCACGCACGTCATCGTCAACGTCGACGAGAACACGCGCGCCGCGGCCGAGGAGATCGCGCGCTGCGTGCCGAACGTGATCGTCACCCACCCGCTCGGTCCGCGCGACAACCCGCCGCTGTACCGGCTGCTCGGCGGGATCTTCGGCCGCGAGGCGGCGGCCGAACGGTTGTGCACGGCGTTCGAGCACGCGCTCGATGCCTTACGCGAACGCGCCGCGGCGCTGCCGGCACAGCGGGTGCTGTATCTCATCTGGCGCGATCCCTGGATGACCGTCGGTCGCGATACCTACATCGCGCGCATGCTCGAGCTGGTGGGCTGGCACACGGTGGGCGACGTCGCCGGGCAGCGCTACCCGCGCGTCGTACCCGGGCGCGCATTGCTGCACGAGACCGATCTCGTGCTGTTTTCGAGCGAGCCGTTTTGTTTTGCGGACGCGCATCTCGAGGAGCTCCGCTGCCTCGCCGGCAGCGATCTGCCGCGGTTCGCGCGCGTCGACGGCGAGATGATTTCCTGGTACGGCAGCCGTGCGATCCGCGCGCTCGATTACCTGGGCGAGCTCGCGGCCAGAACCCTGGCGTGTGCGGCATGAGCGACGTACACGGCGCGGTTCCATCGCCCTGCATCGAGGTCTGTGTGCTGGACGCAGACGGCTTGTGTACCGGCTGTTTGCGCACGCTGGAGGAGATCAGCGAGTGGAGCGTGCTCGCCGACGCCGGGCGTCGCGAGGTGCTGGCCCGGATCAGCCGGCGGCGGGCGGCGCGCGCGGCCGCCGGCAAACACTGAGAAAACGCAGGCGCCCGCGGTCGTCGGATGGCGCGCCGCCGCGGCGTGGTTTGCCGGGAACGTGATCCGAGCCGGCGCAGCCGCCGCGGCCGGGGTCGCTGGCCGGGAAGCCGGTTATAGTGCGGCCTCGCCGGCACCCGAGGTCCACGCTCACGCATGCACGCGACCGCTCCATCGATGCGATCGACCGCCACCGTCGCGGGGATCCGCTCCGGCGCGCCGGCGGCGGGCGCTCGCGAGGGCCGCGACGTGCTGCTGGTGGCCGTCTACGCGAGCGTGCCGCTGCTCGCCATGTGTCTGTACGATCCGCCGCCGCGGGTGGCGTTCTGGTGGGAGCTGTGGATGGTGGCGGGCGTCGCCGGCATGGGTGTGCTCGCGCTGCTGCCGGCGCTGAGCGCGCGCTACTGGGTGCGCGCCGGCAGTTCGGCCCGCGCGGCCGGGATGGTCCACTGCCTGCACCGCTACCTGAGTTATGCGCTGGTGCTGCTGCTGGCGGCGCACGTGGCCGGGTTGCTGTTCCTCGAGCCGCAGGTGGTCGACTACCTGAAGCTGTCGGCGCCCTGGCCGATGCTTGCCGGTGTGGGCGCCGCGATCCTGATCCTGGTGCTGGTGGTGGCGTCGGTGTGGCGCGCGGCCATCGGCTGGGCCTACCGGAGCTGGCGGCGCTGGCATGCGCTGCTGTCGGCGGTGGCCGTGGGTCTGGCGGCCTGGCACCTCGCCGGCAGCGCCTATTACTTCGATCGGCCGGGCAAGGTGATCGCGCTGCTCGCCGTCTGCGTGGCGGCGACGGGCGGGTCGTGGTGGTACGACGTGAGCGGGTCCGGCGCCCACGCCCACCCCGCGCACGCTCCGGAACGTGGCCGCGCCGCGCGCAATGGCATGCGCCGTGCCCACCGGCGGGGCCGGCGCGTGGTGCTGGCGCTGCTCCTCGTGTGGGGATTTGCGGCCGTCCTGTTCGCGCTGCCCGATCCGGCAGCGCGCATCGCCGCAGCGCCGCAACCGTGCGCCACCGCCGCCTGTGGCTGATCGTCACGGCGGCGGTCGGCGGCGCCGTCGCGCTCGTGCTGTCGCACGATGCCATGGTCGTGCGTGCGGAGCGCTTGCCGGTGGCTTTCGATCACGTCGATCACACGACGGTGGGCTGTGTCGAGTGCCATCACAATTTCGTCGATGATACCGGTGACGGCTTGTGCTACGACTGTCACAAGCGCGATCCCGTGCTCGCGCTGCGCATGCAGGCGGATTTCCACGACTTCTGCCGCGACTGTCATGTCGAACTCGCGCGCGCGGCGCGGGAGAGCGGCCCGCTGCGCGGCTGTGAGGACTGCCACCACGCACTCGATCCGATCGAGGCGCGCCGGCGGCGAGAGGACAGGCGCGCGCACGACGCTGGCGCGGATCCGCCGCTGGACGAGCGGCGGCGCTGGTGGCCGGATCTGAGCCGATGGTTGCGATGACGAGGACAAAAAAGACATGAACATGACACGAAATGGGGCGCGAATGGTGGCTGCGGCGGTGATCGTCGTACCGCTGCTATTCGGTGGCGCCTTCGCGGCACAGGCAGATGACGCCGGCGCGGCGCCGGCGTACGCAGCCAAGAGCACCGGCACGCGCGATCTGGTCGCGGGCGACGTGCGGATCCGCATGCTGCTCGAAGCGTCCAACCTCGGTGATGCCGGGGTCGAGCTCGGCGAACTGAGCCTGCCAGCGGGTTACAGCGGCTCGGACGCGCACGCGCACGCCAGCCTGGAGATCTTCTATGTCGTCGAGGGGGTGCTCGGTCACGAGGTGAACGGGCGGCGCTACGAGCTGCATCCCGGCGAGGTCGGTTTCGTCAAGCCCGGTGACGAGGTCCGGCACAGCGTGCTGTCGCCGGGGCCGGTCAGGACGCTGGTCATCTGGGTGCCGGGGGGCGAGGCCGATCGGCTGGTCGAGCACGCCGGTTTCGCGGTGCAGCCGCGGCCGTGAGCACGGCGGCGGGTCACGCGTGAACGGCTGAAAACCAACTGCCCCCGGGACTGCTACGACGGTTGCGGTATCGTCGTTCAAGCGCGCGCGGATGGCGGCGTGCGCGTGCTCGGCGATCCCGAGCACCCGGTCATGCGCGGCGACACTGGCTCGGCGCGCGCGGCACCGATGTCGGGATTGCGCGGATGGGCTGACACCGGGGCCGCGACGGCCGCGCCCGGATCGGGCCTTCAATCGCGCAGCCGGCGCTCCACGCTGGCGACCTTGTCCTCCATGGTCTGCGTACGGTCGGTGCGCGTGCCGATCTTGAGCAGCGACAGGATGCGCGCGATACCCTGCTCGTGCAGGCGCTCGTGGCAGCGTTTGACCACGGCGAACACCTCGTCCCACTCGCCTTCGATCACCGTGCCGTAGGGGTGGAGCTGCGCTTTGAGCCCGGCCGCGCGGATGATGCGCTGGCACTCGGCGATCTCGGCGGACACCGAGGTGCCGACACCGACCGGGACGACGCAAAGATCGATCATGACCTGCATGCGGGGATCCTCCGCGGGCACTGGTCCCGCCTGATCGCGGCTTGGGGCTGCCGGCGGCGAGCACGGCAGCGCCGGTGCCGCGCCGGCATGCACGAATGTACCCGAACGGCGGCACGGGCGTCAGCCGGGCGCGGCGACGGGCAGCGCCGGGACACGGCCGGCGTCACCGATCGGTGTGGTCCGCCGTCACCTGCCGGCGCTAAGATGGTCCTCCCTGCCGGACCGGGCGGGACCACGCCAGGAGGATCGCATGACGGCACCATTTTCGGGCGGCTGCGTCTGCGGCGCCATACGCTACGAGTGCACGGCCGAACCCGTGCTGGTCGCGCATTGCTGCTGCACGGACTGCCAGCGCACCAGCGGCGCGCAGATGAGCACCAACGTGCTCGTGCCCGCCCCGGCGTTTCGGATCACCGCGGGCGCGACCGCGTCCTACGATACCCGCGGCGACAGCGGCAACTTCGTCACCCGGCATTTCTGTGCGCGTTGCGGCTCGAACCTGTACAGCATGCCGCAGGGCATGGGCACGCTCGCCGTGATCAAGGCCGGTACCCTGGACGATTCGAGCTGGCTCCAGCCCGGCATGAGCATCTACACCGACAGCGCGCCGCGCTGGGCCGTGCTCCCCGACGGTATCCCGAAATTTCCGAAGATGCCGCCGATGTAAGCGGACCGCCGTGCCGCGCGGCACCGCCACGCCGGTCGCAATCGCCCGCCGGCGTGCGGGCCGCGCGCGTGTGGACGGCGCTGCCGCGCTCACGCCGTGCGCTTCCCGCCAGGAACCCTGACCATGCCCGACAGGATGAAGGCCGTTGTACTCCGCGAGATCGGTGGGCCGCAGGCCCTGCGCACCGAACGCGTGGCGCGACCCGCGCCCGCGCCCGGCGAAGCGCGGATCGCGCTCAAGGCCGCGGCGATCAACCGCCGTGAGGTGTGGATCAGCCTCGGCCGGTACATGGACATCCGTCTGCCCTGCATCCTGGGGGCGGACGGTGCCGGGGTGGTGGAGTCGGTGGGTGAGGGTGTGGATCCGGCGCTGCTCGGCCGCGAGGTCGTGATCTACCCGGCGTTTGACTGGGGCGAGGATCCGCGTGCGGCGGGGCGCGACTTCCGCGTCCTCGGCATGCCGCAGCCGGGCACGTTCGCGCAATACATCTGCATGCCGGCCGGACACTTGTATGACAAGCCCGCGCATCTCACCTGGCAGCAGGCGGCGGCGTTGCCCCTGTGCGGGCTGACCGCCTGGCGTGCCGTCACGACCCAGGCCGGGATCGGTCCGGGACAGCGCGTGCTCGTGACCGGCATCGGCGGTGGCGTGGCGAGCACCGCGCTGCTGCTGGCCGTGCACGCCGGCGCCGAGGTCTGGGTGACGAGCAGCCAGCCGGACAAGATCGAGCGCGCGCTGGCGCTCGGTGCCCGCGGTGGCGTCAGCTATCGTGAAGCGGACTGGGGCCGGCGCTTGCGCAGCGAGGCCGGATCGATGGACGCGGTCATCGACGGCACCGTCGGCGCGGATTTCAGCGAATGTCTCGAGACGCTCGGCCGCGGCGGGCGGCTGGTGATCTACGGTGCGACCGCGGGCAAACCGGTCGCGCCGCCGGATCCCTTCCGCCTGTTTCTCTACCAGCTCCAGGTGCGCGGCTCGACCATGGGCTCGCCGGCGGAGTTCGGCGCGATGCTGGATTTCGTCGCCGACCGGCGGCTGGTGCCGGTCGTCGACGCCGTCTACACGCTCGATGACGCCATCGCCGCGCACCGGCGCGTGCTCGAGGCCGGGCAGATGGGCAAGGTGGTGTTCGACATCGCGGGTTGAGCACCTGCCGGCCGTGTCAGCCGGCGGGCAGCGGCCGCAGGAAATCGCGCAAGGCGTCGATGAGGGCGTCGGGTTGCTCGGGCATGACCATGTGGCCGCAGCCCTCGAGCGCGACGGTGCGCGCGTCCGGCAGGGCGGCGAGCAGATCGCGGATCGCGCGCGGCGGGGTCATGAGATCGGCGCTGCCGACGACCAGCAGGGCCGGGCACTGCACCTGCCGGGCGGCATCCAGACCGGTCACGTAATCGTTGCAGGCGCTGAAGTCGGCGAACAGCACGCCGGGCCGGTTGCGCTCGAGCAGGCGCAGGGTCGAGCCGGTCATCCACATGCCGGGCGTCGGATTGCGGCCGATCTGGGCGCGATAGGCGTGCGCCCACAGGGTGATCATGTCGTAGGCGGCATGCCGGTTCTGGCGCGCGGCCTCGAGCAGCGGCGGCGCGACCGGCATGGGCACGGCCGCGCCCACGATGCCGATGGCGCGCGCGTGCTGCGGGTAGCGTGCCGCGTACTCGATGGCGATCGCCGCCCCCATGCTGTGGCCGATCACCGCCGCCGTGGTGACCCCGGCGGCCGCCAGCAGGGCCCGCAGCCAGTCGGCGAGCGCCCCGATATCCGCCAGGGCCTCACCCCGGGAGCGGCCATGCGCGGGCAGATCGACGGCCAGGACGCCGCAGCCGTGATGGGCGAAATAACGCGCCTGCAGCATCCAGGTCGTGTGATCGAGCCCGGCACCGTGGATGAGCACGATCGTCGGCAGCGCCGGATCGAAGGGCTTGCCACCGGTGTAGGCGTAGTACTGCGTACCGCGGACCTCGATGTCCATGCCGGTCAGCCTTTGTTCGCCAGGTACAGGGCGCGCGAGAGATCGTCGATGAGATCCTGCGGATCCTCCAGGCCGATCGACAGCCGCACCAGGTTCTGCGCGATCCCGGCCTCGGCGAGCGCTGCGTCGTCCATGCGATGGTGGGTCGTGGACGCGGGGTGGATCACCAGCGACTTGGCGTCGCCGACGTTGGCCAGGTGCGAGAACAGCCGCAGCGATTCGATGAAACGCTGGCCCGCGGCGCGCCCGCCGGCGATGCCGAAGCTGAGTACCGCGCCGGCGCCGCGCGGCAGCAGGCGTGCGGCGAGCGCGCGATCCGGATGACCTTCGCACTCCGGGTAGCGGGCCCACTCGACGCCGCCGGCCTGTTGCAGGAATTCGACGATGCGACGCGTGTTGGCGACGTGCCTTGCCATGCGCAGCGGCAACGTCTCCAGCCCCTGCAGGAGCTGGAAGGCGGTGGGCGGCGCCATGCAGGCGCCGAAGTCGCGCAGACCCTCGCGGCGGGCGCGGGCGATGAACGCCCCGGGACCGAATTCCTCGGCGAAATTCATGCCGTGAAAGCCCGCGTAGCGCTCGGTCAGGGTCGGGTAGCGCCCGGCGGCGACCCAGTCGAAGCGGCCGCCGTCGACCAGCAACCCGCCGATGGCGACGCCGTGGCCGCCGAGGAACTTGGTCGCCGAATGGAAGACGAGATCCGCACCGTGCTCGAACGGGCGGCACAGATACGGAGTCGCCAGCGTCGAGTCCACCAGCAGCGGCAGGCCGGCGTCGTGCGCGACCGCGGCGATCGCGGGGATGTCGAGCACCTCCAGGCCCGGGTTACCGAGGATCTCGCCGAACACCAGCCGGGTCTCGGGCCGGATCGCGTGCCGGAAGGCCTGCGGATCGCGGGGATCGACGAACGTGGTCTCGATGCCGAAGCGCGGCAGGGTGTAGCTGAGCAGGTTGTGCGAGCCGCCGTACAGGGCCCGCGAGGCGACGATGTGCTGGCCGGCGCCGAGCAGGGTGACGATGGCCAGGTGCAGCGCCGCCTGGCCGCTCGCGGTGGCGACCGCGCCGACGCCGTCCTCGAGCTCCGCGATCCGTTCCTCCAGCACGGCGCAGGTGGGGTTGCTGATGCGCGAGTACACGTGTCCGGGCCGCTCGGCGTCGAACAGCGACGCGGCATGGTCTGCGTCCCGGAATACGTAGGAGGTCGTGTGGTAGATCGGCACCGCGCGCGCACCGGTCTGCGGATCGGGTGTCTGCCCCGCGTGCAGGGCGAGGGTATCGAAGCGCGGATAGGCCGGACCACTCATGAGCGTCGCTCCCGGGAAGTCGATGATGGTTGCCTGGTCTTGCCGCGAACCCGGCGCGAACCGCGGGTCGTCGTGACCGCGTGGAGGAAAGCGCGGATGGCCACGGCGCGCACTTTCGGCAGCGCGCGCGCCCAGGGTTTGCGGTGGCCCAGGAACATGGTCAACCCCTCCATCGAGGCCGACATAAACAGCGCGACGTGCTCGCGCTCGGCGGCCGTGAGCGTCGTGTTGAGCTTGGCGATGAGCTCGTTCAGCACGAGGCGGGCCTTCTGGTAGAGCGCATCCATGAGCCGGGCCGCGTAGGGATCGTGGTTCGACATCGCCCACAGTTCGGGAAAGAACATCGTCGTGCGACGGCTGTTGAGGTCGGTGATGATGTACTCGCAGATGGCGACCAGCTCCGCGGTGGGCGCGTTACCGATGCGCGCGCGGATGCGCTCGAATTCGCCGATGTAGCCGTCGATGACGTGGTCGAGCAGGTCACGCAACAGGTCTTTCTTGCTCGGGTAGTAGTAGTGCAGGTTGCCGACCGTGATGTTCGCGCGGGCCGCGATACGGCGCATGGTGAGGCGGCTGTAACCGTCATCGATGAGCACCGCGAGCGCCGCCTCGAATATGCCGACCAGGCGCTCACGGCCCTTGGCGTAACCGCCGCCCGGCGGGCGCCTCTTATTCCCCCGATTGGTCATCACAGCCGCTCCGTCCCGAGGCGGACGGCGCGCATCGTAGCACAGGCAGCGGTTGCCGCCGGCGCATCGCCGGCGTGGCATCGCTGCAACGGATCCGGCCCGCAAGGCCTCGGAAAGCAACTAGAACGATTGATTCAAGTCTCATATTGCACTATATTCGTCGCAGATTTGGTCACGACCGAGCCGTGCCGGGAGCGCGCAGCGGTCGTTCACGCATAACAATGTTGAGGGGGAAATCCGGAATGAGAAAGGCTCAAAAGCTGACGCGCACGGTGCTGCCCGCCGCGCTGGTCGCCGCCATCGCGCCCGCGCTCACCTGGGCCGCGGTGCTCGAGGAAGTCATCGTCACCGCGCAAAAGCGCGAACAGAGCCTGCAGGACGTCGGCATCGCGGTCACGGCCTTCACCGGCGAGCAGCTCTCCGCGCTCGGCTACACCAACGCGCAGGAGGTCACCGCGCTCACTCCGGGTGTGAGCACGGTGCAGCCGAACGGCGAGGCCAACTACGCGATCGGCATCCGCGGCGCGGCCAACAGTGACTTCACGACCAACCAGGAGAGCCCGGTCTCGATCTACGTCGACGAGGTGTACATCTCGCAGATGTCCGGCGCCGGCTTCATGTTGTTCGACATGGAGCGGGTGGAGATCCTGCGCGGCCCGCAGGGCACCCTGTACGGTCGCAACGCGACCGGCGGCCTCGCGCACTACGTCAGCCGCAAGCCGCAGCAGGCATTCGACGGTTACGGCCAGGTCACGGTCGGCGAGTACGACCAGGTGAAATTCCAGGGCGCGATCGGCGGTGGCATCACGGACACGCTCTCCGGGCGCCTGTCCGTCGCCACGCATCATAACAGCGGCTACGTCGAGAACCGTCTGCTCGACGACGACATCAACAACGCCAACGACTACGCGGGACGCGGTCAGCTGTTGTTCACACCGAACGAGGATCTGTCGATCCTGTTCAACGTTCGCGGCTCGCTGCAGCAGATCCGCACCGGATTTTTCGAAAACGTCAGCTCGCGCGACTTCGACGGCGACGGTCTGGGTGAGCTCACGCCCGAGCTGACCAACTTCAACGGTTATCGTGACGGTGACGGCGACGTCTATGCCGGCGATTACAATAAGTTCGGCCACAATGACCTGAAAACCACCGGCGTGTCCGGCACGGTCAAGTGGGACTTCGAACGCTTCACCTTCACCAGCATCTCGGACTACCAGACGGTCAAGCGCGACTATATCGAGGACTCCGACGCCAGCCCGTTTTCGGACTTCAACTTCTACCTGGTCACGGACGCGGCGCAGTGGTCGCAGGAGCTGCGCCTCAACGGTGAGCTCGACCGGATGCGCTGGGTGGCGGGTTTCTACTATCTCAACATCAACATCGACGATGCCAACGGTGCGGAGATCCCCTTGCTCGGCCTGGATCCGACCGGCGTGTCCACCGGCGGCCTGTTCCCCGCGCCGGGTGGTGATTTCACCGGGCTGCAGTCGAACTACCAGACCGACAAGAACTCCTGGTCGTTGTTCGGGCAGCTCGAATACGATTTCACCGACAAGTTCACCGGCATCGCGGGCTTTCGCTGGATCGACGAGTACGTGAAGGATCTGTACATCAGCGATTTCGTGTTTTTCCCGAACAACGGCACGCCCGAACGGCACGACAACCCCAACGTGCTCGCGCAACTGGGGAACTACGCCGGCAAATTCGACAAGGGTCTGTGGTCGGCGAAGGTCGAACTCGACTATCGCCCCAACGACGACTGGCTCCTGTACGTGAGCTGGAACCGGGGCGTGAAGGGCGGCGGCTTCAACGCGCCCTTCGATCCGACCACGGTACCGGCGTTCACCGATCCGTTCATGGCCTTCGACGAGGAAGTGTTGAACGCCTTCGAGGGCGGCTTCAAGTCGACCTTGTGGGGCGGGCTCGCGCGCCTGAACGGCTCGGTCTACTACTACGACTACACCGATTTCCAGGCTTTCGACATCGTCGGTCTGGCGACCCTGGTGCAGAACGCCGATGCCGACAGCATCGGCTTCGAGCTGGAGCTGCAGGCCAACCCGTTCGAAGGGCTCGACCTGTTGCTCGGCGTCGGCTACAACGACATGGACGTCACGCTCGCCTCGGGCGTGAAGACGACCTCGGTGCAGTCGCCGAAGCTGAACTTCAGCGGCCTCGCGCGTTACGAATGGCCGGCGTTCGGCGGCAGCATGGCCATTCAGGGTGACTTCAACTACCGTTCCAAGCACTATTTCAGCCTGACCCGGGCCGAGACGGTGACCGAAGACGGTTACGTCGTCGCCAACGCGCGCCTGTCCTGGACCAACACCGATCGGCGTTGGGAAGCGGCGGTGTTCGTGAACAATTTCACGGACGAGGAATACCTGGTGCAGACCTTCGACGTCGCCGGGGTGCTCGGCTGGACCGAGCAGTACTACGGCCGCCCGCGCTGGGTGGCGGGCAGCGTCCGCTACACCTGGGACTGATCGCAGCGGTTGCCATGCGAGCGGCGGACCCGGCCTCACGGCCGGCGTCCGCCGTTTCATTTAGGAACCCGGAAAACCGGGGTCAGAGTCGAATTTCCGGCGTGTTCGGGCCAGCGCGCCCTTCGCGGGGTCCGCGCCCTTCGCGGGGTCAGAGTCGAATTTCACGCCTGCCGATCACAAGCTCTGAAACCTAACAGAAATTCGACTCTGACCCCGGTTTACGCATGCGTGAAATCCGACTCTGACCCCGGTTTACGCATGCGTGAAATCCGACTCTGACCCCGGTTTGGCGGCGCGCGCGAGCGCGGCAGCGGCGCTGCTCGCCGATCCGGATCTGCGGCACGTCACGGTCGCCGTCACTGACTTTCAGGGCCAGCTGCGCGGCAAGATCATTGCGCGCGAAAAGGTGGCGAGAGCGGCGCAGGGGAGCGCTGAGCTGCGTCTGCCGCTCGGCATGCTGGCGATGGATCCGGACGATACGCTGCTCGCGGCGCCACGGCTCACCGATGGCGCCGACGGCTATGCCGACGCCGGCGTGCGCGTGATTGCCGACAGCGCGCGCCGGCTGCCGTGGGCGTCGGCCGCGCGATCGGTGCTGGTGCTCGCCGAGTACGCCGGCGACGCGGCGCCGTGGTGCCCCCGCGCGCTGCTGCGATCCGTCCTCGAGAACGCCGGCGCGCAGGGCCTCAATCCCTGGTACGGCATCGAGCTGGAATGGACGCTGTTCGAGGAAACGCCCTGGTCGGCGCGCGACAAGGGCTATCGCGGTCTGCGGGTGGCGACGCCCACGTCCAGTCACGGTGTGATCGCCCGCCAGGAAGGACGCGGCGGGTTTTACGACGACTTGCTCGCCGCCTGCGCGACCCTCGATATCGGTCTTGAATCGACGCACGAGGAGATCGGTGGCGGCCTGATCGAAGCGGCGATCGCCCACCGGCCCGGACTTCAGGTCGCCGACGATGCGGTGCTGCTCAAGAGCTTCATCAAGGCCCTGGCGCGGCGCCGCGGCCAGCTCGCGAGCTTCATGGCGCGCTGGTCCGACAGCCACGACGGCCACGGCGCCCATGTGCACCTGTCGCTGCGCGACACGGCGAATCGGGCGGTGTTCCACGACGCCGGGGCCGGACGGGATCTCAGCGCGGCATTGCTCGCCTTCATCGGCGGCGTGCAGCGCTGGTTACCCGAGACCGTGCTGCTGTGCGCGCCCAACGTGAATTCCTTCAAGCGCTTCGTGCCGGGAAGCTTTGCGCCCGTCGATCTCAGCTGGGGTATCGACAACCGCACTTGCGCCCTGCGGGTCCTCACCGGTGCGGCGCCGGCGACGCGGATCGAGTGCCGCGTACCGGGCGCGGATGCGAATCCCTATCTGGCGGTGGCGGCGCTGGTGGCCGCCGGCATGCGCGGGATCGCCGAAGGCGTGGCGCCGACCGCACCGCTGCGCGGCGACGCCGGCGGGCGGGAACAGCCCGACGCGCCGCAACTGCCACACAGCTTCGACGAAGCCGTCGAGCGTTTGCGCGCCTCGCGGTTCGCGCGCGCCGCTTTCGGCGACGCGTTCGTGGACGCTTATGCGGCCACGCGCGCGGCCCAGGCGCAGGCGCTGCGCCTGCGCGTCAGCGACGTGGAATTGATGCGGTTTTTCGAGCTCGTGTGAGCGGCACGGCGGTTGCCGCGCCGGTTCAGAACCGCGCGAGCGCGTAGGGCGCCGGATCGATCGCCGCGCCCTGGCCGGTCACCACGTCGGCCACGATCCGCCCCGAGCCCACGCACAAGGTCCAGCCCAGATGGCCGTGGCCGGTGTTCAGATACAGTTTGTCGATCGGCGTCGTGCCGAGGATCGGCACGCCGTCGCAGCTCATCGGCCGCAGGCCGCACCAGGGATCGATGCCGGCGCGATCGACGATGCCGGCCAGCGCCGGGTACAGCTCGCGCGCGACGCGAAACAGATGCTCGACACGGCGCTCGGGCAGGCTCAGATCGTAGCCGGTGAACTCCGCCGTCCCGGCGATGCGCAGGCGCTCGCCTAGCGGCGTGGCCGCGATGTGCAGCCCTTCGTCGACCAGCGGCACGCGTGGCGGTCCGTTCCAGCCCTGCATGGCGATGCTGAGGGAGTAGCCCTTGACCGGCCGCACCGGAACCCGGACGCCGACAGCGCGGGCGAGCAGCGGGGTGTAGCTGCCGGCCGCGATCACGCAGGCGTCGGCGCTGAGCGATCCGGCCGAGGTCTCGATGGCGTGAAAGCGTCCTTGCTCGCAGCGCAGCGCCTGCACCGTCGTGGCGTGCTGGAAGTCGACTCCCTCGCGGCGTGCGCGTTCGGCCAGCGCGACGCAGAATTCGTGCGCATCGCCGGCCTCGTCATCGGGGTAATAGATGGCGCCGGCGAGTTGATCGGCAATGGTTTCGAGAGCGGGCTCGACGGCCACTGTCGCGCGCCGGTCCAGCACTTCGTAGCGCAGGCCCTGCGGTGCGAGCTGTGCCGACAGCGCCGCGAGATGATCGAGCGTCGCGTGGTCACGACTGAGCTTCATGGTGCCGAGCCGCGCACCGGTGTAGTGCAGTGCGGCTTGCGTACGCAGCGTGTCGAGCTCGCGCAAATTGTAGGCACCGAGCACGGCATTGCGCATGGCGTTGTAGCGATGGCGGGCCGGCAGGGAGTTGCCGAGGAAGCGCAGGCCCCAGCCGAGCAGATGCGGTAACGCGCGCGGGCGCAGCAGGAAGGGCGAGTCCTCGCGCCCGATCCACTTCAGCAGCTTCACGGCCACGCCCGGTTCGTTCCACGGGTGCGCCTGGCTCGGCGTGAGCATGCCGCCGTTGGCGAAGCTCGTTTCCATGGCCGGTCCGCTCTGGCGATCCACGACCGTGACTTCGCAACCGTGCCGGCGCAGGAAATACGCCGTGCACACGCCGTTCAATCCCGCGCCGATGACGATGACGTGCATGGGCTGGCGTCCTCAGAGCTCGTGAAACATTCGCCCGCCGTAGCGAGACGGTTCCCGGGCGTTCCCGGCCAGGCGCGGGGGTGCACGAAATCGCGCGCACAGCGGGCCTGCGGAAACGATTTTAGGAGTCCCCGCGACGCCGCCTGGGGCGTCCAGGGGCCGTCGCAGCAGGCGCGGTGATGGTTTCACGAGATCTCAGGGCTGCAAGCGTTCGAGGGCCTGGCGCAGCGCGTCCGGCAGCGCTGCCGGGCGGCGCGACGCGCGCTCGACGTACACGTGGGTGAAGCGCCCCTGGGCCGCGGCCTCCTCGTCGTGTGCCCGGAAGATGCCGATGCCGTAGCGAACGCTGCTGTGTCCGAGCTGCTCCACCCGCAGGCCGACGCTGACCGATTCGGGAAAGGTGAGCGGCCGGAAATAGCTGCACTCGGTGGCGACCACCAGGCCGATCACCGGGCTGCGTTCGATGTCGAGCACGCCTTGTTCGATGAGCCAGGCATTCACGGCGGTATCGAAGAAACTGTAGTAGACGACGTTGTTGACGTGGCCGTAGGCGTCGTTGTCCATCCAGCGCGTACCGACGGTGCGGATGTGCGGATAGTGCGCGCGCCGGTGGGCGCGTTCGCGTGTGCTCAAAGGAATCCTCTCCGGCAACGGGCGGCGTGCGGGTGGTCGTGGCGCCGCTCGCCATCGCGGCGGGCCGGTGCAGATTCTCGTGTTCCCGTGCGACCAGTGCAACCGCCTCGCTGGATCCCGGGCACGCCGGGACCGTCGGTCCGGCGGGCGCCGGTGCGGTTGCGCGATGCGGGCTTTGACCCTACCATCCTGGGCGCTTTTGACCCGCCCGTGGCGCCGGGACGCGCACTGTCACCGGTGTCGACGGCGCCCGGCATACCGTCATCCGGTCCGGTGTTTGATCCGGACTCACGCAAACGCAAGGGATACTCAATCATGACCGGACCAGTCAGCTTCGAAGCCACAGGCGAAATCGCCGTCATCACCGCCGACAGCCCGCCCGTCAATGCCCTGGGCCAGGCGGTGCGGGTCGGTCTGATGGATGCCTTCCAGCGCGCCGCCGGCGACGCCGGTATCCGCGCCATCGTGCTCACCTGCGCGGGCCGCACGTTTTTCGCCGGCGCCGACATCAGCGAGTTCGACAAGCCGCTGACCGATCCCTGGCTGCCCGATGTCGTCGCCTACATCGAATCGCTGGACAAGCCGGTGGTCGCGGCGCTGTTCGGCACCGCGCTCGGCGGCGGGCTCGAAGTCGCGCTCGCCTGCCACTATCGCGTGGCGGTGCCGGGCGCCAAGGTGGGATTGCCGGAGGTGACCCTGGGTATCCTGCCGGGCGCGAGTGGCACGCAGCGCATGGCCCGGCTGGTGGGGCCGAAGGACGCGCTGGACGTCATGATCTCCGGCAAGCCGGTCGGTGCCAAGGAAGCGCTCGCCAAGGGCATCATCGATCAGATCGTCGACGGTGACCTGCGCGCGGGCGCGATTGCCTACGCCCGCGAGCTTCTTGCCCGCGGCGCGGGTCCGCGCCGGATCAGCGCCACGACCATCGACAAGGCCGCCTGGCCGGCGACTTTCTTTGCCGAGTATCGCCAGTCCGTCGCCGCGCAGACGCGGGGTTATTTCGCTCCGGAACGCATCATCCGCTGCGTCGAGGCGGCGGTGAACCTGCCCTACGCCGAGGGTCTCGAGGTCGAGCGCAAGCTCTTCGAGGAGTGCAAGAATTCGGTGCATTCGAAGTCCATGCGCCACCTGTTCTTCGCCGAACGCGAGGTGGGCAAGGTCGCCGACGTCCCCAGGGACACCGCCAAACGTCCGGTTGCGAAGGTGGGCATCATCGGCGCCGGCACCATGGGCGGCGGGATCGCCATGAACTTCGCCAACGCCGGTGTGCCGGTGACCCTCATCGAGGCGAACCAGGAGGGCCTGGATCGGGGCCTGGGGATCGTGCGCAAGAACTACGAGGGTGCGGTCAAGAAAGGCCGCATGAGCGAGGCGGACCTCGCCAAACGCATGGGACTGCTGAGCACCAGCCTCGATTATGGCGCGCTCGCCGATGCCGATCTCGTCATCGAAGCGGTATTCGAGAACATGGCACTGAAAAAAGAAGTCTTCACGAAGCTCGACGCGACGTGCAAGGCCGGCGCCATCCTCGCGAGCAACACCTCCTCGCTCGACGTGGACGCCATCGCCGCGGCGACCGGGCGGCCCGAGGACGTCATCGGCCTGCACTTCTTCAGTCCCGCCAACGTCATGGTGCTGCTGGAGATCGTGCGCGGCGCGAAGACCGGCAAGGACGTCATCGCCACGGCCATGGAGCTCGCCAAGGGGATCCGCAAGGTCGGCGTGCTGGTCGGCAACTGCTTCGGCTTCGTCGGCAACCGCATGTTCTTCCCCTACGTACGCGAGTCCCAGCGCATGCTGCTCGAAGGCATGCCGGCCGAATACATCGACCGTATCGCCTACGACTGGGGCATGGCTATGGGGCCGTGCGCGGTGATGGATCTGTCGGGTCTGGACGTGTTCCAGAAGCTGTTCTCCGAATGGCGGGACAAGCCCGATGATCCGGCCTTCTGCCGCGTGCTGATGGCGCTGGTGGAGCAGGGGCGGCTCGGGCAGAAGACCGGCGCCGGCATATTCCGCTACGACGGCCGCAAGGCCGTGCCCGATCCCGAGGTCGCAGCGCTCGCCGCGAGCGAGGCCGCGCGGCTCGGCGTCGCGCCGGTGAACGTGAGCGACGAGGAGATCATCGAACGCTTGTTTTTCTCCATGATCAACGAGGGGGCGCTGATCCTGGCCGAGGGCATCGCCCAGCGGCCGGGCGATATCGACGTGGTGTTCGCCAATGGCTATGGTTTCCCGCGTTACCGCGGCGGGCCGATGTTCTACGCCGACACTCTCGGTTTGCAGGCGGTATACGCGGGGATCTGCCGCTACCGCGATCGCTACGGTGACCAGTACTGGACCCCGGCGCCGCTGCTGGAGGAGCTGGCCCGCGCGGGTTCGAGCTTCGCCGCCTGGCACGCGGGTCGATGAGCACGCGCGCCATCCTCGTGCAGCGGCCGGCATGAGCCTGCCTGCGCTGTTCGATCTCAGCGGCAAAGTGGCGCTGGTGACCGGCGGTTCGCGCGGTCTCGGGCTGCAGATGGCCGAGGGCCTGGGCGAGGCGGGCGCGACGGTCGCGATCACGGCGCGCAAGCAGGACGAGCTCGACGCCGCCGTCGCCCATCTGGACGGGCTGGGCATGACCGCCCGGGCCTATCGCTGCGATCTGGCCGATCCGGGCGCGATCCCGCCGCTGGTCGACGCGCTGGTGGCCGATCTCGGCACGGTGGACGTGCTGGTCAATAACGCCGGCACCAACTGGGGCGCCGCCGCCGAGGATTATCCGGCCGCCGCCTGGCACAAAGTCATCGACCTGAATCTAAACGCCACCTGGGCGCTGACCCAGGAGATCGGACGGCGGATCATGATCCCCAGGCGCAGCGGCAAGATCATCAGCATCGCCTCGGTGGCCGGACTCGCCGGCAATCCCCCGCGCTGGAACATGCACACCGTTGCCTACAACGTGAGCAAGGGCGGGGTCGTCAGCCTCACCCGCTCGCTGGCCTCGGAATGGGGCCGGTACAACATCAACGTCAACGTCATCTGCCCCGGGTTTTTCCGCTCGAAGATGACCGACGCCTTTCTCGACCGGACCGAGCCGCTCATCATCGAGGACACCGCGCTCGGCCGGCTCGGCGGCGCCGAGGATCTCAAGGGCACGGTGGTGTTCTTCGCGGCCGAGGCCTCGCGCCACGTGACCGGCCAGTTCCTGGTCGTGGACGGCGGCACGACGGTCGGTTGACGCGCGCCCGGCGACGCCGAAGGTAACCGCAGTCCGGTCCCGCCGGCCGTGGCGGGCGGGCATCGAGGAGAGAGCATTCATGGTGGATCCAATCGTCATCGCCGGCATGGCCCGGACCGCGCTCGGTGGCTTCCAGGGTGATCTGGGCGCCTGTACGGCAGCCGAGCTCGGCGCGGTCGCGGTCCGTGGCGCGCTCGCGAACGCCGGTCTCGCCGGCGCTGAGGTCGGGGAGGTGCTGATGGGCTGCGTGCTGCCGGCCGGCCAGGGCCAGGCGCCAGCGCGTCAGGCGGCGCTCGCCGCCGGCATCCCCGACAGCGTGCCGTGCACGACCGTGAACAAGATGTGCGGCTCGGGCATGAAGACCGTCATGCTCGGGCACGACGCGTTGCTGGCCGGCTCGGTCAGCACCGTGGTCGCCGGCGGTATGGAAAGCATGACCAACACGCCCTACCTGCTGCCCAAGGTCCGCGCAGGTCTGCGCCTCGGTCACGGCCAGGTGCTCGACCACATGTTTCTCGACGGCCTCGAGGACGCCTACGACAAGGGCCGGCTCATGGGCGCGTTCGCCGAGGAATGCGCGCGCCACTTCCAGTTCAGCCGCGCACAGCAGGACGCCTACGCGATCGAGTCGCTCGAGCGCGCGCAGCGCGCCATCGCCGCCGGCGAGTTCCGCGCCGAGATCGTCGCGGTCAACGTCGCCGAACGGGGCGGCGAGCGCCGTGTCGACACTGACGAGCAGCCGGGCAAGGCGCGGCTCGACAAGATCCCGCAGCTCAAACCGGCATTCGCGAAGGACGGTACCGTGACCGCGGCCAACTCGAGCTCGATCTCCGATGGCGCCGCGGCCCTGGTGCTGACCACGAGCGCCGAGGCCGGTCGGCGCGGTCTCACGCCGATCGCGCGCATCGTCGCGCATGCCTCCCACGCCCAGGCGCCGGCCTGGTTCACGACGGCACCGGCGGGCGCGATCCGCAAGGTGCTGGAGAAGGCGCACTGGACCAGCGGCGAGGTCGATCTGTACGAGATCAACGAGGCATTCGCCGTCGTCGCCATGGCCACCATGCGCGAGCTCGATCTGGCGCACGAGCAGGTCAACGTGCGCGGCGGGGCCTGCGCGCTCGGCCATCCGATCGGCGCCTCCGGTGCGCGCATCATCGTGACCCTGTTGGCGGCGCTGCGTGATCGCGGTCTGCGGCGCGGCATCGCGAGTCTTTGCATCGGCGGCGGCGAAGCCACGGCGGTGGCCGTGGAGCTGGTCTGAACCGTGACTATCGAGTGGGGCGCGGCGGCTGCGCGGACGTCACGAGCGTGGCCAGCGCGACTGCGTGTCGCGGTTGTTGCCGGCAATCTGGATCGCCACGGTGCGCCGCTGCGCGACGCACCTCGCGATGACGGCGGGACAGTACATTGCGGACTATCGCCCGCTCGCGATGAAGGCGGGCGCAGGCGTTGCGAATAATCGCCCCCGCGCGATGGCGGGGAAGGTGGCGCCGCGGACATGGGCCGGGCGCGCCACGCCGCACCGTCATTGCGAGCCCGCGTGAGCGGGCGTGGCAATCCAGGACCGCGGCCGTCGCGGCGTCCTCGCGGCGAATGGTCGCCCCCGCTGGCGGCGGCGCGCAGCCAGCGCGATTTCCGTAGCAGATGACACGAGAACCAATAAGGAGACAGATATGAAGCTCGACAAGATCGCCGTGATCGTAACGGGTGGTGCGTCCGGTCTCGGTGCCGCGACCGCGAAGCGGCTGGCCGCGGCCGGCGCGAAAGTGACCGTGTTCGATCGCGATGCCGAGCGTGGCGCCGCGATGGCGAAGAGCCTCGGTGGTGTGTTCGCCCAGGTCGACGTCAGCGACGAGGCCAGCGTCAAGGCCGGGCTCGACCGCGCGGCGGCGGCGCACGGCGAGGCGCGGGTGCTGGTGAACTGTGCCGGCATCGCCATCGCTGCCAAGACCGTCGGCAAGGACGGGCCGCACCCGCTCGGCGACTTCGAGCGGGTCGTGCGCGTGAACCTGATCGGCACCTTCAACTGCATCCGCCTCGCGGCGACGCGTATGGCCACACTCGATCCGCTCACCGACGGCGAACGCGGCGTCATCGTCAACACCGCCTCGGTGGCCGCCTTCGACGGTCAGATCGGCCAGGTGGCGTACTCGGCCTCCAAGGGCGGGGTGGTGGGGATGACCCTGCCGATCGCCCGCGATCTGGCGCGCTCCGGGATCCGCGTGTGCACCATCGCCCCCGGGCTGTTCAAGACACCCATGATGGCTGGCCTGCCCGAGGAAGCGCAGAAGGCGCTGGCGGCCGCGGTGCCCTTCCCCACGCGCCTGGGCGATCCCGACGAATACGCCATGCTGGCGCAGCAGATCTGCGAAAACCCGATGCTCAACGGCGAGACTATCCGTCTCGACGGCGCGATCCGTCTTGCACCAAAATAATTTCTTTAAATAAAATCACTTAGATGGTTAATTTGATGTATATTCTATGAATTGAATTCGGGCAACCACTGCATGGATCGCGCGCCGCTCGCCGCCTTCGCCGACTGGCTGCGCCGTCACGTCCCGGCAGCGAGCGCCGTGTTCGTGCTGCTGCTGATCGCGCCCGGCGCGGTACCGTTCGGGACACTGCTGTTCTACAACGGCCGCGAACTGGTCTACCACGGCACCGTCGAGCAGCTGCACTGTCAGGCCGGCAGCTGCTACCTCGCCTACCGGATCGAACTGGGCAACACCGGCATGCGCGACCTGGAGGAGGTACGGGTGCGCCTGTCCGCGGGCAGTGCCGGGCTGCGCTACTCGCACCGCGTGTCCAATCTCTCCGCCGCGCACCCGCGCAGCCACGAGCCGGAAGTCGAGGTGCGCGAGCAGGGCGAGCAGCTGCTGCTCAGCATCCGCCGCCTCGCCGCCGGCGCGAGCCTGGTGCTGAGCCTGGACGGGCGCTCTGCCGACCCCGAACGCAACGCGCGCTGGCGCGATCTCGGTGTGGTGGTCGAGGCGCCAGGCCACGTGACGGAGGGCATTCCGCGCATGAGCGTGTTCGTGCGCGCCCTGTATACCCTGTTCGGCTTTTTCGTCTGAGTTCGGGCGACCGATTCCGGCACTCGAAGCAGGGAGACCCCGCGCGCGTCGTTGATTTCGAAAACGGAAGACCCGACCCCCTGGCGGGCGTCAGCGGACCGTGTTCGTCGCGGCTGACGGTGGCCATACCCGGAGCGCATCGAAGCGTCTTCGCAGTTGCGTAAACTCGCATTACCCGCATTATTTCAGCAGGCGCCGGCGCACGGCTGCGACCGAGCAGTAGAAGCCGGCGCCGGCGTAGACGAGCAGTACGGCGACGTGCGCGAGCACACTTTCGGGCATCGCGCCGCCGGCGAGCGGGCGGATGAGGGCGATGGCATGGGTGAGCGGCAGTCCCTGGACCACGATCTGCAGCCAGCCGGGCAGGGTGCTGATCGGGTAGAAAACGCCGCAAAAAATGAACATCGGCGTGATCACCAGGGTCGTGTAGTAGCTGAAGAAATCGTAGGACGGCGACAGCGCGCTGACCAGCAGGGCCGGGCCGGCGAAACACAGACCCGCCAGAAAGAACACCGGGATGCACGCGAGGGCGGTGGGTTCGCGAATGCCGCCGAGCGCCCAGGCGACGATCAGGATGGCGCTGCTGCTCATCAGCGACTTGGTCGCGCACCACAGCATCTCCCCGGCGACGATGTCGTCGATCGCCAGCGGCGTGGCGAGCATGGCGTCGTAGGTCTGCTGCGGGACCATGCGTGTGAACACCGAGTACAGGGCCTCGAACGAGGCGGTGTTCATCGCCGAGGAGGCGAGCAGTCCGGAGGCGAGGAAGGTGAGATAGGGCATCCCGGCCATGTCGCCGATGAATCGGCCGAGGCCGAAGCCCAGGCCGAGCAGCATGAGCAGCGGCTCGCCGAAATTCAACAACACGGAGCTGTGCACGAGCTTGCGCCACACCAGGGCGTTGCGACGCCACACGGCGATGGCGCCGGCCCGCGGCAGCGGCACGGCCCAGTGGTTCATCAGTCGCGCAGCTCGCGCCCGGTCAGCTTCAGGAACACGTCCTCGAGGCTGGCGGGGCGATGGGTGTAGGTGACGTGCGCGAGTTTCTCCAGGCGGGTCACCAGCGGCGCGGCCGCGTTGGTGTAGCAATACGTGATCTCGCCGAGGCGCTCGAGCCGGTAGTTGTCGGCATCCGCCAGCGCGCTCTCGATGACGCCCGGCGCGGCGTGGATCTCGATGACATCGGATTCGACGTGCGCGCGGATGAGCTGGCGCGGTGAGCCGGTGCTGATGATGCGGCCGGCGTCGATCACGACCAGCGCGTCACACAGCCGTTCGGCTTCCTCCATGTAATGAGTGGTGAGCAACAGCGTCGTGCCCTTGGATTTGAGCGTGCGCAGACGCTGCCAGATGAGGTGGCGGACCTGCGGATCGAGCCCGGTGGTCGGTTCGTCGAGGATCACCAGATCCGGTTCGTTGATCAGCGCCCGGGCGATGCTCAGGCGCCGCTTCATGCCGCCGGACAGCTGGCGGATGGGAGTGTCGGCGCGGTCTTCCAGCTCGACCAGCTCGAGCAGCTCGTCGATGCGTGTGCGCACCGCCTGGGCACGCAGGCCGAAAAAGCTGGCGTAGACCTCGAGGTTCTCGCGCACGGTGAAATCCGGGTCCAGGTTGTCGAGCTGCGGGACGACGCCGATGCGCGCGCGCACGGCGCGGGCCGCCGCCGGCATGGGCTGGCCGAGCACGGTCAGGCTGCCGCCCGAGAACGGTGACTGGCCGAGGATCATCCTCAAGGTGGTGGTCTTGCCGGCGCCGTTCGGACCGAGCAAGCCGAAACAGCCCCCGGGCGGCACGTCCAGATCGATACCGCACACGACTTCGCGTTCGCCGTAGCGCTTGCGCAGCGCGCGTGCCTGGACGACGACGCCGGTGGCGCTGCTCGGCGCGGCGATGGGCAGGGACAGGCTGGCGGGCGCGCGCATGACGTGCGCTATTATCACCGCTGCGGGCGCGCCGGTGCAGGCGGCGGCACCAGCGCCGCGGATCCGGCGGCGATGCGCTCGCGCAGCCACGCGCAGGCCGGATCGCCGTCGTTGCCCCGGTGCCAGAACAGGAACAGATCGAAGCGCGGGATCGCGAACGGTACCGGTTGCAGGTGCAGAGCGAACAGGCGCGCGAGCGCCGCCGGCGCCGTCAGCACGAGATCGGTGTGCAGCGCCGTGAGCACGGCCTGGAGGTGATGCTGGGTGCGCAGCACGATCTGGCGCTGGCGGCCGAGGCGGCGCAGGGCGATGTCGGCCGGCCCGGCGCCGCGCCGGCGGCTCGAAGCGTGCACGTGAGCGCAGGCGAGGTAACGATCGAGCGTCAGCGGCGGATCGGCCAGCGCGTGGCCGGCGCGCACGGCGACGACGTGGTCCGTCTCGAGCAGGCGCAGGGTGCTGATTTCGGCATCGGCCACCGGCAGGGCATCGATGGCGAAGTCGACCTGGCCGGCGGCGAGCGCGCGCGGGATCTCGGCGCGCGACGCGCGCACCACTTCGAGCGTGACGCCGGGGGCCATGGTCGCGCAGTCCCGGATCAGAGCCGGCGCCACCAGCACCTCGCCCAGATCGCCGGTCGCGATCCGGAAGCTGCGATCGGACGCCGCCGGATCGAAACGCTCGCGGTGCGCGACGCTGCTTTGCAGCAGTTGCAGCGCGCGGCGCACGTCCGGCGCCACCGCCTCGGCGAACGGGGTCGGTGTCATACCCTCGGCGCCCCGCACGAACAGCGGATCGCCGTACAGGCGGCGCAAGCGGGCCAGGGCGCTGCTGACCGCCGGTTGCGACACGTGCAGGAGCTCACCCGCGCGGGTCAGATTACCCTGGGTGTAAATGGCGTCGAAGACGCGAAACAGGTTGAGATCCGGGCGTGCCACGGGCCTTCGAAGGCGGAAGTTAGATAAATATGAATTATGAACTAAATCGACAGCATAAATTGGACCAATATAACGGCCGCCCGTATAGTGGCGCGCACCGTTCCCGTCCGCACCCTCCATGAGCGTCCTTTACCTCGTCCGTCACGGCCAGGCCTCGTTTGGCGCCGACGACTACGACCGGCTCTCGCCCGCCGGCCTGCGCCAGGCCGAGCTGCTCGCCGATCACTGGCTCGCGCTCGATCGGCGTCTCGACGCCGTGTACGCCGGTTCCCTCGTGCGCCAGCGCGACACCGCCGCGACGGTCGCGCAGCGCTTTCGCGCCGCCGGCCGCCCGCTACGGCACGCGGATCCCAGCCACGAATTCGACGAATACGCCTTTCAGCCGCTGCTCGAGCGCCATGCGTGCGAGCAGGGGGCGGCGCTGCCACTCGACTGGGCCGAGCTCGCCCGCGATCGGGCGGCGTTTCACCGCTTTCTCGAATCCGCACTGCACGCCTGGACGCGCGGCGCGCTGGTGGCCGACGGCGCTGAGACCTGGTTGCAGTTTCGCGCGCGCTGCGTGGCCGGGCTCGAGCGGGTCATGCGCGAGCTCGGGCAGGGCCGCAGCGCGGCCGTGTTCACCTCGGCCGGCGCCATCGGTGCCATCGTCCAGCACGTGCTCGGCCTGAACGATGCGCGCACGGTGGCGTTGAAGCTCACGCTGTACAACTGCTCGGTGACCAAGCTGCTGTTCGACGGCCGCACCGTCACGCTGGAGAGCTTCAACGCGATCGCCCACCTCGAGCGCCCCGAGCACACCGACTTGGTCACCTTCAGGTAACCATTGCACGCGTTCACGAGCGCGCGACACGACGACACCGGGAGATATGAGCATGGACTTCACACCCTCACAGGCAATACTCGACATCTGCGCGCGCATACGCGAGATCGTGGACGCCGAGGTCGTACCGCTCGAACCGCAGTTTCTGGCCGAGGGCGCCGGCGCCGTCTTGCCCGCGATCCGCGAGAAACGCGCCAAAGTCAAAGCGCTCGGACTGTTCGCACCCAACCACCCGCGCGAGTACGGCGGCATGGGTCTGGATCTGGTCGATCACGGCCTGGTCTCGGAAGTGCTCGGCCGCTCGCCGCTCGGGCACTACGTATTCGGCTGCAACGCGCCCGATGCCGGCAACATCGAGCTGCTGCACATGTTCGGTACCGCGGCGCAAAAGCAGACCTGGCTGCCGGGGCTGGTCGGCGGCGAGATGCGTTCGTGCTTCGGCATGACCGAGCCGGGCAATTCGGGTGCCAATCCGCTGTTTCTCGAAACCCGCGCCGAGCTCGACGGCGAGCACTGGGTCATCAACGGCGACAAGTGGTTCACCACCGGCGCGGACGGCTCGTCGCTGTGCATCGTCATGGCGGTCACCGATCCGCACGCGGGCGCGCACGAGCGCGCGAGCATGATCCTCGTGCCGGCCGACGCCCCCGGCTACCGGCACGTGCGCAATACCCCGGTCATGGGTCACGCCGGTGAGGATCTGTACTCGCACGGGGAAGTGAGCTTCGACGACTGCCGCGTGCCGGCCGAAAACCTGCTGGGTGAACGCGGCAAGGGTTTCGCGCTGGCCCAGTACCGGCTCGGCCCGGGCCGGATCCATCACTGCATGCGCTGGCTGGGGATCTGCGCGCGTTCGCTCGATCTCATGATGGCGCGGGCGGCGGACCGGGTCATCGGGACCGGCAACCGGCACCTGGCCGACAGCGACATCGTCAAGGCCTGGATCGCCGAGAGCGCGGCGGAGATCGAGGCCGCGCGGCTGCTGGTGCTGCGCACCGCCTGGCGGATCGAGCAGGTCGGCTCCAAAGCGGCGCGCAACGACATCAGCATGATCAAGTACTTCGTCGCCGACGTGCTGCGCAAGGTCGTGGATCGCGCGCTGCAGGCGCACGGCGGGCTGGGCATGACCGAGTACACGCCGATTGCGTGGTTCTACCGCGAGGAACGCGCCGCGCGCATCTACGACGGCCCCGACGAGGTGCACAAGCTGTCCGTCGCCCGGCGCATGTTGCGCGAGATCGCCCAGTGATGGAGATCGATCGTCCGGCCACCGTCCGTGCGGGCGAGGAGCTGGACGGCGGGCGATTGCGCGCGTTTCTCGCGACCTGTATCGACGGGCTCGAGGGCGAGATCGAGGTGCGCCAGTTCCCGTCCGGCTTCTCCAACCTGACCTATGCCGTGCGCATCGGTGCGCGCGAGCTGGTGCTGCGACGGCCGCCGTTCGGCACCAAGCCCCGTTCCGGGCACGACATGCGCCGCGAGTTCCAGGTGCTGTCGGCGCTCGGTCCACATTTTCCGTACGGCCCGAAGGTGCTGGCCTTTTGCGACGACCCGGACGTCCTCGGCTGTGATTTCTACGTCATGGAACGGATCGAAGGCATCATCGTGCGGCGAGAGTATCCGCCGGCGCTGGCGGGCCAGCCCGCGCTCGTGCGCCGCCAGCACGAGACCTTCGTCGACGTGCTCGCCGATCTGCACAGCGTGGACTTCGTCGCCGCGGGTCTGGGCGATCTCGGCCGGCCGGCCGGCTACGTGGAACGGCAGGTGCGGGGCTGGACGAAGCGCCAGGCCGACGCGCTGACACCCGACGCACCGGACACTGCGCCGGTCGTCGCCTGGCTCGAGGCTCACCTGCCGGCGGGATCGGGGCAGGCCGCGCTCATCCACAACGACTACAAGCTCGACAACGTGGTCTTCGCCGCCGACGATCCGACCCGGCTCATCGGTGTCCTCGACTGGGAAATGGCGACGCTCGGCGATCCGCTCATGGATCTGGGCTGCACGCTGTCGTACTGGGTGGAGCGCAACGATCCGCCGTACATGGATCTGTTCCGCATGATGCCGACGAACGTCAAGGGTGCGCTGACCCGCACCGAGGTGCTGGCACGCTACGCGTCGCGCCGCGGCATGCCCATTGACGGGTTCGGTTTCTATTACGTGTTCGGCCTGTTCCGTCTCGCCGTGGTCCTGCAGCAGATCTATTACCGCTATTACCACGGTCAGACCGCGGATCCGCGTTTCGGCGCGCTCGGACCGCAGCCGCACGCCCTGATCCGGGCGGCGCAGCGGGCCATGCGCGGCGGCGTGGACTGAGCACCCGCCGGGCGCTCGTCCCGATCGGCGCGGATCGGCTTCGGGACCGGTCGTAGGGCCGGCTTCAGCCGGTGTCGAGGTACGGCTGCGTGCGGCCTGTAGGGCCGGCTTCAGCCGGCCGCGACGCGAAACCCATGTGCGCCGGTGTCGATGAACGGTTTCGTGCGGCCTGTAGGGCCGGCTTCAGCCGGCCGCGACGCGAACCCATGTGCGCCGGTGTCGATGAACGGTTTCATGCGGCCTGTAGGGCCGGCTTCAGCCGGCCGCGACGCGGAACCTCTGCACGCCGGTATCGAGGTACGGCTGCGTGCGGCCTGTAGGGCCGGCTTCAGCCGGCCGCGACGCGGAACCTTGCGCGCCGCCGGTGTCGATGAACGGTTTCATGCGGCCTGTAGGGCCGGCTTCAGCCGGCCGCGACGCGGAACCCTTGCGCGCCGCCGGTGTCGATGAACGGTTTCGTGCGGCTGAAGCCGCACCTACGGCGCACCTACGGCGCACCTACGCCGTGCCTACGCCGCACCTGGGCGTAGCGATGTCGCGCCTGCCGGCGCACGGCCGCTGCGATCCGGCGGGCGCGGTGCAATCCGAGCCCGCGTCGATTACCGTATCGGCATGACGAGCTCCGATCCCGTATCCGGGCTGATCGCGCAGCGGCGCGGCGGCGGCATCGGCCGGCGGCAGTTTCTGACCGCGATGGCCGCGATCCTGGCCGGCGCCGGTCGCGGCGCGCCGGGCGGCGAGCCGCGGACGCCGCTGGCCGGCAAGAGCCTCGAGACCCTCGCAGCCGTGCAGGAGCACCTGTTGCCCGGCGAAACCGACGCGCCGGGGGCCGCGCAGGTCAACGCGCTCGCTTACCTGCAGGCCGTGCTGCTCGATCCCCTGGTCGAGGACAGCGAGAAGCGATTTCTGGTCAACGGCGTCGGCTCGCTCGCGGAGTATACGGCCAGGACCTTCGGCGCGGGTTTCGCCGAGCTCGATGCCGAAGCGCGTGAAACCGTGCTGCGGGCGGTGGAAAGCGGCCCGGCGGGACGCGACTGGATCGCGCTGGTGCTGTATTACCTGTTCGAGGCCCTGCTCACCGATCCCGCCTACGGCGGCAACCCGGACGGCGTCGGCTGGCAGTGGCTTGCGCACCAGCCGGGCTTTCCCCGTCCGCCGTCCGGCAAGCGGCACTTCGAGCTGTGAACACGGATTTCGACGTCTGCGTGATCGGCAGCGGCGCGGGCGGTGGTCCGATCGCCGCCACGCTCGCCGCAGCCGGCCATTCGGTCGTCGTGCTCGAGAAGGGCCCCTGGTTCACCGAGGCGGACTTCTTCAAGGACGAACTGGCCTGCTGCCTGCGCCCGGCGTATCGATCCAAGCTCTTCGAGGAGCCGCAGGTCATCGAGGATCGCGAGGCGGACGGTCCCTGGCAAGCGCAATCCAACGCGCAGTCCGGTCGTGATTTCTGGAACGGCAACTGCGTCGGCGGCTCGACCAATTTCATGAGCGGGTTTTTTCATCGCCTCAAACCCGTCGACTTCCGCCTGTTGAGCGAATTCGGCCCGATCGAAGGCGCGCACATCGCCGACTGGCCGATCGACTACGCGGCGCTGGAACCCTACTACACCCGCGTCGAACACGAAGTCGGCGTCTCCGGCCGGATCGTGCCGCACGCCCATCTGGAGCCGCGCTCAACGGCAGATTTTCCCTATCCCCCGACCGCGGAGCATCCGGTCAGCGCCCGCATCGATGCGGCTTGCGCCCGGCTCGGCGTGCAGTCGATCCCGGTGGCGCGGGCGATCCTGTCGCGCGACGCGATGGGTCGGCGCAGTTGTGAGTACTCGGGTTACTGCGGCGGCTACGGCTGCTCGAGCGGCGCCAAGGGCAGCAGCCGTGCGGCGTTGCTGGACCGGGCGGTGGCGAGCGGGCGTTGCGAAGTGCGGCCGCGCTCCAAGGTCGCGCGCCTGGTGAGTGATGCGCGCGGTCGGGTGACGGCGGCCGAGTACTTCGACGCCGCGGGCGCGACGCGCCGAGTCGATGCGCGTGTGTTCGTCGTCGCCTGTCAGGCGATCGAGACGGCACGCCTGCTGCTCCTGTCGACCGGTCCCCGGCACCCGCAGGGGCTCGGCAACGCCGGCGGCCAAGTCGGCCGCAACCTGATCTTTTCCGCCGGTGCGATCGGCGCCTGCGATCTGCCCTACGCGGATCTGCCGGCTGCCGAGGCGCAGGCGTTACGCCGGCGCGGGCCGTTCGTCAACCGCGCGCTGCAGGCGTGGTACGTGTTCGAGGCCGCCTACCTCGGCGGCCGGCGCAAGGGTGGCACGATCGACTTCGTCCTCGATCACCCCAACCCCGTACCGACGGCCAACGCGCTCAAGTGGGACGGCGAGCGGCTCGTGTGGGGCCTGCCGCTCAAGCGCCGGCTCGAGCAGCAGTTCCGTGCGGCCCAGCACCTGAACTTCGAGGTGTTCGCCGACTGGTTGCCGCACGCGGACTGCCACGTGAGCCTGGATCCGGACGTGCGCGACCAGTGGGGCACGCCGGTCGTGCGCCTGCGCGTCGGCCAGCACCCGCACAACCTGCGCATCGCCCGTTTTCTGGCGGAGAAAGGGGAGGAGGTGCTGCGCGCGCTCGGCGGCGTCAACGTGCGCTCGCGGGTGAACCGAGGCCCGCCGCCCAACCTGGTCGCAGGTGGCTGCCGCTTCGGCACCGATCCGGCGAGCTCGGTGCTCGATCCGGATTGCCGCGTGCACGGCGCCGACAATCTCTACGTCAGTGACGGCAGCTTCATGCCCACCGGCGGCAGCGTGCCGCACACCTGGACCATCTACGCCAATGCCTTCCGCGTCGCCGACGGCATCGCCGCCGCGCTCGGCACCCGCACGACGTCGTAGCAGGCCGTGGTGGGGGGCTGTGCCGCAGCTACGGATCCGCCGAACAACGCCCGGGTGGTTGTAGGGCCGGCTTCAGCCGGCCTGAGGGTGCTTTGTTGAGCGGGGGGGGTGTGCGGCTGAAGCCGCACCTACAGCCGCACCTACAGCCGCACCTACAGCCGCACCTACGCCGCACCTACGCCGCACCAACGGCGCACCAACGGCGCACCTACGCCGCGCCTACGGCTGGACGCGACGCTGAATCTTTGCGCGCTGGTGAACCCGACCTCGCCGATCCCGCGTGCCGTGCGTCCGACCCGCCGGATCAGAAACGCCTGAGGATCTGCACGCCGAGCTCGCGCGGATCGCTGGGGACGCCGAGGAAGTAGCCGACGAAGGCGGAGACGTCGAAACCGTTGGCGACATACTTCTCGTCGAAAACGTTCTTGCCGTAGAACGCGACGGTCCAGCTGTCGTCCACCGAGGTCCAGGCAACCCGTGTGTTCACCAGGCTGTGCGCCTTCTGGCGCAGCTGCGGTGTCGCGCGGGCATCCGGGAAGTTCTCGTCCACGTAGGAATAGTCGACCCGGTACAACAGCTCGCCGAAGCTGAGCGGCTGGAAATACTGGGCTGATGCCGTGGCGCTCCATTCGGGTGCCTTGACCAGGGGTGTATCGAGCCCGACGCCCGTCAGGATCGCGGACGCCTCGTCGTACTGCGCGTCCAGGTAACCGACGCTGCCGTACAGCGTCAGCCGCTCCGTGGCGAGGAAGGTCAGATCCGCCTCGATGCCCCAGATCGTCGCCGCGCCGATGTTGTCGGTGTACTGCACGGGCCCGGCGCCACCGGGGGGCACCTGATTGGTGGTCTGCTGCAGATCCGTGTAGTCGTAGTAGAACACCGCCCCGTTTAGGCGCAGCCGGCGTTCGAGCAGGTCGCTCTTGAAGCCGCCTTCATAGGCCCAGAGCTCCTCCGGGTCAAAGGACAGCACCGCCGAGGCGGCATCCTGCGGGCGGGCGGTGTAGCTGCCGGCCTTGTAGCCTTTCGACACCGTGGCGTACAGCAGGACATCGTCGGTCGCCTGGAACTTGAGACCGAAGCGAGGTGAGACGTCGCTCCAGGAATCGCTGGCCTCGACCGGGAACCCGGGATCCACTACGCCGGACAGGACACCGCGGTTCGAAAAGCGGAAATCCTTTTCGTCGTGCGAGTAGCGTACGCCCGTGATGGCCGACAGCCGGTCCGTGAAATGCCATTCGAATTCCCCGAACACCGCGTAGGAATCGGTCTGCAGCTCGGGGGTGTACAGATCCACCAGCTCCAGCGCCAGGTTGAAGGGATTGCCCGCACCGCCGGCGCAGGGCAGCGGCACGCCCGGCGGCGGCGGGCAGGCGACACCCGGGGCCAGCGGGAAAAACGGTCCCGGCAGCGCCTCGAGGGCTGGGTACAGGCCGTCCGCGAGGCCCACGATCCAGTTGCTCTGCGCGTCTTCCTTGAAATAGTAGGCACCCACCGTCCAGTCCAGCCGGTCGGCGAACGCCGTGCCGATCAGGTTGAATTCCTGGCTGAACTGCCATTGTTCGTCGCGGTAATCGACGTGGCCGAAATTGGCCGGACTGCCGTCCATGTCACGCTGATTGCGCGAATCCAGCGTGCGGTAAGCGGAGATCGACCGCAGCAGGAAGGCGTCGAGATCCCACTCGAGCTTCAGCGACGCGCCGCCGCCCTCGAACTCGAGTTTCATCGGCGCGTCGCTGTTGTTCACACGCGGATCCGTCGAGGTGATGGCCGACGTGTACGGGGTGCCGGCCGGAAAGCCCACCAGCCCGTTCCAGATGGCGACCAGGTTCGGTGGCCCGGCGAGTGTATTCTGGTTCTCGGTGATCCAGACGGTGTTGGCATCCGCATTGATCCGCGTGTAGTCCCCCGACGCGACGATTCTGGTTTTCTCGTTCGGCGTCCAGACCAGCTTGGCGCGCGATACGAGGGTGCCTTCCTCGCCGGAGTCGTCACCGGCGAACGGCCGCTCCTGGAAACCATCCTGGCTGTGGTAGGAGACGGCGAAATGACCGCCGGCGGTATCGCTGAACGGCACGTCGAGCTGGCCGTCGAAGTTGATGCGCTCGTCCTCGCCCGCGGTGATGGCGGCGGAGCCCCCGAATTCATCGCCCGGATCGCGGGTCGTGATGTTGATCGCGCCGCCCATGGTGTTCTTGCCGAACAGCGTGCCTTGCGGTCCCTTCAGCACCTCGATCTGCTGGATGTCGGCCAGCTCCATCACCGCACCCTGCGACCGCCCGAGATAGACGCCGTCGATATACACCCCCAGGCCCGGATCACTGGTCGGCGCGTAGTCGAGCTGGCCGATGCCGCGGATGAAGAACACGGCGTTGGCCGCCCCGCCGACATCCGTCGAACCGGCGGACAGGCTCACGTTCGGTGTGAACGATCCGATGTCGGTGATGGACGCGAAGTTGCGCGCCTGGATGTCTTCGGCCGTGATCGCCGTCATGGTGATCGGGGTGCGCTGCAGGCTCTCCGCCTTCTTGCGCGCCGTGACCACGATCTCTTCCAGGGCGGACGCCGTCGCCGTGCCCTGCGCCGCCGCCGGCGGCGGCCCGCACCACAAGGCCAGTGCGGCACCGAACACAACGGTTGCGTGAGCGGCGAAAGAACCAAAGTGTGAGTCGTGGAGACGCATCGCAACCCCTCCCGGTGCTGTGCAGGTCCCTGAGTCCGTACTCAGGATTCCTGCGTAGGTACTGAACAGAACGCTAATATACTGAAGAGTATACTGACCGGGTTGCCGGCAAACAAGCACGACCTGCGGCCGTCACCCGGGACCCGGGATCGCGACCCGGCGGCGGTGCCGGCGGCCTCGCGGCGGCCGGGAACAGCGCACGGTCCCGGGTGGTCGTAGGGCCGGCTTCAGCCGGCCGGATGGTGGTTTGTTGGGCGGGGGGGGGGAGCGTGCGGCTGAAGCCGCACCTACAGCCGCACCTACGGCCGCACCTACGCCGCACGTACAGCCGCAGCTGCGGTTGCACCGGTGCTCACGCCGGCAACGTGGCATGCGACCCGGGGGCCGCGGGTGCCGGCCTGGGTTCAGCCGTGCGAGTCGTCCAGCATCATCGCGCCGTTCTCGGGCAGCAGGGCGCCGCCGTCGACGACGATGGTCTGACCGGTGACGTAGGCGGCGGCGTCGCTGGCGAGATAGAGCATGGCACCGGCGATGTCCGCCGGCTCTCCCCAGCGTTTCAGCGGCACGAAACCGGCCATCGCGGCGCGGATCGCGTCGTCGGTGACCGCAGCGGCGCCGGGCGTGAGCACCAGGCCCGGCTCGACGCCGTTGACGGTGATGCGATCGGCGGCGAGTTCGAGCGCGGCGCTGCGGATGAAGCCGTTCATGCCGGCCTTGGAGGCGGCGTAATGGGCACAGCCCGGCGCAGCGACGCGGTTGCCGGTGACCGAGGAGGTGAACAGCAGCCGGCCGCCCCCGCGCGCGCGCAGGTGCGGAATGCTCGCGCGTGTCAGGCGGAAGGCGCTGCCCAGATTCACGTCCAGCACCCGGTTCCAGTCGGCATCGCTCATCGCCTCGATCGGGCTCATGGGGAAGATACCGGCGTTGTGCACGAGGATGTCGAGGGCGCCGAGGGTCGCCACGGTGTGCTCGACCAGTGCCGTGCAGGCCGCGGCGTCACCGACGTCGGCGCACTGCCAGGCCGCGCGCCCTCCCGCGTGTTCGATGGCCTGCGCGCAATCGCGCAGATCGGTTTGCGTGCGCGCGGCGAGCATCACCGTGGCACCGGCGGCGGCGAAGGCTTCGGCGATGCCGCGGCCGATGCCGCGCCCGGCGCCGGTGACCAGAGCGATCCGTCCGGCGAGCAGCGGCGCGTTCACGCGTAGCGCGCCTCGGCGCCGCTGCGCAGGCGCCGGCCCGCCCGCACCTCTGCGCAGACCTCGGCAAGCGCCCCGGCCCAGGCGGCGAAATCGTCCGGCTCGTCGATGGGATCGAGGATGAGGTGGATGGTCGGCCGTCCACCGAGCTCGTACCAGACTGTCACGTAGCCGCGCTCGGTCATGCCCTCGGCGACGGCGGCGACGTCCAGCGTGGTCGAGCTGACGAGGAAGAACATCGTCTCCGGCGCTACGGCGATCTCGAGGTCGGGAATGCCGGCGAGCACCTGCTCCAGAGCCGTGACCGTGGCGCGGATCTGGCGGGCGACGTCGACGTAGCCGCTGCGTCCCAGGGTGTGCATGACCGTCCAGGTCGCGGCGAACACGTCGGTGGTACGCGAGCCGGCGAAGGTATCGGTCTCGTAGGTGCCGGCCGACCAGGCGTCGTGATGAAAGGTGTGGTAGCGGTGGTTGGCCCCGTCGCGCAGCGAGAAGCTCGAGATCCCGGGCGGCGCGAACGCGAACTTGTGCAGGTCCACCGAGATCGAATCGACGCCCGGCACGCTGAAGTCGTACGCGGGAATGTCGGCACCGGCCTCCCGCAGGAAGGGCAACAAGAAGCTGCAGCAGGCGTCCACGTGCAGCCACACGTTCTTCGCGCGCGCCAGCTCTCCGGCTTCCGCCACCGGATCCATGAGACCGTAGGGATAACAGGGGGCGGACACGGCCGTGAGCAAGGTGTGCGCGTCCATGGCCTGCGCCAGCGCGCGCACGTCGGCGCGCCGATCCGGGCCCTCGGGGACGCGCCGGACCTGCAGGCCGAGGAAATGGGCGGCTTTGTCGAAAGCCGGATGCGCCGTGTTGGGGATGACCAGGTTCGGCGTGTCCGCGAGCCCGCGCGCCCGGGCCCGCTCGCGCGCCACCAGCACGCCGGTGAAAATGCTCTCGGTGCCACCCTGAGTGAGCGCACAACTCGCGCCGGGCGGTGCATGCAGCAGGTCCAGGGTCATGTCGGCGATGTCGTCGCCGAGTTGTTTGCCGCTCGGCTGCTTCGCCTCGCCGATGTAGAGCTGGTTGTAGAACAGGCTCGCCGCTTCGCGCGCGGCGAGTTGTGCCGCCTGTCCCGGACGGCGCCAGTAGAAGAAGAACAGCCCCTGGTGCCAGGGCAGGTCCTGCGCGCGCATGGCGAGCAGCTGCTGCTCCAGGTTTTTCCACACCCGCCCGCGCGCGGGTAGCGTGGTGCGGGGCAAAGCCGCTACTCCCAGTGATACACGACCTGGCCGCCGACCCAGCGCGGCGGCAGGTACACGAGCTGGTTGTAGGGGAAACCGCTGGCCGCCAGATCGAAGGCGTAGCTGCGGATACCCGCGTCGGCGATGTTCTTCACGAACACCGCCGCCTCCCAGCGTTCGTCACCGCTGCGGTAGCTCAGCCGGGCGTTGCCGATCACGTACTGCGGGATCTCGGTGGCCGGGGAATTCAGCACCGACGCCTGGTAGTCGCCGACGTAATTGAAATCGCCCTGGACGGCGAGATGACCCTGCCAGAACGGCCACTCGCGCCGGGCGAGCCCGTTGATGCTCAGCGACGGCGCCTGCGGCGGTGCGCGGTCCGTGACCCGGCCCGAGGGCAGGGTGACGTCGAACACGGTGGCGTCCAGCCAGCTCGCGCCGAGCACCAGATCCCAGCCCTCGGCGGGCTGCGCGTACAGCTCGATGTCGAGGCCGTAGAGCTCGGCATCGGCGTTGAACACGATCTGGGTCGCGTTTTCGAGCCGGAACGCCTGGTAATCCTTGTAATCGTAGTAGAACGCGCTCGCGTTCAGGCGCGCCCGCCCGTCCCACAGCGTGGCCTTGAAGCCGCCCTCGTAGCTGGTGAGCGTCTCGGGGTGGTAGGGCACCGCGCCGAACGGCGTGACGGTCATGTCCAGCGGCGCGCTGAAGCTGCCGCCCTTGTTGCCGCGGGTCACGCCGAAATACAGCAGCCAGTCCTCGGTCGGCCGGAAGTCCAGCTCGGTCTTGAACGAGTAGTCGCCGTTGGACTGCTCCGCGAGCCCGCCCACCGTGGCCTTGTTGTAGGGGATGGGGATGATCCCCAGGCCGGCGATGTCCAGCGTGTTCAGCAGATCCATCTCCTTGCTGTCCTCGGTCCAGCGCAGCCCGCCGATGAAGGTCCATTTGGGTGCGAAGTCGTACTCGAACTGGCCGAACACCGCCCAAGATTCGGTTTCCAGATTCCAGACCGTATCGAGCAGCACACCGGTGATCGGCAGCGGCAGGTGAAAGCCCTCGTAATTGTCCGAATCGATGTTGAGGTAGTAAAAACCCGCGACCCAGCGGCTGCGTTCGGTTTCACCATTGACGCGCAGCTCCTGGGTGAACTCCGAGGCGTCCTGGCCGAACAGGAACTCGGCGAACGGGGTCGGCGAGACGTCGTTGTCCTCGAGGTAGTCGAACTGGAAATCCACGTAATGGGAGATCGAGGTGAGCACGAAGCGGTCGAAGTCCCACTTCACGTTGCCGGTCACGCCCCAGGTGTCGCGCTCGAGGAAGCCGTTGGTGCCGAGGTCCTGGGCATGCGGATCGCCGTCGCCGTCGCGGTAGCCGAAGGCATCGCAGCCCGGGCAGGTGCCGTAGAAATCCACGTTCGCCGGCAGGTTGATGCCCAGTCCGTCACGGTCGAGGATGGCGGCGCGGTGCTGGTAGGGGCCGACGTGATCGTCCGAGTGCGTGCCGCCGAAAAACGACAGCAGCACATCGAGCCGGTCGGTGGCCTGGAACTGCAACTGGCCGCGCCCCGAGTAGCTCTCGGTGTCGCCGGTGTCCGGGCCGATGCGATTGTCGATGAATGCGCCGTGGTAGTTGGTGCCCACGGCGAGGCGCCCGCGCAGGCGCTCCGACAACGGCCCGCTGACCGCGCCTTCGAACTTCACCTGCTCGTACTCGGCCAGGGTGAGATCCGCATAGGCCTCGGGCTTTTCCGTCGGCTTGCGGCTGATGAAGTGCATCAGGCCGCCGGTGGCGTTACGCCCGAACAGCGTGCCCTGCGGACCGCGCAAAACCTCCACCCGCTCCAGGTCGAACATCTGCTGCAGGATGGCGCCGTTGAACGACAGGTAGCCCTCGTCGACATAGACCGCGTTCGGGACTTCCTGGTGCGGCCCGAAGTCGTTCTGGCCCACGCCGCGGATCGCGGGCAGGCCGATCGACTGCGTGCCGCCGGCCGCGGTGAACAGCAGCCCGGGCGTCTGCTGAGAGATCTCGTCGGTGCTGGTCAGCCCGAGCGCGTGCAGCTGATCGCCGGTGAACGCGGTCACCGAGATGCCCACGTCCTGCAGGCTCTGCTCGCGCTTCTGCGCGGTGACGACGACTTCCTCCAGCACCTGGGCGTGGGCCGTGGACACCAGCAGTGCGAGTGCGAACAGCGAACCGCCCGCTGCCCGGTACGTCGAGATCGTCGTTTGCATTCCCCATCCCCCTGCGTCGTGGCTGGCCGCCCCGCCGCGGGGGGCGGTGCGCTGAAAATCGTGTAGTAATTCGTTTTTCCCTATACTATTTCGCCGGCGGCCGGTGCGCAAGCGCGGCTGCCATGCCGGTGCCCGCAGCCGATGGGAGTCGTCGATGAGTGTTCGTGAACGCCAGAAGCAGGGCCGCCGGAAGGCCATGGTCGAGGCCGCCGCCGCCCTGTTCGCGGAGCACGGTTACCAGAAAACCACGATGGAGATGATCGCCGTGCGCGCGGGCTTCGGCGTCGCGACGCTGTACAAGTACTTCCAGTCCAAGGAGAACATCGTCCGGGCGCTGACCGTTCCGGATCTGGAGCGGCTGTTCGCGGACAACGAGCGGATCATCCAGGATCCACCCGCCGATGCCGCGGACGCGCTCGTCGCCGTGCTGCGCAACTTCATGTCCTGGTGCGACTCCTGGCGTGATCGGCGTCTGCTGCGGCTGATCTCGGTGCCGGGGATCCCGGAGTACCAGGGCACGCTGAGCGACGTGGTCGACTGGTCCGACGCCAAGGCCACCGAGCAGATCCGCGATCTGCTGCGCGTGCTGCAACTGCGCGGCCAGATCCCGGCCGGTGTCAATATCGCTGACATGGCGACGGTGGTGTTCGCCGTGTTCAACCACGAGTACCTGCTCTACGTGACGCATGATGACATCCCGACGGCACGGGTGTTCGCGGATATCGAGCGCATGGTGCGCACGCTGTTCGGGCCGTGGCGCACGCATTACGCGAGCGCGGAACCGAAGGCGGCGGGCCTCGCGCAGCCCGCGCGCAATCGCGCCGGCCGGCGCCGGCCGTTGACCAAAATCGTATAGATGTTCTAGTGTGACTATACGTTTTCGGGTGAGTGCGGGGGAGGAGGCCAGGGTGACGGTGGCAGGGCGGCGGTCGGCCATGCGCGCATCCGCGCTGCTCCTCATCGGGCTCGCCGTCGCCGCCTGCAGCGACGGCGGCGACGCGCCCACCGGCACCGTGCTGGTGGCCATGGTCGACAACTCCTATTCCCCGCGCGAGGTGCGGGTGCCGATCGGCGGCTCGATCGTATTCCACAACGCCGGCCGCAATCCGCACAACGCCGTGGCCGTCGGCGGCGCGTGGTCGACCGAGCGCAGCTTCGGCAGGCTCGACATGCTGGCCGGCGATCTGACTGAAGTCGTGTTCCCCGAGGCGGGCGCGTTTCCGTACTACTGCACCTATCACGCGACACCCGACGGTCGCGAGGGTATGGTCGGCGCGGTGCTGGTCGGCGACGAGGCCGTCTACACGCCGTTGGTCGACGACCGCCGCAAGCTCCACGCCGTCGCCGAGCCGAGTGGCGTCACCCGCCGCGTGCCGCAGGACTACCCGGACATTCAGACCGCGGTCGATGCGGCGTTTCCCGGCGATCTCGTCCTCATCGACGCCGGTGTCTATCACGAGGAGGTGTTCGTCTCCACGCCCTCGCTCACCATCCGCGGCGTGGATCGCAACGCGGTGGTGATGGACGGTCAGTTCCAGTTCGGCAACGCCTTCATGATCGTCGCCGACGCCGTGGCCGTCGAGAATATGAGCTCGCGCAACTACACCCTGAACGGCTTTTACTGGACGGGCGTCACCGGCTACCGCGGTTCCTGGCTCACCGCCTACAACAACGGCGACTACGGCATCTATGCCTTCGACTCGGTCGACGGCGTGTTCGAGCATGCCTACGCCTCGGGCTCGCCGGACTCGGGTTTCTACATCGGTCAGTGCTACCCGTGCCGGGCGGTGGTCGCCGACGTGATCGCCGAGTACAACGGGCTCGGCTACTCGGGCACCAATTCCGGCGGTGATCTGTACGTCGTCGAGTCGGTGTTCCGGCGCAACAAGGCCGGCATCGGCCTGACGACCTTCGACATCGAGCTCTATCCGCCCGGCCGCGAGACCACCGTCGTCGGCAACCGGGTCGAGAACAATGGTGATCCGGCCGCCGCCGCCTTTTACGCGGTGCTGACGGTGGACGGCAACGGCATCATCATTGCCGGTGGCAATCGTCACCGTATCGAGCGCAATCTCGTGCGCGACAACACCAACCACGGCATCTACGTCATGCCGCTCAAGGATCGCAACTACTGGCCCGCCACGGGTAACCGCGTCGTCGACAACGTCGTGCTCGGTAACGGCCGCAGCGATCTCGCCGTGACCGGCATCGGCAGCATCGGCAACTGCTTCGCCGGCAACGTCTACGCAAGCGCGATACCCGCCGCACTGGAGCTGCTGCAGGGCTGCAGGGGTCCGCGTCTGCCCGTCGGCGCCGAGCCGGTGAGCTATCTCGGTACGCTCGGCATGCTGGTGCAAGCCACGCGTGGCGCGCTGCCGTTCGGGGACTGGCGCGATCGGCCGGTACCACCGCCGCAGCCGGTGATGCCCGGCGGTGCCGATGCACCGGTGCGACCGGCGCTGCATCCGTTCGCGGATTACGGCATCGATGCCGACGCGATCGCGAGACCCGTGTCCACCATCGCCGCGGCGCGGGCCGGCCGATGAACGACCTGCCCCTGTATCTGATGCAACCGGTGAACGCGACCTCGCTGTTTTTCGGCGCGTATGCCTACTACGTACCGATGACACTGTACTGTGTGTTCGCGAGCGTCGCCTTCCTCGGCCTCGCGGGTGAGCCCGCGGGGCGCCGGCGAACGGCGTGGGGGCTGCTGATCCTGGCGTTGCCGCTGTTCGGCGGCGCCGCCTTCCTGCTGCTGCACGATCGCTGGCTGGCCACACCCGTGCGCCGGCTGCTGGTGTGGGGCGGACTTGCCCTGATCACCTGCGTGCTCGCCGGGGTGATCGCGCAGATCGTCGCCCCGATTGCGCCGGCGGCGCTTTAGCGGTGCCGGTAGCGGGCACCGACGTTCGTCACAGGAGATCTCGCTCGTGAATGGAACAACGGATTTCGCCTTGCCCGGCGCCGCGCAGATGGCGCTCAACTTCTACGCCTGGGCGCTGCCGCTGCTGCTCGCGGCCGTGTGGGCGACTCTGGCGATCTGGGATCTGGGCCGGCGCACGGATCTTGCGATGCCCGCACGCGTCGCCTGGAGCGCCCTGGTCCTGCTCGTGCCACTGCTCGGCCCGCTGCTCTACCACCTGGCGGCGCGGCCGCAGCTCGATGCCGGCGTGCGCTGGATCGCGGTCGGCGGCGGCGGCGCCTTGTACGCGCTGGTGCTGTGCGCCGGCGCGCTGGCCGGCGGAATCACCTGAAACCCTTGAACGAGAGGAAGACGATCATGACTGCATCGACCACCCGCCGCAGCCTGCCCGCCGACGGCGTCACCTGGGACGTGCTCGAGACCGAGATGCGGGCGCGCCGGCTGGACGACATCCGCGGTCACTGGACCAAAGCTTTCCGTGCCCCGCGCGACGTCCAGGAGGTGGGGCTGAAGGCCTACACGATGTTCCTGTCCGACAACGGCTTCTTCTCCCTCTATCACCCCTACATCGGCGACATCGAGCAGGAAACGCTGGAGATGTGCGTCAGCCTGTTCCATCCGCTGGCGGATTCATGCGGCAACACCACCAGCGGCGGATCCGAGAGCATTTTCTGCGCCCTGCACGCGGCCCGCGAGTGGGCCCGCGAGCACCGGCCGGTCAAGGGCGTGCCGGAGATCGTGCTGCCGTACTCGGCGCATCCGGCGTTCTCCAAGGCCTGTCACTACCTCGGCATGAAAATCGTGCGCACGGCGCTCGCGGCCGACTATCGCGGCGACGTGCAGGCCATGGCCGACGCCGTCGGCCCGAACACGATCGCACTGGTCGGTTCGGCGCCGTGCTGGCCCTACGGGCTCTACGATCGGCTGGAGGACATCTCCGCGCTCGCCGTGCAGCACGGGTTGTGGATGCACGTGGATGCCTGTGTCGGCGGCTACCTCGCCCCGTTCGTGGAACGGCTCGGCCACGCGCTGCCGGCCTGGGACTTCCGCCTGCCCGGCGTGCAATCCATCTCCGCGGATCTGCACAAGCTCGGCTACTGCCCGAAACCCATGTCCACGGTGCTGTGGCGCTCGGCCGGGCTGCAAAAGTTCCACTACGTCAGTCCGGTTGACTGGCCGGCCGGCGAGTACAAGATGATGGGCCTGGTCGGTTCGCGTTCGGGAGGTCCCGTGTTTGCCGCCTGGTGCACCCTCAAGTATCTGGGTGACAGCGGCTACCTGCGGCTCGCCGGCCAGGTGCTCGATGCGAAGCGGCGGCTGGTCGATGGGATCCGCGCGATCGAGGGGCTCGACGCCTGGGACACGGATCTGCTGCCGGTCGCGTTCGGCTCCAAGGGCGATGATCTGGAGGCCATCGTCGGCGGCATGACGGCCCTCGGCTGGGTGCTGCTCGGCAACTACGAACCACCGCTGGTCAATCTGCCGGTCGACGCGGCGACCGACGATGCGGTGATCGACACCTTTCTCGACGAGCTGGCCGACGTCACCGGCAAGGTGCACCGCGGCGAGATCGACGCGAAGGGTGAGCTGCGCTACGGCTGACGCGTCACCGTGCGCCGGCGGGACTGGTTCCGGTTGAGCGGCCTGGGCGGCGTCGCGGGACTGTTCGCCGGCGGCCTGGCGACCTTCGGTCAGAGCTTCTCCCAGCCCAAGGTGAGCCCGACCCGGGGTCTGGGACCGGTCGCGGCACCGCCCGCGGGACCTGCCGCGACCACATCGTCGCCGCACGCCGTCCACGGCCTGTACGCGCAGGCCGCCGAGCCGCCCCTGCACCTGGGACCGGATGCGCTGGCCGCGCTCGATCGCCCGCCACGCGCAGGCGCGGGCGCGCGACAGTACGAGCTGCACGTGCGCGAAGGCCGGGTCGAGGTGGGGCAGGGTGCTTTCGTCGACACCTGGACCTACGGCGGCACGGCGCCCGGGCCGGTGATCCGCGCCACCGAAGGCGAGCTGCTCGAGATTACGCTGGTCAATGACACCGGCGCCGCGCACTCGCTGCACTTTCACGGCGCGCACGACGTCGGTGAGGACGGCTGGCAGCCGGTCAACCCCGGTGAGCGGCGCAGCTATCGCATCCTCGCCGGCCCGGCCGGCCTGCACCCCTATCACTGCCACACGCCGCCGTTCGCGCGCCACTTCGCCCGCGGCATGTACGGCGTGATGATCGTCGATCCGCAAGGCGGCCGTCCGCCCGCGCACGAGCGCGTGCTGTCCCTGTGCGGCTGGGATCTGGACGGCGACGGCCGCAACGAGCTGTATGCCTGGAACGGCATCGCCGGCTACTACCACCGCTTCCCGCTCAAAGTTCCGGCCGGCGAGCGGGTGCGCCTGTACGTGACGAATCTGGTCGAGTACGACCCGGTCGCATCGTTCCACCTGCACGCGCAGACCTTCGACCTGTATCGCACCGGCACCGCTTTGATCCCGCACGAGCATACCGACGTCGTCACCCTCGGGCAGACCGAGCGCGCGATCGTCGAATTCACTTTGCCCAGGCCGGGGCGGTACATGTTTCACCCGCACCAGATCCACATGGCCGAACGCGGCGCCATGGGCTGGATCACCGCGCTCTGAGCTTGTGAAGCCATCACCGCGCCTGCTGCGACGGCTCCGGGACGCCCCTGGCGGCGTTGCGGCGACCCCCAAAATCGCTTACGTACACCCGCTACGCGCGCGATTTTGTGCACCCCCGCGCCTGGCCAGGAACGCCCGGGAACCGTCTCGCTACGGCGGGCGAATGTTTCACGAGCGCTGAGCGCCGTGCGCAGCGGCTGGCCACTGACGGCGGCGGCGATCATCGTCGTCGTGTGCGCCAGCCTGGCCTGGCTGGCCGCACACCAGCCGGCCCGACACGCGCGTGGGACGAGCCGGTTGCCGGCGGTGACGCTGACCGACGATCGCGGCCGCACGCTCGCGCTGCAGGACATACCCGCGCCCCGGCTGCTCGTCTATTTCGGTTACACGCGCTGCCCGGATTATTGTCCGGCCACCCTGCATGCGCTCGGCGCGGTACTGCAGCGGCTCGGCGCCGCGGGCGCGGGGGTGCAGCCCGTGTTCATCACCGTCGACCCCGAATACGACTCGCCGGCGCGGCTGCGCCGCTACGTCAGCCGGCTGCATCCGCGCCTGCTCGGGCTGACCGGATCCGCGGCGGCCATCGAAACCGTGGCGAGCTGGTTCAAGGCTGCGTACCGATCCAATCCTGCCGATCCGCGCTACGTCGATCACAGCCTGTTCGTCTACCTCGTGAACCGCGACGGACGGGCGCTGGTGGCCTTGCACGCGGGCACCAGCGTCGGCGCGATGGCCGACGCCATCCGCCAGCGCATCGCGTTGCCCTGAAACACGTACACTGGGCCGCGGGATCGCAAGGGAGCCGGCATGGATACCAACGACTACATCGATCAGGACGCGACGGGGCTGGCCGAGCTGCTGCGCGCGGGACAGGTATCGGCTGCGCAGGTGCGCGCGGCCGCGATCGCGCAGCTCGAACGCCTCAACCCGCGCCTCAACGCGGTCATCGAGGTGTTTGCCGAGCCGGACGCCGGCGCGGACGCGGACGGGCCGTTCGCGGGTGTGCCGTTTCTCATCAAGGACGTGGGGCTGCACGCCGCCGGGCGCAGGCAGGAGATGGGCAGCCGCCTCGCCGCCGGCCTGACGATGCCGCACGACACGCATCTGATGGCGCGCTTTCGCGCCGCCGGGCTGGTCACCCTGGGACGGACGACGACGCCCGAGTTCGGGTGGAACGTCAGCGCCGAATCCGTCGCCACGGGCGCCACCCGCAACCCGTGGGATCCGGCGCGCATGGCCGGCGGTTCGAGCGGCGGATCGGCCGCGGCGGTCGCCGCCGGTATCGTGCCGGTCGCACACGCGAACGACGGCGGCGGATCGATCCGCATTCCTGCCGGCTGCTGTGGCCTGGTCGGTCTCAAGCCCACCCGCGGGCGCATTCCCAACGGCCCGGACAGCGCCGATCCGCTGCTCGGCTTCGGGGTCGAATTCGTCGTCTCGCGCACGGTCCGCGACAGCGCCATCCTGCTCGACACCGTGCAGGGCGCCGACACGGGTGCCAGCTACATCATCGCGCCGCCGCGCCGGCCGTATGCCCGGGAGATCATGGCACCGCCGCGCCGCCTGCGGATCGCGTGGACGGGCCGGCCGTGGTCGGGCGTGCCGGTGGCGCCGGACGTGCTGGCGGCGCTGGCGGCGACCGTACGACTGTGCGCGGAGCTCGGCCACGAGCTCGTGGAGGATTCACCCGCCGTCGACTGGGAGTCCTTCGATCGCGCGACGCAGGTGATCTACCCGAGCTGCATGGCCGAGTGGATCGAAGCCGTCGCCGCGGCCACGGGCCGGCCCATCGGCCCGGACACGCTGCAATCGTGCACGCTGGCGGTCTATGAACACGGGCGGGCGCAGTCGGCCCGCGATCTGCTCGGTGCGCTCGGACGCACGAACGCCATCTGCCGAGGCGTCGGTGCTTTTTTCGAGCGCTACGACCTGCTGCTGACGCCGACGAGCGCGCTCGCGCCGCAGCCCATCGGCACCTACGACCAGAACGCGCCCGGTCTCGACGCCCGCGCCTGGCACGAGCGCATATTCTCGTACGCGCCGTTCACGGCCCTGTTCAACATGACCGGTCAACCGGCGATCTCGCTGCCGCTGGCGCGCTGCGAAGACGGCCTGCCGCTCGGCATGCAATTCGTCGCACCGTTCGGCGACGAGGCGACCCTGCTCGCCCTCGCGGCCACGCTCGAGCAGGCCCGGCCCTGGCCGCGGCTCGCACCACTCGCGCGCAGCTGAGTTCCGCCGTCCGACGCACCGCTCGCGCCCGCGATAAGCACCGCCGGCGCTGATGCGGGCGCGGCCGGGGCGGGCGCAGGGCCGGGCGCACGGTCCGCCGTCACCGCGGCCTTGACCACATGTGTTACAAAGCTTGACGGCCGCGACCTTGAAGCGATGCCGGGCGTGACGCACCATCAGGACATCGGGGTACGCACGGTGGCCGCGATACGACCAGGCGCGGCGCGGGCGGATCCGGCTACGGAGAGGCTGGTGATGAACGTCGTCCGCGTGGGTACCCTGGCGCTGGTCGCGCTCCTGACGTCCGTGCCCGTTCGGGCCGCGACAATCGAGTTCGTCTCGGCCGGTTTGTTCACCCGCGCCTGGGATGGTGTCGGCTCCCTGGCGGAGGGCACCCGCAGCGGGACTTTCCCGCTCGATGCGGGCGACGTCCGCAGCGACGGCAACGCCTTCAACGAGACCCACTATGTGTTCGACGGTTCCGGCTTCCTGATCACCGTCGATCATGTGCGTGCCGGGGGCGGGCACTCGCAGTCCCATGCCACCGGCGGCGGTCTCAACGGCATCGTCTTCGACGTGACGGCCGACACGCCCTACGCGTTGAGCGGCAATTACAGCCTGCAGGGAACCAACCGCCTGGTTCTCGAGGTCAAGTTGCTGGACATCACGACCGGCGTGGCGACGCTGTTTCACAACAAGCAGGAAAGCACCAACGTCGCCGGCGAGAGCTTCGTGGTCGGCGAGGCCGGCGGCACCGCCGGTGCGGCGACGAACTTCGTGATCGGCACACCGACCGGCACGTTGCTCGCGGATCATCGCTATCGGCTCGAGTACAATTTTCTCGTCCAGGCCTACACCACGACCGCCGGCACCAACAGCGCGAGCGGGAACCTGCACCTGCAGATCGGTGTCGTGCCGCTGCCCGGCGGCTTCGTGCTCATGCTGAGCGCCTTGTTGCTCGGCCTGCCTTCCGCGACGCGAACCGCACGTTCCTGAGAGCTCGTCAAACCATCACCGCGCCTGCTGCGACGGCCCCTGCTGGCCGCGTTGCGGTGACCCTCGAAATCGTTTCCGCAGGCCCGCTACGCGCGCGCTTTCGTGCACCCCCGCGCTTGGCCGGGAACGCCCGGGAACCGTCTCGCTACGGCGGGCGAGTGTTTCACGAGCTCTGAGTCCGGCGCGGGAGTCGCACCCGCAGCGCTTCGGCGCAGCCTCAACCAGTAAGCGGCCCATCCTGCCCACACCGGGTCGCGCCGCGGCGCGCGCGCCGGTAGGATCCACGCCAGCAGCGCGCGGCATGCGGTTCGTGGCGGCCATCCGTCCGGCCATCGCCGTCGCGGCACCGCGACCGGAGAGAGCACGATGGACAGTCCCGCACAGTACAGCTACGTCCACGGCGTGAGCGACACGCCGCTGCGCTACCAGACCATCGGCCGGGCGCTGGACGAGGCGGTGCGCCGCTGGGCCGGGCGCGAGGCCGTGGTGGTCCGCCACCAGAACGTGCGCATGAGCTGGCACGAGCTCGGCGCGCGCACCGAGGCGCTTGCGGCCGGTTTGCTCGCCATGGGCCTCGAGCCGGGTGACCGCGTCGGCGTGTGGGCGCCGAACTGCATCGAATGGCTGCTCACCCAGCTCGCGACGGCCCGGGCCGGGCTCATCCAGGTGAACATCAATCCCGCCTACCGCGTGCACGAACTCGAGTACGCGCTGAACAAGGTCGGCTGCCGCGCGCTGATCACCGCGAGCCGGTTCAAGAGCAGCGACTACATCGAGATGCTGCGCCGGCTCGCGCCCGAACTCGACGCCTGCGTACCCGGCAGGCTCACGGCGGCGCGGCTGCCACGGCTCGAGTGGCTGGTGCGGCTCGGCGAGGATCCGACACCGGGGTTTCTCAACTTCGACGCCGTCGCGACGCTCGCCGGGGCGGCGCAGCGCCAGCGGCTCGCCGCGCTCGGCGAGGAGCTCCAGCCCGACGATCCCATCAACATCCAGTTCACCAGCGGCACCACCGGCTCGCCCAAGGGTGCCACGCTCACCCACGTCAACATTCTCAACAACGGCTACTTCGTCGGTGCGGCGATGCGCATCACCGAGCACGACCGCCTGTGCATACCGGTACCGCTGTACCACTGCTTCGGCATGGTCATGGGTAATCTGAGCTGTCTCAGCCACGGGGCGACGATCGTCTACCCGAACGACGGCTTCGATCCGCTGCTCACCCTGGAAGCCGTCGCGCAGGAACGCTGCACGGCACTTTTCGGCGTACCGACCATGTTCATCGCCGAGCTGGAGCATCCGCGGTTCGCGCAGTTCGATCTGTCCAGCCTGCGCACGGGGATCATGGCCGGCGCGCCCTGTCCGATGGAGGTCATGAAACGGGTCGTGCACGAGATGCACATGACCGAGGTGACCATCGCCTACGGCATGACCGAGACGAGCCCGGTCAGCTTCCAGTCCGGCACCACCGATCCGCTCGAACGACGCGTATCGACGGTAGGCCGGGTCCACCCGCACGTGGAGGTGAAGATCGTCGACGAGTCCGCACGCATGGTGCCGCGCGGGTGTCGCGGCGAGCTGCTCACCCGCGGTTATTCGGTGATGCGCGGCTACTGGGACGATCCCGAGCGCACGGCCGAAGCCATCGACGCCGCGGGCTGGATGCACACCGGCGATCTCGCCGTGCTCGACGCCGACGGCTATTGCAACATCGTCGGCCGCGTGAAGGACATGGTGATCCGCGGTGGCGAGAACATCTACCCGCGCGAGGTCGAGGAGTTCCTGTACACCCACCCGAAGGTGCAGGACGTGTCGGTGTTCGGCGTCCCGGATTCGAAATACGGCGAGGAGTTGTGTGCGTGGGTGCGGCTCAAACCGGGCGCTGCGGCCGATGAGGACGAGCTCAAGGCCTGGTGCCGGGATCGCATTGCCCACTACAAGGTGCCGCGCCACGTGCGTTTCGTCGACGAGTTCCCCATGACCGTCACCGGCAAGATCCAGAAATTCGTCATGCGTGAACGGATGTCCACCGAGCTCGGGATCGGCGAGCAACGCAGCGCCTGAGACGGTGCGGGGGATCATCCATCCGCCGGGGTTTGCGGGGTAAGATCTACAGCGCCCGCGTGCCATGGCACGCCGGCGCACAGCGTCGATCTGCCAACACGGAGAGCTGCCAATGAGCCGAGATACGGAGCCGGTGGTCCATTGCTGGTACGAGAACCTGGAGGATGCGCGCCAGTTCCAGGTGCTGAGCCTCGATGAATCCGGTGGCATCGTCGAGGTGAAATACGTCGACGGTGACAAGGACGAAATCGATCTCGACGCATGGTTCGAGCTGGAGCTCGAGCTGATCGAGAAGCCCGAGGAAGCCGGCGATTACGACGATGAAGATGATCTGGACGAGGACGACGACGAATACGAAATCGAGGACGAGGACGAGGACGAGGACGAGGACGACTGGCACGACGGCGACGACGAGTGAGGCGGGCGGGCCTGGCGCCCCGGACCGCCGCGCGCTTGAATTCTGCGCGCCAGCAACCATCTTAAGAGGGCAGGTGCCGCCATCCGCGCCGCGGCTGGCGCAGTGCCGGAGTCTCATGCCCATGAATGCGCACGATAATTTCCCAGGTCGAGCCCCGCTCCCCGTCGCCACGCTGGGCGAGGAGCCCGCCGCCGCCCCCGGCAGCCTGGGGGTGCCGCAGCCGCAAGACCCCGGCAAGATCCGACCCTTGCCCGAAGATGCCCTCATCGTGCTGCCCGTGCGCAACGTCGTGCTGTTCCCGGGCGTCATCGTTCCCATCGGCGTCGGCCGGCGCCGCTGCCAGGCCGGCGTGCGCGCGGCCGTGAGCGACGGCCGCCGGCTCGGAGTGTTCCTCCAGCGCGATCCGGGTATCGACGAGCCGGGCGCGGATGATCTGCACTGGGTCGGCACCGTCGCCACGGTCATGCGCGACATGGCGGCGCCCGACGGCGCCCATCACCTCATCTGCCAGGGCGAGCAGCGCGTGCGTGTGCTGCAGTTTCTCGAGGGCTGGCCGTTCCTGGTCGCGCGTGTCGCAGCGGTGACCGAGGCCGAGCCCGAGACCCCGGAGATCGAAGCGCGCGCATTGACCCTGCGCGAACGCGCGGGTGAGATCCTGGATCTGCTGCCCGAGGCACCCGCCGAGATCGCCGCGGCGCTGCGCGGCATCAGCTCACCGGCGCGCCTGGCGGATCTCATCGCCAGCCTGCTCGACATCGAGCTGGAGGAAAAGCAGACCGTCCTCGAGACTTTCGATCTGCGCCGGCGGATGGACACGGTGCTCCGGCACCTGAATCGGCGCATCGAGGTGCTGCGCCTGTCGCGCCAGATCAGCGATCAGACTCGCGAGACGCTCGGCGAGCAGCAGCGCCGGCACCTGCTGCGCGAGCAGCTCAAGACCATCCAGAAGGAGCTCGGCGAAGGCGAGGACCAGGCCGAGGAGCTCGCCGAGCTGCGCGAGGCGATCGAGCGTGCGGGCATGCCCCAGGAGGTTCACGCGCAGGTGCTCAAGGAGCTGCGCCGGCTCGAGCGCATGCCCGAGGGCGCAGCGGAATCCTCACTCACCCGTACTTACCTCGACTGGATGGTCGAGCTGCCGTGGCGCAGCGAGGAGACCGAAGTCATCGACGTGACCGCGGCACGGACGATACTCGAGACGGACCATTACGGGCTCGACAAGATCAAGCGGCGCATCCTCGAGTACCTGGCCGTGCGCAAGCTCAACCCGGCGGGCAAGAGTCCGATCCTGTGCTTCGTCGGCCCGCCGGGAGTCGGCAAGACCTCGCTCGGGCAGAGCATCGCACGCGCGACCGGACGCAAGTTCATCCGCGTGAGCCTCGGCGGCGTGCACGACGAGGCCGAGATCCGCGGCCACCGGCGGACCTACGTCGGCGCGCTGCCGGGCAACATCATGCAGGGGCTGCGCAAGGCGGGCACCACCCATGCCGTGTTCATGCTCGACGAGATCGACAAGCTCGGCGCGGGCGGCTTCCACGGCGATCCGTCGTCGGCCCTGCTCGAAGTGCTCGATCCGGAGCAGAACTCGAGTTTCCGCGACAACTACCTGGCGGTACCGTTCGATTTGTCGCGGATCCTGTTCGTCGCCACCGCCAACGTGCTCGACACCATACCCGGACCGCTGCGCGATCGCATGGAGGTGATCGAGCTGCCAGGCTACACCGAAGAGGAGAAACTGGAGATCGCGCGCCGCTACCTGGTGCCGCGCCAGCGCGAGGCGAACGGTATCGCCGCGACGGGGCAGGGGGAGCTGGATACGGCGGCGCTGCAGATCCTCGTGCGCGACTACACGCGCGAAGCGGGCGTGCGCAATCTGGAGCGCGAGATCGGGGCGGTGCTGCGCAATCTGGCCGTGCGGCTCGCCGAGGACGCCGCCGTGCCCGCGCAGGTCGATCCCGCCGAAGTGCGCGCGATCCTCGGGCCCGCACGCCACGAACGCGAGGTGGCGATGCGCACCGGTCTGCCGGGCGTGGCCACCGGTCTCGCCTGGACGCCGGTGGGGGGTGACATCCTGTTCGTGGAGGCTTCGCGTGTACCGGGCAGCGGCCGGCTGATACTCACCGGCCAGCTCGGTGACGTCATGAAGGAAAGCGCGCAGACGGCCCTGTCGCTGGTCAAGGCGCGGGCCGCGAGCCTGGGCGCCGATCCACTCGGCTTCGAGAAAATCGACGTGCACGTGCACGTGCCGGCTGGCGCGGTGCCCAAGGACGGTCCGAGCGCGGGTGTGGCCATGTTCACCGCGCTGGTGTCGCTGGTGAGCGATCGCGTGGTGCGCAGCGACACGGCCATGACCGGCGAGATCAGCCTGCGCGGCCTGGTGCTGCCCGTCGGTGGTGTCAAGGAAAAAGTGCTGGCGGCGCTGCGCGCCGGAGTCACGCGGGTGTTGCTGCCGGCGCGCAATCGCCGCGATCTCGAGGAAGTGCCCGCCGCGGCGCGTGAACAGCTCGAGCTCGTCTGGCTGGAGAGCGTCGACGACGCGCTCGCGGCGGCGCTGGAGGATGTGCCGGCCGGCGCCTGAGTGCGCGCGGGCCGGCGCGCGCCGTCACAGCCGGCGCGCGAGCGCGGTACGGCCGTTCACACCGAGGGCGGCATAGGCGCGCTTGAGATGGTCACGAACTGTGTTGTCACTGATGCCGAGCTGCGCGGCGATCGCGCGATTGGTGAGGCCCGTGGCCGCCAGCTCCGCCACCGTGCGCGTGCGCGCAGGCAGGATCTGCAGCGCGGGTGCCGGCGACGGTGGACGGGCAAGCCGTTCGAGCGCTTCGATGTGGGCGATTCGGGCGAACGCGAAGTCGAATTCCTCGCACAGGAAACGCGCCCGTACCAGTGAGTCCGGATCGAAGTAGCCGCGCCCGCAACGGGCGAAGTTGATGGTGCCGACCAGGCGGCCGGCAATGACCAGCGGCGCCGCGATCGAATAACGCAGGCCCCATTGCGACATCAGGCGGCACAGCGGGTGATCGACCCAGGCCGGCTCGTCGATCACTTCCAGCGTGTGCGTGAAGCGGCGCCGGTCGATCAGGGCGCGAAAGCACGGATCGGAATCGCGCAGTGCTTCGTAGGCCTCGAGGAACTCGCGTTCGGCGAGGGTCGCAAACACCGCCTTGCGGTGCAGCCGGTCGTCGAGCAGGTACAGGCCGAACGCGTCCGCGTCCACCAGCGTCGGGGCGACCTCGAAGAAAGTCCGCCGCAGGGCCGACGCGCTGCGGCTGCGATGAATTCTGGCGACGGCCAGCGCCAGCGCGCTGTGCGTGGCCGCCTGCATGGCAGTTGCCATGGACCGGTCACCTCAATCGGCCGACGCCGATGATAGCGAGTCTACGCCGCGCACCGCCCGCTCGTCACACCCGGGTGGCACAAGCTCTCAGACTTTTTCCGGTGTACCCGTTCCGACCGGCGTCGGTCGGCGCCAGATACCACGCTGCTGCAGCCGTTCGACCGATTCGCGGAACAGGCGATCCTTGTCGGCGTGCTTGACGGGGCCGTGGTCCAGGTAGACGTTCTTCGGATAGATCGGCTCGTCGTAGATGAGCCGGTACTGTTCCGTGCGCAGATCCTTCATCCAGTTGCCCCACAGCGATTCGGCCCGGTACTCGCGCAGCGCCTCCACGTCGAGGACTCCGCCGGCCCAGGACGAGTTGCCGCCGGCCTTGTGGTTGGAGACCACCCGGCCCTGGTAGTCGACGATCATCGAATTGCCGCCGAAGGCGTCGATGGGGTACTTGCCGTCGGGCAGGGTCAGGTAGGAGCCGGGATTGGGCGCGATGACGAAGCAGGTGTTGTCGATCGCGCGGGCGCGGTTCTGCACCTCCCAGATGCCGTTGGCGACATAGGGCTCGGGGTAGCTCGGCCGGTAGATGATCTCGGCACCGTTCATGGCCAGACCCCGGGAGGTCTCCGGGAACGAGCCTTCCATGCAGATGTTGATACCGATGTTGCCGATGTCGGTCTGCGCCACCGGGTAGAAGGCGTCCAGGCCCGTGCCGTAGAGCTGCGTCCACTGATCCCATACGTCGTGCGGCACGGTGGAGTGCTCGCGCGCGAACACCTGCAGCTTGTAGTGCTTGTGGATGATTTCGCCGTCGGGTCCGAAGATGAATCCGCAGTTGAAGAACCGCTTCGGAAATTCCGGGTGAGTCACTTTGGCCTGGGCGATGATCCAGGCCTTGAACTCGCGCGCGAGCGCGCCGAGCGCGCGCGACTCCGGCCCGGGAAGATCCATGGCGAGCTTGTCGACGTACTCCTCGTGGTCCCAGTCGAAGATCTCGTCCGTGAAGCCCTGCAGCGCGCCCTCGGGCAGGGCCATGAGGCGCACCGGCAGGTCGATCCCGCACAGCCATACCGCGGCGTGCATGAGCTCGGTGATGTGCTCGATGTTGAGCATGATGTCCTCGCGCCGGTGCGCGCCGCGCATCTGCGGCTGCAGGGCGAGAGCCATGTAGGGCTTGATGTACCCGGATCGGCCGGGTGCGTTGGACAGGTCGTTCATGGGGCCACCTCCTGCACGTGGTCTAGAGATGCGGGCACGCTCGGTCAAGCGGGCGCCGGGGACAACCACCCGTTCGGGTGTGCGCGTGCGCACCGCCGGCACGACAGCGCTACGCGACAGGGTAGGAGCGCGCCTCGCTGGCCGCAAGCGCCGGCCGTTGACTCCCGCCCGCGCCGAAGGCGGGCGTCGATCCCGGTCAGGCGGCGGCCGGTGGCGCGACGCTCGACCAGCGCCCGCCGCGGCCGCCATTGGCGCACAGCAGCACGCCGGCCACCGGGCGCGCGTCAGCGATCCGCGTCGTGTATGGATTCACGGTATACCCAGGACAACAGCGTGTCGTGGATCTCGCGGCCAATGCCGTATGGCGGCCCCTTGTGGTTGAAGATCGACACGACCACGTAGGTGCGGCCGTCGGCACCGTGAACGTAGCCGGCGACCGCCGAGACGTCGTTGAGCAAGCCCGTTTTCACGTGCATGCGGCCGGTTTCCGGCCCCCGCTTCAGACGCTTGCGCATGGTGCCGTCGATGCCGGCGATCGGCAGCGAGGAGATGAACTCCGACATCCACGGTGAATGCCAGGCGTGCACCAGCATGTCGGCGAGCGTCTGCGCGCTGATGCGCGTCTCGCGGGCGAGGCCGCTGCCGTTGACGATGTGCAGCCCCTGCGTCCCGATGCCGCGCTTGGCGAGCAGCTCCTGCACCGCTCGGGCGCCGTTCTCCGGCGTACCGGGCGCGCCGTGCCAGTCGGCGCCGAGGGTGAGGAGCAGGGAGCGCGCCATGGTGTTGTTGCTCCACTTGTTGAGCCCGCGGATGACCTCCGCCAGCGGCCTGGACTCCCAGGTCAGGAGCGGTTTGTGTTTCGGTGGCAGGTCGCCGCTGCGAAAACCGCCCTCGAAGGTCCCGCCGAGCTGGCGCCACAGGGTCTGAAAAAGTCCATGCACGTAGCTTTCGGGAGTGAGCACGGCGCGCGAGAAATCGTACACCCCGCAGCGGCGCGGGAACACGCCGCTCAAGGTGATGCTGGCCACGCTGGCGGGGTCGTCGACCTGAAAGTTGACCGTGTTGCGGCCGCCGGCGCAGGGGCCCTCGTCGGCCTTGATGCGGTTGTTGATCTTCAGGTTCGCCGGCTTCGGATCGGTTTGCACTTCGATCCCCGTGCTGGCGCCGCGAACCTCGAAATGCACCGTGCGGAAATTCACCAGCAGGGCGCTCGGCGCCACGTTGTAGGAGCGGTAAGGCTGCTGGTCGAAGCCGCCCGGATCCTCCGGCGGGAGATCGAAATGGCTGGCGTCGAGCACCAGATCACCGTCGATCTCCCGCAGACCCAGGCGGCGCAATGCGCCGAGCATGCGCCAGAAGTCCTCGGTGAGCATGTAGGGATCGCCGTAGCCCTTGATGAGCAGATCGCCGCTCAGCACGCCATTGCGGATCGGCCCGAGGGCGTAGACCTCGGTCGGCCAGGTGTAGGCGGGTCCGAAGGTCTCCAGCGCCGCCCAGGTCGTCACCAGCTTGATGGTCGATGCGGGGTTGCGCGGGACATCCGGGTTGAGGCTGACCAGCGGCGCGGACTCGTTGACTTCGCGTACGACGATGCTCAGATCGGCCACCGGGAAGCGCTGGCGCTGCTGTAGCTTGTTCAGCGCCGACGGCAGGCTGTCAGCTGCGGCAACGCTGGTGCTGCCGATCAGGAGCGCGGCGCACAGGCACAGCCGTTGCAGCAGGGCGGCAGATCGGTCGGTGGCGGTCAATGGCATCGGCAGGTTGCGGATCAATCGTCGACGGGGCGGGATCATTCACGTCCGGGCACTTGCCCGCAAGCGCGGCGTGGCAATGCCCGGGGGGGCGATGGCGGGCAGGCCGCCGGCGACACGCCGGCGCGGGTCGTGTCAGTCGGCTTCGGACCAGCTGCCACCGAGCGCGGCGTACAGGTTGACCGCTGCGCTGTAACGATCGAGTCGTCCCTGCACCAGGGCATCGGCGGCGGCGAGCGCGGTGCGCTGGGTATCGAGCACGGTCAGGAAGTCGACGGCGCCGGCTTCGTAGCGCGTGCGCGCGATCCCGTAGGCCTGCTCCGCGGCGCGTGCCGCTTGTGCCAGGGACGATTCCCGCTCGGCGGTCCGGCTGGCGGCGACCAGCGCGTCCTCCACTTCGGCGCATGCGGTGAGCACGGTCTGGCGATAGCTCGCCAGCAATTCGCGGTAGCGTGCGCGGGCCTGTTCGACGCCACCTTCCAGGCGCCCGCCGCTGAAGATTGGCGCCAGGAGATCGCCGGCCAGCGAGGCGAGCGTGCTCGAACCCGCCGACAGCACGCCGCTGATGCCGCCGCCGGCGCTCAGCGTCAGCTGCGGGAAAAAAGCGGCCCGGGCCGCAGCGACATCGGCGTTGGCGCCCCGCAGCGCGTCCTCGGCGCGGCGGATGTCCGGACGTCGCACGAGCAGGCCCGCGGGCTGGCCGGGCGCGATCAGCGGCAATGCCGCGTCGGCAAGGCCGTGCCCGCGCAGCACCAGAGCCTGCGGCGGTCGGCCGAGCAGTACGGCCAGAGCATGTTCGTCGGCGCGCAGGCGCTGCGCCAGCGGCGGCAGCGCCGCTTCCTGGGTGGCGAGCGCGGCTCGCTGCTGGGCGACTTCCAGACCCGTGGTGGCACCCGCATTCAGCCGCGCTTCGAGCAGCGCGAGCACCTCGCGCGCCAGGGCGAGATTGGCTTGCGCGATCGCCAGCTGGTCGGCGCCGGCGAGGTGGTCGAAATACAGGGCGGCGAGTTGGGACTGGAGTCCGATCGCGGCCGCGGCGCGGGCGTGGGCGCTGGCGGCCAGATCCGCCGTTGCCGCGGCGACGCCCGCCGCATTCGCCCCCCACAGATCGACAACGTAGCTGGCGGACAGCTCGCCACGGTAAGCGCTGTCGTAACCCTGCCCGGCACTGCGCGCGCGCGTGCCGGACGCGCTCGCGCCGACAGCCGGCAGCAGGGCGCTGCCGGCGATGCGCAGGGCCGCGCGCGCCTGGGCGACGCGCTCCAGCGCGGCCTGGAGATCCAGGTTGCCGGCGAGCGCTTCGGCCATGAGCGCGTCGAGCTCGTCGTTGCCGAAGGCCTGCCACCAGGCCGGCACGGCGGCCGTTGCGGGCGCCGCCTGGGGCCCTTCGGCCGGTGCCGCAGCGTAATACGCCGGCAGCTCCGGCGCCGGTGGCGTGTAGGGGCTCAGGGTGCTGCAGCCGGCGACCGCCAGGCCGAGCCCGGCAACGATCCGTTGCCATCTGCGCGGGGGTATCGTCACTCGCGGGCCAGCGCGATCACCGGGTCCAGGCGTGCCGCCTTGCGCGCGGGCAGATAGCCGAATACGAGCCCCGTCAGAAACGCGCAGGAAAACGCGAGCAACGCCGGTTCGGGCGTATAGACCACCGGCATGCCGAATCGGCTGGAGAGCTGCGCAACCGCGAGCCCGAGCAGGACCCCGGCCACGCCGCCGATGCTGCACACCACCAGCGCCTCGGTGTTGAACTGCAGCAGGATGTCGCGCATGCGCGCGCCGGTGGCCATGCGCACGCCGATCTCGCGGGTGCGCTCGGTGACCGATACCAGCATGATGTTCATGACGCCGATGCCGCCGACCACGAGCGAGATGGCTGCCACGGAGCCGAGCAGGACGGTGAGCGTGTCCTGAGTGGACGAGACCATCTCGAGCAGCGAGGCGGTATTGCGCACATCGAAGTCCTCGACCCGGTGGCGCTCGCGCAGCAGTGCCTCGATGTCGGCCTCGGCCGCATCGATGTTCGCCGCGTCCCTCACCTTGACGACGATGTTGTTCAGGTACGGCTGTCCGAACAGCCGCATGAAGCCGGTCGACAGCGGCACGACGGCGATGTCGTCCAAATCCGAGCCCCAGGGGCTGGCACCCTTGCGTGCGAGCACGCCGGTCACCTCGAACGGGATGTTGCGCACGAGCACGTATTGTCCGAGCGGCGAGGAACCGTCGGGAAACAGCTGCTCGGCGGCCGTGGCCCCGAGCACGATCACCGGCGCGTAACCCTTGAGATCGGCTTCGGTGAAGAAGCTGCCGGCGCCGAGATCCCAGTCGTGCGCCTGCGGGTACGAGGGCCACCCGCCCACCACGCGGGTGCGGTAGTCGATGCTGCCGAAGCGCACGGTCTGCACGGCTTCGCGCTCCGGTGACACGCTGTCGACGTGGGCGAGGGCGGCGATGGCGCGGGCATCGGCCTCGACCAGGGTCACGACGTCGCCGCTGGTGCGCAGGCCGAGACCGCCCGGGCGGATGGACAGCACATTGGTGCCGAGCGCCTGGATACCGGTGATGATCGCCGCCTTGCTGCCGGCGCCGATGGCGAGCATGGTGACGACGGCGGCGACGCCGATCACCACGCCGAGCAGGGTCAGCGCCGTGCGAAACAGATTCGCGCGCAGGGAACGCAGCGCCATCTTCACCGCCTCCCACAGCTCGGCGAGCCAGGCACGGCGACGGCCCGCATTGGGCTGGGCGCCGCGCGCCTGTCCGTGCGTCGCGGGCGTGCCGCTGTCATCGATCACCCGGCCGTCCTTGAGCACGATCCGCCGGCGGGCATGTGCGGCCACGCCGGCATCGTGGGTGATGAGCACGATGGTGCGGCCCTCGGCGTTCAGCCCGGCGAGCAGCGCCAGCACCTCCTGGCCGCTGGCGCTGTCGAGTGCGCCGGTCGGCTCGTCGGCGAGGATCACGGGCGGATCGTTCATGAGCGCGCGGGCGATGGCGACGCGCTGCTGCTGGCCACCGGAAAGCTCGTTCGGCCGGTGCCGGCCGCGATCGGACAGGCCGAGCCGGGCGAGCAGGGCGGCGGCGCGCGCGCTGCGTTCCCGGCGCGGTCGCGCGGCGTAGATGGCCGGTATCTCCACGTTTTCCGCCGCGGTCGCGTTCGCCAGCAGGTTGTAGCCCTGGAATACGAAGCCGAAGGTGTCCCGGCGCAGCGTCGCGCGCTCGTCGGCGTCGAGCGTGGCGACGTCGCGACCGGCGATGGCGTAGCTGCCACTCGTCGCCCGATCGAGACAACCGAGAATATGCATGAGCGTGCTCTTGCCCGAGCCCGACTGACCCATGATGGCGACGAATTCGCCGGCCTCGATGCCGAGCGTGACGTCGTCGAGCGCGCGCACCGCGGCGGGACCGCTCGAAAACGTGCGGCCGAGGTGGGTCATGCTGAGCAGGGGAAGGTCGCCGGCGCTCACTTGCGGCGTTTCCCGAACGGGCTGAACGGCGAGCCGGTGTTCCCGTCGTCGTCGTCCGCACGTGTGCCGATGACCACGTGCTCGCCGGGCGCGAGGCCCGCGACCACCGCCACCTGAGACCGGTTGCTCAGGCCGAGCGTCGCTTCCCGGGACACGAGGCCGCGCTCGCCGAGCACCTGGACGCGGACGTGATCGTCGTCAATGTGTTCGGTGATCTTGTTGCGCAGCGCCGTGACCGGGAGCACCGCCACGTTCTCGACGCGGCCGAGGACGAAGAACACCTGGGCGGTCATGTCGGTCATCAGCCGGCCGTCGTCGTTGTCGGCGTCGATGAGCACGTTGTAGAGGACGACCTCGTTGAGGATCTCGGGCGTCGGCAGGATCTGGCGCACCTTCGATTCCCAGCGCCGGTCCGGATCGCCGAGGGTGGTGAAGTACACGGGCATGCCGACCTCGAGCCGGGTGACGTCAGCCTCGGCGACCTGCGCCTTGACGGTCATGGTCTGCAGATCGGCGATACGCAGCAGCGTCGGTGCGGACTGCACCGCGTTCAGGGTCTGTCCGGCGAGGGCCGTCTGCGCGACCACGGTGCCCGCCATCGGCGCGTAAATCTTCGTGTAGCCGAGGTTGGCGACGTCGCCGTCGAGGGTCGATCGGGCCTGATCGATCTGCGCGGCGAGCGAGTCCAGGCGCGCCTCGCCCACCTTGACGGCGGCGGTGCTCTGCTGCACGAGATCCTCGCTCACGGCACGGGCGGGGAGCAGATTGCGGTTGCGCTCGTCCTGCTGGCGTGCGAGCACGAGCTGCGCCCGCTGCTCGACGCGCTGTGCCTCCAGATCGGCGAGTCGGGCACGATCCGCACGTACCCGGCTCGCATACACCGTCGGATCGATTTCGGCGAGGAGCTGTCCGGCGGTGACGGTGTCACCGATGTCCACGTGCACGGCGAGCAGCTGGCCGGTGACCTGCGCGCCGACGTCGACGTAGTTGTTGGGCTGCAGCGAGCCGAGCGCGGTCACCGTCTTTTCGATGTCACCGCGCGTGACCGCGACGGTCTCATAACGCGGCGCGTCCCCGGCCTGCAGATACCGCCAGCCGAACCAGCCGGCGGCGGCGAGACCGATGACACTGACGAGAGTGAATACCTGGCGCATGCGAGCGAACCGTTGGTGAACGTGACGGGGCGGGCGTCGGGGTGCGGGCGAGAACCTGGACCGGCAATGGTCCCGAGCATGCCGTTCGAATGTGGAGACAATTTGAAATTCTCGCACGAACGGGGGACGGGCACTTGACCGCGGTCCGGACCCGCCCGCCAAATGCACCTGTCATGCGCTTCGGCATCACCTTCAAGCTGTTCGCCGCCATACTCGCCACCAGCATCGTGGTTGTGGCGGTCATGATGATCGCACAGCGGATCAGCTTCACGCGCGGGTTCCTCGACTACGCCGGGCGGGTCGAAGCGGTGCGCCTGGAGTCGCTCACCGCGGGGCTCGCGAAATCCTGGGCGCGCGAGCGCAGCTGGGCGTTCGTACAGGGCGACGGGCCGGCCTGGCGCCGGCTGCTGCACGAGCGCTTGCGTGCGGGGCCGCGCGTGCGCCTGCCACCGGCGCGCCACGCAGCGGATCATCCGCCGGGGCCATCACCGCGGCGCGGTGACGATGACGACGGCCGGCGCTCGGATCTGTTCCATCTCGGCCCGCGCCTGACGCTGCTCGACGCCGGCCGCAACTACGTCGCCGGCGCGCCGAATCCGCCTGCCGATGCGACGCTGCGAGCAATCGAATCCGGCGGCACCACCGTCGGCTGGCTGGCGGTGGCGCCGCTGCGCAAGCTCACCAGCAAGTTCGATCTGCGCTTCGAAGCGCAGCAACGGCGCGCGGCCTTCGCCAGCTCGGCGTTCGCGCTGTTGCTCGCGGCGATCGTGGCCGTGCTGATGGCCCGGCACTTTCTGCGCCCGGTCCATCGTCTGACGCGCGGCACCCGCGCGCTCGCCGCCGGTGACTTCAGCACCCGCATCGCGACGACCGGCAGCGACGAGCTCGGCCGGCTCGCGCACGATTTCAATCTGCTCGCCCGCACGCTCGAGAAAAACGAGCAGGCGCGCCGCAGCTTCATGGCCGACGTCTCGCACGAACTGCGTACGCCGCTGGCCGTCCTGCGCGGGGAAATCGAGGCGCTCGAGGACGGCGTGCGCGTGCCCACGCCCGAGGCGCTGGCGTCGCTGCGAGCGGAAGTGCACACGCTCGGCAAGCTGGTGGACGACCTGTACGATCTGGCGCTCTCGGACGTCGGTGCGCTCACCTACCAGCGCCGCGAGGTCGACGTGGCGCAGGTGCTCGAGACCACGGCAGCGGGCTTTCAGGACAGCTTTGCCGCGCACGGTCTCACGCTGCGAATCGAGGTGCCGCCCGGTCCGCGGCCGCGGGTCTTTGCCGATGCCGGTCGCCTGCAGCAGCTTTTCAACAATCTGCTCGAGAACTCGCTGCGCTACACGGATCCGGGCGGGCGCCTGGAGATCCGCTGCGCGTACGCCGGCGAGCAGCTGCGCATCGACTTCCAGGACACCGCCCCGGGCGTGCCCGCCGACGCCATGGGGCACCTGTTCGAGCGCCTGTTCCGGGTCGAGCGCTCGCGCAGCCGCAGCCACGGCGGTGCCGGGCTCGGCCTCGCCATCTGTCGCAACGTCGTGGAGGCGCACGGCGGCCGCATCGAAGCCCGGGCCTCACCGCTCGGCGGCCTGTGGCTCGCCATCAGCCTGCCGCTCGCCGGCGCCGCGACGGGGCCGGGGACGTGAGCGGGAGTCCCGCCTCGATCCTCATCGTCGAGGACGAGCCCAAGATCGCCCGTCTGCTGGCCGACTACCTCGAGGGCAGCGGTTTCGCGACCACGCATCTTGCCGACGGCCGGGACGTGATCGCCCGCGTGCGCGCGTCGGCGCCGGATCTGATCCTGCTCGATCTCATGCTGCCGGGCCGCGATGGCCTGGAGATCTGCCGCGAGCTGCGCAGCTTTTCCGAGGTGCCGGTCATCATGCTCACCGCGCGGGTGGAGGAGATCGATCGGCTGCTCGGCCTCGAACTCGGCGCGGACGACTACGTCTGCAAGCCGTTCAGCCCGCGCGAGGTGCTCGCCCGAGTCAAAGCCATCCTGCGCCGCACCCGGCGCCGGGACGATGGCGCGCCGGCGAGCGCGCCGGCGCTGGTGCTCGACGAAGCCCGCTACGAGGCGAGCCTGCGCGGCACCAGGCTCGAGCTCACGCCCGTGGAGTTCCGCCTGCTGCTCACCCTCGCCGAGCATCGCGGGCGAGTCTACTCGCGCGCGCAGCTGCTCGATCGGCTCTACGACGATCACCGTGTGGTCACCGACCGTACCGTCGACAGCCACGTCAAGAATCTGCGCCGCAAGCTCGAACGCATCGCCCCTGGCGAGGACGTGATCCGATCCGTGTACGGCGTCGGCTACAAGCTGGAGATCGACTGACCCAGGCGCGCTCTCAGCCGTCGACGGCGCAGATGAAATCCTCGAACTTGCCGCCGGCACTGGCGGCCAATGCCTGCAGATAGACGAATTCGAGCCTGTAGGGGTAGCCGAGCCAGCGCCGGATCACCTCTGCCAGGCGCTCCTGCTCGCCGGCGCTGAGCGCGCGATCGGTGACCAGTCGCACTTCGATGCGATCGAGCGCTGTCTGTACGAGCTGATACTGGCGGACCGGGGCGACGTCGCGGTATTCGCCGAAACCGACCAGCGGCCAGTGCCGTTCGCCGCCCGGCAGCACCAGCATGTTGCGCCGGCGCCCGAGGATGCGCTTGAGCGTGGCCAGACCACGGCCGCAGGGGCAGGGGCCGCCGACCTCGGCATAGTCGCGCAGGTCGTAGCGCAGCAGCGGCATGGCGAAATTGTGCAGCGTGCTGACCACCACCCGGCCGATCTCGCCCGGCGCACACGGTCGGTCGTCCTCGTGCAGCACCTCCACCCGCAGCGATTCGGCCTGAACATGGTAGAGCCCGGAACCGCTGGGGCACTGCAGGGCGATGTACCCGACCTCGTTGGTGCTGTAGCAGTCCGTGACCGGGGCGCCGAACACGCGCTGGAGGCGCTCGCGCAGTGACGGTGACAAGGTTTCACCGACCGTGCGGATCTCGCGCAGCGCCGGCGCCGCCAGACCGTCGCCGGCGATGTGGTCGGCGAGCGCGGCGAGGTTGCTCGGAAAGCTCAGCAGGTAGGCGGGCGCCCGGGCGTGCAGCCAGCGCAACTGGGTGTGGAGGTCCGCGGTCAGCGACAGCACGGCCGCCGGTCCGGTACGGAACAGCCCGTCGGTGGCGGCACCCCAGCCGGCGTACACCGCGCCCTCCGGCGGCTCGGCCACGCCCGCGGGCGTGACCCGGATCGAGGCCAGCCGCGCGCCGAAATCCCGTTCCTGCCAGAAATGCTCGCGCAGCGTGCCCGCGCGCCAGAACAGATCGTCCAGACTCGTGCGCAGGACCTTGACCGGTTCGCCGGTGGACCCGGAGGTGCTCAGCACCGCCGTCTCGCCGTGCCCGGGCGGCAGCCTGGGACTGCGCAGCGCGTCGTAATGGTCCTGCAGGTCGCGCCGGGTGAGGATCGGCAGGCGGCGCCAGTGCGCTTCGAGCAGCGCTGCGCGCGGATCGATGCCCAGTGTCGCGAACCGGTCGCGATAAAAGGGTATCGACTCGGCGGCGAAGGCAACCACTTCTCGCAGCTGGCGCAGCTGCGCCTGGTCGAGCTGTGCCGCCGACCACCACTGGCTGTGTTCGAGCTGATGCAGCAGCGCGAGCGCCGCGGCGCCGCGGGCGTCGGGCAGGGCCGGCCACAGGATCCCCGGCACCGCGGTGCGCAGTGCGCCGAGCGCGTCTGGTCCGTCTTTTTCGCTCATGGCCGGCGCCGGGCCACGAATACCGGACAACGCTCTCCGAGTTCGTAGTCGTGGACGTGCACCCGTTCGACGGTGAAACACGTCGCCAGCAGCGCGTGCATGTCCTCGTGCGTCGGAAAATGGTAACGGGTCTGCAGCGCGCGGTAGGCGTCGATGGTCCGGATCCGCTCCGGCGGCCAGCCACAACGGCGAGCCAGCGCCGCCGCGTCGGTGATCCGGGCGTGCCAGTAGGACCACAGATCCGCCAGCACGATGCCGTGCGCCGGATCGGGCTGCAACGCCATCGCGAGCCGCAGGCGCACGCTGTCGAAGTTGCGGATGCGTCCGGCGAACAGATCCTCGATCACCTGCTCCGGCGGATCCTGCCGGGCCGGCAGGCAGTAAGCGCGCAGGATCAGCAAACCGTCCGGGACGAGCACACGGGCAATCTCGGCGCACACCGCGCGTGCCGGCAGCGGGTGGGCGAGCATGGCCAGGCTGCCGTCGCCCATCACGACGTCGCGAGTCGAGCTCGCGAGCGGCAGCCGGTTCCAGTCACTGCAGGCGGCATGGCGGCCGTCCGCCGGATGGCCCGGCCATACCGAGCGGATCATGGCCAGGGATCGGTCGAGGGCCAGCAGCTCGCTGCCGGCGGGCCAGGCCAGCGCCGCGATTTCCGGGGTCACGCCGAGCAGCAGTGCGTGGAGTGGACGCGGCACGGGGCCAAACCCGTCCCGGACGGCCTGCTCGAACGCCAGCTGGTCAGCGCGCGCCGGGCGCAGGGGCGAACCGATCCACTGCCACTGGCGCGCGTGCGTCTCCCAAATCGACGTCGGACCGTCGTTCACCCAAGCCTGCTCCGTTGCGGTCCCCACGACCCCGCGGGCCACGACCGCCGCCGGCTGGCACAAGGGCGTGTCACGTCCTGCTCCGGACTCGACCACCCGCGTTACCGCGATTCGGCACGAGTCTACCCGAAGCCCCGCGGTCACCCGCACATTCGCCACTTTTCCATGCTGTCTGCATTATTCCTCCGAGATTCAGGCCTAATCTCGCCAGCATGGTCGGTGGGCGCGGGGCTCGCCACCTTGATAAATCAACCCGGCCGGACTCACCCGGCCCGCTACGCAGGAGAGCGATATGACACTGACTAAACTGATGTTGCTGAGCCTGGCGCTCATATCCACGGGTGTCGCCGCCGCACCACCGGGCGACGAGCCACCGCCGCGGATGGAGCGGCACATGGAACGGATGGCGGACAAGCTCGATCTCGACGAGGCCCAGGCGGCGAAGTTCAAGGAAATCATGCAGGCCGCCCATGCGCAACGGCGCGAAGTGATGCAGAAGCAGTTCGAGATCGTGAAACCGCAGATGGAAGCGATCGAGTCCGACACGCGCACCAAGCTCGGCAGTGTGCTGAACGAGCAGCAGATGAAGCAGTACGACCAGATGGCCGAGAAACGCAAAGCGCGCTGGGCCAAGCACAAGGATCGCATGAACGAGGGTGGCGGGCGCATGGGCGAGGGCGGTGGCATGCACCGGCACGGCGAGGACAGGTAATACGGCTCCGTTGCGCCCGCCGAGATCGGCGCACGACCTTCCCTCAGGCCCCGCCAGGGGCCATTGCAACCGGTGCGGGGTCGCCTCACGCCCCGCACCCGGTTGCATCTTGGGGCCACTGGCGGACCCGTGCCGATGCACGGGTTGATCGGTTGAACGAGCCGGTCGATGTCTTTGAAAGTCCTGCAACTAGCAGTTATTTATACCGTTAGTTCAATGAATTAATCATTTTATTTAATCTAAATTATCCGAGCGGACGGCAGGCCTCGCGGATTCCCGGGTGCCGCCGGTCGCAGCGACAGTACAGGTCGTGCCGCTATAACTTCGCATAATGTATATTATGTTAAATCGTTGATGTGCCCGCCATTCCAGCACCGACATTCGCGGGCCGGCCGCCTCGGAATTGCCCTGCCCGGTGCTTGCGAGCCCTTGTCCACGGTACTTTTTCCTCCTGATTTTCAGTAAGCAATAAGTTTTAAATACATCGTCTTATATGAATTACCTATAATTAATTAATGGTCCGCACCCGGTAGCCGCGTCGCCCGAATACAGTCACCACCGTCCACCACCGTCATCGCGAGGGGCGCCGCGCTTCCGCCCCCACCACCGTCATCGCGAGGGGCGCCGCGCTTCCGCCCCCATCATCGTCATCGCGAGGGGCGCCGCGCTTCCACCCCCCACCACTGTCATCGCGAGGGGCGCCGCGCAGCGGCGGCCCGTGGCGATCCAGGCGCCGCGCACGCCGGCGCCAGCATCTGGATTGCCACGCCCGCTGCGCGGGCTCGCAACGACGGGGCAACGCCAATCCACCAGCGTCTGGATTGCCACGCCCGCTGCGCGGGCTCGCAACGACAGCGCTATTTCGGGACACCCACCGATTTGCCGGATTGCGCTGCATGGCGTACGGGCGACGGGCGCCGGCGCAGCGCTGGACGGCCGTTACCAGTGTGGGATAAAAAGCACAGGTTACATTCATGTGAAGCTGTAACTTATTGATGTTAAGATCCGTCAGCGTATCGAAAAGGCCGTATCGGAACGGCCACCAGGCCTGTGTACATACCGGTACTGCAGGTGCTGTGGTGGAAGTTCGAAGTCGAGCACTTCTTGGGAGATCGGGACCATGGCGGCAATCCGCAAGACGTTCGTACGTGCACTTCTGGGGTTGGGGCTGCTGCTGGGAACGGGCGTCGCCACCGCGGGCGAGATCGACGAGGCGCTGTCGCTGCTGCAGTCGGGCCAGGCCGACGCGGCCTACCAGCTGCTCGAGCCGCTGACCGCTGAGCGTTCGGGGAACCCCGATTTCGACTATGTCCTCGGCCTCGCGGCGCTCGACAGCGGCCGCGCCGCCGAAGCCGTCTTCGCGCTGGAACGGGTCCTAGCGGTACAGCCCGACCATGCCCGCGCCCGTGCCGAAATCGGCCGTGCCTACTTCCAGCTCGGCGAGACCGAAACCGCCCGCCAGGAGTTCGAAGCCGTCAACCGCCAGGGCGTACCGCCACGGGTGGCCGAGGCGCTGCAGCGCTACCTGAACGCCATCGATCAGCGTGTCCAGGGCAACCGCCAGCAGCTGCGCTCCTACGTCGAAGCCGCGCTCGGCTACGACACCAACGTCAACAGCGGCCCCAGCGACAGCACCGTCGCCGTACCGTTCTTCGGCGGCGCCATCCTCACCCTGAACGACGCCGGCGTGGAGAACGAAGACGGTTTCGCCTCGCTCGCGGCCGGCTTCGCGGGTGCCTATCCGCTGTCCGATCCGGTGGATTTCATCGGCGGCGCGAACATCGGTCGCCGGCAGATCCTGTCCGACTCGGAGTTCACCACCGACAGCCTCGACGGCTACGCGGGCCTGAGCTACACGCAGAACAAAGACGTGTTCACCGGTGCGCTGCAGGCGGAAACCTACCGCGTCGACAACGACACCTTCCGTAATGCCCTGGGCTTCGTCGGTGGCTGGAACCGCGACATCAATTCGCGCACCCGGGCCAGCGCTTTCGTGCAGCTCATCCGCCTGGACTACCCGGCCCAGGACGTGCGCGACGCCAACCGCTACGTCGGCGGTGTCGGCGTGTCGCACGCCTACGTGCACCCGCGTGCGCCCATCGTCTACGCCAGCGCCTACGGCGGCGTCGAGGACGAGCGCGAATCCGGCGTGCCCCACCTCGGCCACGATCTGTTCGGATTCCGGCTCGGCGGGCAGTTCAACCTGCTGCCGAGGACCCAGGGGTTCGGCGCCGTGAATGCCGAGTTCCGCGACTACGGCGGCCGCGACCCGTTCTTCCTCAAGTCCCGCGACGACACCCGGGTCGAGGTCAAGGCGGGGCTCAACTACAGGCCGGACCGTGAATGGTCCGTCACCCCGCAGATCAGTTATGTGACCAATGACTCGAACGTCGTCCTGTATGACTATGATCGCGTCATTTTCGCGGTCATAGTGCGTAAGGAATTCAACTGAGACCGCGCCCGGAGTAGCTGCCATGGCCGCATCGATACCGTTCCAGCGTCATCCCCTCGCCGCCTTCGTCGCCTTCGCCTGCGGCGGACTGCCCGCTGTCGTGCTCGCCGCCGCGAGCGCCGGCCGGGTGGACTTCGCGGTCGGCAATGTCGAGGCCGTCGGCGCCGACGGCGCCCGCCGGCCGGCCGGCAAGGGCGCCGACATCCGCGTCGGCGACACCATCAACACCAACGACGGGCGGGCGTGGCTGCGCTTCAGCGACGGCGGTTACCTGTCGCTGCAACCGGGCAGCGAGTTCCGGGTCGACGACTACAATTTCGACCAGGCCGACGACGGCTCCGAGAAGGGCTTTTTCAGTCTCCTGAAGGGCGGCCTGCGCACGATCACCGGCGTCATCGGCAAACGCAACGCCAGCAATTACCGGGTCGAGACCCGGGTCGCGACGATCGGGATCCGTGGCACCGAGTTCCTCGCCGTGCTCGGCAACTCCCTGACGGTGACCTGTGGTCGCGGCGTATGCGTCGTCACCAATGACGCCGGCGAGATCGAACTCCAGGCCGGCGAGACGGTGTACTTCAAGGACAAGTCCACGCGCGGGCAGCGCCAGACACACAAGGCCGTCCTGCCACCCGCGCCGCCGGTCGAATACCGCGAGCCCGAGAGCACCGACAGCCACGGCGATCCGAGCGTGGTCGTGGTGCCGCACGAGGAACCACCACCACCGCCACCACCACCGTCGCAGTTGCTCGAGGACGGTCCGGGCTACACGATCGCGGCCAGCTTCGGCGGCGACGGCGGTGAAACCGTCGGTACGCTGCTCGAGAACATGGTCACGGCGGATTTCGACGAGGACAGTCAGCTCGAGAGCTATACGGCCTCGTTCGGCGCGCGCGGCTCGGCGAGCTTCGCGGATACCGGCGCGGACCGGATCATCGGCTGGGGCCGTTGGACGGGCGGACAGACCGACGGCGACACCTACCCGCATCCGCTCGATCTGTCCCAGGATCCGCAGAGCTTCCATTACGTCATCGGCATGCCGACCCAGGATCTGCCGACCGATCTCATCGGCACGTACACACTGCTGGGCGCGACGACACCGACTTTCAGCGCCGACGGTGGTGAAGGCGGCAGCATGGATTTCGGCGATCCCGTCAGCGTCACCGGCTCACTGGTGGCGAATTTTTCCGACGACACCGTCCAGACCAGCCTGCTGCTGGAGTTCACCGAGAACGATCTCGACATCACCTCGAACGCCATCCCCATCATGCGCGCCGCCGCGACGTTCGAAGGCGCCGGCGCCTGGGCCACTGGCGGGCCGTGCTCCGGGGGCTGCAGCACGACCATCAAGGGCTTTTTCGCCGGCGCCAACGCCGAGCGTGCCGGTTACGCCTACGACGTGTTCGTTTCCGGCTACTACACGAACTACGTCATCAATGGCGCGGCGGCCTTCAGGCAGACGGGTACGGCACCGATTGAGGAGTGAGCCCCGGGATGCCGACTGCGCATCCTGAGGACGACGCCGGCAGCCTGCTCGCCCGCATCACCCCGGGGATCAGCGGGATCGCCTGGCCGGCCCTGCCCGGCGCCACCGGGGCGGCGATGCTGGCGCTGCAGTTTCAGCTCGATCGCAGCCAGTGGTGGCCGGCCGACGTCATCGCCCGCCACCAGCGCCGCCAGCTTCGCGCCCTGCTCGCCCACGCCCGCGCCACCGTGCCTTTCTATGAGGACCGGCTCGCACACCTGGATCTCGACGGTCCCGACGGGCTCGCGGAATCGGCATTCAGCACCGTGCCCACACTGGCGCGCGAGCAGGTCCAGACCATGGCCGATGCGCTGTGCAGCCGGGCGGTGCCGGGTGATCACGGCGGCCTGGTCGAATACCGCACGTCCGGCTCGACCGGCCGCCCGGTCCGGGTGCGGGGGACGCGCATCAGCGATTTCTGGGTTGCCGGCCTCACTCTGCGCGATCACCTCTGGCACGGGCGTGATCTCGGCGGCCGGCTGGCCGCCATCCGCAGCAAGCAGACGCCCGGCACCGGCATGGGCTGGGGTCCGGCGACGGACTGCGCCTTCACCACCGGCCCTTGCAGCGTGCTCAGCAGCAGCACCGACATCGCCGGGCAGGCACGCTGGCTGCTCGCCGAGGATCCCCACTACCTGATCACCCAGCCGTCGAATCTGCGCGCCCTCGCCCGCCATTGTCTCGACCAGGGGCTGCGCCCGCCGTCTCTGCGCGAGGTGCGCACCTTCGCCGAAGCGCTGCCCGCCGATCTGCGCGCGACGTGCGCCGAGGCCTGGGGTGTGCCGCTGACCGACTGCTACAGCACCAACGAGATGGGCTACGTGGCGCTGCAATGTCCGCAGGCCGAGCACTACCACGTGCAGGCCGAGAACGTGCTGGTCGAAGTGCTGGACGGCGAGGACCGGCCCTGCGCGCCGGGACAGACCGGGCGGATCGTCGTCACGCCCCTGCAGAACTACGCCATGCCGCTCGTGCGCTACGAGCTGGAGGATTACGCCGAGGTCGGAGCACCCTGCCCCTGCGGCCGCGGACTGCCGGTGCTCGCGCGCATACACGGCCGGCGGCGCAACATGCTGCGGCTCCCCGACGGCAGCCGCCACTGGCCGAGCTTTCCCGCCCAGATCTGGATGGCGGTGGCACCCATCCGCCAGTTCCAGCTCGTGCAGGTGGCCCTGCACCGCATCGTCATCCGCCTGGCGGTCACACGTCCGCTCGCCGCCGACGAACAACGGCTACTCTACCGCTTGCTGGACGAACGGCTCGGCTGGTCGTTTTCCTATGCCATCGAGTATGTCGATCGCATCGAGGGCGGACTCAAGTTCGAGGACTTCGTCTCGCGCCTGGACCCGGCCGCATGAGCGCACCGACGATTTCAGATCCGGCCGTCATGGCGACCTACCCGCAGGCACGCCGGCGCGAGCGCGACGCCCTGCTCGATCTGGTCGCGCTGGCGCCGGGCGAAACGGCGGTCGACCTGCAGGCCGCCGGGGGATACGTCGCGGACGGTATCCGCGCCCGCTTCGGGCCGCAGGTGCAGGTGATCTGCGTCGAACCGACCGAGCTGCGCCACCGCATCCCGAGCGTGCACCGCGTCTGCGCCGATCCGCTGCACGCCATGACCAGCCTGGCGGACGACTCGGTCGACGCCGTGATCGGCCTCGCCGGGCTGCATCACAGCGAAGACATGGTGGCGACGCTGCGCGAATGCCGCCGGATCCTGCGCGCCGGCGGCACTCTCGCGGTGTGCGACGTCGAGGCCGGCTCCACCAACGCCGCCTGGCTGAACGGTTTCGTGGCGACCCACAACCCGGCCGGTCACGACGGGCGTTTTCTGCCCTTCGGCGGGATCGGCGCGCTGTTGCGCGACTGCGGCTTCGCGGCGGTCCACGAAACCCGCCGCAACGTGCCCTGGTGCTTCGGCTCGGAAATCGACATGGCGCATTTTTTCACCGGCCTGTTCGGGCTCGCTCTCGCGCCGGCGCGGGTGCGCGCGGCGGTCAAGTCCCAGCTCGACGTCGAGACCTCGACGCACGGCGTCGAGGTCGGCTGGCCACTCGTATACGCCAGCGCGCGACGGCCACCGGCATGAACGCCTGGTCGGCCGACGCGGTTGCGCGCCGGCTGGCGAGCGGCGAGGCGCGCGACGTGGAAGCCGACTGCAGCAGGCGCTGCCGGGAAGATCCCGACGACGCCGAAGCCTGGTTCCTGCTCGGTGCGAGCCGCCACCGCTTAGGCGACATCGAGGCGGCGCTGGCGGCATTTGCCAGCGCTACCCGCCTGGCACCGGCGGACATCCGCGCCCGCACGGCGGCCGGTGCCATCCTCGCCGACGCCGGCCGCGTGCCGGAGGCGCTGGCGCAGTTCGAAGCCGCGCTCGTGATCCGGCCGGGTGATCCACGCCTGCTCACCAACACGGCGATCGCGCTCGAGTCGCTTGGCCGGCACGCCGAGGCGCTCACACATTACGATCGCGCGCTCGACGCATTCCCCGGCGCCGGCGACGCGCTGATGAACCGCACGGTGCTGAACCTGCGTCTGGGCCGCCTGGAGGAATCATGCGCGGACGCCGAGCGGCTGGTCGAGCTGTTTCCCGATCTGGCCGACGGCTGGTTCAACCTTGCCGAGGCCAGCCTCGCGCTCGGCCGCTACCCGCGCGCCTTGCAAGCCTGTGAGCGCGCCGTCGCGCTCGATGCAGCCTTCGTCAAGGCCTGGATCGATCGCGGCATCGCCCTGGCGGCGCTCGGGCGCCTGGACGAAGCCGGGACGGCGCTGGCGCGTGCACGCAGTCTCGATGCCGGCGCCGTGGCTGCATTCCGCAATCCCGTGGCGAGCATCCTGCCGGCTGATGGTGAGGCGCTGGATCCGCGCCGCATCTTTCTGCACGTCGGCTGGGAGCGACTGCGCCGCTGCGACTGGCGCGAGCGCGACACGTTTCTCGCGCGTATGGAGTCCCTGCTCGTCGAGGACGCGGGCAGCGGCCGGGCGCTGCGCGATCGCGCCCTGATGTTTCCGGCGATGGTCCTCCCGCTGCCGGTCGCGGCGCGCGCGGCCCTCAGCGCCAGCGTCGCCGCCGAAGTCACGGCCCGTGCGCAGGCGATGAGCGCACCGTTCGATCGCTGGTCCGCCGCCGGCGAGCGCCTGCGCATCGGTTACCTGTCACCGAACTTTCGCGCGCACCCGTCCGCATGGCTGACACGACCGCTGTGGACGCGCCACGATCGCGCCCGATTCGAGATCCATGCCTACTCGCTGTACCCGCACGATTCGGCCGAGCGCCGCGAGGTCGAGGCCGGTGCCGATCGGTTCCACGACGTCGCCGCGCTCGACGATCGGGCCGTCGCCGCGCAGATCCATGCCGACGGCGTGCAGATCCTGGTCGAGCTGGGCGTGTATTGCGAGTACGCCCGCCCGGAAGTGCTCGCCCTGCGACCCGCGCCGCTGCGGGTGAGCTTTCTCGATTTTCCCGCCAGCCTGGGTCCCGGCCTGGTGGACTACCGGATCACCGATGCCATCGCGACGCCCGCCGCGCACCGTCATCACTTCGTCGAGGCTCTCGCCCGCCTGCCCATACCGCATTTTCTGTGCGATCCGTCCGCGGCGATCGATGCGCGCCGTCCGTCACGCCTGGAGGTCGGCCTGCCCGCGGCCGGTTTTATCTACTGCGCGCTCAACAACGCCTACAAGATCGAGCCGCGCGTGTTCTCGATCTGGATGCGCCTGCTGCGGGCGATTCCGGATGCCGTGCTGTGGCTGCTCGACGGGCCGCCGGGCACGCGCGCGAACCTGCGCGCCGAGGCCGCGCGCCGTGACGTGGACCCGGAGCGGCTGGTGTTCGCCCCGCGCGTGCCGCACGCCCGCCACCTCGCCCGATTGCCGCTCGCGGATCTGTTCGTCGACACCCTGGACTGCAATGCCCACGCCTCGGCCGCCGATGCACTGATCGCCGGCTTACCGGTGCTCACCTGTCCGGGCGACAGCATGGCCGCCCGCGTCGCCGCGAGCATCGTGCAGGGCGCCGGGCTCGGCGAGCTGGTGGTCGATGGCCTCGCCGATTACGAACGTATCGCACTCGAGCTGGCCGGGGATCGCGACCGGCTCGCCGCGCTGCGCGCGCACCTGGGGCATCGCGAGGCGCCGCTGTTCGCGACCACCGCGCGGGTCCGCGCCTACGAGCGGGCGCTCGAGCGCATGTGGGAACGCCATGCCGCCGGGCTCGCGCCCGCCAGCTTCGATCTCGATCCCGACGACAGCTAGTCCGGCAGGCGCGGGCAGCACGCAATCCGCCGGACCGGCGATCGGATCACGGGCCGCCGAGCGCCTGGATCGTGGCCTTCGCTTCGTCCATGCCACGAAAGGGCTGGGGCGATTGCAGTGCCTTTTCGAGTTGTTCCCGGGCGTCGTCCTTGCGTCCCGCAGCGTACAGCGCCATGCCGTAGTGATAGCGCAATTCGCTGGCGTCCGGGGCCGCCGCGACGGCGCGGGTCAGGGTGTCGATTGCTTTCTGGTAGTCCCCCGCCTTGTAGGCCACCCAGCCGACGGTGTCGATGTGCGCCGGCGCCGGTGACTTCGCGAGCTGATCCGCCAGCGCCCCGGCCCGCTCGAGCTGCGCGGGTGTCGGTGTCGCGTCGACCAGCAGCATGGCGAGGTTGTTGACCGCCCAGGCCGCCTGCGGGTTGGCTTTCAGGGCACTCTCGTAGACGTCGGCCGCCTCCCCGACCCGCCCCAGCGACTGGAGCACCTGGGCGTAATCGGTCACCAGCAGCGGTGACTGGTCGCTGGCTTCGATGCCGCGGCGATAGGTATCGAGTGCGGCGTCGGTCTGTTTCTCGGCCAGATAGGACTGCGCGAGGTTGCGATAGGGTACGGCGAGCTTGGGGTTCACTTCGATGACACGCTGGAACTGCTCCATGGCCGGCGCGCGTTGGCCCGCAAGCAGCAGCAGCTCACCCTTGAGGTTGCGGGCGATCGCGTTATCGGGGTTCTTCTCGAGCAGCGCGTCCATGCGCGCCATCGCTTCCTCGGGCTTGTTCAGGGCGAGGTAGGCGCGGGCGAGCTGTGACAACGCGGCCGGTGCCTCCGGGGCACGGTCCACGGCGGCCTCGAACGCCGTGAGGCTGCCCTCGAGATCTTTCTGCGCCTGGCCGGCGACGCCCTCGAGGAAGTAGCCGGCGGCGTCGTCCGGCCGCGCCGTGCGCAGGCGGGTCGCGGCGCTTTCGGCGTCCTCCCAGCGGCCGGTGCGGGCGTTGAGCTGGAACAGGGTCTCCAGGGCGGCGGCGTCGTCCGGCGTACGCTGCAGGATCTTCTCGACCTCGCCGATGGCGGCGTCGGTATCACCCTGCGCGGCGAGCAGTGCGATCAGGGCGTTCTGGCTCTGGCGATCCGCCGGATTCGCACCGACCGCACGTTGCAGGGCGTCTTTGGCGAGCGCGGGCTCCTTGTTGGCGAGATGCGCGCGCGCCAGCAGCTGCAGCAGTGGCGCCGAATCGGGATTGTCGTGCAGCGCGGCGCGCAGATCGGCGATGGCCGCACTGGCGTCACCGCGCGCGAGCGCCAACTGCGCCCGCAGCGCCAGCGCGTCGACGTCACGCGGGTTTTCCTTGAGGACTTCCTCCAGCAGCTCGGCGGCCGGGTCAAGACGTTCCTGCGCCATCTCCAGGCGCGCCAGGCGGTTGCGCGCACCCAGACCCTTGGGTCCGGTGCCGTCGCGATCGATGACCTCGCGATACACCGCCCCGGCGTCGTCATAGCGCGTCAGGGCGGTATACAGCTCGGCCAGGGCGTAGCGCAGATCGTAGTCCTCGCCATTGTCCTCGATGAACTGCTTGAGCGTGGCCTCGGCCTCGTCCGTGCGCTTGCGCGCGGCGAACAGGCCGGCCAGCGCGATCTTCGCCGGCGTCGCTTCCGGGTGCTGCTCGATGGCTTTGCGGAAGGTGGCCTCGGCATCCGCATCGCGGCCGATCTGGGCGTAGAAGCGGCCGAGGCGGATGCGGTTCTCGACGTTACCGGGATTGCGATTGGCGATCTCCCCGAGCAGCGCCGCAGCCGCGTCCTGATCGCCGCGCTGGGTTTCGACCTGGGCCAGCACCAGGCGCAGGCTGTCGTCATCGGGGTTGGCCTGCAGCCCCTCCCGCAGCAGTGTGACCGCGGGCTCGACCTCGCCGGCGCGGATGTGCAGCGCCGCGAGCAGAGCGATCGCCTTGGCATGGCCCGGCTGGATCTCGCGCGCACGTTCCGCATCGCCGCGGGCGGCCTCGAGATCACCCAGGCGCGCCTGGATCGCCGCGCGTACCGTGAGCGCGTCGGCATTGTCCGGCTCGCGCGCGAGCACCTTGTCGACCAGCTCGCGGGCGCGATCGTTGGCGGCGCCGAGCACGAACAGCTGCGCCAGCGCGACCTGCGCGCCGGTGTGATCCGGCTCGAGCTCGAGCACGGCCTGGTAGTTCTGCGCCGCGCCCTGCCACTGCTGCAGCCGTTCGGCCACCTGCGCGAGCAGGAACCGGGCTTCGACGTCCTTGGGATCAATCTGCAGGACGTTCTTGAATTCCACCCTCGCTTTTTCGAAATTGGATTCGCCGAGGTAGGCGCGGCCGCGTTCCATGTACTTGGCCTTGCGATCCTCGGCACCGCCGCAGGCGACGAGCAGCACGGCCAGCAGGGCCGCGAGAACGAAAATCCCGATCCGTATTTTCATGGGTGATGTGCTCATGGCTCGTGAATCAGTGATTGTAGTGAGCTTTGCGCCACCGGCGCACCTGCTCCGGGCGCTCGCAGGTATTGCGCGCCCGCGATGAGACGACGGGGTCAGAGTGGTTTCGGCATCGACCCGTCGTTGCGAGTCCGCGCAGCGGGCGTGGCAATCCAGGGGCTGGCGCCGGCGTCAACGGCGCCTGGATCGCCACGAGCCGCCGCTGCGCGGCAGCCCTCGCGATGACGTAGGTGGGGTCGGTTCCCTCGACGCCCTTCGCGATGACGATGGTGGGGTCGGATCCCTCGGCGCCCTTCGCGATGACGGCGACAAATTGGCATTGCCCCGTCGTTGCGAGCCCGCGCAGCGGGCGTGGCAATCCAGGGCTTGGCGCCGGCGCCTGGATCGCCACGGGCCGCCGCTGTGCGGCAGCCCTCGCGAT
>JADZEE010000051.1 GCA_020850735.1 Gammaproteobacteria bacterium | reverse complement strand
CGCTAGGCGCCGTACCAGGAGCCGCGCCGTCTCGATATGCGTCTTCATGTCGACCAGCATGTTACTGATGGATTGATACTGCGTGATCGGTCTGCCCCAGATCACCCGTTGCTTGGCATAGTCCAGCGCCATCTCGTAGGCGGCACGTGCCAGACCCACTGCAAGCGCGCCCGTTCCCACCCCGTTGACATGGTAGGATTCGACCAGTAGTTAGGACCCTCCTCCCTCCTTGCCCAGCATCTCGTCTTTGCTGAGGACAACGTCATCGAATACCAGTTCACCGTTGCACAGGGCGCGGTGCCCCATCTTGTCTTCGATCTTGCCGATGGAGAATCCCGGCGTATCCGGACACAGGAAGAACACCGCATTCGACTCCAGGTTGGGTCTGCTCTTGTCGGCGCGGGCCAGACAACCGTACAGCTCTGCATGACCGGTGTTGGTAATGAAGACCTTCCTGCCGTTGATGGTGTACTGATCGCCTTGTCTTTTCGCCGTTGTCCGGGTCCCGAGTGCCGGAGCCGGTTCGGGGCAGAAAATCTCGCTTCCGCCCGAAGGTTCGGTTCCGCCAAAGGCAAACAGGTGGTGCGTCTCACCGCTGGTATCACAATAAGGCCGTAGCCATCGCTCCGCCTGCTCGTCGGTGGCCTCTCTGCTTCTAAGGCTCCTACCCTCACCGGCGCTTCCCGTTACGCCGCAGCCGGCGCAGCAAGCGCGTGGGCATCGGATTCTGCCTCAAAGCGCAGTGCCTATCCAGCTGCAACATGTAGCGCCGAGCGACGGATTTTGCTCAGCAGGTGCAATTATCCGCAAATTCCAAGACACGGCCACTTCTTTCAATAATCCTTCGGTACGGCCTCTCGCGCAACTTCACAATCGCCAGCGCACCGTGCTAAGTGTAAAGTTCAAAGTAACCCGTGTGCTACGTGAAGCAGCCGCACCGCGGCGACATCGGATGCAACTCGGAGTTTCGGCAACCGAATCGGCCGTCCTGGGACACGCCACCGTCCCCGATTTCCGTCGTTTTGCCTCTGCCCTGGCAAACTTCCACCGTGGTTAATCATCACTTGAGCAACGCGGTTGCGGATCGACCATGAACAATAAATCGAATGAACATCTGATCATCGGGACCAAGGCCAGCATCACCGTCATTGCGATCTCTTTACTTTTTGTCTCGTTCTTTGAACCTCAGCAATTCATCACTTCAATTTCGTTCTTCATGATGGTGGCGGTTCCAGTACAATTACTCATCGCAAGCCTCTGGCAATGCAAAATGCCGGAATTTGCCGCGAAAAGAAAACAACCGATTCGCGGCATGTTATTCATGTTGTTTACAGTTGCAGCCGTCCTCGTCATTGGCCCGGTGCTGTATCTGCTGCCGGGACGCGCAATATGGCCTCCGACTCCTATGCTTATGATGTTCACCATACTCAGCGTGTGCGTAGCGTTCTGGGTAATGATCATTTGGAATGCTTGGCCGCTGACGCTGTTTATCCGACACCCGCTTATCCTTGGCGTCGTGTCCCTGCTCCTCATCTACGCTGTTGCCTATGTGCTATTCACATTGCTGTTTGACTTTCGATTCATGGCCGGGGCAGGGGTATATATCGAGGCGCTCGATCCGAAGGGGCTATTCGATGCATGGAGCATCCTCGTTTATATGGTGACAACTATCGGCATCCTGCAACTTCTTGCGAATTTCGATCTCTGGCCTTTCTCTCGAAATCCGATATTGATGCAGCAACCCTTTCTTGGAATCGTGCTGAGTGTTACCTGTCTGGTGCTCAGCGCGCTGCTACAGCTCTTCTGCGTACACGTGCTCGCGATGGATATAGTCCATTTCATGGTGGTAGTTCCCATCACTTTCATATTTGGGACGATACTCTTGCAAAGCATGCTGCAGAGAACCGCTTTCGGCGAGAGGAAGCAACCAATCAAAGGACTGCTCGCGGCATCCACTGCATGGGCTACCGGGTATGTTCTGTATCTGGGCTACAAGCAGGTTGCACCATTGGTTGCGGGAACCATGAGCGCGGGAGCGCCGACCTATGAAGCGGAAATCTGGATCGCCTCGGTACTGCTGGCTGTAACGTTCCCCTTCCTAATTGCGAGCGCCGAGTTCTTTGAATTCTGGCCATTTAGGAAGCGGGGCGTCAGTATTGAATTGAGTTCGTAAGTTTCCGACAGTTGGCTGCGGCGGTCACCGGGAGAGCTATTGGAGCTATTGTCGAATCTGGTGTACGGCGTGAGCAGGCGGCGACCCTGCAGCCGGTTTCCTGTTCCGTCACCTCGATGTCGTCTCGGCCGGGAAGTCGTAGAACGCCAGCAGCGCCTGGCGGTCCTTGCGCAGGCACTCGACGGCCTTGGGGTACTTCGCCCCATAGGTGTGGAGGAACCGATCGAAGGCCTGCTGCGCGGCGGCCTGGATCGGCGCCATCCAGATCTCGCGCAGCGCTGCCTTGGCCTTGGCTTTGGCCTTGGCCTTGGCCTGCACCGACTTGGGCACGTAATTCAGCACATGGGCGGTCTTGTGCATCCGTGTTCGGTTAGCGTGCGGAGTGTAGGAGAAACAAGGAGTTGAAGTGAGCCACGGCCTCTGATCTGATTGCAGTTGCGAAGCTTCAATCTGAACAGGGGAATAGCCGTGGCCCGAGCAAAGTCTATTGGGATTCGAGAAGCGTTGACCAGTGTGCTGCCGCGTGCGCATCTCGAGCGGCTCGCACGCGAGAGCGGGATGATTCGCCGGCGGCGCAAGGTGGATCCGATGGCGATGGTGTGGACGCTGGCGCTGGGATTCGGGACGGGCGGAGAGCGCACGCTGGCAGGCTTGCGACGTGTGTATCAGCGTGCGACGGGCACGTCGTTGGTTCCTTCGGCGTTCTACGACCGGTTCACCCCTGAGCTGGTGCGGTTTTTGCGCTGCATCGTGGGCGAGCTGTGCGGACACCTGTGCGAGCATGCGCCGGGGTGTCGCGGCGTGCTGGCGAAGTTCGCCGACGTGGTGGTGACCGACGCGACCGTGATCAAGCTGCATCGGTTGCTCGCCAGGCGATACTCGGGCACGCGCACGAACTCGAGTCCGGCGGCGGCGAAGCTGCACTTGGTGATGAGCGTCACGGGCAAGGGCGTGGAGAAGGTCAAGCTCACTGGCGAGCGCGCCAACGACCATCGCAGTTTGCGCATGGGGCCGTGGGTACGCGGGCGGTTGCTGCTCTTCGACCTGGGCTTCTTCCGCTACCAACTGTTTGACTGCATTGACAGAAACGGCGGCTACTTCCTGTCGCGCTTGCCGGCGGGCGCGAACCCGCGCATCGTCGGCGTGCACCGGCGCTGGCGCGGTCGCACGGTCGCGCTCGAAGGCAAGCGCCTCGATGAGGTCGCAGGCCACCTGCGCCGCGCAACCCTCGATGTCGAGGTGGAAGTCGAGTTCCGGCGCCGCGTCTATGGCGGGCGGCGTCGCACCGACCGTCGCCGCCTGCGACTCATTGGCGTGCGCGACGCTGAGAGCGCCAGCTACTGGTTCTATCTGACCAATATCACCGTCGACGAATTCGACGCCGACTCGCTCGCTCAGGTCTATGCCTGCCGCTGGCAGGTGGAGCTGGTATTCAAGGAGTTGAAGTCGCATTACCACCTCGATGAACTGCCAACGCGCAACGCGCACATCGTCGAGGCCCTGATCCTGTCGAGCATCATCACGCTGCTGGTCAGCCGGCGCCTGCTCGACGCGGTGCGCAAGCGGCTGCGCAACCTGCGCGAGCGCATCCCAGAGGGGCGCTGGGCTGCGCTGTTCGCCGCGGCCGCACTGAGCATCCTCGACCTCCTCTCAATGCCGGCCCGAACCGCCAGAACGCTCGCACGACACCTCGAACCGATGCTGCTACACGAAGCCGTCGACCCGAACGTATCCAGGCTGCTCCTACTACAGCGTGTCGATCAGGGTGTCGCATGGGAGCGTTAACCGATCACCAATGCGGTCTTGTGCACCCAGCAGCGTTGGTTTCGGGTGGCCGGATACACCTCCTCCAGCGCGCCACAGAATCCCAGGGTGCCATCGCCGACCGCCAGCTGCGCCGGTACGCTCAGGCCACGAGCCTTCAAGTCCAGCAGCACCTCGCGCCAGCTCTGGGTCGATTCGCGCACCCCGTCCTCGATGGCCAGGAATTGCTTCTCGCCGCGGTCATTGACGCCGACGATGATCAGCGTGCACAGCTCTTGCCCTTCGGCCCGCAGGCCGCTGTAGATCCCGTCCGCCCACAGATACACCCAGCGGTCCTGCTCCAGACACCGACACCGGCACCGCCAGGCTTGGTATTCCTCCTGCCACTGACTCTTCAGACGACTGACCGCCGAGGCCAACAGGCCCTTGGTCTGCGGCCCCACCAGCACGACCAGGGCTTCGGCCATCTGCCCCGTGGCGATGCCCTTCAAATACAGCCATGGCAGCGCCGCATCCAGCGTCTTGGCCCGGCGCACATACGGCGGCACCGGGCTGGAGCGGAACACCACCGCCTCGTCCGTGCGGCACCTAACCTTCACCGCCACCGGCCCGATGCCGGTCAGCACCTCGCGTGCCGGCCGATACCCGTTGCGCACCACCGCGGCCCGGCCCGCGGCGTCCCTCTGTCCGGCGTACCGCGCCAGCAACTCGGCCAACGGATCCTCGATACCTTCTGGTTTCTGAAATCGAAATGCGCTATGTTCGTTCGTGGGTGGCGTATCTCCGTTCTGCTGCCAATCAGTTCTTCGCAAAACCGAACTCAGCAGGGTAAGCCGCCTTCTTCAATTCCCGCCGATACACCAGATTCAGTTATAGCTCCACACAGCTCGCCTCCAGCCAGTGCAGGTTGTTTGCCAGAACCCGCGGGCGCATCCTGCGAAACCCGAGCACCCGATGACCCCGAGGCGGCGCTCACCCCAGGCCCGCGGCCGCGACTTGATACGCTTGCGACCTTGTTTCAGTTGGTCGAGGCGGTGGCGATAGTGCCACCGGGCGCAGTCCCTGACGGCCGCGGCGCGTTTGCGCTCGACGCGCCGTCGGCCCCGGTAGGTCCGTTCGTCCCACACGCGCATCCCGTAACCGTGCGACAGATGGGGCAATGTGTCCTTGTCGGCGACGATGGTCGTCGAGGCGCGCAGGGGAAGCACGATCCCGTGATGCCTGTCCATGCGTACTACCCCCTCGATACCGAAACACCACTCATTGCCCTCGGCAGCTCGGCACATTGCCGGGCGGAACCTGTACATCGTGACCGCCTCCGGAGCCGGCTCCCGGTCCAGATCCATACCGCAAGAGGCACGCATCGCGGACGGGTCGGACAGCGCCTACTCCACCGCCGGATCCGACACGCAGAACCAGTGCTGCATGCAGTACACCCGCGGCATCCGCTCCAGCGGCACTGTTCGCGAGCCGCTGACAGGACCGGTCTTGGCGCAATGAGGGTTGAGCATTGCGCACAGCTTGGCCCACGACATGAGGCGGTCCATCTCCAGCAGAAACTGCGTTCGCCGCGGCCGGTTGCCATACTTCTCAAAGCCCGTGCCGCCCGATCCCAACTGTTTCAAGGCGCCCCTCCCCATCAGGTCGTGGCCGTGACTTCTAATCCCGCGACAGCCAGAAACTCCCCGAAATGCGAAGGAATTGCTGCGGAACGGAAATCACGGACAAGGATACCAAAGTGACACGGTTTATCTTCGAAGGTGACCTCTGTGAACCATACCAATACGCCGTCAGCTGAGCCGCTACCCATCCGCGGGCGCGTCGACTTCGATCGGGTCGTGCGTACCGTTTGCTCGCCCAATTGCAGCGGCAGCTGCGGAATTAGCGCCTTCGTCAAAGATGATCGGCTACTGCGGGTTGAACCGGCAGATTTCCCAGATCCCAAATACAAGCGGATCTGCCTCAAAGGCATATCGATGGCCATGCAGCGCGTCGAGCACCCGGATCGCGTGCTCTATCCGATGCGCCGTAAAGGAGCTCGCGGCGCCGGCGCTTGGGAGCGTTTATCCTGGGACCATGCGTATGACTATCTCGCCGAACGCCTGACGAGGATCTCCGACAAGTACGGCCCCGCGGCAAATTCCTGGATCAGCATGACCGGCAATTACGGCATCATGGCGCTGATGCTGTCGCAGCGTATCGCCAACAGTTTGGGCGGCACGGCCTTCACCAATCTCGGAATCATGGGGGATCTGGGCGCCAACATGGGATTCCTGCCTACCCTCGGCGTGCATCAGGAGGCGCATGACTGGTCGGACCTTGTCGGCGCCCGACTGATCATGATGTTCGGCAAGAACATCGCCGATACGGAACACAGCGACATGCATTTCTTAATGGAGGCCATGGAGCAAGGCGCGAAGCTGATCGTCGTCGATCCACGCTATTCCCGCACCGCGACAAAGGCGGACCAATGGATATCGCTGCGGCCGGGAACCGACGCCGCATTGGTGCTTGGCATGATCAACGTGATCGTGAAAGAAGGCCTTTTCGACGAAAATTTTGTTCGCCAGCACAGCAATGCGCCATACCTCGTGCGCACGGACAGCGGGCGACTGTTGCGCTTCAATGATCTTGTCGAGGGCGGCAGCGACGATTACGTAATCTTCGACGCTGTTTCGGCCACCTATCTGCCGGCCTCCGCCGCAGCAGAGCCGAAGCTTCGCGGGGTCTTCGAGGTATTTCTAAAAGATGGCTGCGCAATCGAATGTCGGCCCTCCTTTGACTTGATGGTTGACGCCTGGCAGCGGTTCACGCCGGACCACGTCGAGAGCATTTGTGACGTTCCGGCCGAGCTCGTCCGCAAGCTCGCACTTGCGTATGCCACCAGCCATCCCGCGTCCCTGTGGGTCGGCCAGGGCAGTCAGCGCTACTATCACGGTCACCTGGCATACCGGGCGGTCATCACGTTGGCCGCGCTGTGCGGGAATATTGGCAAACCGCACGCGGGCGTAAGCTGGGGCGGCGGCACCCTTTTGCGACTCATACTCGGCACCCCGGACAGCTGGCTGGCGCCGGCTGGCGCCAGAGGCACGTCCTATCCCGGTACGCGCATGCACGACATCATCGCCACCGGAGATCCGTATCCCATCAAGAGCCTCTGGTCCCATAACTATGGTTTCGGCACCCAGAATCCCCGTCGCAAGCGCTTTTTTGAGGAAATCCTGCCAAAGCTCGATTTATTCATTGTGACCGAGCAGCTTATGACGCATGCGGCTAAACACGCAGACATCGTCCTGCCGGCTGTCTCGTATTACGAGGACGATGCGGACATCGTCGGCTCGTGGAATAACATGTACCTGCAGATGCGCCGCGCAGCCATACCACCTATCGGCGAAGCCAAGACCGACTGGCAGATCTTCAAGGACCTGTGCGAAAGGATGGGTAAGGCGGATGGCTGGGATATGAGCGCAGAGCAAAGCTGCGAGTTCATTCTCAGGGAATCGCCTGATCCGATTTTCAGAAATACGGACTGGGAGGCCCTGAAAAAAAATGGCGTCGTTCGCGTGCCGGTGAAAGATCCGCATGTCCCGTTCGACGATCTGAAGTTTCCCACGCCCTCGGGCCGGGTCGAGTTGTACACCGAGCAGCTGAAAGACTTCGGCCAGGAAATCCTGGTATTCGAGGAGCCCCTCGAAAGCAACCGCAATCCGAAGTCGTCCCAATATCCCCTCACGTTTATGACCGCGCATCAGATGCATACGGTGCACAGTCAGCATACACGCTTGCCGTGGATCAGGGAGTTGCTGCCGGGTCCGCGCCTGGAGATGAATCCAATCGACGCCCGCCTGCGCGATATTGCCGACGGCGATCTGGTGAGCGTCTATAACGATCGGGGCAGCATCAAGGTCTACGTCACGCTGACCGAGGCGATGAAACCGGGATCACTCAATTTGCCGCAAGGATGGTGGCCGGAGGATTTTCCAGAAGGCCATTACAGTGACCTGACGCACGTCACGCTCAACCCGGTACAGGAAGCGATTTTGGAGACAAATTTCGCCCCCTTCGACAATCTGGTGGAAGTCATCAAATCGGAACGGGCTCTATGAACAGACAACTCGCGTTCGTCATCAACCTCAAACGCTGCATCGGTTGTGATACCTGCGTGGTCGCCTGCAAGATGGAGCATTCCGTCCCGCTTGGACAGTTTCGGCTGAAGGTCTACGATTCGCACGGAGACTTCCAGTTCGAAAAACCCACGGGGACCTATCCCAATCTCGACATGTACTGGCTCCCGACCATGTGTCAGCACTGCGTTGAAGCACCGTGCATAGAGGTCTGCCCCACAAGGGCATTGTGGCGAAGCGACGACAACGGCACGGTAGTCCTCGAGAAGGACCGGTGCGTCGGCTGTCAGCGCTGTGGTGAGGTTTGCCCGTACGATGCCCTGTCTTTCGAAGGGCAAAGCGGCATTGCCGACAAATGCAACATGTGTGAGCACCGGATCCAGAAGAACGCGGCACCGATGTGCCAAGTCGTGTGTCCTACTCGAGCGATCGCGTTTGGCGATATCAACGATACGAGCTCACCGACGAGACAGCTGCTCGAACAACGGGAGCACAAGGTCTTGAACGAATCATCTGCAGCACAACCACAGATTTTCTATCTCTCGCCCTGATTGAGTCTATGGCCACAAAACATTCAGACGTCGTAGTCGTCGGCGGAGGTCAGGCTGCTGCGCAGCTCGTAGATGCACTCGTGCGCCAAAAGGCCGGATGTTTTGTAACGCTGATTAGCGAGGAGCCCCTGCTACCCTACCAGCGCCCGCCGCTGTCCAAGCAGTATCTAGCGGGTACATTCGACACTGACTGGCTGCTGTATCGGCCTCCTGAGTTCTACGAAGGGCACGCCGTCGACGTTCGGCTGGGATGCCGAGTGGTCGCCATTAGTCGAAAGGACCAAACCGTACAACTTGACGATGGCACGTCCATCGGCTATGCGCAGCTCGCTTTAGCGACCGGTTGCCGTGCGCGTACTCTGCAGGTCCCCGGTGCAGATGTGGAGCGCGTTCATTATCTGCGCACGTTGGGAGACGTGGATCGAATCCGCGTCACCATCAAGGATGCCAGGCGGATCCTGATCATCGGCGGCGGTTTCATCGGTCTCGAGGTGGCTGCCGTGCTGGTGCGACTGGGGCACGAGGTAACCGTGCTGGAAGGTGAGGATCGCGTCCTGCCACGCGTCGTTGCGCCGGTCGTGTCGGACTTTTTTCGCACCAAACATGCGCAAAAGGGCGTTAAAATTGTTACTGGCGTAAAGATTTCCGAAATCCGGGAAGACCGGAGTGGAGCGCTGAGCATTCACTGCGGAGCCGGTTACCCATTCCCCGCTGATGCCATAATCGTCGGCATTGGCGTGTTGCCCAATGTGGAACTGGCGACGGATTGCGGCCTGGAATGTGATAACGGCATCGTCGTTGACGAATATGCCTGTACTACCGACCCGGCGATCGTGGCCGCCGGGGACTGCACGAATCACCCGAACGCGCTTCTCGGCAAGAGCGTGCGTCTGGAGACCGTTCATAACGCCATCGAGCAGGCGAAGACTGCGGCAGCCAGTCTGTGTGGCAGGAACATTGCTTACAAACAGACACCGTGGGTGTGGTCGGATCAGTACGACTCGCGCCTGCATAGCGTGGGAACATCCGCTCAGCATGACCAGCACGTTCTGCGTGGCGACCCGAAATCCGGAAGCTTTTCTGTGTTCTATTTCCGCGGTAGCCGATTTATCGGCGTGAACTGCGTAAATCGCGCTCTCGATTTTGGCGCATGCCGACGCATTCTGAATGAATGCGTGTCACTGAGTGCCGAGCAGGCCAGTGACCCGACGCTTGACCTGCGAAAACTGCTCGGTCCCGGCACGCGGCTCGCGTTCGAACGCCCCTGGCCCCCGCGTGAACAGCGGGTGCGGCCCCTGTTGCCGGACCGTGAAGCTACGAACGACGTTCGTGTGTCGGGCGAGACTTAGGAAGGCGGCGTTTCTTGCCGAGATTGGTGTTGCGCAGCACTCAGTTACCGCCGTAGCGAGGTACACCCGCCAGCGGTGCACATGGCCGAGTTCGCATGCACAGAATCCGTCGAGGATGCGTTCACTGCGCGGTTGCGCGGTGCTCTACGGTGCCTTATTGGCCGGGCAGGTCGGCGGTAGAGTTGACGAAGCTGCACCATCCCGACCACGCCGACGCCGGGGACCCGGTACGGTTGGACCAGCGCCTGCGCCACCGAGCATGAACAGAGCAAGGTCGTGATACGACGTGAACGCCCGATAATGTTCTCGATGCGCAATACAAGGGCCGGTTCGCCCGGCGCACGAGGTTTGCCTAAACACGCAACGGACGCTCGCCTACATGAGCATCACGTCCACAATTTCAAACCGACTGATTAACCACGCTCGCCGGTGCGTCCGTCGGTGCCTGGCACCGCTGTGACGACCCGGACTTCCGCATCAACGGCAAGTGTATCGATGCCGAGCTGCAGTGGTGCCTGACCTATCCCTTCAACCTGGTCAGCCAGTGCCCTGTTTCAAGAAAAACGGCATCGCGGTCCGAAACCGCGATGCCGTCGGTACGGGACGCGATTACAGGGGCCGGCCGAGCCAGTCGCGGTAGAAAGCCTCGAGATCCGGCTGGAAGTTGTGCACGATCGGATAACCCGGCGGCACCGCGTCCACCCATAGCAGCGTGCCGTCGATCGGATCGTAGAACTCCCGCAGCTCCATCCAGTCCGGGTGCGCGTGCGCCAGGTGCGGGTAGATCTCCTCGTACTTCTCGTCGCTGTCGCGCACGAAAATCCGTGCCTTCAGCTTCCAGTTCTCCCGATAATCGCCGAACTCGAAGCCGCTGGTGCTCTTGGTGACGAGAGTGCCATCGGCCTTCTTCACCACGAACAGGTGCGGGCCGAGCGGCAGCACGATGCGATCCGCCCACGGGACCCGCTCCTGCAGCACCGCGACGTACTTGTCGAACCGATCCGGATCCTTGTAGCTGGACATCATGTCCTTGAGATCGGGCCACGGCAGTTTGCCGTCGATCAGATCGGCGATCGTCGCCTTGTCGTAACTGCGCGCCATCGCGATAGATCTCCTCAGGCCTCGGCGGCCGGGTTCCAGTCCGCCGGCAGACCCCAGAAACCGCGGTACTCGTGCCGCCACTTCGCTGACAGCTCGTGACTCTCGCGATACATCTTCCTGACCGCCGGGATGAAATCCATCTTCTCCACCCGCGGGCGGGTCTGCGCCATCCACGCCTCGACCGACTGGCTGCGCTCGAGACGCTGCTTGCGCATCTCGGCGCGCCTGGCCGCGGTGCCCGCAGCGTTCAGCACCCACTTGCCGTCCTGCCCGGGATGGGCGACGACGCCGTAGATCGGCACCGCGTAGCGCTCCAGCAGGTAGCCCTCGTCGAGATCAGTCACGACCAGCTTCGGATCGCGCTCGAGCGGATCACCCACGCCGTGGCCACCGGCGATCAGGCTCAGGTAGATATCGTACTCCTTGTGCAGATCGGGGTGATGGTAGCAGTGCTGGTCCTTGACAACGTCGCCGCGCACGTTGGCCTCGATCTGGCTGTTGTCCGGGTCCTGATCACGCACGGGATAGGGCAGGCGCTTGGCGATGCGCTCCTTCATGTCGGTGTTCTTGACCGAATGCCGGTAGCCGGAGGCGCCCGGATAGCCGCCGAACAGCCCCGAGGTCTGGAACACGAAACCGTCGCGGCCGTTGAACATCACCTGGTAGGGCGTGTTGTAGACCAGGCGCACCGACTCCCAGCCCAGACCGCCGCGATACTTGCCCGCGCCACCGGTGTTCGGGCGCACGTTGCGCCCGATGTACAGCAGCGGCTCGAGCTGCTCCCAGGCCTCGACGTCACCCATGTCACCTTCGGGGTTCCACACCGCGGCGCAGCCCGTTTCCCCGTCGAGCACGTAACGTGCCGAGATGCCGCAGCAGCTGTGCTCGAAGTTCGACCACGCACCGTTCGGGTTACCCACATGATTCGGCCCGCCACCCTGGGTGACGTTGCCGGTGAATGGATAGGCGGCCACCACCTCCTCCACGTAACCGCGGCCGACGAAGGCCTGCGACAGAGCATGGAACATTCCGGTGAAACACGGAATCAGAAACATCCACGACAGGGTGTTTGAGCAGGCCGGGTTGTCCGGATTCGCCCAGGTGCCGTAGGGGGTGTTGAACTTCGTGGCGAGATAGGCCCCGTCGTTGACCTTGTCGTTGGGGATCAGCGTCTGGCTCAGTCCCACCCACAGCCCGCCCTGCAGGCCCGAGGGCGTGCAGTTGAAGCTGTGGTAGCCCCACTTGTTGGCGCCGTCGAGATCCAGCTCGAACGAGCAGTCCGCGCCGATGCGCACCTCGAGCGGACAGTTCATGATCGAGTCCACCGCGGCGAATTCCGGCATCCGGTCCCGGTCGTTGGAATGCGCGACGTCCATGAACGACGGGAAACGGTAGGTCCCGGGCACCGTCATCAGCTCGAGGTTGGCCAGGAAGGCGCGGCGCGTGTCCTCGATGACCTCGCGGATGAAGGTCTTGTAGGTCGCGAGCCCCTCCTCCTGCACCAGGCGCAGGACGTTATCGCGGATGAGCTGACAGCCGACGATCCGGCACTTCTCGTCCAGCAGCCAGTAAAACGGCGTGCGCACCGCGGTGTTGATCCGGTTCTCGTAGTCGCGGTGCAGCTGATCGTTGCTGCCGACCTTCTGGCAGGACAGGATCCAGCCGTCTTCGTAGCGGCTCACCGTACCGATCGGCATGCTCGCCGGCTGTGGCGCACCGACGTCGATCTCGTGCGTGACACCGGCCGCCCAGCCGATCAGCTCACCTTCGTGGATGATCGGCAGCATCTCCATGACGTCGGCGTTGTGCACGTCGCCGAGCTGCGGATCGTTGTTGACGAAGATGTCGCCGTGCGCGATACCAGGGTCCTCCTCGTACTCGCTGCGCAGCATGTGCTTGATGGCCTCGGACATGGTGTGCACATGCGCCATGATGCCGGTCGACAGGGTGATGGAGTCACCCTCGGGCGTGAACAGCGCGAAGCACAGCTCGCCGATCTCGCGCACGATGGGCGAAGCCGAAATGTTCAGTGCCGTCTCGCGCGCGCCGACGATGCCGCCACGCAGGCGCGACCAGATCTTCTCGTAATAGATCGGGTTGCCGTCCTTGAGCGTCAGGCTGTCGACACCGTAGTAGCGGCCGGTCTCGACGAGCAGCCGCTCGCTTTCATCCAGCATTCCCTTGAGCCGTTTGCCGTCCCATCCCAGCGGACGGCGTTCGATCGGTAGTGCTGTTGCGATTTCAGCCATGACACACCCCTCCGGTTCAGGCCGCGGCGAGTTTCAACTGCGCGGCGGTACGCACGCTCAGATGGAAGATCCGGTGCTCGTCCAGGCGCGCACGCCGGCCCGGAGGAACGAACATGGTCGAGCTCGGCGACTCTACGACCGCCGGACCGGCGATCTCCGAACCCGCTGCGAGCTTCTCCAGATCGATGATGTTGGCGTCGTGCCAGATGCTGCGGTAGTAGACCTTGCGCGTACCCTTGAGCGCGTTCGCGCACCATGCGTCGGGCGCGGCGAGCGGTTCGGACGGCAGGCTCGGTTTCTCGACCACGCTGGTGCCGGACATGACCACGCCCATGATCATGTAGCCGAACTGAGGTGTGCGCGCCCCGAGCCCGTAGATGCGGCTGTACAGATCCTCGAAACCCTGAGTGATCAGGGCCAGATCCCCGGCCGCTTCCAGGCGCTGCGCGGGCGAGACGACCTCCAGCGCGTTCAGCTGCCCGTAGTACAGCATGCGCACCGCCGGCTTGTAGGTGATCGCCTCGGCTGCGACCCCGCTCTTGGCGAACTCGCTGCGGACCTGTTCGCGCAGTTCGTCCCAGGCGGCGTTGATGGCATCGGTGATCGCCTGGCGCCGGTCCGCGTCGGCCTTCGGCAGCAGCGGCAGATCCAGGGTCTTGTCGAAGCGGTACTCGTAGTCGCCGCAGGCGCAGCCGAAGGCCGAAAAGCCGGGCGCCCACGCCGGCACCAGGATGTCGTCGAACGCAAGCCCGTCGGAATAGCCGGCGACGTGCAGCGGGCCACCACCACCGTAGGACAGCAGCGTGTAGGCGGCGGGCGTGTAACCCTGTCCCAGGATCTTGCTCAGCAGCACGTTGCGCAGGTGGTCCTCGAACAGTTCGACCACGCCCTGGGCGGCGTCGTAGACGTCGAGCCCGAGCGGTGCGGCGATCTGCTCCGCCACCGCGGCGATGGCGCGTTCCCGGTCGAGCGTGATCTCGCCGCCGAGAAAGAAGTCCGGGTTGATGTAGCCGAGCACGACGTTGCAGTCGGTGATGGAGACCGTGTCGACGCCGCTTTGCGCCCAGCACATGCCGATACGCGCGCCGGCGCTGTCCGGGCCGACCTCGATGCGGTTGGAGGTCGGGTTGATGCGTACGTAGGAGCCGGTCCCGGCACCGACCGAGTCGATGCGCACCAGCGGCATCGACAGCAGGAAGCGGGCGACGTCCGGAGTCTGCGTGATCTCGAACTCGCCCTCGGTGATCAGCGCGATGTCGAAGGAGGTGCCGCCGATGTCCGAGCAGGCGAGATGCTTGATGCCGATCTGATCACCCAGGTAACGCGCGCCGATGATGCCGCCGATCGGTCCGCTGATGAGCGTACGCGCCAGTTCCTTCGCATCCATGGAGATGGTGCCGCCGTGGCTCGCCATGACGCGCAAATCGAAGTGCCCGCCGTGGTCACGCACGCACTGGCGCACGCTCTGCAGTGACTTGCGCGACGGCTCTGCGGCGTAGGCCTCCATGAGCGTGGAGTTCAGCCGCGGCAGGTCCTGGCGCACGGGGTAGAGGCTGCTCGAAAGGTAGACCGGGACGTCCTTGCCGCGCTCGTTCATCACCTCGCGCGCGATCTCGCCCACACGCCGCTCGTGCGCGGGGTTCTTGTAGGAGAACAGCAGGCTGACGACGATCGCCTCGACCTGCTGGTCGAGCAGCTTCTCCACCGCCAGGTAGACCTCCTGCTCGTACAGCGGAATGGCCTCGGCGCCGAACACGTCCATGCGCCCGCGCGCGCCGTAGATGCGCTCGCGCGGCACCAGTGGCTCGTTGTGATGATGCGTGACCAGGTGCAGGCGATCGGAATAGGAATAGCTGAGGTAGGTCTGGATACCGCGTTCGAGCCGCAGGCAATCCTCCATGCCGCCGCTGACGATCACGCCCACTCTGCGGCCCTTGCGTTCCAGCAGACGGTTGAGCATGGCGGTGCCGCTGTAGATGCCGGTACGCAGCGGCGGTACGCCCTCCTCGACCGCCATGTCCCAGTACTTGAGGCCGTCGGCCAGCGAGGCGAGAAAGCCTATCGACTCGTCGTGGGCCGTGGTCTGGGCCTTGCCGACGATGAAGCGGCCCTGCTCGTCGATGAGGAAGGTATCGGTCATGGTACCGCCGGCGTCGATACCGAGGATCCTGGGCAAACGTTTGCTCATCCAATCGTCTCCGCTGCGTCGTCTGCAATCACCGGGGGCTGTCATGGCGGCGCCCGCCGAACCACCCGCGGGTTCGGCACCGATCGGGAGCCACGGTCATGCTAGCACGGCCCCGGGGGGGGCGTGCCACGAACCATCACACGTGGCGGCGGGCACCCCCCGGCGGGTGCGCCCGCGATCATTCCCGGCACCGGCCGCCCGGCCCGGGCCGCACGGGCCGCCTCAGCCCAGCACGCGCCGCAGGATCGTGAATGAAACCAGGGCGAGCACCAGCAGGATCGCAAAAAACACCAGCGAGCGCTGCGCGAAACGGCGTCCCGCGCGCAGCTCCAGGCGCTGCAGCAGCCAGTCGGAAACGACGTACAGGATGACCGCGGTGGCCGTGAACCAGACGATTTCCATCGATCGGTCTCAGCCGTGCGTGGCGCCGTGAAAGGACTCGAACAGCACCCAGACACCGGCCGTGACCAGCAGCAGACCGCCCGCCTGGTGGGCCGCCGCGAGCGCTACCGGTACCACCAGCAGCAGTGTGGCGATGCCCAGGCTCAGTTGCACCAGCGCGGCGGCGCCGAAGGCGTACAGGGCGTAACGCAGGCGCCGCGCGCTCACCGTGCGACCGGCAACGCACAGCGCCAGCACGAGTGCAGCGCTGGTGAGCGCGAGAACGCGATGGTTGAACTGCACGGTGGCGATGTTTTCGAAAAAATTTCGCCCGAGTGGTTGCATGGCGAGGTAGTGATCCGGCACCAGCCGGCCCGCCATCAGCGGAAAGGTGTTGTAGGCGTAGCCGGCGTCGGTGCCGGCCACGAGTGCGCCCGACAGCACCGTCACGCACACCAGCGCGAACACGGCCACCGCCGCGCCGCGCAACCGCGCCGAAGCCGCCGGCGCGTCACCCGCGAACAGCAGCCCGAGCGCGATCCAGAGCATATAGCCGTACAGGAGAAACGCGAGGCCCAGATGCGCGGCGAGTCGCTGCGCGCTGACGTCCGGTCGATCGACCAGGCCGCTCATCACCATGTACCAGCCGAGCACACCCTGCATGCCGCCGAGCACGAACAACGCCCCCAGACGCAACAGCAGAGTGCGGTCCAGAGCCCCGGCGAAGGCGAACCCGAGCAGGGGCAGCAGGAACACCAGGCCGATCGTGCGCCCCCATACGCGGTGGATGAACTCCAGCCAGAAGATGCCCTTGAACTCGGTCACGCTCATGTGGCGGTTGAGCTGCTGGAACTCGGGGTAATGCTGGTATTGCTCGAAGGTGCGTTGCCACTCGGCCGCGTCGAGCGGCGGCAACCAGCCGGTGAGTGGTTTCCACTCGACCATCGACAGGCCGGAATGGGTAAGGCGGGTGACGCCGCCGAGCACCACCATCACGAACACCATGGCGCAGCACAACAGCAGCCACGCCGCGATGGCGCGGCGAGGCCGCCGGCGCGCGGCGGCGAGCGGCTGGTCGGGGACGGTGGCAGGCACGGGCACAGATCCGAAAGCGGGCACGTGCGCCGGGCTGCGATCCGGTGCCCGGCCGGCGGTCGCCGGCCGGGCGCGGATCGCCGGCGGGAATTATTTCAGGCTCGCGAAGTACGCCGCCAGATTGTCGATGTCCGCATCGCTGAGCGGCTTGGCCATCGGGCTCATCATCGGGTCCGTGCGGCTACCATCGCGGAAGGCTTTGACCTGTTTCTTCAGGTAGCCTTCCTTCTGCCCGGCCAAGCTCGGCCACAGGTCGTTGCTGCTATGGCCGTCCGCGCCGTGACAGGCGGCGCACACCGCCGCCTTGGCCTTGCCGGCCGCGGCGTCGCCGGCGCTGGCGCCGGTCGCAGCGAAGGTCAGGACGAGTGCGGCGGACAGGATCATCGGGCTCTTCATGTGGTTGCTCCGTAAGAATAGTTCGGTCAAAGTGTAACCGGCGGGCGGGCGCGGAGCCCTTGATTATCATCAATGCCCGGCTCACTCCCGAAGCCCCCCGGGGCGACATAGCATAGCAAGCCGCGCGCGATTCAGTCACCGGATGCCGCGCGCTCCCGTCTGCGGGGCACGCGCGCGCCGATCTCAGCGCTCGAATTCCTTCCACTTGTAGTCGATGAGTTCGAGCAGCACACCGTTCATCTGCCGGGGCGGTATGAAGGCAAATTCGCAGTCACGGAACGGGCGCGCGCCGCCGATGAACGAGTAACCCTTGGTCTTCGCCTCCGCCATGGCTGCCCGGGTGTCGTCGACATTGAAGCTCACGAGCATCACGCCCTCGCCACGCTTGTCGATGAATTTCGCCACCTCGCCGTCGGGCGTGGTGGACTCCATCAGCTCGAAACCCACTTCGCCGATCCAGTAGCGGGCAACCCTGATCTTCTCCGGCTCGTCGACGTAAGCGTCATCCGGGCCGTCCTTGCCGAGGAGCGGCTCCCAGATCCTGCGCGCCTGATCGAGATCGCGCACCGCGATACAGATATGATCGATTTTGTTTACTCGCATGACGCGTACCTTTCCTTTGCGATGGACGGCTGATTCGACGACCCCGCATTGCCGCTCAGACCGTCGCCGGCGGCGTTGACCTGGATCAATGTGTTGCGAAATCTATGAGAGGATGCTTTATTTTGTATCACATTAGGGTGTCAGCCCGTCCGTCATCGGCTGCAGGAGTTACGCTACGCCCATGTCCGAGTCCGTCGAAAAAACTGATCCGCCCGCCGATCGCGCCGCTGCGCCGGAGCGGCGGACGGTTCCGACCTACTGTTACCAGTGCGTCGCCGGCCCCGATCTGCTCCGGGTAGCCGTCCAGGACGGCGTCGCCGCACGCGTCGAACCGAACTTCGCCGCCGCCGAGGTGCATCCCGGTGCCGGCCGCGTATGCGTCAAGGCCTACGGTCTGGTGCAGAAGACCTACCACCCGAACCGCGTGCTCACGCCCATGCGCCGCACCAACCCCCGCAAGGGTCGCGACGAGGATCCGGGCTTCGTGCCCGTGTCCTGGGACGAGGCGCTGGGTCTCATCGCCGCGAAGCTCGAAGCCGTCCGTGCGGCCGGGCTGCGCGACGCGCATGGCTATCCGCGCGTCGCCGCGAGCTTCGGCGGCGGCGGCACGCCCATGGCCTACATGGGCACGCTGCCGGCGTTCCTCGCCGCCTGGGGCCCGATCGACATGAGCCTCGGCAGCGGCCAGGGCGTCAAGTGCTACCACTCCGAGCACCTGTACGGCGAGTTCTGGCATCGTGCGTTCACGGTCTCGCCGGACACCCCGCACACCGACTACGTGCTCCAGTTCGGTGCCAACGTCGACGCGTCCGGCGGCGTGTGCGGTGTACGCCGGCATGCCGACGCCCGCGCCCGCGGTATGCATCGCGTGCAGATCGAGCCGCACCTGTCGGTGTCCGGCGCCGGCGCGGACGAGTGGATCCCGATCAAGCCCAAGACCGATCCCGCGTTCATGTTCGCGCTCATCCACGTACTCGTGCACGAACACGGTCTCGACCGGCTCGACCTGCCGTTCCTGCGCGATCATACCGCCTCACCCTACCTGATCGGTCCGCAGGGCTGGTACCTGCGCACGCCGGATACACGCAAGCCATTGGTGTGGGACACGCGCAGCGGCTGCGCGGTCGCTTTCGACACGCCCGGAATCGAGCCCGCGCTCGACGGCAGCTTCACGGTCGCCGGGGCCGTGGAAGTCGGGGCGGACGACGACCTGTGGCAGCACGAACGGGTCGAGGCGCAAACGGCCTGGATGCGATTGTGTGCGCACATGGCGGCCTATACGCCCGAGTGGGCGGCCGCGATCTGCGACGTGCCGGCGGCGACCATCCGCCGTATCGCCGGCGAGTTCCTGGCACACGCCCGCGTCGGGGCAACCGTGGAGATCGACGGCCGGGAGCTGCCACTGCGGCCGGCCGCGGTGACGCTGGGCAAGACGGTCAACAACGGCTGGGGTGGTTACGACTGCTGCTGGGCGCGCACCGTGCTCACGACGCTGATCGGCGCACTGGAGGTCCCCGGCGGCACGCTGGGCACGACCGTACGTCTGAACCGCCCTGCCACCGAGCGTCTCGCGAGCGTTCAGCCCGGGCCCGACGGGTTCATGGCCTATCCGCTCAACCCGACCGACCGCGAGCACTGGCTGGTACAGCCGGAATCGCGGCACGCGCACCGGACGCTGGTGCCGCTGGTGGCGAACTCGGCCTGGAGCCAGGCGCTCGGACCGACGCACCTCGCCTGGATGAACCTGCAGGGCCGCGCACCCGAAGGCATTCCCAAGGCCGATCCGCCGGACGTGTGGTTCGTCTATCGCACCAATCCGGCGATCTCCTTCTGGGACACCGCCGCACTGAGCGAGACGATGGCGCGCTTTCCCTTCGTGGTGGCGTTCGCGTTCACCCGCGACGAGACCAACCACGTAGCCGATCTGCTGCTGCCGGACTGCACGGATCTCGAGGGCACCCAGCTCATCCGCATCGGTGCGACCAAGTTCGTCGAGCAGTTCTGGGAGCACCATGGCTTCGCGCTGCGCCAGCCGGTGGTCGCGCCACGCGGCGAGGCGCGCGACTTCACCTGGATCGCGACCGAGCTGGCGCGCCGCACCGGGCTGCTGGAGGCCTACAACGCCGCCATCAACCGCGGCGCCGCCGGCCTGCCGCTGAAGGGCCCGGACTGGGACTACTCGCTCGCCGAGAAAGACGTGCACGCGGTCGACGACATCTGGGACGCCGTGTGCCGCGCCGCGAGCGCCGAGTTGACCGGCGGTTCGGCGCGCGATGGCCTGGACTGGTACCGCGTGAACGGTTTCCGCACCGAGCCGTTTCCGCGCCTGCAGTGGTACCTGTACCCGCGCCTCGTCGATCAGGGCCTGCGCTTTGAGCTACCCTACCAGGAACGCCTGCGCCGCGTCGGCGTCGAGCTCGGCCGGCGCCTGCATGAACACGGTCATCACTGGTGGGACCGGCAGCTCGAGGACTATGAGCCCCTGCCGGTCTGGAAGGACTATCCGGGCCTTTGGACGAGCGTGCTCGCCAAACACTTCGACGCCGACATGGACGCCTACCCGTTCTGGCTGCTCACCACCCGCAGCATGCAGTACTCCTGGGGCGGCAACGTCGCGATCCAGCTCATGCGTGAGGTGGCCGGCAACGTCGCCGGCCACGACGGCGTGATCATGAATGCAACCCGCGCCGCCGAGCTCGGCCTGCGCGACGGTGAACGCGTCGAGGTCCATTCACCGCTGGGCGCGAGCCGGGGCCGCCTGGTACTGCGCCAGGGTATCCGCCCCGACACGCTGGTCGCCGTGGGCCAGTTCGATCACTGGGCGACGCCCGTCGCCAAGGACTTCGGCCAGCCCAGCCTGAACCCGCTCACGCCCATGCTGCTCGAGCTGACCGACGCGACCGGTTCGAGCGCCGACATCACCCGGGTCGCCGTGCGCAGGCTGGACTGAGAGTTTGTGAAACCATCACCGCGCCTGCTGCGACGGCTCCTGGACGCCCCTGGCCGCGTTGCGGGGGCCCTAAAAATCGTTTACGCAGGGCCCGCTACGCGCGCGATTTTGTGCACCCCCCCGCCTGGCCAGGAACGCCCGGGAACCGTCTCGCTACGCCGGGCGAATGTTTCACAAGCTCTGAGACCAGACCCGTGAACGCCGCGCCCTCACCGACTGTCGACGTAGATGGCGCTGCCCGAATGTTCGCGCCGGAGCTCGAAACGCTGTCGCGCACCGGCATCGAACGGCTGCAGCACCAGCGTCTCGGCCATGTCCTCGCGCACGCCTGGAACAACGTGCCGTTGTACCGGCAGCGTTTCGCCGAAGCCGGCGTCACACCGGACTCCTATCGCGCACTGCCCGATCTGGCCCGTTTTCCGTTCACCTACAAGGACGACCTGCGGCGCAACTATCCCTTCGGGCTGTTCGCGGTACCGCGCGATCGCATCGTGCGCCTGCACGCCTCCTCGGGAACGACCGGCAAACCGACGGTGGTCGGCTACACCGCCGGGGATCTGGACGTGTGGGCGGATCTCATGGCCCGTTCACTCGCCTGCGCCGGCGCGCGGCGCGGCGACGTCGTCCACAATGCCCTGAATTACGGGCTGTTCACCGGCGGCCTCGGCATCCACGACGGCGCCGAGCGGCTCGGCTGCACCGTCGTGCCGGTGTCCGGCGGCAACACCGAACGGCAGCTGATGTTGTTGCGGGATCTCGGCGCGAACGTGCTGTGCGCCACACCCTCCTACGCGCTGACCATCGCCGACGTCGCCGCACGCGAAGGCATCGACCTGAGCCGGGGCAGCCTGCGTGTCGGCGTGCTCGGCGGCGAACCCTGGAGCGAGGCGATGCGCGCTGAGCTCGACGCGCGGCTGGGCCTGCGTGCCTGCGACAGCTACGGGTTGTCGGAAATCATGGGGCCGGGCGTCGCCATGGAGTGTGCCGAGATGCGCGACGGGCTGCATGGCTGGGAAGATCATTTCCTGTTCGAGATCATCGATCCCGACGCCGGTACGCCGCTGCCGCCCGAAGCGACCGGTGAGCTGGTCATCACCACGCTCAGCAAGGAGGGCATGCCGCTGGTGCGCTACCGTACCCGCGACATCACCCGGCTGACACGCGCGCGCTGCGACTGCGGTCGCACCCACGTGCGGATCCGGCGCGTGACCGGGCGTAACGACGACATGCTCATCATCCGCGGTGTGAACGTCTACCCCTCGCAGATCGAAGCCGTGCTCGTCGGTCTGCCGGGCATCGCCCCGCACTACCAACTGGTGGTCCGTCGCGAAGGCACGCTCGACACCCTCGCCATCGAGGTCGAAGCGCGGGCCGATGCGACCGCCACCGGGGACTACGCCGCCATCGGCCGCAGCGTGGGCCACCACGTCAAGGCCATGGTCGGTGTGCGCTGCGAGGTTCTGGTCCGCGAACCGGGTTCGATCCCCCGCTTCGAGGGCAAAGCGGTGCGGGTACGGGACGAACGACCCAAGCCCCGCTGAGCGTGCGGTTCGCGTCCTCGCCCGTGCCGACCGCTGCCGCACGTGCGCGGCCCCGGGCGACCCTGGCGGGCGGGTCATTCTGGAAATGACATTAGGGGTATTATAGTACTACAATACCATTATACGGACCGCGACACGCACCCCAACCGCCGCGACAATCCGCCACCATGCGCCGCGCCAGCCCACCGGGAGAACACCGATGAACACCCGCCTCGCCAAACCGACCACCCGCCCGCTCGCCGCTGCGGATCTCGAGCGGGTCATCGCCATCGATGCCGCCTATACCGGCCGCTCGCGACAGGGTTTTTTCGAAAAACGCCTGGAAGCTGCGCTGCGCGCGCCGAAGGACTACGTCTACCTGGGCTGCGCCGACGGCGCGACGCTGCAGGGATTTCTGCTCGCGCGGCTGGTCGAAGGCGAGTACGGCGTGAGCGAACCGCTGGCTGCCCTCGATGCCATCGGCGTCGATCCGCAGGTGCAGCATCGCGGTCTCGGGCAGACGATGCTCGGCGCCATGGACGGACTGCTGCGCCACAAGGGCGTGCGCCAGATGGTCACCCAGGCGGACTGGCGCAATCACAGCATGCTCACGTTTTTCGAGCGTGCCGGTTTCCAGCTCGCACCCCGCTACATCCTGGAGCGCGACGTCGGCCGCACGCTGGCGAGCGAAACCGGCGACGAGCAGACCGACACCGACGAGGCACCGGCCGAGATCGACTACAGCACATCGGGTGCGTTCGATTACATTCAGCTCGCGCGCGACCGCGTGGGCTGCCGTTCACTGCGCGCCGATGATTTCGACGCGCTGGTGCGCATCGACCGCAAGATCCTCGGCCGGGATCGCAGCGACTACTATCAGCGCAAGCTCGCGGAGGTATTCGAGCTGTCCGGGATCCGCGTGTCCATGGTGGCCGAACTCGACGACCATGTCGTCGGCTTCATCATGGCCCGCGTCGACTTCGGCGAGTTCGCCCGCACCGAACCGGTGGCCGTGCTCGACATCATCGACGTCGATCCCGGCTATCAGCACCGCCACGTCGCCACCGCCCTGCTCGCCCAGCTGCTCGCGAATCTGACGACGCTGCGTGTCGATCGCATTCGCACCTCGGTCGAAACGGGCGCGCAGGCGCTGTTCGCCTTCTTCGTGCGCAACGGTTTCACGCCGTCGCAGCAGATACCGTTCATCCGCACGTTCTAGGCCACCCGGCCCCGGCGGTCGGCCCCGGGCCATTGGAGCGCGCCCGCGGGCGCGCTAGGCTGGCGCGATGAACACCCGCGCGCGCCTGCCCGCCGACCATCCTTTGCGCCGTCAGCTCGCCGACGAGGTCCACGCCCGTCCGGCGACACCGGTCGAGAGCCCCGGCGTGGCATCGTGCCTGGCGCTGGCGGACGCCCCGCTCGGTGACGTACGCACCCGCGTACAGGCCCTGGCCACGGCCCACGACGTGGTGGTGCCGGTCGACGCCGCCGCCGCGCACGCCATCATCGAGTTGCCCGGTTTGCGCATCAAGTGGGAGCGTCACAGCGAGTTCACCAACCTGCTGTTCGCGTGTCCGCTGCCCGGCGCCACCCTCGAAACCGTCGCTGCGTTCCCGAGCGCGTTCGATCGGCTGCCGCGGGACTGGCTCGCGGAATTGCCCGGCCAGGTCATCGCCGCCAGTGACATCGTGCTCGTACCGGCCGCAGGAGCGACCGACACACCGGCCGCGGCGGGCCGCCTGCTCGCGCCCGAGCTCGTCGCCGGCGCCCGGACGCTGGAAGGCGCGGCGTCGATCTATACCGATTTTCTCTACCGCGCGGACGCGACGGGCGGGCGCACACGCTGGCTGGTGGTCGATCACGGTATGGGGCGCGCCCGCGCCGCACGCATCGTACAGCGTCTGGTCGAGATCGAAACCTACCGCATGATGGCGCTGCTCGCGTTCCCGGTCGCGCGTACGGCGCTGCAGGAGCTGGCAACACTGGAGCAGCAGCTCGCCGCGATCACCGCCGCCACATCCGCCCTGCACGGGCAACACGATCCCGACGCGGCCCAGGCGGAGGAACGCCGTCTTCTCGACGCGCTCACCCGGGTCGCTGCGGACGTGGAACGGTCCGTGGCCGCGACGGCGTTCCGTTTCTCCGCGGCGCAGGCCTACTGGGAGCTGGTGCGCGCTCGGGTCGCGGAGCTGCGCGAGCAACGTGTCGGCGACATGCGCACCTTGAGCGGTTTTCTGTCCAGACGGATGGCGCCGGCCATGAGCTCCTGCGCCGCCGCCGCGCGCCGCCAGGACGAGTTGTCCGCCCGCGTCGAACGGGCGAGCGCGCTGCTGCGCACGCGGGTGGACATCGCGCGCGAGGAACAGAACCAGGCGCTGCTGGCGGCCATGGAACGGCGCGGCAAACTGTCCCTGCGCCTGCAACAGACCGTGGAAGGCCTGTCGATCGCTGCCGTGACCTATTACATGGCGGGCCTCGTCGGCTATCTCGCCAAGGCGTTCAAATCGCTGTGGCCACCGCTCGAACCGGATTGGGTCATCGCCGCGGCGATCCCGGTGCTCGCCTTTGCCATCTGGCACGCCGTGCGCCGCATCCGTCGGGAGCTCGAAGACGCCTGACCGCACGGGCCGCGCCCGCGCGGCGCGACCGGCGCGCCCGCTCGTACACGTCGTTGTGCCCGGCGCAGGTCCGGACGCAACGGCGCGCGTCCGTCATCCCGCCTTCGGCAGTGCGTTCAGCGCCGCCAGCTTCTCGTGCCGGAACGCCCCCCAGAGCGCGGCCCCGATCGCGCCGGCGTAGATCGAATCGGCGTGACTGGTGACTTCCACTTTCACTTTCTGCTCGGCCATCTGTTCGCGGATGGCCTTGAGCAGGCCGGCGTCGTTGGCGAGCCCGCCGGAGACCAGCACCACGCCGTCGTCGACCTTGATCGACTTGATGAGCTTCACCAGCCGGTCCGCCATGGACAGATGGATGCCCTTGAGGATGTTGGAGGTCGTGATGCCGCGCGAGACCATGTTGATGACGTCCGTCTCGGCAAGCACCGCGCAGATGCTCGATACCTTCTCGGGATCGTCGGCGCTGGCCGACAGCGTGCCGATCTCCTCGATGGCGACACCGAGGTAACGGGCGATGTTCTCCAGGAACTGCCCCGATCCCGACGCACACTGACTGGTCATCTTGTAGCTCAGCACCTTGCCCCGCCCGTCGATGCGGATGGCTTTGCCATTCAGCGCGCCGACGTCGACGACCGCGCGCGTAGCCGGGTTCAGGTACACACCGCCACGCGCGTGCGTGGTCATGGAGTAGAAGTGTCCGGTGCGAAACGGCACGCTTTCGCCGTCGCCGGTGGTGGCGACGTAGGCGACCTCGTCCGGATCAGTGCCCGTTTCCCGCAGCAGATGGTCGTAGGCCTCACGTGCGAGCACCAGCGGATCGCGGCGCCGGACGCGGTCGGTCTGCCGCGCGAGCCACTCGGTGTCCTCGCCTTCGCAGCGGAATAGCACCGTCTTGACGGCGCCGGAGCCGATGTCGATGCCTGCGGTGATGGTCATGGCTGCATGCCTCCGTTCTTTGTGATCGCGTCGTCTACGCGGCCGCCCGGCGCGCGAATTCCGAGGCGCCGAGCGCGCCGGTGAATATCGAGTCCGGGTCGATGTTGATCTGCACGTCGCCGTAGTTTTCCTTCACCAGATCACGCAACGCGCTCACCGCCGCCTCGTTCTTGGCGACGCCGCCGGTGAAGGTGAACTGGTCGCGAACGCCGCCCGAGCGCGACAGGATAGACATCGCGCGCAGGATGATCGCCCGGTGCAGCCCGGCGAGGATGTCCTCGCGCTTCTCGCCGAGCGACAGGCGGTCGCGAAGCTCCGCACCTGCGAATACCGTGCAGGTCGAGTTGATGCGCACCGTGCGCGTGGCCTGCATTGCCATCGGTCCGAGCTCGTGCAGGCCGACGTTCATCTCGTCGGCGATGTAGCCGAGATAGCGGCCACAACCCGCGGCGCAGCGGTCGTTCATCTGAAAATTCTCGACGATCCCCTGCGGATCGACCTGGATCGCCTTGGTATCCTGGCCGCCGATGTCGAGCACCGTCGCGGTGTGCGGATACATCATGTGCGCGCCGAGGCCGTGACACAGGATCTCCGAGCGGATGTGCTCCTTGGAGAACGGCAGCGTCGCGCGGCCATAGCCGGTACCGACGACGTAGGCCTCTTCGAGCTCGGATTCCAGGACGGCGCGAACCGGGGCCCGCACTGCCTCGGCCGCGCCGCTGAGCGCCGGTATCGCGACGATGGTACGGTCGAGCGCGCGCAGGAGTTTCTGTTCCGGGCTCTCGGCGGACAGGCGGTTCTCGACGTCGATGATGGAACGGTCGTACACGTTCAGCAGTGCGTCGTAGGGCACCTGGCTGGCGCGCGCGACTTCCTCGCCGGCGGCCAGGTAGCGGGACCCGGCGATGTCACGGAAGAAGTCCGACTTGCGCGAGGCACCCGGCAGGAACAGCGTCGGTGCTTCCGTGCGCAGGCGCTCGAACAACGCGCCGAGCGCCTCGATCAACGGTGCCGCGCTGGCGCCGAACCGCGCCTCGGTGGTGTTGGCGACACAGGTGTCTTTCAAATCCGCCAGGCTCTCGAGGAACTGCTCGAGGCGAAAATCGCGCTCGAGCTGGGCGAGGAACTCGTCGAGATCGGCGGCGACAGCCTGCACTCCGGACAGCTCGCGCCGGAACAGGTTGAAACGCGCGTTTACCAGCGCTTCCTGCTTTGCCACCTCGGCGGCGATGTGGTAATTCGAGCGCGAGTTGGTGATGCCGCGCCCGAGCACCTCCTGGTGGTCGTCGATGACGACCGCCTTGGTCGTCGTAGACCCGAGATCGATGCCAATGAAACATTTCATTTCGCGTTCTCCCGTGACCTCAGGCCGCGGCCCGGGTGCGTTTCTGGCTCAGCATCTGGAAGTAGCTCTCCAGGCGATTCTTGACGTTGGCTGCCGAGAAATAGCGCGGATCGACCAGATCCGTCTCGATGAACGCCGCCGGCTTGCCGGTGCGCTCCTCGATCTCTCGCATCATCAGCAACTCGCCGGCGGCGAAGCTGTTACAGCTCTTGATCGAGTTGACCAGGAAGCCGTCCGCCTCGTACTCGTTCATGTAGGTCTCGACCATCTTCGTGCGCATCGGCAGGCTGCGGTTGGTGTAGCACCCGAGGCAGTACTCGGCGAGCGCCTCGAGCGGGCGGTCGGGATCGTGGCGAAAGCCGTCGAAGTCGTAAGTGCCGCCGACCTTGGTGTAGGTAGAGGCGACCACGACCGCGCCCTCGTCGTAGAACATCTTCCAGAAGTCGCGGAAGTTGGTCCAGTTCGGCGGCCCCTCGACAACGAGACGGAATTTCTCCTCCATCATGTCGCCGTCCGGCGTCACCGGTCCCTTGCCCTCGGCTACGCGCGCCTCGATCTCCTCGCGCAGGATCCCGTAGTAGCGGCTTGCGGCCTCGCTGCCGCGGAAGGCGGAGAAGATCGGTCCGCAGTAGTAGATCCCGCCGAAATAGGAGTCGATGGGCGAGGGTCGGTTCTTTGCCGCCTGCAGAACCCACACGAGATCGTCCTCGGCCTTGCGTGATTCCTTCAGGTTCTCGCGCAGCCGATCGATGTCGAATTTCACCCCCGACACGCGCTCGCACACCGGAATGACGTTGTTCTTGATCTGCGCGACGACGTAATCGACCATGTTCTTGGTGATGTTGCCGTCGCCCTGGTAGGGAACGTGCAGCATGGCCGTCTCACAGTCGTACTCGTCGCGCACCAGCTCGAACCATTTCATGAACGTGAAACAGCCGGTGTAGGACAGCAGCAGCAGGTCGGGCGTCGGCAGCGGCCGGCCGGTCGGACCGATGTTGCCCTTGCTCATCATGCCGAGGTCGGCCTTGACGTAGGTGCACACGTCCTCGGAATGACCGCTGCGCTCGGCGTCCATGATGTAACCGCCGGTCTTCTTGCGCATCGCGGCCTGCAGCGCGTTCACCTCCGGAAAGTTGCGCACGAAATCGAAGCACATCATCAGCTCGTTCAGGTTGCCCGGGACGAAAGTCGAGGACACCTTCTTACCCTGTTCGTGGGCGACGGCGAGCGCGTCGAAGTTCGACGCGATCATCTGCTTTTGCAGCTCCATGGAGCGATCCTTCCGAGCTGCCTTCGAATTGGTGACGTTTGCGCTCATGGCTCTACCCCCTCAGCTCCAGAGTTTGATCGAATCGGCAAAAGTGCCGGCCTGCTCGCGGATCGGCGCCATCTGGCCCGAGTTCTCGGCGTACTTGAAGGCGGTATACGGAATTCCCTCGCGGTTGAGGGCTTTCTGCAGCATCGGCCGATCGAGCAGCGCCGGATCGCAGAACGACGGCGCTGCGAAGATGACGCCCTCGGCGCCGTTGTTGCGCACCGACTCGATCAGGAAGCGGCCCTTGTCCGCCTTGCAGGGGACGTACTTGGACGGCATCTCCATGGAGTGACCGAGGTAGGCTTCGGACAGATTGAGCAGCGGGTCGCCGGTCTCGGCGACGTCGTCGGTGAACCAGCGGTGCACCAGCATCCAGTCGTCGTCGACGACGTAGCAGCCGGCCATCTCGATGGACTTGATCAGCCCGAGCGGCGGCTGTTCGCAGAACATGCCGGTGACGACCACGCGGCAGTTGTCACGCTGCGGGCGGTCCTCGGCTTCGGCCGCGGCGATGTACTCGCGCACGAGCGGGATGTGCTCCTCGACCGGCAAGAGCATCCCGGCGCGCAGCAGCAGGTAGATTTCGGAGGTCGGCATCTGCCAGGGCTGCGCTGCGCGCTTGGCGTACAGCTCGGCCAGCACCCGGCGGTGCTCGTTGTAGACGGTGATGGAGGCGAGCAGCTCGGCGTCGGTGATGGGACTGCCGCGCAGGCGGCCGAGGTCCTCACGCAGGGTCGCCATTTCGTGCACGTAGTAGCTGCCGCCGATGCCCCCCTCGAAATTCTGCGGCACGTCGAAATACCGCACGTACTTGTCGGGGAACTTGAGCTGCCACATGCCCGAGAGGTTGCGGATGACGTCACAGATGCTCGGAAAGAGCATGCCGTCGAGGCAGTCGATACGGCCGGTCACGGCCAGCTCGATGGTCGAGCGCGGGATGCGGCAGATGTAGCTCTGGTAGTAGGCATCGCCGTGGATGACCTCGAGCTGGTCGCCGCCGCCGAGGATCCCGACCGGCAGCATGCCCGCCGCGTGGATGATCTCGCGCGGCACGTAAAAAGGCATGAAGCCGATGGCTTTGCGCCCCTCGCCCGCGGCCTTCCAGTCGCGCACGGCATTGAAATGGAGGTCTTCGTACAGCGCCTGACAGCGCTCGACGATGGCTGCTACGGACATGAGGGCGGATCCTCCGGGTGCCTGACGGGTAGCCCGATCGGGGCTACTTCCGGTGAATAATGGTAAAGCAGTACGGTTTTACGTCTTTGATCTGGATCAAGCTGCTGATCCGATCGCGCACCGGGCAGGTCAAGTGCTTGTTTCACAAGCGTTCTATGCGCCACATTCGCCCCAACTGCGGCTACAGGTACTGGCCGGCATCGACCCGCAGCACCTCGCCGGTGATCATCCGTGCGGCGTCGGACAACAGGAACAGGACCGCATTGGCCACGTCCGCGGGCTCGGCGAGGCGCCTGAGCGCCGCCTCGGCGAGCGCGTTGGCGCGGATCGCCTCAGGCACTTGCAACGCCATCTCGGTCAGCACCATCCCCGGCGCGACCGCATTCACGGTGATCCCCTTGGGACCGAGCTCGCGCGCCGCGGTCTTGGTCAGACCGATGAGACCGGCCTTGGCGGCAGTATAGTTGGCCTGACCGAATTTGCCGCGCAGCCCGTTGATCGAAGTGACGCTGACGATGCGCCCGTAGCCGGCTTCGATCATCGCCGGCGCGCAGGCGCGGATCAGGTTGAACGCGCCGGTCAGGTTGACCTGCAGCACCGCCAGCCAGTCCTCGTCGGACATCTTCACCAGTGTCCGGTCGCGGGTGATGCCGGCGTTGTTCACCAGCAGCGCCGGCGGTTGCGTCAGGCGCGCGAGCCCCGCCGCCACGCTGGCGGGATCGGCGATGTCGACCGCGTACACCGGAAACGGACTCGTCGCCGGGGTATCGCGGTCGAAACCGCAGACCGTCGCGCCCGCCGCGGCGAGCGCCGTGGCGATCGCACGGCCGATGCCGCGCGCCGCGCCGGTGACGAGCGCCACCCGGCCGGTCAAATCGAAGCTCTGGTTCATGCCGGGGGCTCCTGTCACGCCGCCGCGCCGCTGGCTTCAGCCATGCAGCAGGTCGTACTTGTTCTGCAGTTCCTCGCGCGACTCGACGAAATCCGGGTTCGGCACGATGCACTCCTGCGGTCTCGGGCACACCAGCAGACATTGCGGCTCGTCGTCGGCACCGACGCATTCCGTACAGCGGAAGGCGTCGATCACGTAGCGCGATTCACCGCGCGAGATGGCCACGTTCGGGCAGACCGGCTCACAGGCGTCACAGTTGGTACAGGCCTCGGTGATCATCAGGGCCATGGTTCTTCCTCCGTCAGCGTCGGGCCGCAGCGGGCATCAGCGATGCAGCCAGACGGGGGCGCGTTTGTCCAAGAACGCGTTCAGACCCTCGACGGCATCGTGCGTACGCATCAGCTCGTCCAGATACAGGCGTTCGACCTCGTCGAGATGCGCGGCGACGCGACGCGCCAGGGGTGCCCGCACGGCGCGCACGGCGTGCCGCAGCACCGCCGCGCTGTGGCCGGCGTAGCTGCGATCGAAATGCTCGAGCGCGGCGGCATCCGGATCGTCGGCGATGGCGTCGACGAGCCCCATCACCCGCGCTTCGTCCGCAGCGACCGCACGGCCGGACCACAACAGATCCTCGGCATGCGACTGGCCGACGCGCGGCGGCAGCAGACAGGAGGCCGCGGGCGCGAACACGCCCACCTTGATCTCGGGCTGGCCGAGCCGCGCATCCGGCGCGGCGACGATGTAGCTCGAGGCCAACACCACCTCCAGACCGCCCCCGAGACATTGCCCGCGCACGGCCGCCAGGATGGGAACGGGGCAGGCCAGCATGCGTTTGAGCAACGCGTGCAGGCGCGCCAGCATGGCGGCGCACTGGTCCGGCATGTGCTCCGGCACACTGGCGCCGAAGCTGAAGTTCGGTCCCTGCGCGCTGAGCAGCACGGCCATGAGCGCGGGCGTGTCCAGATGCGCCGCGAGCGCCGTGTCGAGCGCGTCGATCATCGCCGCATCGACGATGTTCGCCTTCGGCCGCGCCAGCTCGAGGCGCAGCACCCGGCCGTCGCGCTCGAAATCGACCCGAAGTGGCGCGCTCATTTGCGCGTCGCCCGGCTGCGCGGCAACAGGCTCTCGGTGAGCTCGGGCGTCCACGGCTCACCGCGCGCGAGCGCCTGGCGCAGGGCGACGAAGTCGATCTCGCGATCACCGTCGGCCGGTTCGTTGAAGGCCCGGAAACCCGCGCGCGCCTCGGTCATCATGTTCAGTGCGAGCCAGGCACGCGAATTCTCCTTGTTCGCGTTCCAGGCATTGATCTTCGGCTTGCGCAGTTCCTCGAAGGTCTTGGTCGTGCAGTCCGGGAAGGTGAGCAGCAACTTCGCGCAGTACGATTCAACCATTTCGTCGAGCAGCGCGAGGTCGACGCTGCCGCGTGTGAGCAGTTCCTTGCCCGCGTTGAGCGCGGCCCCTGTCTTGGGTTCACCGTGCACGATGCGGCCGTACTCGTCGAGGTAACGCCCGGTTTCCACCAGTGGATTGGCGACGTATTCGCCATCGACCTTCAGCGCCGGCACGATGTCGGCGATGATGCCTAAGCGGCAGGCTTTGTGCGCCGACCACGGCTCGCACATCGTGCCCGAGATCATCGCGTTCTCGCCGCCGACCATCACCGGCAGGAAATCGGTCGCGCCGCCGATGGGCGCCGAGCCGTGCTTGGGACCCGCCTGGCCGAAGCGGGCCAGATCCTGGGCGATGGAGATGTCGCAGGCCATGCCGATCTCCTGACCGCCGCCGATGCGCATGCCGTTCACGCGGCAGATCACCGGCTTGTCGCAACCGAGGATCGCCGACACCATGTCGTTGAACAGGCGCATGTACTGGCGGTATTCCTGTGGATTGCCCGCGTAATACTCGGCGTATTCCTTGGTATTACCGCCTGTGCAGAAGGCCTTGTCGCCGCTGCCCGTGAACACGACCGTGGCGACGTCCCGCGCCACCGACGCGGCGCGGAAGGCGAGAATGACGCCCTTGACCATCTCGGTAGTGTAGGAGTTGTACTGCTTCGGGTTATCGAGCGTGATCCAGGCGTTGTACAGCCCCTCGGCGGCACGGCCGTCCGGCGTGCGTGCCGGCCGCTTCTCGTACAAGACCCCGGGAACGACGATGTCGGCGCTGAGATTGTGGTCTGCCAGCGCGCGCGCTGGCTCGGTGGGGGCGGTTCGGGCGCTCATGCGGGTTTTCCTCCGGTCGTGGGCTCGAGCACGACGCGCCGGCGCAGCCGGCCGGCGTGCACGTCGGCGAATACGGCGTTGATGTCCTCGAGCGGGCGGCGCTCGATGAACGGCAATAGCTCGACCTTGCCCTCCAGGACGAGATCCAGCGTGGGCGGATACAACTCGGGCGGACAACCCCAGTTGCCTATCGCGCGGGCATCGAATGCCATCAGATTCGACAAGCGCAGCTCGATCTTGTCCATGGTGTAGCCGACCACGCTCAGGGTCGCACCGTGGGTGAGCAGGCTCCACGCCGTGCTCTGGCCCGCCGCCGTACCCGAGCATTCGAATATCAGCCATTCGGTGCGCCGCAGGTCGTGCTCTTTCGCGAACGCGACGACGGCCTGCTTGATCGCGCGCGCGTCGTGCTCGCGCGCGTTGAGCGTGAGCGCCGCACCGTGCTCGGCAATGGACTGCAGGCGGCCGGGATCGACGTCGATCGCGACGACGGTCGCACCGCGTGCACGGGCAATCTGCACGGTATAGCCACCGACGCCACCGGCACCGATGACGATGGCCAGATCGCCCGCGACCAGACCCGAGCGATGGACCGCCTGGTACGGCGTGGTGGCCGCATCGGCGACCACCGCCACGTCGGCGAGGGTGAGCCCGGCACGGGCGAGCCGCTGTTCGTCAACGGTGCACAAGCCGTGCGCGGGCACGACGAGGTGGCTGGCGAAACCGCCGTGCAGATCGTTGCCCGGCATTTTCTGCGCGGGGCAGATCGAGCTCTTGCCGCGACGGCACCAGTCGCAGTCGCCGCACGGGATCACCGCCGGCACGATGACCGCGCGCCCGAGCCATTCGCGCGCCTGCTCTCCGGTCGACACGATCCGGCCGCTCACCTCGTGGCCGAGCGCCAGCGGCAGCTCATGACGGGTCTTGACGCCATCGTAATAAAAACCGAGATCGGTGTGACACACACCACAGCCCGCGACCTCGACCACGACCTCGCCGGGATCGCGCGGCGCCGGATCGAAGCCGATCCGTTCCAGCGGCGCACCCGCGCCAGTCATCACCCAGCGATAAGGCTGCTGCGACATCGCTCCACTCCTCCATGGCGACCGGGTATGCTCGCCAGCCGCCCGGAGCGGGTGCAGGCGAGGTTGACAGGCCGCGTTTCGAAAGGAATACTGGTATTGCAGTACCAATTTACGTTTTTATGCTCTGCCGGTCAAGCAGTTACGCTTGCGCGGCAGCGGCCGGAGCACGAGCCGCGGCGCGAACATCCAGGGGCGACAGCAACATGGCCACAGCACATCCGGCAACCTCCGATCAGTCCGTCGCGCTCGTCGGCAGCGGCGGCGCCGGCGTCATGACCGCCGGACAGATGCTTTTGGAGGCCGCCGCCCGCAGCGGTCGCTATGGCCTGATGACCCGTTCGGTCGGACCGCAGATCCGGGGTGGCGAGTCGGCGGCCCTGCTGCGCATCGGCACACACCCGGTCGGCTGCCTGGCCGACCGCTTCGACGCCCTCGTCGCGGTGGACTGGAACAATATTGCGCGCTTCGCGGCCGAGATCCTGCTCGGACCGGCAAGCCTGATCGTCGCCGATCCGGTGGCCGGCGAAATCCCGCCCGCCATCACCGGCAGCGGCGCCCGCGTACTGGCGCTGCCGCTGAAGGCGCTGGCCGATGTGGTGCCGGACGGCCGCGTGAACATGGTGGCGCTCGGCATCGCCGCGGTCCTGTGCGGCATTCCCCGCGCGGCGCTCGATACCGTACTCGCAGCGTACCTCGAAGCCAAGGGACCGGGCTCACTGGCGGCCGGCCGTCAGTGCGTCGACGCCGGCTTCGCGGCGGCCGCCGGCGCCGGACTGACGCTGCCACCCGCCGCCGCCGCCAACCACGTGGCGCAGCGCTGGCTCATCACCGGCAACCAGGCCGCCGGGCTGGGCGCGCTGCGGGGCGGCGTACGCTTCGTGGCGGGCTACCCGATCACGCCAGCGACCGAGATCCTCGAGTGGCTGGCGCCCGAGCTCACCCGTCTCGGCGGCACGCTGGTGCAGGCCGAGGACGAACTCGCGTCCATGAGTATGATCATCGGCGCGTCCTGGGGCGGCATCCCCGCCCTCACCGCGACCAGCGGGCCCGGCCTGTCCCTCATGGCCGAAAGCCTCGGCCTGGCGGTCGCGGCCGAGGTACCGCTGGTCGTCGTCAACGTCATGCGCGGCGGTCCGTCCACCGGGATCCCGACCAAGTCCGAGCAGACCGATCTGAATCTCGCCGTCTACGGTGTGCACGGCGACGCGCCGCACGTGGTCGTCGCGCCGCTGTCGATCGCCGACTGCCTGTTTACGACCCAGTGGGCGGTTCATCTCGCCGAGGCGATGCAGATCCCGGCGATCGTGCTCTCGGACCAGTTCCTCGGGCAGGCGAACTGCGTGATCGACGAACCGCCGGCGCTGGAGCTCCTCGCCCGCCGTCGAGTTGCCGCCGCGCCGGCGCCGGGCTACGAACGCTACGCCCTCACCGCGGACGGCGTCTCGCCGATGAGCCTGCCGGGCACAACCGGCGGCCAGTACACCGCCGACGGCCTCGAGCACACGGCGAGCGGAACACCCTCGAGCAAGGCCGAGGATCACATCGCCCAGCTCGACAAGCGCGCGCGCAAGGTCGAGGGCTACGACTACGGTCTGCACTGGGCGGACGTGGATGGCGACGGCGAGCTCGCGATCCTGACCTGGGGCTCCACCAGCGCGGCCGCGCGCGAGGCCTGTGCGCGGCTGCGCGCGGCCGGGCGTGAGGTGCGCCTGTTCGCCCTGCGCCTGCTGGCACCGTCGCGACCGGCCGCATTCGCCGCCGCGCTCGCCGGGGTCACACGCGTACTGGTCGTCGAGCAAAGCCACACGGGACAGTTTCTGCGCTTCCTGCGCGCCCACTACGATCTGCCGGCCGACGTGCGCGCGTTTCACCGTCCCGGCCCGCTCGGTATTCGCCCGGGCGAAATCGTGGATGCCGTCGAACGATGGAGTTGACAATGAACAACCCTGCGACTGCGAAAGCGTATAAAGCCAGCGATTTCAAGTCCTCGCTCGCGCCGGTTTGGTGTCCCGGCTGCGGCGACTACCACGTCCTGCTCGCCGCCACCCGTGCGCTGGCCGAGCTCGGCGTGCCCCCCGAGCGCGTCGCAATCATCTCCGGCATCGGTTGCTCGTCGCGCTTTCCGGCGTATACGAACTGCTACGGCTTCCACGGCGTGCACGGCCGTGCGCTCGCGCTCGCGACCGGGGTCAAGGTCGCGCGCCCGGATCTGACGGTCATCTGCACGGGTGGCGACGGCGACGGCTTTTCCATCGGCGGCAACCACTTTCTGCACGCCTGCCGCCGTAACGCGGACATCACCTACGTGGTCATGGACAACGAGGTCTACGGCATGACCAAGGGCCAGCCCTCCCCGACCACCGATCCGCACTGGGACAGCGCCCTCACACCGGGTGGAACCGGCATATCGCCGTTTCACCCGCTGGTGATCGCGCTGGCCTCCGGCGCGAACTTCGTCGCCCGCGCCTTCTCGGGTGATCCGAACCAGACGACGCGTATCATCGTCGACGCGGTGCTGCATCCGGGATTTTCCTTCGTCCAGGTGCTCAGCCCGTGCGTGACCTTCCGTCCGGACCAGAAGGCCTGGAAGACCACCGTGCGTCCGGCCCCGGTGACGGCTACCGACGATGCCGCGCGTGCGGCACGCAGGCTGATGACCGACGATGGCTTCAACATAGGAGTACTGTACAAGGGCGCACGCGAACCCTACCGATACAGCGTCGGTGCCACGAGCGCCGCGGGCGTGGACGTCGAGGCGCAATTCCGCCTCTAGAGGATCGGAGCATGGACACACTCGAGGAACTGCTCGCCCACGCCATCGCCATCGAAGCCGAGGCGACGGCTCGTTATACCGAGCTCGCCGAGCAGATGCAGACTCACAACAATCCCGCGGTCGCGAGCTTCTTCAAGCGCATGGCGCGCATCGAGGCGCTGCATCTGGACAAGCTGCGCGCGCATCCGCGCGCACCGGCGCTGCCGGCGATCGCGCCCGGTGACTATGCGTGGCAGGATCCGGAATCGCCCGAGGCGGTCGACTACGGCGCAGTACATTACCTGCTGACCCCGCGCGAGGCGCTGGAGCTCGCAAGGCTGAACGAACAGCGCGCCTGCGCGTTCTTCGAGAACGCGGCGCTGCGTGCGGGCGACGAGGCCATGCGCGCGCTGGCCATGGAATTCGCCGACGACGAACGTGAGCACATACGACTGGTCGCATTGGAAATCGAGCGCTGTTCGGCAGCCACCGCAGCGTCCGACATGGACCCGCCGAACATCCAGGACTGAGAGGCTTTGAGAGGATACCGACATGAGCACCATCACCGAAGCGTTTACCGCCGACCACCGCCAGTGCGACCATCGCTTTGCCGAGCTCGAAGCCGCCGCCGCAAAGGGGGACTGGAGTGAAACCGGGCGCCTGCTCGGCGAGTTCCGGCAGGCGCTCGAGCGGCACATGCTCGCCGAGGAGGAATCGATGTTCCCCGGAATCGAAGCCCGCACCGGCGGCTCGAGCGGCCCCACCGAAGTCATGCGCATGGAGCACGAGGAGATGCGTCAGCTGATCGAAGAGCTCGCGCAGGCGGCCGACACCGGCGACGAGCGCACCTTCCTCGGCGTTGCCGAGACCCTGCTCGTGCTCATGCAGCAGCACAACATGAAGGAGGAGCAGATCGTGTACGCCCTCGCCGACGAGCTCATGGACGAGGCGCACGCGGCCGACGCCCGCGCCCGCATCGAAGCCTGATCGAGGAACGGCAGGGGATGTCCGGGGAGATCCTGCTCGACGTCAGCGATCTGCCGCCGCCGGAGCCGATGGAACGCATCCTGACGGCCCTGGAGTCCTTGTCCCCGGGCGACTGGCTGTGCGTGTTGATCCATCGCCAGCCGTGGCCGCTGCTGCCGGAGCTCGAGGCGCTCGGTTACGCCTGGCGGATGCAGGACCGGGATCCGCCAGGCTTCGAGATCCTGATCTGGCGTGCGGGCGATGCGGACGCGGACACCGGCGCGAACGCGCGCGCGCGCTGATACACAGACCGCGACGCGCCCGCCGTGCACAACGCCAACCTGTCGTTCGATTACACGCCAACGTTGTCGGTACCGCTGCGGTTCCTGCTCACTGCGCCGGTATTCGCCATCGCCGCCGGCCTCGTGCTCGCCGCGGCGGGCCCGGCCGCCCTCAGCCACTCCGCATCGCCGTGGCTGCTCGCCGTCACCCATCTGCTCACGCTCGGATTCGCCGCCATGGTCATGCTGGGCGTGCTGTTCCAGATCATCCCCGTGTTGTGCGGCGGCACCTTCCCGCGCCCGCGCATGGTGGCCGCATTCGTGCACGTTGCGCTCGCCGGCGGCTGCGCCGCCCTCGCGGCCGCATTCGCGGGCGCACCCGTGGCGTCGGTCCACGCCGCGGCGTTGCTCGCCGCCGGATTCGTGGTGTTCCTGCTCGCGGCAACGATTGCGCTGCTGCGCTCCCCGGCACGCGGACCGAGCAGCACGACGATTGCACTGGCGCTCGTCGCCCTGCTCGTGACCCTGACGCTGGGCGTCACCCTCGCCACCCGGCGCAGCGGCTTCGCGCTGCCAGGCCTGCCTGTCGATCTGATTTCGCTGCATGCCGGCTGGGGGTTGCTCGGCTGGATCGGTCTGCTGGTGACCGGTGTCGCCTACCAGGTCGTGCCCATGTTCCAGGTGACACCATCGTATCCGCGCATTCTCCAGCGTGTCCTGGGCATCACGTTGTTCGCGCTGCTCGTCGTGTGGTCGGCGCACGCGCTCAGTCGGTTGCCCGACGTGCTCGTCGACCTCGCCGAGGCCGCGATCGGCATCGGCTTCGCCGCTTTCGCGCTGACTACCCTCGTGCTCCAGAGTCGCCGCCGGCGGCGCATCGCCGACGTCACCTTCAGCTACTGGCGCGCGGCTATGGTGTGCCTGCTGGCGGCAATCGGCTTGTGGTCGGCGCGCGCTGCGGGCGGCGTCGCGGCCGCGCCGGCGACCGATATCGCGATCGGGATCCTCGTACTGATCGGCTTCGCGCAGTCGGTCATCAACGGCATGCTCTACAAGATCGTACCGTTCCTCGCCTGGCTGCATCTGCAACGTGCCGGCATCCGCGGCCGGCACATGCACGAATTCATCGACGACGGCTACGCGCGCGCGCAGCTCGGCTTGCACCTGGCCGCACTGGTCCTGCTGCTGGGCGCGCTGGCGTGGCCCGTCCTGGTTCGCGTGGCGGCGGGCGTCTATGCCGCCGCGAACGTTCTGCTCGGCTTCAATCTCGCCCTCGGCGCAGTCCGTTACGGCCGCTACCGGCGCGCCGGGCCGCGACCCTCCCCGCGCGCACAAACCTGACGCGCCGCACCATCCGCGGTCGTCCGGCGGTCCCGGCGTGCGATCCGTGCCACGGGCGCGCCTGGCTCGCCAATTCCGATCCGCCCCGACCAGCGGGCGAAATGCGAGTCTGACCCCGGTTTCGGGTTTGGATCGGGGGGCGGCGACCGTACAATGGCCACGTACTTATCCAGACAGCGCCCGGGGCGCGGGAGGGGCAACATGGATACCAGCACGATCACGTTCATTCGCCGGGGGACTGCCGCGATCGGCGCGGTCCTGGTGCTCGCGGCGGGGCTGCCTGCCGCCGCCGATGAAACCTGCCTGTCACCCTATATGGCCAAGATCGTCGGCCAGGAGGACTACGTCTACGTGTGGACGCTGGGCCAGAGCGGCCTCGGCGACGAGCAGGACAAGCTCGTGACGATCGACGTGAACCCGGCTTCCGCCAGCTACGGCCAGGTGATCCACACGCTGTCCGTCGGCGGCCGCAACGAGGCGCACCATTCCGGGCTCACCGACGACCGCCGCTACCTGTGGGCGGGGGGGCTGGACACCAACAAGATTTTCGTCTTCGACATTCACAGCGATCCGGCGGCACCCAGGCTCGCGAAAACCGTCGCGGACTTCACCGCCAGGAGCGGTGGCGTGGTGGGTCCGCACACGCATTACGCCCTGCCGGGGCGCATGCTGATCACCGGACTGTCGAACAACAAGGATCACGGTGGCCGCACGGCCATGGTCGAATACACCAATGACGGCGAGTATGTCGCGACCTACTGGATGCCGACCGACGACAACCTCCAGGGCGCGGTCAAGAGCGGCGCCTATGCGGACGGTTACGGCTACGACGTGCGCGCGCAGCCGCGCCTGAACGTCATGGTGACCTCCTCGTTCACCGGCTGGAACAACTACATGATGGACCTCGGCAAGATGATGGCCGATCCGGAAGCGATGAAGCGCTTCGGCAACACGGTGGCGATCTGGGATCTGCACAGCCGCAAGCCCAGACAGGTGCTCGATGTGCCCGGCGCACCACTGGAAGTGCGTTGCGCATGGGGCGCCCAGCACGACTACTGCTTCACGACCACGGCGCTGACGTCGAAGATCTGGCTGATCCACCGCACCGACACCGGCCAGTGGCAGGCGCAGGCCGTGGCCGACATCGGCGACGCCAGCAAGATCCCGCTGCCGGTGGACATCTCCATCTCGGCCGATGACCGGCTGCTGTGGGTGGACACCTGGAACGACGGTACGGCGCGTCTTTTCGACGTCTCCGATCCGTTCCAGCCCAAGGAGATCTATACGGAGAAGATCGGCGCGCAGGTCAACATGGTGTCGCAGAGCTGGGATGGCAAGCGCGTGTACTTCACCTCCTCGCTGCTCGGCAACTGGGACAAGACCCAGGCGGCGGCGCAAGAAGGCGATCTGCAATATTTCAAGGCCTACAACTGGGTGGGCGGCAAACTCACGCCGGCGTTCAGCATCGACTTCACCGCGGCGAAGCTCGGCAGACCACACCAGATGCGCTTCGGTGCGCGTGCCCTGTACGCGACCGGGCAGCAGCCAGACGCGGTTGCCGCGTTGCGCTGAACGGTCCCGGTACCGTATTGCCGCGGATCGGTTCGTGCGGACCGGCCCGGACGGGCGCGCGTGTAGCGCAGTGCCGTCACAAGCACCACCGGGTTCCGGCTGGCGTATGGATGCGGCCGCGCTCGGGTTGAGGCGCACCCCCGGGCAATCGGCCGTGGCCAGGACCGGTGCACGTGCGGTCGCGGCGCCGGCGTGCGTCACCGCGCTCGTGCTGGCCGTGGTCGCCGGCGCATACGCACACGGCGGTTCCGACGGCAGCGATCACCCCGCAGTGGTCGCGCCGCCGGGTTACGCCCCGGCTGCGTTCACCGCTCCGCCAGCCGGTACCTACACCCTGCCCGTGCTGGGTGCCGCCGCGGACGGCACGGTGCTCGACGAACTGGGCCGGACGCGACGCCTGCACGAGTTGTTCGACGGCCGCCTCGTGCTGCTGTCGTTCATCTACACCCACTGCGCGGACGCCGACGGTTGTCCGCTCGCTTCCTACGTCCTCGGCCAGGTGCAGGACCGCATCGCCGCCCTGCCCGAATTGCGCGACCGGGTCCGGCTGCTCAGCCTGTCCTTCGATCCCGGCCGCGACACCCCGGCCGTCATGGCCGCTTATGCCCGCGCCTACCGACGCGCGGGCGACTGGCAATTCCTCACCGGCGCCTCGGCGCGGGCGCTGGCTCCGATCCTGGCGGCCTATGGCCAGTCACTGGTCAACGATGTCGGCCCCGACGGCGCATCGCTCGGCTCCATCTCACACATCCTGCGCGTTTTCCTCATCGACGACGCCCGCCGAATCCGCAACATTTACAGCACCTCGTTCCTGCACGTGGACACGCTCGTCAACGACGTCCGCACGGTGCTGTTCGCCGACACCGAAGCGGCGCGAACAGTGCCCGAGCGCAGCTCCGCGCGCGTGGATGGCGCCGGCGACGACAAACGCGGCTACGAGCAGGACAGTTACCGCACCCGTTCGCAGGCGCTCGGTCATCGCCGCGGCCGGGCCGCCGATCTCGGCGCCGCGCTCACCAGGCCGCCAGCGGGCTTGCCGCCGTTGACGGCCCCGGACGACAACCCGCCGACCGCCGCCAGGATCGCGCTCGGGCGCAGGCTTTTTTACGACCGCCGACTGTCGCACAACGACACGATTTCCTGCGCCATGTGTCACATCCCCGAGCAGGGATTCACCAGCAACGAGCTATCCACGGCCATCGGCATCGAGGGTCGCAGCGTGCGCCGCAATGCGCCCACGCTCTACAACGTCGGCTACCGGACGCGGCTGTTCCACGACGGTCGCGAACGCCGGCTGGAGCAGCAGATCTGGGGTCCGCTGCTCGCTGCCAACGAGATGGGCAATCCCGCGGTCGGCTACCTGCTCGACAAGATCGCGGCATTGGCGGACTACGCGGAATTGTTCGCCGCCGCGTTCGACGGGGCGGGGCCGAGCATGGCCACGGTCGGCGCCGCGATTGCCAGCTACGAGCGCACGCTGGTGTCGGGCGGCAGCCCCTTCGATCGCTGGTACTACGGCAAGGACGAGGCGGCCATGCCGGCGGCGGCCCGGCGCGGCTACGACGTATTTACCGGCAAGGGCGGATGCAGCGCCTGCCATCTGATCGGACCCGACTACGCCTTGTTCACCGATGACGACCTGCACAACACCGGGATCGGCTACGCCCGCAGCATGGGCGCGAACACGACCGACAGACGCGTACTGGTCGCGCCCGGCACCTGGCTGACGCTGGACCCGCAGGTGGTCGCCGCTGCGACCTCACCGGTGCCGGCCGATCTCGGTGCCTACGAGATCACCCTGGACCCGGCCGATCGCTGGCGCTACCGCACGCCGAGCCTGCGCAACGTGGCCCTGACGGCGCCCTACATGCACGACGGATCTATCACCACTTTGCGCGCCGTGATCGAGTTCTACGATCGGGGCGGTGTCGCCAACGAACTGCTCGATCCACGTATCCGTGCGCTCGGTCTCACGGCGCAGGAAAAAGACGATCTCGTCGCGTTTCTCGAAAACCTGACGGGTGACAATATCGACACGCTCGTCGCCGACGCCTTCGCCGCGCCCGTCGGCGACCGCGACTGAACGCTCGCGGCGCCATCCACGCAGGAGAATCCCCATGCGCACGTCGATCCTCGTCATCACCCTGCTGGTGCTCGCGACCGCGCGCGGCGCGGCCGCGGCCGACTCGGCAGTGGGCGCCGCCGTACGCGCCGCGGTCGATGCCGGCTTTACGGAGCTGGAACGCCAGGGCATCGCACGCTGGTATGCCGATCACCCGCAGCCCGACGATGCAGCGGCGCCGGGTGCCGACCAACACCGCCAGGACGGAAAGGAAAAAGCGAGCGGCAAGCACAAGCAGATGCCGCCCGGGCTCGCCCGCCGCGCAGATCTGCCGCCGGGCTTGAGCCGGCACTTGCAGAAAAAAGGCCGGCTTCCACCCGGACTCGAACAACGCGAGCTCCCGCCCGCGCTCGAAGAGCAGCTCGGCGCGCCGCCTGCAGGCACCGAGCGGGTCCTGGTCGGCGGCGACGTCATCCTCGTCGACGTCGCCACCGGCGTCATCCGTGACATCCTGTATGACGTCGCCCGCTGAGCGTTTGTGAAACCATCACCGCGCCTGCTGCGACGGCCCCTGGACGCCCCTGGCCGCGTTGCGGGGACCCCCGGAATCGTTTCCCCAGGCCCGCTGCGCGCGCGATTTCGTGCACCCCCGCGCCTGAACGCCCGGGAACCGTCTCGCTGCGGCGGGCGAATGTTTCACGAGCTCTGAGGCATCGTCCGCCGCGCACGATGAGCACCCCACCGCACTGCCTGCCCGTCGGCTACCGACTGCACTGGTACGAGATCCGCACGGTGCTCGGCCAGGGGGGCTTCGGCATCACCTACCTCGCCGAGGACACCAACCTCGCGCAGCCGGTCGCTCTCAAGGAGTACATGGTCGCGGCCTTCGCAACCCGCGCCGGGGATTCCTCGGTCGTGCCGCTGTCGGAACGACATCGCGAGGATTTTGCCTGGGGATTATCGCGATTCGTCGCCGAAGGGCGCACGCTGGCGCAGTTCGATCATCCGTCGATCGTGCGCGTGCATTCGGTGTTCGAGGCCAACGGTACCGCTTATCTGGTGATGCGTTACGAACGCGGCGAATCGCTCGCCAGCGTCCTCGAGCGCGAGCGCTTGCTCGACGAGACCGCGCTGACCGCAATCCTGCTGCGCATCATGGACGGACTCGAGCAGGTACACGCCACCGGTTACATCCACCGCGACATCAAACCGGCCAACATCTACATTCGCGCCGACGGCAGTCCGGTGCTGCTCGACTTCGGCTCGGCCCGCCAGGCGCTCGGCACGCACACGCAAACCCTGACGACCGTGGTCTCGCCCGGCTATGCGCCGTTCGAACAGTACTACTCCGACGCCGCACCGCAGGGGCCCTGGACCGACATCTACGCGCTCGGCGCAACCATGTACCGCGCAATCGCGGGTCGTTCGCCGCTCGCCGCGGTCGATCGCAGCAAGACCATCCTCGCCGGCAAGGGCGACGCGCTGGTGACGGCACGCGAGATCGGCGCCGGACGTTACTCGGAACGATTCCTGTGCGCCGTGGATCACGCGCTCGCTTTCCGGGAGTCGGAACGGCCGCAGAGCCTGTCGGACTGGCGCTGCGAGCTCGACGCCGCGACAGCGATCACTGCTGTGACCGTTGCGCGGACACCCGGGTCGCCCACCGCCGTCGCCGCGACCGTCGCACGGCAATCGCCCGGGCCGGTCACCGCGGCGACCATCCCGTTGCCGGTGACCGCGAGTCCCGCGCCCCGCGCGACGTTACCCGCCGCCGCGAGGCGCAAGCGACGGCTGCAGATCCTCACGGGCCTGGCGCTGATCGCCGTGCTGTTCGGGTTCCTCGAGCCATTGCGCCGTACGGATCGCACGCCAGCGCCCGCCGATCCGGCACTCACACCGACTGGCGCACAAACCGTGGCGGCATCCACCGCGATTGAACCAGACGCGGCGGCTGTCCGCCTGCGCATCGCCGGGCTGCTCGAAGCTGCGCGCGCGGATGTCGCGGCCACCCGGCTGACCCGGCCGCCCGGCGACAATGCGCTCGAAAAGTATCGCGCCGTGCTCGCTCTCGAACCGGACAACACCCCCGCACGCGACGGTATCGACGACATCGTTGCGCGCTACCTGCGCATGGCGCATCAGGCGGCCGGTCGCGGTGATATCGACAAGGCGACCGACTACCTGGATCGGGCGTACCGCGCAGCGCCCGGGGACGCGCGCATCGCCGACGCGCGCGCGCAGCTGCAAGCCATGAGTGCTGACGTGCCGGCGGCCACTCGGCAACCCGCTACGGCCCCGGGCGATGCGACGCTGCGCATCACACGCGCCGCGCTGCGCAGCGGAGATCATTTCGCCGCAGCGCAACGGCTGACACCGCTCGCCGAGAACGGCGACGCCGAGGCGCAGTACCAGCTCGGCGTGCTGTATGCACTCGGGCGGGGCGTGTCGCAGGACTATGGCTTGGCAACGAGATGGTTCCGCCTCGCGGCCGCACAAGGCCATCCCGAAGCACAGCACAACCTCGACATGCTGCTCGCGCGCCGCGGTGCGAGCGGCGCCGATCAGGACGAATCGCGCCAGTGGCTCGACGGCGCCGCCCGCGCCGGCGTCAAGGCCGCGCGCGAGCGGTTGAAGTCCTTGCGACGCTGACGAGACGATGGCAGGAACACGGGGCTGTCGACGGCGGACTTTATTCGCAGGCGCAAGCGCCGGCGTCATGCCCGTACCGGCCGTGGCGCCGGGGCGCGGTGGCCGGCACGAGTTGCCGGCGTGACCGATCCATGACCCGCGGCTGCCGTCACCGTGTGGCCCGGTCCGACCCGCGCCGGCTGCCACCATGACCCCGCCGCGGGTTCATCTGCGCGCGCTCGGCTGTCGCCTGAACGAGGCGGAGCTCGAATGCTGGGCGCGCGATTTCAGCGCCCGGGGCTACGTCATCAGCACGCGACCCGAGGCAGCCGATCTCATCGTCGTCAATACCTGCGCGGTGACCGCCGAAGCTGTACGCAAATCGCGCCAGCTCCTGCGCCGCAGCCAGCGCGACAATCCGCACGCCAGGCTGGTGGTGAGCGGCTGCGATGCGACCCTTGCGCCGGCGCAGCTGACGGCCGCCGGGGGAATCGATCTGCTGGTCGGCAACGCCGACAAGGACCGCCTTCCCGAGCTGGTGACGCGCGCGCTCATGCCCGGGGTGATGCCCGGCGCGGTACATGCGCCGGCCGCGGCACCGCTGTATGCGCGCGGACGCAGCCGTGCATTCGTCAAGGTGCAGGATGGTTGTCGCCACCGCTGCACCTTCTGCATCGTCACGATCGCCCGTGGTACCGAGCGCAGCCGGGCGATTGCCGGCATCGTCGCCGAAGTGAACCGGCTCGTCGCCAGCGGAGTGCGCGAGGTGGTGCTGACCGGCGTGCACGTGGGCGGCTACGGCGCCGATCTCGGCACCTCGCTCGCCGCGTTGCTCGGCGCCATACTCACCGGCACCGACGTCGAGAGGCTGCGCCTCGCCTCGGTGGAGCCCTGGGATCTGCCGGCGCGGTTTTTCGAGCTCTTCGCCGATCCGCGCCTCATGCCGCATCTGCATCTGCCGCTGCAAAGCGGTTGCGATGCGACCCTGCGGCGCATGGGGCGACGTTGCCGGCGACAGGACTACGCCCGCCTGGTCGACGCGGCGCGCGCCGTGGTGGCAGGTTTCAACGTCACCACCGACGTCATCGTCGGTTTTCCCGGCGAAACCGATTGCGAATGGCGGCAGAGCCTCGAGTTCATCGAGCGGATCGGTTTCGGCCGCGTGCACATCTTTCCCTACTCGGCGCGTGCGGGCACGGCGGCAGCGACGTTCCCGGATCCGGTCGGCGCCGCGAGCCGCCGCGACCGCGTCCGCGCGCTGCACGAGCTCGCGGCCCGCATGCAACGCGAGTACCTGCGAGCCTGCGTCGGCTGCGAGCTGGCGGTACTGTGGGAACGCGGCGCAGTCGGTTCGGCCGATGGCCTGGTGCGGTATCACGGCTACACACCGGCTTACCTGCGTTGCGTCGTCGACGCGCCGGCGGATCTGGCGTTGCGAAACACGATCCGCCGCGCGCACGCCCGGGCCGTCACGCCCGACGGCACGGCATTGCGGGTCGAGCTCACCTGCTGAGCTGACGCAGTCGTGCGGCGCGGCGCCCGCTAGCGCGGGCGCGCCGCAGCCGGATCATCGATGCCGGCGGCGACGCGCGCACCCCGCTCGCGTACCAGCACGATGACATCATCCTTGCGGATCGCCCGGATGGCGAATACCTGTTCCAGCGCGTAGACGAGCGCGTCGGTGTCGCCGACCCGGAACACGCCGCTCACCCGCAGATCGGCGAGCCCGCTGCTGCCGACGACGAGCTTGGTCCGCGCATGGCGGTTGAACTCCGCCAGCACGTCGGCCAGCCGGTCGGCATCGAAGTCGAGCTTGCCCTCGCGCCCATCGCGCGCACCGGCGACCTGCGTGTCGCGCCGGCCGGCGCCGGCATCGGGCACGTCGTCCACCGAACCGTCGGCGCGGTAGGCGAGTGTTTCGCCTGCACCGAGCATCGACACGGAAACGACCTCGCCGGCCTGCGTGCGCGTTTCGACGCTGACGGTGCCCTCGCTCACGGCGACCTGCACGCGCCCGTCATGCAACGCGACGTCGAAGCGGGTACCGAGCGCCCGTACCATGCCCGCACCGGCGGCCACCTCGAACGGGCGGTCGCGGTCCGGGGTGACGTCGAACGCCGCTACACCCCGGGCGAGGTCCAGACGCCGGCGCTCGCTCGAATAACGCACGATGACGCTGGTGTCGGTCTCGAGCGTGACGCTGGATGCATCCGCGAGCGTGACCACGCGCTGCTCGTCGTTGCCGGTGGCATAGATCTGCGGACCGGGCAGCCGCCAGGACACGAATAAACCGACGGCCAGCAGCGCGACCGCGGCGGCGAGCAGCCAACCGCGTGCGCGGTGACGGCGCACACGCAGGTGCGCGGCAACCGAATCGAACAGCGCCCGGTAGCGCGGATCGTCTTCGAGCGCGCCGGCGAGCTGCCAGACGCGCTCGCAGCCCGCGTAGTCCTCGCGGTTGCGCGGATCGGTGTCGATCCAGCGCTGGTACAGGCGCTCGCCGGCGTTGCCGTCCAGTGCCACGCGCCGGCGGACGAACCAGCGCGATGCCATGGATCCCGGCCGCAAATCGTCGCGACTCTCCCGGGTGTGGCTCATCGACGTCCCAGTCGGACCCGGCAGTATTCCAGGGTCGTGCCGATGCTGCGCTCGACGGTGCGCGCGCTGACGCCGATCTCGCGCGCGATTTCCGGGCAGCTCATGTCCTGGAACCGGTGCATGACGAATATCGCGCGATCCCGCGGTGCGAGCTCCATGAGGCTATGGTAGACGGACTCCACCGCCCGCTCGCCGTCGACCTGCGTGGCGGTGCAGACCGTGCCGGCGAGTTCCTCGATGTCCTCGACCGGGCTCACGCACACGGCCGCCTGCACGCGCCGCCGGCGCAGGTGATCGTTGACCAGGTTGGTCGCGATGCGAAACAGGTAGGCACGCGCGTTGGCCTCGATGGCGTCGAGGTTCTCGCGCCCGGCGAAACGTACGTACGCCTCCTGCAGGATCTCCTCGGCATCGTCGCGATTGGCAACGAAGCGATGCAGGTGGCGCCGCAGCGCGCCCCGGTTCTTGAGGAAGACGATGTCGAGGAAGTCGCGGTCCGCGCACGGCAGCCGGACCGCCGCGTCGGCGCCGTCCGGCACCGCCGGCGTCGCCACCAGCCGCAGGTGATTCCCGGGGTCTGGACGCCCCATGCTGTTCCCCCCAGTGCCATGGCGTGGCGGCGGATCCGCCGCGCGGCCGCAGCCGCGCGCCATGTACGTCTGTTAAGGATGGTACGCACCACGGTCGCGACCCCGCCATCGTGGAATCCCGAAGTCGCCACGGCAGCGCCGGTGCGGCACCCCATTTGTTGCAAAAAAGGCACGCGGATGAGGCGCGGCGGTCGCCAGGATCGAATTTGTCGCAATCACCCGACTGCTGCGTACGTATCAAGCGACAGGCATTGGGGGGGCCAGGGCGGCAGTGTGCCGTCAGCGCCAGTGCACGGTCGTGACAGTCACTCGCGATTTGCACAGAAGGGGGAGAACCATGGACAGATCGTTCGCGCGGCGCGCTCGCCGCATGGCCCGGATCAGCTGCCTTGCCGTTGCCGGTTTCCTCGCACCCGTCGGTGCGTTCGCGACCGACGTGGCCCGCGATTTCCACATCACCGCGCAGCCCCTGGACGAGGCGCTCAAGACCTTCGCCGAGCAGGCCGACGTGCAGATCATGTACGCGCCCGGGCAGGTACAGGGTTTCAACAGCCCGGCGCTGCAGGGGCGTTACCCGATCGAACGGGCTATCGACCGCATGCTCCGGGGCACGGGCCTGGAGCACGACAGCGACGGCGCCGACGTCATCGTCATCCGGCCGGCGACGATGGTCAGCGACGGCCATGCGCCACCGAGCGCGCCGATGATCCGCACCGGCGCGACGCACGGCGTCGGCCAGACCGCCGGCCACATCGTCGCGATGCAGGCCGCAGCCACCGCAGCCCCGACCGGGCGTTCGGGCGGCTCCATCGAAGAGGTGGTGGTCACCGCCCAGAAGCGCGAGCAGAGCCTGCAGGAAGTACCGATGGCGATTTCCGCCTTCACCGCCGAGACGATCCGCGAGCAGGGTTTTTCGGATCTTCTCGACGTGCAGGGACACACACCGGGCCTGCAGATCAGCAACTTCAGCACCGGCCAACCGGAGATCTCCGTGCGCGGCATCAGCACCAAGGAGGACGGCGCCGGCGCCAACGACTCCACCGTCGTGTCCGTCGACGATGTCTACATCGCCGCGCGCACGGCGCAGATCTTCGACATCTTCGACCTCGAGCGGATCGAGGTCCTGCGCGGTCCCCAGGGCACTCTGTACGGCCGCAACTCGATCGGCGGGTCCATCAACCTGGTCACGATGAAACCGAGTGATGATTTCAAGATCCGCCTCGAACAGACCGTCGCCCGCTACGACCGCTACGACACGCGCGGCCTGATCAACGGCGCGATTACGGACAATCTGTTCGGCAAGCTTTCGTTCAGCCGCCGGATCGCCGACGGCTACACCAAGTCCCTCATGCCGGGCGTCGCAGACGCGCACGACGCGGACAGCATCTACTGGCGCGCCCAGTTCCTGTGGGAGGCCAGCGAGCGCACCGAAGCGCTCGTCACCTTCGACGGCGGCCACGACGACGTGGGTCCGACCAACCGCGAGCCGGTATCCGGCACCGGCCGCTCCGGCAACGGCAACAATCTCGACCCGATTGCCGTCAACGTCGCCTTCGGCGGTGCCGGCGACCCGTTCAACTCGCTGGCCGAGAGCGAAGGCTACATGAACCGCGACGTCTACGGCGTGAGCGCCAAGATCACGCACGAGCTCGATCCGGTCACGCTGACTTCCATCACCGCCGTGCGCCGCAGCGAGTTCGACTGGCTGGAGGACTCCGAAGGCCTGCCGCCAGCGGCCAGCGGCGCGCCCGGCGGCCCGGCCAGCGACGGCTTTTTCCTCGACGTCAACGACATCGCGCAGGAAAACGCCACCCAGTTCACCCAGGAGCTGCGGCTCTCGTCGCGGGCCTTCGACCGCATGGACTGGGTCACCGGCGTATTCGCCACTCTGGAGCGCATCAACCGCACCGAGACTTTCTTCTTCCCGGCCATCGCCGGCGGCTCGCTGATGAACTCCATCCAGAAGAACGAGACGATCGCCTGGGCGATCTACGGCCAGGCCACTTACGACGTCACCGACCGCATCCGCTTCACGGCCGGCGGCCGCTACTCCTATGAGACGAAGGACTTCAAGGCGGCCGGTCAGCTCGAAAGCGGCGTGCCCGCGTTGATCCAGAACTTCACTCAGGTCGGCGCCGAGGACACCTGGACCAACTTCAGCAGCCGCTTCGCGCTGGATTTCGATCTGACCGAGGACGTGCTGCTGTACGCGAGCATTGCCGAGGGCTTCAAGAGCGGCGGCTTCACGGGTTCGCCGTCCACCGCCGCGCGCGCGACCACGCCCTTCGACCCCGAACAGGCGACCAACTACGAGGTCGGTTTCAAGTCCCGCCTGTTCGATCAGCATCTGCAGGCCAACGCCACGGCGTTCTGGACCGACTACGAGGACCTGCAGGTCACCGAGTTCTTCCTCCCGGTCGGCGGGCTGTTCGGTGAATTCATCACCCAGAACGCCGGCACCGCCGAGACCAAGGGCGTGGAGCTGGAACTGCTCGCCGTACCGTTCGAGGGGCTCGAGATCGGTGCCACCGCCGCCTATCTGGACGCGAGATTCACGGATTTCTCGCCCACCGTGCCCCGTGACGATGGTTCGGGCGGCCCGCTGATCCCGGCGTTCGCCGGCAACCACCTGCGCCAGGCGCCGGAATGGAGCGCGAGCATCTGGGGCCGCTACGCCTGGCGCTTCACCTCGGGCGCGCAGATGGTGCTGCGTGTCGATGGTCGCTATCAGGACGACATCTTCTTCGACCCGGACAACAACAAGGCCGCGTTCACGCCGGGGTACGACGTGTGGGACAGCCGGCTCGCCTACACGACTCCGGGCGGTCTGATCGAAGTCGCCGTGTGGGCCAGGAACATGTTCGACCAGGAATACCGCACGCACGTGTTCACGCAGCGCGGCGGCGAGATCGCCTTCGCGCTGTTCGGTGCGCCGCGCACCTATGGCCTGACCGTGACCTTGAATTACGATTGAAGCCCGGCTGCGGCCTGGCAAGCGTCGCAGGCATCACAGGGAACGTGATGCCTGCGATCCCCCCGGTCGCCGTCGATCCTCGCCCTCCCGCACCCGTCACACGGACTCAAAATCCCGGCGTGCCCGCCGCGCCCGTGCCGGCGGCGAGCACGCCACGCAGGTGTGCCGCGCGCAGCAGCGCGAGGGCGGTCTTGGCGTCGCTGATGCGGCCGTCGAATACCCGCGCGACGGCCTCGCCGAGCGCGATCCAGTGCACCTCGAACAGCTCGTCGGCCTCGGGACGCGGCGCCACGTGTTGGAGATCCTCGGTGTAGAACAAGTGGATGATCTCGGCACAGAAACCCGGCGCCGGGACAGTGGTGCCGAGGCTGCGCCAGCGCGTCCCGCGCACGCCCGATTCTTCTGCGAGCTCGCGCTGCGCGGTCGCCAGCGGTGTTTCACCCGGATCGATGCGACCGGCCGGGATCTCCCAAAGCCACTCGCCCACCGCATGCCGGTATTGGCGCAGCAGGCAGACCCGGCCGTCCTGCGCACAGGCCACCGCGGCGGCGCCGCCCGGATGGCGCACGATCTCGAGCGCGACATCCCGGCCCGCCGGCAGACGCACCGTTTCCACGTCCACGTCGATGACCCGGCCGCGGTACACCGCGCGCACGCCCGTCCCCGTTGGCACGTCGGTCATCGCGCCCGGCCGCTGCGCACGCTCGCGACACGGCCCGCGGTCATTGCCCCCGCATCCCCGGCCAGTCCTGCAGCGGCACGCTGGCGCGCCCGCGAACGACGTCCTCGATCCGCCCGGGGTTGAAGCCGTGCATCACCTCGCCGCCGGCGATGATGACCGGTACGCCGCGGCCGTTGAAATGCGTGTACAGCGCGGCCCCGCGCGCGGAGTGCTCGGTGTCGTATTCGCAGAAGGCGATTGCGTGCTCGGAAAAAAACGCGCGCGCGCGGGCACAGTAGGGACACCAGGTGGTGCTCAGCATGACCACCGTGCCGGCAGGCGGCGGCGTGTGCTCACTGCAATACACCGCGGCGGCAGGCGGCGAGGAGCTGCGCCAGTAGACGATCGCGCCCAGCACGAGCACGAACAGGACGAGCACGGTGACCCTGCCGCCGCATCGCCGCCGTCGCGCCCCGCCGTGGTCAGCCCCGATCCCGGCTCGCATGTGGGCATTCTAAAGCTCTCAGTCCAGCGCCGCCTCCAGCCGTTCACACACCGTCCTCACCACGTCCACGCGCGCACAGCGCTTGTCGTTGCCGCCGATGAGCGACCATGGCGCGTAGTCCGTGCTGGTGCGGGCGACCATGTCGTTGACCGCCGCCTCATAGGGCTCCCACTTCTCGCGATTGCGCCAGTCCTCGGCGGTGATCTTGTGCTGCTTCCATTCGATCATCTCGCGCTCCTTGAAGCGCCGGAGCTGTTCCTCCGTACTGATATGGAGCCAGAACTTCGCCAGCACGACCCCATGCTCGGCGAGTTGTTCCTCGAAGTCGTTGATCTCCTGGTAGGCACGCAGCCACTCGTCCTCGCGCGCGAAACCCTCGACCCGCTCGACCAGCACGCGGCCGTACCACGAGCGATCGTAGATCGTCACATAGCCGGCGCGCGGCAGGTGGCGCCAGAAACGCCACAGGTAGTGCTGCGCCTTTTCTTCGTCGGTCGGTGCCGCCACCGAGATCACCCGGAACAGCCGTGCGTCCATCGCCGCCGTCACGCGGCGGATCGCGCCCCCCTTGCCGGCCGCGTCCCAGCCCTCGAACACGAGCACGGTGTTGCGCTTCTGCTGCTTGGCTTTCCACGCCAGCTGCCGCAGGCGTGCCTGGTAGCGGGCGAGTTGCTTGGCGTAGTTCCTGGTGGACAGCGTGCGCGCCAGATCGACCTGGTCGAGCACCGTCAGCGCGCTCTCTTTGGACAGCGGCGCCGGCGGCGGTTTGGACCCGGGCGGCTCGTGCGCCGCCTGCGCCCGCTGCAGGCGGCGCTCGATGGCCGCGAGCAACGTGCGCCCGACGGTGAGATCGCGGTAACGCCGGTCTGCGGCCTCGATGACGTACCAGGGCGACGGGCCGGTGTCGGTGACCCGGATCGCACGCTCGGACACCGCGGCGAAACGCTTGTAATGCTTGGAAAACTTCTTCAGCTGCGGCGACGCGGCCTTGCCGCCGAGTTCCTCCTCGAGACGCTTCCGCTGATCCTTCTTGGTCAGATGAAACCAGAACTTGACGATCAGCGCGCCGTCGTCGATGAGGAGCTGCTCGAATTCGACGATGCGGTGCAGTTCGCGCTCGTAGGCATCGGCGTCGATTTGCTCGAACACGTTGCGCACGATCGGCTGGGTATACCAGGACCCGAACATGATACCGACCGTGCCGCGCGGCGGCAGTGCGCGCCAGAAGCGCCAGTAGCGTGGCCGCTCGCGTTCTTCCTCGCTCTCGTCCCAGAACGCGTAGGTCTGGATCCCGCGCGCATCGAGCCACTTGTTGAGGAGATTGACGACCTCGCCCTTGCCGGCCCCTTCCACCCCGGAGACGATGACGATGACCGGAAAGGTCGCCTCGCGCAGTGTGCGCTGCACTTCGAGCAGCGCCGTGTGCAGCTTCGGTTCCTCGGCGGCGAACGTTTTCTTGTCGACCTTGCGGCCGAGCTCCGCTGTTTCGAACATGTTGCTTCTCCCTACCTGACGCTGACGGACGCACCCGCGTGGTCGGGCGCCGGTGCTATATTTAGTGACAGCCTGGCACGGCGCTCGATGACCTGCATCAACTGCCGGCGCCGGGCACCGGTGTATAGCTTCCCGCGATGCTCACCAACTTGTCGAATCGAGATGCCCGTTCCGCTGCCGGCCGGTGCGGATCATCGGCGCTCGCGCCACCACGCGCGCGCACCGGGGTAAGCCCGTCTTGAGCGCGTCAGGACCGGCGGACTCGCCCCGGACGGCCGCCCCCATGCAAAAACCAGGCGCGGGCGATGCGTGGGGCGGCATGGCCGCGGCGGCGGTGGTGCTGCCGCAGGCCATGGCCTTCGGGGTCGCGCTGGCCACCCTGGCCGGGCTGCCCGCGGCGCAGGGCGCGATGATGGGCCTCATCGGTGCGGCCATCCTCAGTACCTCGGCCGGCGTCATCGGCTGCGCCAACGGTCTCATCAGCGCACCGACCGGACCCGCGCTGGTGCTCCTGTCGGGCACCACCACTGCGTTGATGGCATCCGGTCTGCAGGGAGCCGCGCTGCTGCCGGCACTCGCTGCCGTCACCATCCTCGCCGGCATCATGCAGATGCTGATCGGACTGTCGGGCGGCGGGACCCTGGTGAAGTTCATTCCCTATCCGGTCGTCGCCGGTTTCATGACCGGCTCGGCGCTGCTGATGTTCAAATCGCAGTTCGGCCCGCTGTCGGGCCGCGGCGTCGACGACGTCTGGGAAGACTGGCGCTGGCTGCCGGCCTGCGTCGCGTTCGCCACGCTGCTGCTCGTGCATTACGGCCCCAGACTGATCCCGGCCGTACCCGGTGTCATCGCGGGCCTCGTCGGCGGCACCGTGCTGTTCCACGTGGCGACGATGTTCGGTCCCGGCGAGCCGCCCGCGCAGTGGCTCATCGGCGGCCTGCCGCGGTTAGCCGTCGGCGATCTCGGCCTCGACCTGAACACGCTCGGCGCGCTGCCATGGCAGGTGATCGCGATCTCCGCGCTCGCTTTCGCCCTGCTCACCTCGATCAACACGCTGCTGGTGGCAGTCATCTCGGACGTCACCACGGAGACCCGGCACAACTCGGCGCGCGAGCTGTTCGCGCAGGGCGTGGGCATGCTCGCGACCGGCTGCGCCGGTGGTATGGGCGGCTCCGCAACGACCGGCGCCACGCTGGTGGCGCTGCGCGCGGGCGGGCGACGCTGGGCCGCGCTGGTGTGTGGTCTCGCCTTCGTCGTCATGGTGTTGGTCGGCGGTGGCATCGGCCGAGCACTGCCGATCGCGGTACTGTCCGGCATCATCGTCTCGGTCGCCGTGCACATGCTCGAGCGGGATCTGCCCGCCTGGCTAAAACGCCGGCGCACACGCATGGACGGGATCATCACCCTGGTGGTGACCACCGTCACCGTCGCTTACGATCTCGTCGCCGCCATCGCGGTCGGAGTCGCCATCGCGATCATTCTGTTCATGCGTGCGCAGATCCGCGCACCGGTGGTGCACCGGCGCTCGACCGGCATCGACCTGCGCTCGGTGCGCGCCCGCACCCAGGCCGAACGGGAGCTGCTCGCCGCGCACGGCGACCGCATCGTGCTCTACGAACTGCGCGGGAACCTGTTCTTCGCCACCGCCGACCGGCTCTATGAAGAGCTCATGCCCGATCTGTGCCGGCCGGCCTGGGTGATCCTGCACCTGCGGCGCGTCAGCCAGGTGGACCTCACGGGCGTCAAGATCCTCCAGCAGATGGCGGTGCAGATCGACCGCAACGGGGGGCAGTTGCTGTTCTGCAACGTGCACTGGGGCATCGGTCTCGGCCACCGGGTCGAGGAGACCCTGCGCACGGTGAGTCCGACCGCGCGCTTCGTCGTGCAGACGTTCAACGGCCTCGACGAGGCGCTGGAGCACGCCGAGGATGCACTGCTCGACGAGGTCGGCGCCAAACCGACCGTCGTCAGTCGCCGCCTCGAGCTCGCGGCGAACGAGCTCGGCCGCAGCCTGACGCCCGCGCGCCTCGAACATCTCGCCGCTGTGTGCACGGCGCGCAGCGTCGCGGCGGGCGAGACGGTGTTCGCGGTCGGCGAGCACGGCGACCAGCTCTACGCCGTCCTGCAGGGTGAGGTCGACATCCTGCTGCCGACCACCGCGCACCATCACAAGCGCCTGGCCAAGTGCGGTCCCGGCACTTTTTTCGGCGAGCTGGCGTTCATCGAGCCGGGACCGCGTGCGGCCGCCGCCATCGCGATCACCCCCGCCGAGCTGCTCATTTTCGATCGCGCCGCCTTCGACCGCCTTGCCGATGCCCACCCGCACACCGCGATCGCCGTGCTGCTCGCCCTCGGCGGCGAACAGGTCGCGCATCAACGCTGGTCCACGGCGGAGATCCGGCGTCTGTCAGAGTGGTAAAGTGACCGGCGTAATCGGCCCGGCGGGGCGGAGCAGCCGATGCCGCGTGCCAGCAACCAGCGACCGAACGTCATGCAGATCAACGCCAACGGTATCGACATGCACTGCGAGCTCACCGGGCCCGACCACGCCCCGGTGGTCATGCTGAGCACGTCCCTCGCGACCGACCTGCGGATGTGGCAGTCGCAGCTGCCGGCGCTGCGGGACGATTTCCGCGTGCTGCGCTACGACACGCGTGGTCACGGACGGACCACCGCCCCTGGCGGGGGCTATACCCTGTCACAGCTCGGCAACGATGCCTGCGCGCTGCTCGATGCGCTGGCGATCGAGCGCGTGCACTGGGTCGGTATTTCCATGGGCGGGATGATCGGCCAGACCCTGGCGCTCGAGCACCCCGGACGGATTGCGAGCCTGACGCTCGCCGACACGGCGAGCCGGGTACCCGCCGAGGCGCGGCCGGCGTGGGAGGACCGCATCGCGCTCGCCGAGCGCGACGGGATGGAGCCGCTCGTCGAACCCACGATCGAACGCTGGTTCTCGCCGGAGTTCCGCCGGGCGCAGGCGCCGACGGTGGATCGCATCCGCGCCATGATCCGCGCGACGCCCGTGCCGGGCTACGTGGGCTGCTGCCACGCCATCATGCACCTCGACCTGACCGCTCGGCTCGGCGCCATCGACGCACCGACGCTCGTGCTCGTGGGCGAGCACGATCCGGGCACGCCCGTGGCCGCCGCCGAAGTCATGGCGCACGCCATCGCGGGCGCCACGCTGAGCGTGTTGCCCCGCGCCCTGCACCTGGCCAATATCGAAGCCGCGGCGCAGTTCAACGAGGCGCTGCTGCGCCACCTGCGCGCGCTCGTCTGACACCCGGACGGCCCGCCGCACCGGCGCGCAGCGCGGTGCCACCGGTCGCACGCCCGGACCACCGCCGGCGGCACGCCGCCCGGTTCACGTTTGCTCAAGTCGGCAGGTCGAGCTTGCGTGCCGCGCGGGTGCGCAGCTCCTCGAGGATGCGGTCGCCGAGCCCTTGCGCCTGTTCGAGCTGCTCGGGTGACAGCCGCGGCGCCACCTCCTGGCACTTTTGCGTACCCGCACGCTCGCCGCGCCCTGCGGCGGCGTGGAACCAGGCATAGGCCTGCACATCGTCGCTCGCGCGGCCGAGACCCTCTTCATAGAACAGGCCCAGGTACATGGCCGCCTGCGCATCGCCTTGCTGCGCGGCTAGGCTGAACCACTTGAATGCCTCGCCGTAGTCCTTCTCGACGCCTTCGCCGGACTCGTACATGGCGCCGAGATTGTATTGCGCGTCGACGCTGCCGTTGTCGGCCGCGAGCCGGTACCAGCGCGCGGCCTCCTCGGGATCGCGGGCCACGGCTAGGCCGTTGTCGTAGTAGAAGGCTACGTTGGCCTGTGCGGCCGCGTTACCCTCCTGGGCGAGCTCCATGAAGGCCTGGAACGCCTGACCGTAGTCCTTGTACTGGTGATAGCGCATCGCCGTCTCGAAGTCGACGGCATGCGCCGGCAAGGCGGCAGCGAATACGAGCGCGAGCAGTGTCGGGCTGCGGTTCGGGTGGAACATGCACACCTCCTGCCGCCGGGCGGCGTAGCGGCGGGCGGCGGCGGCATGCACGCCCGGCAATTCGGGCACCAGGCGGCCCGCAGCGCCAGCACCGTCGCTGCGCCCTGCGCGTGCGCGGAGCAGCGCACCGTTGCGCCATCGAGCACCCGGGTGCCGGCCGCGCCGCGACGCATCGACCACGGTGCGCGCCCATTCTACGCCCGTGGATCTCTTTATACTTGGCCGACCGTCAACGCACGCGCCCGGCCTGCATGTTGCCTGCCCAAATCACCCTGTTCCTCGTCCTGCTGTCGTGCGCCGGCACCGGCACCGCCGCCGGGACCGACCGCCACTTCGGAGCGTTCCGGCTGCCGGACGCCAGCTTGTACCGCGGCTGGTTCGAGGACGGCCACTTCGAGGGTCTCGGCTCACTGCTGTGGCACGACGGCAGCCGCTACGACGGCGAGTTCCACGCCGGTCTCATGCACGGACACGGTGCACTGCGTGACCGCGACGGCCTCCAATACGAGGGCGAGTTCCGAGCGGGCGTCATGCACGGCCAGGGCAGCTACTACTACGCGAACGGCGACCACTACGAAGGCGGGTTCGTGGACGGCGTGTTCGAAGGCAGCGGGACGCTCCACTATCGCGATGAGGACGGCCGCGCCGCCACCCTCACCGGCCGCTGGGAAGATGGCGATTACGTCCCCGCGGATACCGCTGCGGCCATGCCGGCCGATGCGCTGGCGGGTCTCGACGGCGAGCGGCTGCTGTTCAGCCAGCGCGAACGCCTGGATGCCGCGATCGATGCCGTCGCGCCTTCGCGCGCCGGCCTGATTGATCTGTACTTCCTCGGCTTCGCGGGTGACGGCGACAGCGACGTGTTCATGAAGGAGGTGCTGTACGCCGAACGCACGTTCTCCGAACGCTACGCCACCGCCGGGCGCTCGCTGCTGCTGGTCAACAATCGCGCCACCATCGACACGCGGCCCCTCGCGACCGCCACCAATCTCGAGTACGCGCTCACGCGCCTGGCGACGCGCATGGATCCCGTAAAGGACATCCTTTTCCTGTTCATGTCCAGCCATGGCTCCGAGCAACATGCCCTCGAGGTGCAACTCGGTGAGGTGCCGATCCACGACCTGGGCGCAGCCCGCCTCGCACACCTGCTCGAGGCCTCGGGCATTCGCTACAAGGTCGTGGTGCTGTCGGCGTGCTACTCCGGCGGCTTCATCGAGCCGCTCGCCTCCGCCGACACGCTGGTCATCACCGCCGCCCGGACCGACCGCGTGTCCTTCGGCTGCGGCGACGACGATGATCTGACCTACTTCGGCCGCGCCTTTTTCGAGCGCGCCCTGCCCGGGAGCGCCTCCTTCGAGGACGCTTTCGACCGGGCTCGACGCTTCGTGCGCGAGCGCGAGGACGCCGACGGTCTGGAGCACTCGCTGCCCCAGATCGCGACCGGCGCCGGGATACGTGCCCACCTCATCCAGTGGCGTCACGAGCTGAGCGCGGCCCGCTGAGAGCTCGTGAAACCATCACCGCGCCTGCTGCGACGGCCCCTGGACGCCCCTGGCGGCGTTGCGGGGACCCCCGAAATCGTTTCCGCAGGCCCGCTGCGCGCGATTTCGCGCACCCCCGCGCCTGGCCAGGAACGCCCGGGAACCGTCTCGCGACGGCGGGCGAATGTTTCACAAGCTCTGCGCCGTCAGCGGTCAAGTCGCGGCCCGTCAGGCCGCTATCGCAGGGGTCAGCCGGCCGATCCCGATCACCCGAAAGCCATGCGCAGGACCGTCGCCCCCCGCACTCCCGCCACCCGCGAGGACTGGCGCGCGCGCTACGTGCGCGTGCACGACGAGCTCGAGGAACGCAAGCGCCAGTGGACCCGGCAGGAGCATCACGTTCAGCGCGAGATCCTGCGTCTGGCGGTCAGCTACACCGGCGTCGACCCCGACTTCGATGGTCTGCTGACGAGCCTGCGCGACACCCTGCGCCGGGGCGCCGACGACCAGACCCGGCGCACGGCCATCGACGAGGTGCTGCGCTCGCTGGCTGCCCTGGGTATCCGCAGGACCGCCCCGGCGCCGGCTGGCGCCGGGCAGGTCACCGCCGCCAGCCTGCTCGTGGCGCTGCTCGATCAGATCAACGTACCCGACGCCTGTGTGGTCGAGATCCGCCAGCTGCGCGCCCGCCTGAGCGACACGAGCCGCGCCGACGATCCCGCGGCGCTGGTGCGACGGATTGCCGAGCTACTCGGCGAAGCCTGCGCCGGTGCATCGGAGTCTGTCGCGTCGGGAGGCGCACCGCACGACGCCTTCGGCACGTTCCTGGAACGCCTGCGGCTCAACGGGGATTTCGGGCTGCGGCTCGTCGACCTGCGCCGGCGCGCCGCGGGGGCGCAGGATCATGACGCACGGCTCGCGCTGGTCGATGACGCCGTCACCCTGCTCACCGAGGCGATCGAGACCCGCCGTGGCGGCGTGCTCGACACGGAAGCGGTCACGGTCGCCGAGGTGGCGCTGGTCCTCGGACAACTGCTCGACTGGATGTGTCTGCCGCGCACCGTCGCCGAACGCGCCGAACGCATTCGGACCCGGCTGGCGGGCGATCTCGTTGCGACCGACATCACCGCCGTGCTCAAGGACATCGCCGGACTGGTGGCGGATCTGCGTGCAGATCTCGAAGGTGAGCTTGCAACCATCGAGGCTTTCCTGCGCGAGATCGTGGACCGCATCGCCGATTTCGACGTTCAGCTCCTCGAGGCGCTCGGGACGCATGAACAGAGCGTGGCGGACGGCCGGAGCCTGCGCGAGGAGCTGCACGCGGAGCTGGCGGCCATGCAGGCGCAGGAGGACACCGGCGCCGAGGACATCGCGGAGCTGCGCAAGCAGGTCAAGGAGCGATTCGCGCGCATCGACCGTTCGTTCGGCATGTTCGTGGAGCGCCAGCAGCGGCGCCACAGCGAGGCGCAATCACGAGTCAGCACGCTCACTTCCCAGCTCAAGGATCTCGACGCGCGTGCCTTGCAGCTCCAGAGCGCACTCGCCAGCGAGCGGCGCAACGCGCTCACCGATGGTCTCACCGGCATCGCGAACCGCCGCGCGCTCGATCGGCGCCTCGCCGAGGAGCACGAGCGCTGGCGTCGCTACGGGGGCTCGCTGTCGATCGCAATCATCGACATCGACCACTTCAAGCGTGTGAACGACGAGTTCGGTCACAGAGCCGGCGACAAGGTGCTCACCAGCATCGCCGAGCTCGTGCGCGCGCGCATTCGCGGTTCGGATTTTCTCGGCCGATACGGCGGCGAGGAGTTCGTCGTACTGCTGCCGCAAACGCCGCTGCAAGCCGCGCGCAGCGCCATCGAAGCGCTGCGGGTGGAGATCGCGGGCTGTCATTTCCATTACCGTGGCACACCCGTGCCGGTCACGGTATCCGCGGGGCTCGCGGAAATTCGCGCCGGCGACGGCGTCACGTCGCTCATCGAGCGCGCGGACCGTGCCCTGTACCGCGCGAAGTCGCTCGGACGCAACTGCACGATGGACGAAACCGAGCTCACGCGCGGCGCGACCTAGCGTCGCCGGGCGCACGTGTCTGGCTTAACAGGGCGCAATCCTCCTGCGTTATGATCAGCCGCATGAAGCAGATCCGCGTGTTTCGCAACGAGCACGGAGTCTGTTACCGCGGCACGCGGGACCAGCTCATCAACGCCGGACTGGCGACCCGCGACATGTTTCCGGGCCGCCACGAAGCTTGGCGCGGCAACGGCCTGTTCCGCGAGTCCGACGAGCTGCTGTGGTCCGTGCAACGCACCACCGTGCACGAATACATCGTCATGTGGGGCATCTGCGTCGAGGAAGAAGCGGACTGATCGTCGCCGCGCCGGCACGGTCGCTGCCGCCCGGGGCCTCGCCCAGGGCCTCGAAATCAAGCACTTGTGGCCCTGTCGTCCGCTGCCCGCGGCCCGACGGCGCGACTGCAGGAGGCCGGTCGCACGATCGGCGCCACGGCGCACCGCGCCGGCGCCGGTCCCGATGGCGCCACCGGATCGGCACGTCGCGACACTGCCGCGGGCGGCGGTGGCCGCCGCGCCGTCGAATGTCGCAAGCGATCAGGCCGCCACGCCCGCGCCGGCCGGACAGGCGACACCGGTACCGCCCAGTCCGCAATAACCGCCGGGATTCTTCGCCAGGTACTGCTGGTGATATGGCTCGGCGTAATAGAACTCCGGCGCGTCGCGGATCTCGGTCGTGATCGCGCCCATGCGCGCCGCCGCGAGCGCCTTCTGGTACGCGTCGCGCGACGCCAGCGCCGTGGCGCGTTGCGCCGGCGAATAGACGTAGATAGCCGAGCGGTACTGAGTCCCCACGTCGTTGCCCTGGCGCATGCCCTGAGTTGGATCGTGCGCCTCCCAGAAGGTCTTGAGCAGCGCCGCGTAGCTCGTCACCCGCGGATCGAAAACCACCAGCACGACTTCGGCGTGACCGGTCATGCCGCTGCACACCTCCTCGTAGATCGGGTTCGGCGTCTGCCCGCCGGCGTAGCCGACCGCAGTGGTGTAAACGCCCGGGCACTGCCAGAGCTTGCGCTCGGCGCCCCAGAAACAGCCGAGTCCCAATTGCGCGAGCTCCAGATCGGCGGGAAACGGCGGCACCAGCGAATGACCATGGACGTAATGGCGCTCCGGCACCGGCATACGCTCAGCACGCCCCGGCAGCGCCCGTCCGGCGTCCGGCAGCTCATGGAGTGTGTGCAACCGCATCGTTCAACCTCCTGCGGGCGATCCCGGGCCCGTTCCGGGTGACATCGTCACGGCCAGCATATCGGGTCCGACCCGCGGCACGTGCCCGCCCCCGGCGCCGCACGCGGGGCGGGGACCGGCCCTACCCTCCCTGTGACCGCCCGGGGCTGCGGAGATTCCCGCCGGGCGGGTTCGATATTGCAGCGCATCAACTCCGCGGTAGAATGCGTTATATTGCAGCGCAGTAACGGTTTCGTACGGACAACCTTAAGGAGAGGCGTTTGGATATCAAGGACAAGGTAGCAGTGATCACGGGTGCCGCGAGCGGTATCGGTCAGGCCGTCGCCGCCGACATCGCCCGCCGTGGCGCCAAGACCGTCGCGCTGGTGGACCTGACGGCCGAAGTCGACGCCAGCGCCACCGCGATCAACACCGCGAGCGGGCGTGACGTCGCCGTCCCCTTCCGGGGCAACGTCTCCGACGATGCCTTCCGTACCCGCGTCTACGACGAACTGTGCACGCGCCACGGCGTGGTCAATATCTGCATTCCCGCGGCCGGCATCACCCGCGACGCGCTGTCGGTGAAGATGAACCGATCCACCGGCAAGGCCGAGATCTATCCGGTCGAAACCTTCCGCCTGGTCACCGAGGTCGATCTCATCGCGCCCATCTACTGGGCGCTCGAGATGGTCGCGCGCATGGCCGACTACCGGGTCGGCAGGGACCTGCAGCGATGGGATCCGAGAGAAGGCGTGCAGGGCGCGATCATCTTCATCGGCTCGGTGTCCTCGCAGGGCAACCGCGGCCAGCTCGCTTACGCGACTTCCAAGGCCGGTCTCGAGGGCGCGGCCGCGACGCTGCGCAAGGAAGCCATCTACCACGGCGTGCGCTGTGGCGTGATCCACCCCGGCTTCACCGACACGCCGATGGTGCGCGCGCTCGGCGAGGACTACATCGCCAAACACGTGCTGCCGGCGACCCAGCTCGGCCGCCTGATCCGCCCGGCCGAGATCGCCGACGCGATCTGCTTCATGGTGTCGAACTCCGCAGTCAGCGGCGAGCTGTTCGCCGACGCCGGCTGGCACCCCGCGGCCTGAGCGCCGCCGGCCGCCAAAACCGGGGTCAGAGTCGCATTTCCAGCCGCCTGGCGGGAGTCCGGTCGGACCGCGCACGCGGGACCGGCCGCACCGCCCGTGACCCGCGAGTGCCAGGGTGTCGATCGGCGATCCGCGCCACGGCGGATACGGCCGCTGCGGCCGGTTCACGCGCTCGACGCAAAGTAGCGCGCGAGATATTCCTCGAAGGTGACGTCATCGGCCGCCTCGATGGCGCGCTGCTCCTCGATCGACCGGCGCGCCAGGGCCTCGAACTCGGTGCGCACTGCCGGATCGAGGCCGCGGCCGCGAAACCAGGACTCGTGGCGACGCGACATCACCATACCGAACTCCGAGAACGAATGGCCGCGCTCGCGCATACGCGCCAGGATGCGGGCCGAGGGTAACGTTTCGGGCGCGGCGAGCTTGTCGAGCTGCGCACGAACGGCCCCGGCGTAGGGACGACCCTCAACGTTGCCGTCCAGGATCGCGGCGATCGCCTCCAGATCAAGGCAGATCTCGGCGAGCCATTCCGTCAGCGGCCGCCAGCGGCCGTCCTGCTGGAGCTTCAGTCCCGGTTCGCGGCCGCGCAGCGCCACCGTCAGCTCGTTGTAGTTGATGACGCGCAGCGCCTGGGCGGTGACGGGCGGGCTGTCCAGGATCAGGCAGTACAGCAGCAGCGCCTCGATGAATCGCAGCTCCGTTTCGCCGACGCCGGACGGCTCGAACACATTGACGTCGAGGGCGCGTACCTCGACGTACTCCACGCCGCGCGCCCTGAGCGCGTGCGTGGGCTTCTCGCCCGAACGCGTGGTCTGTTTGGGGCGTACGTAGCTGTAGTACTCGTTCTCGATCTGCAGCACGTTGGTGTTGAGCTGCCGGTATTCGCCGTCCTCGCGCACGCCGATGGCCTCGTACTCCGGGTAGGGCGTGCGGATGGCGTGACCGAGGCTGGTGACGTAGCTGTCCAGCGAGTCGTAGGACACGCCGAGCGCGGTCTGGTTCTTGTTCTGGTAGCCGATGTCGCTCATGCGCAGTGAGGTCGCGTAGGGCATGTACCAGGTGCTCGGGTCCAGTTCCTCGAAGCGGCTGGCGCGTCCGCTCAGGAACGACTTGCACACCGCGGGCGAAGCGCCGAACAGGTAGGGCACCACCCAGGCGAGGCGCTGGAAGTTGCGAATGATGGCGAAATAGTTCTCGGACACGAAATCCTGCAGGGTGCCGGCGTCCTCCTCCTCTTCCTGGAGCAGACGCCACAGATCGTCGGCGAAGGAGAAATTGAAGTGCACGCCCGATATCGCCTGCATGCGCCGTCCGTAACGCCAGTCCAGGCCGACACGGTATACGTGCTTCATGCGGCCGATGTTGGAGCTCCCGTACTGCGCGATCGGGATCTGGCGGTCGTCGCCCACGGCGCAGGGCATCGACGTCGCCCACAGCAGCTCGTTGTCGAGCGTCGCGTACACGAACTGGTGCACGCGGTCGAGGAAACCGAGCGTCTCGCGCACGTCCGCGAACGGTGGTGTGATGAGCTCGATCAGCGCCTCGGAATAGTCGGTCGTGATGTAAGGATGGGTCAGCGCCGAGCCGAGTCCGACCGGGTGTGGCGTCTGCGCGATGCTGCCGTCACGGGCGACGCGCAGGCTTTCCTTCTCGATGCCCTTGCGACTGCGGCCGAGCAGCGCTGTACCGCCGGCGTCGACGATGCGCCGCAAACGCTGCTCGGTGCGAGCGTGCATGAACGACGGGCGCTACGATCCGCGGGGAAAAACGTCGCCGCGCTCAGCGCTCGGCGTGCGGCAGCACTTCGGGGACCACTTCGTCCTCGGGGACCACCGCCTCGTAACGCGGCCGCATCGCCTGCACCGGCCGGCGCGGCGCGCGGTTGAGGAGCAGCTGGGTGACGTCCGGACGGGCGTAGTGGCCGACCGGATCCGCCGCCACCTTGGCGAGCGTGATGAGTCCGAGATCGATGTCGGCGTAAACCAATCCTTCGGCGTTCTCGGGCAGCGCTTCGCAAAGCGGTGCGCCGTCCGGCCCGAAGATGCGCGCGTGCCCGCCGCCGGCGCGGATGAGGGCGCGCTTATCGTCGCTATCGCACATCATCTCGATCATCTCCGGGCTGATCACGGCGCACGGTGCCAGCACGAAGCACTGCCCCTCGGCAGCGTACAGCTGGCTCGCCGAGGTATTGAGATCCGGGCCGAGCGCGTAGGCGAGCCCCGGATAGAGGCTGAAGCTCGGCCAGGCGGCGACGTGTACCTGCTCGTGCAGGGAATACATGGCGTACTTGGTCAACGGTTGCAGATGTTCCCAGCAACACAGCGCGCCAATCCGCCCGATCGCCGTGTCGACCACCGCCAGATCGCTGCCACCGCCTTCACCGAACAGGGTGCGCTCGACGTGCGTGGGTTTGAGCTTGCGGCGATCGAACAGCACCTGTCCCGCGGAGTCGAACAGGGTTTGCGCCAGATACAGGCTCCCGGCCTCCCGTTCGCTGTAACCGAGCATCACGTGGATGCCGTTGTCGAGCGCTGCGGCGCGCAGGCGCTCGTACTGCCCGGAGCCCACGACCAGCGAGTTGTCGTGGTAGCGCTGCACGAACTGCATGCCCCAGGCCGGCGCCCCGAGCCAGACCCAGAACGGGTAGCCTGGGATCCACGTCTCGGGGAACGCGATGAGCGACGCGCCCCGTGCGGCCGCCTCCTCGATGAGGCCGATGGCCTTGTCCACGGTCGCATCGAGATCGAGGAACACCGGCGCCGCCTGCACTGCGGCGGCCTTGAACCTGGGGTGAGTGATCGGCACGAGCGCGCCCTCTGCGTAGTCCGACGGCCGAGTATACGGGAAAGCTTCCGGCGGCTGCGACGGGATAGCGGCCACTTCCGCACGGGCCCGGTCTGTATTACCGTCGCACCATCCGCTCCCGCTGCCCGCTGCCGACGCGCATGTCACGTATCCGAATGAATTTCGCCAACGACCGCGGCGAGAGTCTCGCCGCCGCGCTCGAGCTGCCGGACGGCGAAACGACCGCCTACGCCTTGTTCGCGCACTGCTTCAGCTGCTCCAAGGACCTGCACACGGCGACGCGCGTCAGCCGCGCGCTCGCAGCCGGCGGCATCGCCGTGCTGCGTTTCGACTTCACCGGTCTGGGCGCCAGCGAGGGCGACTTCGCCAACACCAGCTTTTCCACCAACCTCGAGGATCTCGTCGCGGCCGCGCGCCATCTCGAAACCACCCATGAACCGCCGACGCTGCTGATCGGCCACAGCCTCGGGGGCGCGGCGGTGCTCGCTGCGGCGCATCAACTGCCTGCCGTGCGCGCGGTCGCGACCATCGGCGCGCCCGCCACGGCCGACCACCTCACCCACCTGCTGCGCGATGCGCAGGCCGAGTTGATCGCCACGGGCGAGGCCCGCGTCGAAATGGGCGGCCGGGCGTTCCGGCTGCGCCGCCAGTTCCTCGAGGACATCCGCCGCCACAACACCACCGATCACATTGGCCGGCTGGGACGGGCGCTGCTGATCCTGCACGCGCCGGGCGACACCGTCGTACCGATCGAGGAGGCCGCGCGCATCTACATGGCCGCGCGCCATCCCAAGAGCTTCGTGTGCCTCGACGGCGCCGATCACCTGCTCGGCCGTGCCTCGGATGCCGAGTACGCCGGCGCCCTGATCGCCGCCTGGGCGTCGCGCTATGTCGGCGGCACCGCGACGCAGCCCGCGGCCGGCGGGCAGGCCGACACCATCGCGCCCGGCGAGGTGCGGGTGCGCGAGCTCAATCACGCCTTCACCCGCAGCATCCAGACCGCGTCGCACCAGCTACTCGCCGACGAACCCGCCAGCGCGGGCGGCGCCGATCGCGGCCCGAACCCCTACGAGCTGCTGCTCGCGGCGCTGGGCGCCTGCACCTCGATGACCATCCGCATGTATGCCGAGCGCAAGGGGCTTGCGCTCGAGGACGTCCGCGTGCACCTTGCCCACGACCGCATCCACGCCGAGGACTGCGACGAGTGCGAGACCCGGGAGGGCATGGTCGATCGCATCGTCAAGCGCATTCATCTGGCGGGCGCGCTCTCGCCCGCCGAGCGGGCCCGCCTGCTCGAGATCGCCGAGCGCTGCCCGGTGAACCGGACCCTGAAAAGCGAAATCAGCATCGTTACCCGAAGCGAATAGTACCGAGGAGGAATACCAATGGCCCGCGTCCGTATCATCGAACCCGAAACCGTCGACGACCCCGCGGTGCGAGCGATCTGCGACTGGGTCACGGAGGTCGAGGGCGCCGTCCCGAATCACTTCAAGATCGAACTCAACTTCCCCGAATTCATGAAGGCCAAGCTCGGCGCGAGCAAGGTGCTGTGGGAGACCGGCGAGCTGTCGATGGAGGAGATCCAGCACGTGGGCATCGCGGTGTCCAAAGCGAACGGCTGCCCGTACTGCACAGCGGCGTTCTGCACCATCCTCAACTACGGTCTCGGCGAGGACGAGGACTACGTGCAGAGCTTCCTGCGGGATGGACTGTCCGCGGTGGAGGAAAAGCGCCTGCGTGCCATCCTCGAATTCGCGCTCGAGGTGAACGCGGATGCGCGCGGCGTCACCGACGCGCAGGTGCAGGCACTGCGCGGCGTCGGCCTGACCGACAAAGGCATCGTTCAGCTCGTGCACGTGGTCAGCGACTTCGCCGCCTACAACCGGCTCAACCTGGCCCTGCAGACCGATTACGACTACCGCGACTTGTGGCGCCGGATCGGCTTCGGCTGGACGCAGCAACCCGGCGAGGCGGCCGGAGACGACAGCCGCGGCGTACGCAAGTAACCGGGCGCGCTCACCCGGCACGGTCCCCGGCGGAGATCTCCCCGTGATCTACAAACTCAGCATCAACGGCGCCACGTACGAAGCGGACGTCGAGGACGATACGCCGCTGCTGTGGGTGCTGCGCGATACGCTCGGTCTCACCGGCACCAAGTTCGGCTGCGGCAAGGGCCTGTGCGGGACGTGCACGGTGCACCTCGACGGCCAGGCGGTGCGTTCGTGCGTCCTGCCCGTGCAGGCCGTCGGCACGCGGGCGGTGACGACCATCGAGGGCCTGTCGGTCGGCGGCCGGTTGCATCCCGTGCAGCAGGCCTGGATCGACGAGGACGTGCCCCAGTGCGGCTATTGTCAGCCCGGCCAGATCATGGCCGCGGCCGCATTCCTGGCGAGCAACCCGTCCCCGAGCGACGAGCAGGTGCGCGCGTCCATGACCAACCTGTGCCGCTGCGGCACCTACCTGCGCATCGAACGCGCGATCCGGCGCGCGGCGCGGGGCGGCACGGCGTCGTGAGCGGCATCGTCAACCTGTCCCTGTCACGCCGGCGCCTGCTCGCCGGCGTGAGCGCAGGCGCGGGCGTGCTCGTGCTCGGTCTGTCGCTGCCCGTGCGCCCGGCGCGTGCGGGCTCGGCTTCCCCGGCGACGGTCAACGCCTTCGTCGCCATTGCCGCCGACGGCACGGTGACCGTGCAGAGCCCGTTCGTCGAGATGGGCCAGGCGGTCTATACCTCGATCCCGATGCTCGTCGCCGAGGAGCTCGACGTGCCCATGAGCGCGATGCGCTGCGTGCAGGCGCCGCACGGTCCCGCGTACAAGATCATGTTCGGCAACTCGGTGCGCTTCACCGGCGGTTCGCTCAGCGTGCGCTCGTCCTGGGATCCGCTGCGCCGGGCCGGCGCGACCGCCCGGGCGATGCTCGTGCAGGCCGCGGCGCAGGGCTGGAACGTGCCGGCAAGCGAGTGCACCACCGACCGCGGCGACGTGGTCCATGCACCGAGCGGCCGGCGCCGCGGCTACGGCGAGCTGGCCGCGGTGGCGGCTCAGCTGAGCACGCCGGCCGAGGTCACACTGAAGGATCCGCGGGACTTTCGCCTCATCGGCCAGCCGGTACGGCGCCTCGACAGTGCCGAAAAAGTCGATGGCAGCGCCGTGTTCGGCATCGACGTGCGCGCGGCAGACATGCTGTACGCCGCGGTACGCCAGTCAGCCGTCGTCGGCGGCGCGATCAAGTCCTTCGCCGCCGATGCCGTGCTCGGCCTGCCGGGCGTCATTGCGGTCGAACCGATCCCGAACGGCGTTGCGGTCCTCGCCGACGGCCACTGGCGTGCCCGCCAGGCGCTCGAGCAGTTGCCGGTGGAGATCGACGGCCCGGATGGCGAGACCTTCGACAGCGAGGCGTGGCTGGCGCGCATGCGCGCGCGCCTGGACGATCCCGGCAAAGTGGCTGAAATGCGCGGCGCCGACGCGGCCGCGGTGGTCGCCGCGGCGGAACGCGTCGTGCGTGCCGATTACGACGCGCCCCTGCTCGCCCACGCGACGCTCGAGCCGATGAACTGCACCGCGCTCGTGCGCGAGCGTCGCTGCACCGTCTGGGCGCCGAACCAGGGCGCGGATTTCGTCGCCGAGATCGCCGCCCAGATCACGGGGCTGCCGATCGAGTCGATCGAGGTGCTCACGCCCTTCCTCGGCGGCGGCTTCGGCCGGCGCTCGACGCTCGATTACGTCGTCCAGGCCGTCACGCTGGCGAACCGCTACCGCGGCCGGCCGGTACAGGTGCTGTGGTCGCGGGAGGAGGACATCCGCCGCGATCATTTCCGCCCGCTCGGCACGGCACGGCTGCGCGCCGCGCTCGACGGCGACGGCATGCCGGCCGCGATCCACATCACGGCCGTCGGCGACGGTCCCATGCGCCGGCATTTCGCCATGTTCATGGAAGATCCCGCGCTCGACGAGTCGGTGATCGAAGGGCTGGTGGGACAACCCTATGCGATACCGGCGGCGCGGGTGGACTACGTGTACGAGCCGCTGCCCGTGCAGATCGGCTTCTGGCGTTCCGTGGGCAATTCCCTCAACGCCTTCTTCAAGGAATGCTTCATCGACGAGCTGGCGCACGCCGCCCGCCGTGATCCGGTCGAGTACCGGCGTGCATTGCTCGGTGCGGCGCCACGCTTTCGCCGGGTGCTCGACCAGGCCGTGCAGATGAGCGGCTGGCGCGGGCAGGCCTGGCTGCACGAGGACGGCAGCCGGCGCGCACACGGCGTCGCCCTGCACGAGTCGTTCGGCTCGGTGGTCGCAGAGATCGCCGAGATCGCCATCGATGCGGACCGGGTACGCGTACACAAGGTCTGGTGCGCCGTCGACTGCGGCCGCGTGGTGAATCCGGCGCACGTCATCATGCAGATGGAAAGCGGCATCGCCTTCGGTCTGTCGGCCACGCTCGGCGAACGCATCACGATTGAGGGCGGGCGCGTCGGGCAAAGCAACTTCGACGACTACCCGATCCTCACGCCGGCGCAGATGCCCGCGATCGAGGTGGCCATCATCGACAGCGGCGCCGCCCTCGGCGGCGCCGGTGAGCCGGGCACGCCACCGATCGCAGCGGCCGTGTGCAACGCGGTGTTCGCGCTCACCGGGACGCGCGTGCGCTCGCTGCCGCTCGCCGGCTGGAAGCTGGGCTGCAAAGCCTGCGCGCCGCAGGTCGCCTGAGCATGCACCTCGATCACATCGTGCTCAACGTCATCGACGTCGAGCGCATGCTGTCCTTCTACGTCGGAGTGCTCGGCATGGCGCCCGAGCGCGTCGATGCGTTTCGCGCCGGGAACGTGCCGTTTCCGTCGGTGCGCATCGACCCGGCGACCGTGATCGATCTCTTTCCGCTCGCGCTCTGGCGCCGTGAGGGCGCGGCCACGGGCACACCCAACCTGAACCACCTGTGCCTGGCGCTGCCCCGCAGCGACTGGAACGCCTTGTGTGCGCGTCTGGACGGCGCCCGCGTCCCTGTCAACGACGGTCCCGGCCCGCGCTGGGGTGCGCGCGGCACGGGCACATCGATCTATTTCGACGATCCGGAAGGCAACCGCGTCGAGGCGCGTTATTACGACGTCGACGCCCCAACCGGCGACTGCCTGCTGGCGAGCTGATCGACGCCGCGCATCAGGCACGCACCGCGACCTGATCGGAGTCCGGGTCGTCGAACAGCACGGGCTGGACGGCGTCATCCGCGTCCGGATCGCGAAAATTCGACAGGCCGACGCCGGCGAGGCGGTAGCGGGTCGCCGGCGTCAGATCGACCCGATCGAGCAGCGCCACCGCGATCCGGCGCAGCTGCTCGTACGACGCGATCGCTTCGGCCGGTGTGTGGCTGCGCGTGATGATGCGAAAATCGCTGGTCTTGAGCTTGAGGACCACCGTGCGCGGCACGCGTTCGGTCTTGCGCAGCGACTGCCACACGCGCTGCGCAGCCTGTTGCACGGCCGGCACGAGCCCGGCCAGCGGCAGATCGCGCTCGAAGGTCTCCTCGGCGGAGATCGATCGCACCGGCTGTTCGGGATCGACCGGGCGATGATCGATACCGCGCGCCAGATCATGCAACCGCGTACCGAAGCGGCCGAAATGCCGTTCGAGCACGGCACGCTCGACGCCGCGCAGCTCGGCCACCGTGCCGATCCCGAGGCCGCGCAATACCGCCTCGGTCGCCCGTCCCACACCCGGCAATCGCACTACCGGCAACGGCGCGAGAAACGCTTCCGCGTCCTGCGGGCGGATCACGAACAGGCCGTCGGGCTTGCGCCAGTCAGAGGCGATCTTGGCGAGGAACTTGTTCGCCGCAACCCCCGCCGACGCGGTCAGCCCGGTCTCGGCACGGATCTGGGCGCGGACGGTGCGCGCCACTTCGGTCGCCGTCGCCAGACCCGTGCGGTTGACCGTGACGTCGAGGTAAGCCTCGTCCAGCGACAGCGGCTCGACCAGGGGTGTGTGGCGCAGGAAAATCTCGCGCACCCGGCGCGACACGGCGCGGTAGCGCGCAAAATCGGGTTTGACGAACACGGCCTGCGGGCAAAGCCGCTCGGCACGCAGCGCGGGCATGGCCGAATGAATGCCGAAGCGGCGCGCTTCGTAGGACGCCGCGCACACCACCGAGCGCCGTCCGAGCCAGGCGACCACGACCGGGCGACCGCGCAGCTCGGGCCGGTCGCGCTGCTCCACGGACGCGTAGAAAGCGTCCATGTCGACGTGGACGATCTTGCGGGCAGGTGGCGCGGCGTCGGCGTGCATCCAGCGCGTGATCCTGGCTCAACCGGTGCCGCGACCGGCTAGGGCACGCGGCTGAGCTCGATGCCGCCCACGACCATCTGCCGGTCCCCGTCATCCCGGTACGCCGGCACGCAGACCGCTGCGCGCAACGGCATCAATACCTGACCACGGCGGCCATCATTGCCGGATCGCCGTGAACTGAAACAGACCGCCCGGGAAGCGGCCGACGCCCGCCAGCGCCAGCTTGTCGCGCGTGAGCCAGGATTCGACGATCGTAAACGTGCGGCCGTTCAGCACGAACGAGGCGGTCACCTGGCAGGAGTTCGCGACCTTCAACGAGCCGCTCGTGATGCGCGCAGAGGATCCGCCCGGATCCCGGCACAGCGACGAGGTGCCATTGATCTTGCCGGTACTGGCCACCACGAGCGAACAGCGTACCCACGTATAGCCGCCGCTATCGACCGAGTTCGAGTAAACCCGCCAGGTCCCGCCGCCATCCGCCCGCGTGCACGCCGCCACCACGCCCGCACCGTAGCCGAAAGCAGGCACCGCCACCAGGATCCATAAGAGTCGGTTGTTTGGCATCGCCGCATCCTCCCGTGGATTGATTACGACTATCCCGGCAACGTCGATTTTCCTACCGGAACATAATGGCTGGCCAGTGCTTTGTTCGGCGATACCGGCCCCGCTTCGGGACGACGGTGCACTCGGGTAGGCTGGGCTGCCGCCAGCGTGCGAGGAACCCGGCCGATGACCAGCGAAGAAGGCTACGTACACCTGCAATCGGGGCAGCGCGTCTGGTACCGGCGCGTCGGTGATGCCCCCGCGATACCGCTGTTGCTGCTGCACGGTGGCCCGGGCGCGGGCCACGACTACCTCGAACCGCTCGCGGCGCTCGCCGGCGTGCGACCGGTGGTGTTCTACGACCAGCTCGGTTGCGGCCGCTCGGACTGCCCCGATGACACCAGTTTGTGGCGCATCGAGCGCTACTGCCGGGAGATCGACGAGCTGCGTGCCGCGCTCGGGCTCGAGCGGGTGCACCTGCTCGGCCAGTCCTGGGGCGGGTGGCTCGCGATCGAGTACCTGCTCGGCCGGCCCGCCGGCATCGCCGGCCTGGTGCTCGCCAGCACCTCGGCCAGCATCGCGCAGTTCGTGCGCGAGGCCGAGGGCCTGAAGCGCGGCCTGCCCGCCGACGTGCAGGCGACCCTGCAGCGCTACGAGGCCGCGCACGATTACCACCATCCGCACTACGCCCAGGCGACGATGGCGTTCTACCGGCGGCACGTCTGCCGGCTGCCGCAATGGCCCGACTGCGTCATGCGCACGCTGGCCAACCTCGACGGCAATCCCGTGTACGAGACCATGAACGGACCGAACGAGTTCACCGTGATCGGCAATCTCAAGGACTGGGACCGGACCGCGCGCCTCGGCGAGATCGATGTCCCGACGTTGATCACCGTGGGCCGCCACGACGAGATCACGCCCGCCTGCGCCCGGACCCTGCACGCCGGGATCCGCAGTTCGCAGCTCGTCGTTTTCGAGCACAGCGCGCACATGGCGCACCTGGAGGAGCCGCAGCGCTACCGCCAGGTGCTGGAGCGGTTCCTGCGCCATGCGGACGGCGGCGGCGCTGCAGGCTGAGGTCGGCGCGCGCATCGCCGGCGGCTTCAATGTGCTCGTCGCCACCCTCGGCGTCAGCAGTGCCGGCAACGGCTGCTATACGCTCGCGCTCCCCGTGTTTTCCGAGCCGCCGTCGAGGCGATCGAGGAAACGAACGTCAATACACTGCCCGGCGTGGAAACGGTGGCGCGGGTGCATCTGCCGGGCCTCGAATTCCAGGCGATCGAAACCGCGAACGGTGGTGCGCGATCCGCCCGCGCACCAGCGCCCGGCAATGTAGCTTACGGCTAGCCTCCGGCCGCCGTTCGCGACGACGCGCGCGGCGTCAGGTACGCCAGTACTGCCGCCACCAGCAACAGCGCCGGGATATCACCGACCAGATTCGCATGCTCGCTCGCGTCGGCCAATGCCTGCGCCAGCATGATGCCGCCGTGGACGACGCTCGACCAGACGGTGAACCAGATGAGACTGAGGTGGGCCAGTGGATCCTTTGCCGCCAGGATCAGGAACACCCCCAGCGTCGCGTACACCCCCATGATCATCTGCTCGTACTCGGGCTGGCGGGGCATCCAGCTCCAGCCGGACGGAAATACCCACATCATCATCAGCGGCACGCCCGCGATGAAGATGGCGCCGAAGACATACAGTGCGAGCGTCAGGTACTTGATTTTCTGCGCCTGTTCCATGACGTTTCTCCCCACTCGGTTCATCGATCGTTTTCGGTCATTGCCGGCGGCGGCCGCGCGGTGCGAAAGTACGCAACCGCGCGCAGCGTCGTGGACCATGATGCCACATTCCGGCTTGCGGCCGGCCCGGCGAAGAACCACGAGCGCGCCAGCGGGCGGGATTGCAGTTGTAATACGCGGCCGGAACGATACATTCCGGCGATCACCGGCGCCATCTTGGGGATCAGTCTCGCGCCGGGGCGCTCCCGGGCCAGCGAGTCCGTGCAACCGTGCTACACCGCGACGCAGCGCCTCATTCGGGCGTTCGCGCAGGCGTTCGACGCCCGCGACGGCCACGCGCTCCCGGGCTGTGATCTCGACACCGCCGCCGATCAAGCCACGTTCCGCGACCAGCGCCTCGGCGAGCGCTGCGCCACCTACACCGGCACGGCTGCGGCGATTGCCGCGCGCATCGTGACCGACCTGAAAGCTAATTTGGATCTGTGTCCTAAGCACGTCGACACCGTCCTCGCCGACGTCGCCGGGACCTTGCTCAACGATGACACGGCTGCTTATGCGAGCTTTGCGCAAAAGCGACCCGAGCTCGTCTATGCACAATGCTGGAGCCATACGCGGCGGATGTTCGTCAAGGCCGAGGCCGATGAGCCGACGGTGGTGGCTGCGGAACTCACGTTGATTAGGCGGCTGTATGTGGAAGCGGCGTTCCGTGAGAAGCAACTCGGCGCCACGGCGATCCTCGAACTCCCCCAGCGTGACGCCTTGCCGGCAATGGATGCTTTTTCGCCTGGGTCGATAGGCAGTGCCATCATCTCGGCCTGATCCCGAGCAGCCAGTTAGCCAAGGCGTTGGCGTATGTCCGTGAACGCGAAGGAGCGCTCCGTGTTTACCTCGGCGACCCAGCCGTCGCCGCGAAACATCTCGAGCGTGCACTGCGTCCCATACCGATGGGTCGCAAGGCTTGGCTGTTCTGCTGGATCGAGGTCGGTGCCGAATACGTCGGCGTCATCCAGAGCTTGATGAGGACCTGCAGGCTGCACGGCCTCAATCCCTACACCTACTTGGTCGATGTCCTGCAGCCGATCGCTATTCACCCTGACAAGGACATCGAGACATTGACACCGCGGCGCTGGAAGACACTGTTCGCCGATAATCCACCGCGTTCTGATCTCTATCTCGCTACGCAGTAAACGCTGCGCTGCGAAACACCGGCTCCGTTTGGCCGGTTACGCCGTACGCATCTCAAGTCACCAGCAACCGGCGCGACCGCACCAGGGTGTACCCGGGCATCGTCAGCACCGTTTGGAACTCGACCCGCTTCAACCCCCAGACCTTAGTCTTGCGCATCGAGCCCACGCTGGACCGTCGTCCCTAGATCGAAGCCAACGACCGACGGACACAAGTACGGTGGCAACCAACCCACAGATATCGCCCGCATTTGCGGCTGGTTTGAAGCGAAGCGAAAAACCAGCCCGACAACATGCGCTTGTTAGCTGCCGAACCCGAGTAACTTCCTAAAATCAACGCCGATACCGCTGATATTTGGTTGCAAAATGAACGCATCTGCTGCCGCGCGCCACCCACTTTTTTTCCTTATTTCTTTCTGGATTGAAAAATTTGCAAGCTCCTTCTTTTCTTCGATGTCCTTAAAGATCTTATGAATCAGTGCTACTACGTCACTCGTAGTTTTACAGCATTTCTTTAGTGGGATAAGAAGTAGTTTATCGTCTATCTCACCACTTTCTCGCCACGCATGATTATTTTCTTTAAAGTATCTCGGGTGCAAAGTAGTAATCATTAATGCTGGGAGTACTTCTTCTCCATGCTCGCCATTAATTCCATGATAGGAAAACACTTCGTTTTCAAAATGGATCGGCTCTACACCGGCTATCACGACAGACTTAGATTTGGATGCTAGTCTAGCCATATTAGTGAAGTTCGCCCGCATCGCTTCTGATAACGGCTCATGCCAGCCGTAATCGAGCATATAAATGAAATACCCCCTTTCTGCATCAGCAGGAAGGTTACCCAAATTATGAACATGTAAACCCATGCTGATCTCCCCTTAACAGCCAACAGCCAACAGCCAATAGCCAATAGCAAACAGCATACCGGCGCAGTTACAGGCTCCGTCTCTTCCGATCGCTCGGGCGCCCCCGATGACGACGAGCAACTGTCGCTCACACTCAGTCGGCATCTTGACGGCGGAAGTCATATCAACGCAACGTTTCACCTGCGGCGTATCCCGACGAATAGGCCGTCAAGTGCAAACGTATGCGTTTCTGCGCCGGCACCATATTTGTGGTACAGGCATTGTCAGATGTCAGGCGCTTCGGACGCAGCAAGAGCATGGACAACATCGTTCGTGAGATACTCGTGGCCGAAGCCGAGACGGACCGCTTCTAGCAACAGCTTCCGACCTTGAATCGCCTGTTTAGCTGTGGGTGCTGAGCCGCGACCTCGGCGACCACCGAGTGAATATGCCAAGCTGCGCTGCCAAGGAAGAAGAGTCCTCGTATCTCTGGCCCACTTTGAGGCCGCGAACCATACATCCGACGGCACAGCTGCAACCGCGATGACGGTTCCATCGGCGTTCGCCAACTGGTCGGAACGGCTGGGATTCGGTGACCAAGTGCTCTCGTCGGCGCCATCGACTTCGACCGGGAGGGCGCGAATCCTAGCCCAGCAGTCGTCACGTTTGCACCACTCGGTGATGTTGCGATTCCCGGGTGGCTGTACGATGACGTCGCGAACGCCGATGATTACTTTAGCGAGAGGCGCCTTGATGCCCTCAGGAACCTCCTGCTCTTTCCAGATGGCGTCAAAGGGCAGCCGGCGAGCCATCGCGTTTGATAACCTGGCGATGCTGTACGTCACGACCTGCGCGCGATAGCCTTGGTACCCCATCTCGCCATATAGTTTCTCCGCGCGGCGAAAGAGCATCGCAAGGCCGACGATGCGTTCAAACTCCTTTGTATCGGGCACCGGCCGACGTTCCCGCTGAATCCTGTTCATGAAATCGACGAAGCACTTCTGCGCGCCGCGGCTGACGACGGCCGGCTGCTGGTCCCAGGTCAGCACGTATTTTGCAAGATCGGTTTTCGTGAACTTTTGCGATGTAGGATTCGCGGTTCTGAACTGCCGCCGACCCGCCGGCGTGTTCTGACTGGCCAGCTCGTCGGCATACTGCCCCCGCGAGCGTTCGTAAAACCAGCGCGTACCCCGCGGAGCGTCCGCAGTGGGCTTAGTCCAGATACTCCTCGAGAGGCGCTCGAGCTCGATGTGCCAAGGATGGTTAGCGCTGAAGTCCGCCTCCTGGATTCGGTTTTGGGTGTTCGCATACTTCGAGATCAGCGGCACGAATTCGTCGAGCTTGTCCGACGGAACGACCGTCAACTTCATGGCCACGGACACGCTGCTCACGTCAATCCCGTCGCGGCGGGCGCTGCTTGCAATCGAGGCGGTTGTCTGCCCTCCATTGACGATCTGGAAGTCCTTGACCGCCCTAATGCGCGCGAGGCCGGTGCCGACGTCCTCCAAGCTCACAATGGACGCGGTTGCGGAAAGACCGTTGTTGTAGGAAAGAAATCTGGCGGGACGATCGAGAACAGTTTCGCGAATGCCTTTGTTTACCCTCCCTGTGAACTGCAGAAACGAGCGCACGTTTCGCTCGAGCAGACGGCTTCTGTAAGTGTTGTAGATCTGCGCGAGAACGTCACCGCGAATCCAGGTCATGAAGACCTGCAGGCCGTCATCCGTCTTCGACGTCACGAGGCAAGGGAGCGACACGCCGAACTCATCGACGAAGTCGATGGACGGCCGTTCGTCGCCGTCTCCGCCGCAGGTCTTGACGAGACGATCAAGGTCCCAGACTTCCCTCTCAAGGCCCTTTCTCTGCTCGCTGGTGGCGGCCCGTTCCGACACGATCCCGAGAACCAGCACGTTGAGAACGACCTTCAGTCCGGCTTCAGCAGACGCGCTGACGAGTTCGAAGAGTTCGGAGGCGGGCTGCGACTGATCAAGGTCAGGTGCGCGGTCCGCCTGCGCCAGCTTCACAAACGCTTCAAGGCGGCGGAAGGCGCGATCGATCTGATCCTTAGCTATGCCCAAGGCGGACGCGGATTCTCCGAGCGGCACATCCTCGTTGCCATCGACAAGATAATAGAGCGAAATGATGTCATCTTCCGCATCGCATGAATACGCATGGACCTCCGCATGGACGTTCGTTCGCTCATGCCGGTAGTACGCGATCTGGCTGTCGGCGGAGACGCCCGCGTCTTCCAGCCGGTCGAGAACGGCACGGGCGAGTGCCGGGACGCGCAGCCCGCCGATTTCCGGGTCGTGGGCGGTATCAAATGCGTCGCTTCGCAGCTGCTCAAGGAAACGTTGAAGTTCGATCACGTCATAAGCTCTCTAATTCCGGGATGCGACCGCCGATCACGGCTACAGCGGCGGCCTGAAAGGGAGCAAGCGCCGGGATGCTGAGCGCAAAGCGCACGCCCGAGACCCCCTGCGGCACGTCGATGGAGCGGATGCGGGGGAAGCCCGGGGTGACGGCATAGGTCATCACAGGCCCGGCGATAAATCGTTTGACGTAGAGAGGCGCGTGGGCCGCAAGATACCCGGCTGCCACGAGGCGCTCTTCGAGAACTCCATCGCTGGCCGTACCTGGGCCGATGACGCTTAACGCGCGTCCGACGAATTCAGAAAGCGTGAGCCCTTGCGCGTCCGACAGCGTGAGCCGGACGGCTGCCAGATAGACGGGCCGCATGGCAACAGCGTCCAACTGGGCGGGTGAAGAAATCAATACCGTCGCCGCGTCGCCGCCCTGATACGTTTTCACCTCGACCGAAGTGTCAGGCAGTTCGAAGTCCCGCAACGCACGATCGGGCCCGGTCCACGCGGCAAGGGCCACATCCGCACCAAAACACCGAGCGCAGCGGCTAAGCACAACGAGTTCCCCGATCAACCCCTGCACCTCTTCATCGGACAACGGCTCTCCCTTGCGCTCGACAAAACGGCGCCAGCGATCAATGCAAAGCAGAACGGCTCGCAGCGTCGCTTGGTTTCCAGAGTCGCAATGGATTGCGATCAGAACATCGCCCACCAGCACCTCAAACAGATCTTGAAAGGTGCGGTCCTTCAGCTCGATTAAGAGCGCCCAACGACCGGAAGGCAGACCCTTCACGGAAGGCGCAGACATCTGGAAAGCCCGCGTGATAAGTGTCTTGAAGTTGCGCGGACGTACAGCGTCCGGCAGCTCCAGAAGGACGGCTGGCAGGCCCTCTTTCGCAGTGACCGCCGCAAAGGCGCGCACGTCCGCGCCGCTGAAAACAAGACGCAGGCGAATATCTACCGGGGCTGGACCGGTTTCGCCAATCAGTTCCGACCAGGTATCACGCAGCGGTGTAGTCATCGGGATCGTCAATGAGACCGTACTGCTTCTTCCACACGTCGTTGACCGTGTAGGAGAGCGGCTGCGCCGTCTGGGATGCCGGGAAGCTGATGGCGACTGCCGGAATAAACTCTTCTCCAAGTTGCAGATCTTCTCCACGCACTTTCACCGGATAGATCAACAAGAGCCCGCGCGCGGCGGGCCGCTGATTTCGGACGGTCTCGCGGAATTTCGGAGCGTCGTCCCCCTTGGACGCACGCGCACGATCGGCCACCGCATATTCTGCAGGCGAGAGGTCAAGCGCTTCTTCTTCGCTGCCGACGACGCCTCGCATGCGCAGGCGGTCTTCCGGTGCGGGCGTCGAGTCCTTTCCTCGCTCGACCAGGTTCACGTCATAAGCGCCAAGCCGGACCTGACGCGGGCTCGATCTCTTCGAGACGACGGCGACGGTCCATCCGGTCAGCTCGCCCTTTTCGACCTGCTGGCGGATGTAGTTGCGGATCGCCGTGCATCGCGTGAAGAAGCTTGGCGTCGAAAAAGCCTCATAGCGGCTTAAGAACTCCAACACCTTGTCGACGCCGATGTTGTGCCACAGGTAATGCGGCGATGCATCGCCACGCACCTTGCGATCAGATCGGCCGAGCTGCTCGATCAACGTTCGGACGGCGGCCCGGTTCTCGCCGGCTTGGTCGCCCTTTCGCGGAATCTCGAGCGTCTGGATGATCGAATCCGCGAAGCGGACCTGAACGGGATCGCCGCGCCGAATCTTATTGGCGGATGTGATAACCAGCCCGTCCTGCGGTGTGCGAACGCGCAAGCCGAACTCGACCGGTGTCTTTTTCGTCTCCGCCATGAGGTCGAGATCAGCGCGCAGGTCCTCCATCGCCAAGGCGATTTCCCGGAACGCGGCGTAGAGCGTTGGCGTTGTATGCACGCGGCAGAGATCCAAATATCCCGGCCGGTAGCCGAACCAGCGTCCCATCTGCAGGAGCGTGTCGAACATATTGGACGTGCGCAGGAAGTAGCTGACAGACAGGCCTTCCAGCGTGAGACCGCGACTGAGCTTGTCGCCGCCGATGGCAATGACGTAGACGCCTTCTGGGTTCTTCGAGTACTTAAGCGCGTCGGCAGACGTGCCGTTGACGCGCATGACCGTGATGCGCCTCAAAGCAGCGTCCACGCCTTTCCACACGTCATCCCATGCGGGCAGGGATGGACAGTCATCGCCAAGCTGGACGCGGAATTCCTCGTGCTTCTGCAAAATCTGGTCGTCCCAAACGTCCTTCATCTTCTGGCGCTCGGACTGGCTGCTGCCGAGCGCGGCGAAGCTAAGGACGTTGCGAAGTGCGTTGAGTTCTACCTCGATCTGCTCCGCGACGCGGCTTTGCACATTCACGAAACGCGTGGCGTGCACGAGCATCGAGTTGTGAACCTGCTCGTTGCCCCTTGCCGCCCGCGCGGCGCAGACCAACACGAAGAGCCGTACGGCTTCCTGCAGCGAACGGGGAATGGTGCCTGGATAATGGTCCTTCTTGTGTTTGTCGGGCATCCAGATGCCCGCGTCCGCCACCGGAACGAACATCGGCAGCGGCGGGCGCTCGGGGATGTTGATGGATTCGTCCCCCGGATGTCCGAACACGCGATCGGGCCCTATGTAGTCGGAGGGCGGTTTCAAATTGACAATAAACGAGCGGGGAAAAAGGTCGTCCCCAAACTTGGCCGGATTGGCCGCATTGACATCGAGCGGAATGAAAATGTTGGCAAAGGGCGTCGCGGTATAGCCGACGAGCGAGACGCGATCAAAAGCCATCAAGAGCTCGCGGATTAATCGGTTGATTGTTGTTGGATCCTGATCGGGATCTTTCGTGTTGATGGAAGCATGATCCGCTTCGTCGTCGATTACGAGCGTGGGTGCAAGAACGCGCCGATCCGGTCCAGCCGTGCCGGGCGCCGCATTTTGCAGCCGCATCCAATCGACAAGGTTCCGAAGGATGGTCGCGTTCTTCTTCACGACCATAACTAGTCGCGAACCCGCTCCCACCTGCAGGCCGACTTGAGTGGCGACGGCCGTCTTGAAATCGCCGGTGTCGTTTGAGTTCGTGCACGTCAGGATGGAGACAAGCGGGTCGGGCACGCCGCGCTTGAGGTCAAAATCGCTCACGCCGATGCGCTGGCCGCTTTCGACCGTCGTGCGCTGCTGGCGCACCGCTTCAAGCAGTGCTGCAGAGTCTCGCCCGATCAGATACTCGTCGATTCGCTCGTGAGTCTGCGCGCGCAGACTGTTATGGACCCCGGCGAGGATGATGATGATCTGATAGCCGGCATCAAGCGCCTTGGCCGACAGCGCCGTGTAATGAGAGGTCTTCCCAGACTGCACGTGCCCGACCACGAGGCCGCGCCGATCCCAGCGGCCTTCGCGCAGGGGTGATTCCAGAAGCTCCAGTGTCTTGTCGGTGGAACGATCGAGCTCAAGTACCTTCGCAGGTTCCAGTTCGTCGGCGCGCCGCAGATAGCGCTCAAGGCGTGGCCAGAACTCCCATTGCGTACGGTCAACGCCCGGCAGCCAGTCGATGTGACCGGTATCGTCGGAGAGCACGGAGGCGACGCCGACGCGCACGCGAATGCGCTTCAGGACGTCGTCGATGATGGCCTGTCGGTAAGGCCTCAGCGCGGCAAAGAGCCCCGTCAGCAGCTTGTCGACTTCGGCCTCGACTTCCGCTGGCGTGGGTTCGACTTCGAGCTTAAGTGCCTGCATCAGAAGATCGACAGCGTTTTCCGCTGTGAATCCGCCAAAGGGTGAATCGTCGCTCACAGAAGGCACGTCGAAAGTTGTCAGATCTTGTTCAGCATGTCAGAGAGAACCTCCCGAAAGTGCACGAAGGGCTCAGCATTCATCACGATCTGTCGCGCGTCTGCCGGCGTCTTCCCTGCCGAGATCAGGAAACGCTCGGCGTGAAGCATCATGTCGACGAATTGCTCCGCGGCCTTTTCGTCGCTCTCGAGCGCCGCGCCTTCGAGGGATTTCACTGGATCCTGCAGCATCGTGGCGATTGGCACCGTGCGCTCGATCAGTTCAAGCATCTCGCCCAACAGCCCCGCGTGCTCGCATCCGCCATGAAGCAAAGCTTGGACAACCGGGTGCGTGCGGTCGATGCGATACCGCACGGCGCCTCTTGATTCCTCCCGCTTCCATACAAAGCGATGCGGTGGCGCGTTAGAAGGCGCATGACGTTCTCCCCTGATTCGGTAAACCGCGGCCGCCTGGCTGCGCACGTTGCGCGCCACGCGGGCGAAATCATCCCGCAGCGCCGCGGGCGCAGCCACCTGTGACTTCGTGACGTTGAGGTGCCATTCGGCGTCCATGCTGTTGGGCAGGTCGACCTGAATGCGCGCGAGCTTGAAATGCTCTTCCTTGCGCAGATGAAGATTGAGCCATGAACCCGGGAGAATCAGTCGCCTGCAGCGATACAGGTAGAAGCCTTGATGCGCATTCCAGCCATTGGGTCCCGCCGCGTCGTCGTGCTGCTCGTCGGTCAGATGACTGTGATGCGGAAGCACGTAGGGGACGATGTCGATCGTCTTGCCCAGAAGCGCAAAGTGCTCCGTCGCCAGCTTCGTCGACTGCTTCTTCAGAAACGGGTCCCACGCGGGCAGGGCGGTAGAACCCAGACAGATCGTGACGCCGTCTTCAATAAAGCGATGGAACACCATTGCCAGATGACGCCGGACGCTATCGAGGCTTCTTCCGAAATGCTGCTTTACCTCGCTCGCAGCGACCTTCAGATATGTCGCGCGATCAAGGTCCTCGACAATCACGGCCGTGCCCGAGCACATGCCGTCGATCTTATCGACAAACGGCGCGGCGATTGCAGTCGGGTCAGTAAGAAGCTCCCACTTGGCGCTCTTACGGATGTGGCCCACGTCCCAGCGGCGCACGAGCGTCGGTCTATCGGAAGCCTTGGTGATCACGGTGAGTCGCGTCCCCTGAGAGAGGGACGCGGTCTTCATCCCCAAGCCAAAGCGGCCTAGGTCGTTGTCGCTTCTGGCTGCGAGCGGGCCTTTGGTACCCATGCGCATGGCTTCAACCAGCGTCTTCTGGTCCATTCCTCTCCCGTTGTCGACCACGGCGACATAGGAGTCGGGCCCGTCGGCCTCGAGATAGGCCTCGATTTCTGTTGCTTTAGCGGTCAGGCTATTGTCGACGAGATCAGCCAGTGCCGAAGGCAGCGTATAGCCGAAGTCGCGCAACGATTCGACGAGATCGCCCGGAATCGGTGCTATGTCCTCGCCCGGATGCAGTGAGGCATTCATTCTGTTGCCACCCCTGTAGGCGGTCCATCGACAGCCTTGAAAGCAGCAGCGAGCCGTTGAGTCAACGCTGTGCGGTCGGCTGCCTGACATTCCCAGATAACGACGACGCGCCAACCGAGGCGTCGCAGCTCCTTCCTATTCCGGGAATCGCGCCCGACGTTTTGCTCGAACTTGTCCGACCAGAAAGCGCCATTGCTTTTGGGTGTGTAGGCGAACCGGCAACCTCGGTGCCTGTGCCAGAAGCACCCGTGTACGAAGACAACCACGCGATGTCGCGGAAGCACCACATCAGGGCAGCCCGGCAATTCCTGTTCGTGCACTCTGAACCGAAACCCAAGGCGGTGGAGAACCGATCGGACGACGAGTTCGGGCTGCGTGTCACGCCCGCGGATGCGAGACATGTTCCAGCTCCGGTGCTCACGGGTAAGACGGTCCATCAGCTGTTAGCTCCGGCAGCTTTTAGCAGGTCACGCACGATCTCACCGATCTGACGTGCCAGCAGCGGAGGCACAGCGTTGCCGACTTGGACGTACTGGGCCGTCCGATTCCCGCAAAAGAAGTAGTTGTCGGGAAATGTCTGGAGTCGCGCTGCTTCGCGCACAGTGAGGCTGCGGCATTGAAGCGGATCGGGGTGGATGTAGTAGTGACCGTCCTTGCTGATGTGCGAGACAATCGTTGTACTCGGACGGGACCCGATCTGTACCCGGAAGCGATCGGAGAAATGACCGCCATTCTGGACGGCCTTATTGGCGCTGACGTGATCCGGGAGAAGGTCCGCCGGAAAGTTCTTCAGGACTGGCGTGCGGCCGTGAAGTTTCGCGTAGCACGCGGCGTAGAAATAGCGGCACAGATCCTTGGGCATATGAGAACGGCTGGTGTGATTGCAGACGCCTTGGATGCGGCTGTCCATGAACCAGTTCGACGCGTACACCGCTGCCGCATCGGCCGCAAGGAACTCGGCACCGCGGTCCGTCCGTGGAAGCGAGATTTCGCTGAGCTTATCACGAATGAACCGCCCAAGCGTGTCACCAGCCACCCTTCGGGTTCCAGCGTTCGCCCATCGGCTGGTTCCCTGGGACTGCAGGTACGACTTCCAAGCGGTAGGGGAATCCTTCTTCCGCGGCGATAAACCGCCCCTCAGCCGGGGTAGGGACCCAATAACCGACGATGCGGGGACGGGCTCCTGTTCAGTAAGTACAAGCGACTTCACGTCGTTGATGTCGTCGCGGACTCCAAGTAGGAAGACGCGGTGCCGGGCCTGAGGGACACCGTACTTCTCTGCTTCGATGACTGCGCCGCGCAGGGTTGCGTTCTCAAGGACGTGAGCTTCCGTCAACGAATGGATGCGGTAGCCACCCGGACGGACATTCATACCGCCTCGGCCCTCTCGTTGAATCGCTTTCGCGGGATCGCGAAGGTCTTCCAGTATTCTGTGAAACACGCGCTCGTTGTCGAGCGTGGCGGAGAGCAAACCCTTGACGTTCTCCATGATGAACACGGCCGGCCGGTGTTCGGCCAGAATCTGCAGGTACTCGACATAGAGTCGCTGTCGTTCGTCTTTAGCTGGGTCATAGTTCCGCTTGCCGCGATTGCGCGAACGGCCGGCAATCGAATACGCTTGGCACGGGGGGCCGCCGATAAGTACCCAGCTCGTGTCGCTGCCGAGCGCTTTCCTGATGCGAGCACGTACGGTTGAACGGGCCTCGCCTTCCTCGCCAAGCGTGGCGCGCCACGCACGCTTCTCCGCGAGCTTCGCCTCGGACGGGTGCGCCTCGAACAGGCTTTCTCGGGTGATCTCAGCTCGAAGCAGCCTGTAGTAATCGTCAGGCGCCGAATCGGGAAATTGTCGGAAGAACGTACGCAGAAGGAGTGTAGCGTGCGCCCGCTCGTCCTTCTCAACCGAGAGCGCCACATCGAAGACTAGGTTGCTCTTGGCGTCGGTGACGGCAGCAAAGCCCTCGCTGAGGCCGCCAGGGCCTGCGAAAATGTCGATAACCTTGATCACTCGGCAGTCATTTCTTGTTAGCTATGGCAATGGCTCCGAAAAAGCAGATGCGCATAACGCAGAGTTAACCGCCGCTTGACGGCGACCGACCGGAGCGGAAGCGAAGGGACGGGGAAAAGCGTCCGGTTCAACGACTTGTTGGGCGAAGCCACTACGCAGAGGAATAAGCCAAGACCTGCCGGGTTCACAATGTGATCTCCCGCCCCCGCGACAAGGGTGCTATCCAAACCGAACCGCGAGGTCATTCTGCGATGAACACGTCGCAGCCAATGAAACGAAGAAACGGGTGCAAGCTCGGACGATGTCCGGTGCAGTATCGACTTGAACATCATGGTACGACCATGAACAGCAGACTCGTGCCGTTGACAAGCGCCGGCTAATGGGAGTCGCCGGCCGCTACTGCGTGCCGGTCATGATGCTGATCGTCGTCCCGTCGTCCTCCGCGGCGAGCATCAGATTGAGCACGCGGTCGGCCTTGGTATAGCTCATCATCATCCCCGGTTTGCCCTGCGCGCCCGGATGACTCATCGTCATCACCTCCGACCAGCCCGCATCGGCGGCCTTCGCCTGCAGCGCCTCCGTCACCTTCCCCAGCGCATCGGCGGTGCGGCCATTGATGGTGTACATGCTGCCCTGGGTGCCTGAGAACTCCAGCTTCATGTCCGGGTAGGTCGGGACGTCCTCGGGAAAATCCGCGGGAAGCTCGGCGCCGGCACCGGAGGAAAACGTGGCCGTCCCCTGCTCGCCCTTGACGGTGATGTCGACGGTATCGCTGCCCTCCCGGACGGTGACCTGCGCGTCGCCCTGTTTATGGACGACCTCGCCCTCGTCCTTGCCGCAGCCGAACGCGGCAATGGCCATGCCGGCGATCACGCTCCGGATCAACATCACCCGCACCCGATTCGATGTCATGACAGTTCGCTCCATGTTTGGTGTCCCCGACTAGACTCCAGCCCGGTCCGCATGGCTGACGGATCCGGGCACGTCCTGGTCAAGGCAATGCATTCCCATTCGGATCTCCGAGCCAGCATAGTCAGCCGATATCGGATCCACAAATTGCCGTGGATCAGCAAACGCGGCAGATGTGCACCTCGTGCGAGCCGTGGCGGGGTTACGAGACGGAGTCCGCACGCCGCGGCGCGACAGGATTCCCGCGCGTCGCGGCAACGTGGCATGCGCGCGCAGCGGCGCTTGTGGATACACCGCCGTGAAGGCGGCGGGCCGTTACCCGGTGATCGCCGCTCATGCCTCACGCGCCGGCCCATCGACGCGTGCCGCCCAGCTCTCGACCACACCGCACGCCAGGCGGGTTTCGATCAGCCGCCGCCACGACGGCACCAGCGGCAAATCACGCGCCAGCATCAATAAATCGTGATCGAGCGGCCGGTGGTAGAGAAGCTCCATCAGACGCAGCAGCGGCCAGTCGGGGTGCGGGCGGGCAATCAAGGTGATCGCATCGCCCGCCTGCAAGCTGCCCGGCTCCAGCACGCGACAATACCAGCCGGCGCGCGAGGTCTGTTGCACTCGCAGCGCCATGTCCGGCACGCCGAAGCGGTCATTGAGCTTCCAGCAGGGCTGGCGTGACTGCGATACCTCCAGCAACGCACTGCCGATGCGCAGGCGATCGCCAAGGCACACGTCAGCCTCGGTGACGCCCTGTGTGCTGAGATTCTCGCCGAAGGCGCCCGGAGCGCCGAGTACCGGCCGCGCACCAAGCTCGTCGCGCCACGCGGGGTAGTGCTCCGTGGCATAAAGATGCACCGCCTTGTCCGGGCCACCGTGCACGCGCCGATCACCCTGCTCGTCGCCCAGGAGGCCTTCACGATGCACGCTGACCGGCCCCTCGACCGGCCGCTTGGCGATGGCGCTGCGGCTGCCCGGTCGGGTGTAGGGCCGCGCGCGGCCGGTGAGCACGGTGCTTACGCACCCGCGCAGCCGATTCACGATGTGTGACCTTCCATACCGTCGGCCCCGGCATTGAACACCGCTTCGGCGCTCATTGCAGCGCTGCTGCGAATGGCACCGGCCGGCACCCGCAGGGAGCACGGATCGATGCCCGGCGCTTCGCGGTCGGTGTGCCCGCGGATCTGCGGGCGAGCTCGGGCGGCGCGCGGCTGAGTGCAGCGAAGACCAATGCCCGCCGGCCGCTCGAGAGCCCGGATCTATGCGACGATCTTTCCCGCCTCGACGACGAGAGCGGCGCAGGCGTCGGCGCACGCGCGGCACTCGGCCTGGTGTTCCTCGTGTACGCGACACTGCTTCTCGCATTCATCACAGACGGCAATGCACGCCTGCGCCATGGGGCGCAGCACCACCGAGTCGTTGGCGGCGAGCTGCGCGAATGCCTGGCAGGTGACGATCATCTCCTGCACCGAGCGCGCGCACTCGGCCATGGTGGTATCGCCGGCGACGAAGGTCTCCATACAGTGACTGAGACAAGCCTGACCCGTCGCGATACACTCGTTCGCGATATTCACCGCCGATTGGCGCTTCTTATACGCGCTGGCCTCGGTGTACTGGTGCCTGGCGTCGGCGGCCCCCGCCGCGCCCGTCACGTGATGGCCCGAGTGCTCTTCGACAGCCGCGCGTCCGGCCCCAGCCAGTGTGGCGCCGGCGAGCAGCGTGACGCCGGCCAGCACGTCTCGCCTGCGCATCTGCTTCCCCGCCATGCCTGGTTTGATGTGACCTTCGCGTTCCATGAACCTCCTCCTTCGAGGGCTACCGCGGTATCCCGGCCCGCATAGCTTGACCGCTCGCACCCGGATCCACAACCGCGCCCGCCTCGATGGCGGACACTTCAGCTCGCGGTCCCGCGCACAACGAATCGTTCGGGCCCCGAGCGGACGAACATCTCCGCCGCGATTTCAAGGATCCGTGTTTGGTCGTCTGCCATGCGTTCAATCTTTGCTTCGGCCACGAAGTGACGGCACGAGTCATTGACACGAAATTTGCGCTGCGCCGAGAATATCGCAGGCGGATCGACGCACGGAAGCCGCCGAAAGCGTTCACTTCGTGTGCTTTGCAGGACCGACCGGGGAGATTCGCACCGATGCCTACCTACGAGAACATTGCCCGCCCGGAAGAATGGATCACGGACACCGATCGTCAGGTCGCCGCCGCCATCCGCAAATGGGTCGACGAGGATGTCTGGCCGAATCGTCACAAGATCGACGACGACTGGCGGGGCCATGAGATCGTCAAGCCGATCATGAAAAAACTCATGGTCGACATCGGCTATCAACGGGGTATCTGGCCGGAGCAGATCGGCGGTCTGGGCGCCAGTTCGTGCGTCGGCTTCGTCGTGTGCTGCGAAGAAATCGCGCGCGGGGACTCCGGCATGTGTACTGCCGCCAACTGTTGTGGCTGGCCGTTCATGCACATTGCGCTGCCATGGCACCGTAACGACAGGCTGGTCGAGAAATTCGGTCCGATGTTCTGTGATACCGACGAGATGGTAATGGGATGCCCGGCAATCACGGACGCACGCAGTGGCTCCGACGTCGAAAACATCGACGCGACCCACGGGCAATACATACAAACCCGCGCGGAGCGTGACGGCGGCGACTGGATAATCAACGGACACAAGCTGTGGTGTACCAACAGCGGCGGTCTGGCGGACATATTCGGCGTGTTTTGCACGACCAGACCCGGAGTCGAGGACGACGAGGCGTTTGCCCTGATCTATGTGCCCGCCGACACGCCGGGCGTCACCCAGGGCAAGCCGTACAGGAAGGCCGGGATGAGCGCGGACTTCAACGGTGATATCTGGTTCGAGAACGTCCGGGTACCGGCCGAGAACCGGGCCCAGGGCCCGGGACTGGATGCGCAATATGCGCGCGAGATGATCAGCTGGGGCAATGTCATGACCGGCGGCTACGCACTCGGGAGCATGAACCGCGTCTACGAAATCCTGGTCGCGTGGGTCAACAACCGCGTCGTTGCCGGCAAGACATTGAAGGAGCACAGCATCATTGCCGGCCACCTGGGTGAAATCATGACCTTGATCGAGGTCGTCAAGTCCGACACGTACTGCAAGGCGCGTATGCTCGACCGGCCCGATTTGTACGGCCCGGGCCATTCCAGGGAAATGCTCGCGAAGACGCGGTCGACGAAATTGTTCGCCAGCGACGCACTGACCACGGTTTGTAATCAGGCCATGGACCTGATGGGTGCCGCCGGCTATGCGCACGAATACGACCTGGAAAAGATCTGGCGCGATTCGAAGATCATGAGCCTGTGGATGGGTGGTCGTTCGCTGTGCCGCCTCGACACCGCCCGGTGGTACTTCGAGTGTGAGGACGTCTGACGACTGGTCAAGAGGCGGCAATCATGTTTCGGCCAGTTCATCGTGCAGCGCCTGCGCGCGCATAGCGGGACACCCACACACCGGCGAACAGCGATCAGAGAGAAACCGATGCATTGCTGCCCGCAGGTCCGTGGGTGTCCCGAAATCGTCCGACACCGGCGCATGCCGTCCGCAGGCAAGGCGGGATCACGTGAACTGCGTGTTGGCGCCGCGTGAACCCGCACGGTCTGCCGGCCGCATGGCCGTCGCTGTGCTCGCGCTGTATGTGGCGGCGGCGGCGGGGGCAACGGACGGGCCGCGGCTGCTGATCATCGGTATCGATGGCCTGCGGCCGGACGCGATCGCGCCGGCGCATACACCGGCGCTCGACCGCTTGATGCGGGAGGGCGCCTACAGCCTGAGCGCGCAGACGACCGACATCGCGACCAGCGGTCCGGCCTGGTCGAGCCTGCTGACGGGCGTGTGGCGCGCGAAACACGGTGTCAGCGACAACGAATTCATTGGCGCCCGCTTCGATGCCTACCCCTCCCTGTTCGCACGCCTGAAATCACGGCGCCCGGACGTTTTCGTCGCCTCGATCGTGGCCTGGGCACCGCTCAACCAATACTTACCGATGCGCCCGGACTTCGCGCGCGCCGGGCTGAGTGACGAGGAGGTGGAGCGCACTGCCGGCGAGCTGCTGCAGACCGGCAATGCGGATGCGGTGTTCGTGCATTTCAACGAAGTCGATCTGGCCGGCCACCGCTGCTGCTTCGAACCCGACAACCTGAATTACCGCGCCGCCATCGAGCGCTCGGATCAGCGCCTCGGTCACCTGCTCGAATCGCTGCGCGAGCGGCGGCACTACCTGCGCGAGAACTGGCTCGTCGTCGTCGCCACCGATCACGGCGGCATCCGCAGCGGTCACGGTTTTCTGAACACCCCGCAGGAACGCACCACGTTCGTCATCCTCGCCGGCCCGCAGGTGTGCCACGGCCGCATCGAACCGGCACCGGATATCGTCGACGTCGCGGTGACGGCGCTGGCGCACATGGGTGTGCCCGCGCAAGCGCACTGGGGTCTGGACGGGCGCGTGATCGGCGTGGACGACTGCACGCAGGCATGCGATTCGGGACAGCCATGCAATGGCGGAGTGAAATAATATAACAATCAATATCTTGCAGCGGGCGTATCCATGGCTGTCCCGAAGTTCATGGGTGTTCCGAGGTTCCGCCGGCGAATACCTGGCTGTCCCGAAGTCCCGAAGTTCTCGGCCATCGGCAGTGTCGGGTCCGTCACCGGGACGCCGACGGCGCCCGGTCCCGGCAACCCGGCGTCAGGCGGTACCGCTGCCTGCGTCGGGCCCGCCGGCGACCGGCGGGTCGTCACCGGGAGCGTGCAGCAGCGGACCGAGATCGACGTGACGCATCGCATCGACGGCGAGATCCCAGCGGCCCTCGATGCAAAGACCACTGACGCCGCCGTCTTCCCAGGCCCGTACTGCGGCGTCGACGCAGGCGCGGCGCACGGACTCGGCGAGCCGGCGACCTTCGCCTTCGGGCATCCGGGCAGGTTCAGCCTTGCGTCTTGTGGGCGACACAGTCGATCTCGACCGCGGCACCGAGTGCGAGCCCGGCACGACCGACGGTGATGCGCGCCGGCGGATCCTCGCCCATGACCGCCACGTAGGCGGCGTTCATGGCGGCGAACGTGTCCATGTCGGCGAGAAACACGTTCATCTTCACGACGTCCGCGAGCGTGGCGCCGCAAGCGGTGAGGATCTGCTCGATGTTGCGCAGCGTCTGCGTGGTCTCGGGGCCGGTGCCCCCGGCGACCAGATCGAGCGAGCCCGGCGCGGTGCCCAGGGTCCCGGACACGAAGATGAAGTCACCGGCGACGGTGGCGTGACAGAAAGCCTTCAGCCGGCCCAGGGGCGCGATCGAGATCCTTTTCACGGCCATGATCCGCGCGCCGGCGCCCGCGGTCGGCTCAACGTTCCTGGATCGAATCCAGGAACATGAGGATCTCGAGGATCCGGCCCTGGACCAGGGTTTCGGATTCACCGGGCACCATCGCCTTGAACTCCTCGCCCCAGATCGGCATCTCGCGCGTGCCGTGCGAGCTGGACATGTCACGGCCTTCGATGATCCGATACAGCTCGGCGAACGGAAAACAGCCGTCGTTTTTCTTCGCCAGCAGTGTCAGGTTCGACGGCTTGGTCTTCAGGGTGCTCAGGTACAGCCCGAAACCCTTGGCGTCCTTGCCGTGACACAGCGCGCAGTGGCGCTCGAAGCGCTTGGCACCGCTCGCCACGACTGCCGCGGGACCATCGTCGGCGAAAGCGCCCGGCACGAACGCAACGGTGATTACCGCGGCAACGAGAACGGCGCGCACCGCCAGGATCCTCGTGCGTACGCGCACAACCGAGAAGTCATCCGTCGTCGTCATCACAATCACCCCGCGATTTATCGCTCAGCGAGCCGCTCCGATTATCCGGGCATGGCGCGGGCAATGCCACCGCGATGTACGCTAGCGCCAGTGCGGCGGGTAGGTACGCTCGTAACCAGGCAGGCTCTCGATACTTCGTGTCCAGCGCACGATCGCCGGAAAGCGTTCCTCGAAGGGCAGCAACGCGGCGGCCAGGGGTGCCGCCGTGTCCTTGCCGAGCGCGCGCCGCAGCGTCTGGACATTGGGGAACAGACACAGATCCGCGGCGCTCAGCGTCTCGGTCGCCAGCCACGCCTGCGCACCGAGACGTGTCTCGATCGTGGCGAGTTCCTGTGCCACGAGCGGCACGGCCGCGCTGACCCGGTCCGCCTGGTCGGGGATCCTGCCGAAATACAGAGGTCTTACGACGTCGTACAGGGGCGTCTCCAGGTAAGCGTTCTGTTCGCAGATCGAACGCATGACGGCGCCCGCCTGCTCGGCGCTCGTCCCGTACAGGGGCGGTTGCGGGTGCTTGCGGTCGAGGTAGTACAGGATCGCCTCGGATTCATACAGCACGTAATCCCCGTCGACCAGCACCGGCACCTTGCCGCGCGGGTTGAGCGCGAGAAACCCGGGGGCGCGGTTGTCCTTGGCCTCGAAGCTGATGAGCTTCGAGTCGTAGGCGAGGTTCTTGACTTCGAGGGCGAGCAATACGCGCCAGGCAAAGGCGCTGCCGCTGCCCCAGTACACTGTCAGGGCCATGGGTTTTCTCCCGGGATGGCGCGCGCGGTGCGTGCGCGAAGCAGTGATCTTAATCGGTACCGGGTCATTGCGGGATGGATCATGCCCGCCCGCAAGCGGGACAAACGCCCGGGACGCGCCGGGCGGATATCGCGGGCATACCGGGCGGTCAACCGCCGGAGGGACCGGCGGCGTGCTTCAGCCCTGGGTTTTGGCGTCCTCGTGCGGGGACTGCGCCGTACCGCGCAGGCTGCGGGCCCGCGCGAGAAAACCGCGGCCGAGGTGCGCGAGCAGGCCCGGCCACAGCCGGTGCAGGCGCCACAGGATGTGCGCGTGCAGGGGAAACAGGATGTACTCGCGGTTACGCTCGACGCCGGCCAGAATGGCCTGCGCGGCCGCGGCCGGGTCCATCATTTTGAACGGCATGCTCTCGAACAGGCTCGGTGCCAGGTTGACCAGCTCGCTGGTTCTGAAGATGGCGGTGCCGATCACACCGGGACACACGACGCTGACCTTCACCCCGAGCGCCGCCGCTTCCTGGCGCAGCGCAGTGCTCAACCCCACCACGGCGTGCTTGGCTGCGCAGTACGGCGCGTTGACGGGTGTCGGCGTGAGGCCGGCCAGCGAGGCGGTGTTGACGATGTGGCCGCGGCCCTGGTGCAGCATCACCCGATAGGCAGCGATGGTGCCGTGCACCACACCCATCAGATTGATCTCGATGATCCGGCGCCAGTGCCCGAGGCTCAGATCGCGCACCTCGCCGGCGATGCCGATGCCGGCGTTGTTGAACATGTAATCGAGGCGCCCGTGGCGGGTGACCGTACCGTCGACGAGCGCCTGCACGCGCGCGGCGTCGGCAACGTCGACCTGCTCGGCATGCGCACGACCGCCGGCCGCGGTAATCGCCCGCGCGCTCTCGGCAACGCCGTCGGCGTCCCGGTCAGCGAGCACCACCACGGCGCCCCGGCGGGCGAGCTCGCGCGCCACCTCCCGCCCCATGCCGGAGGCCGCACCGGTCACAATCGCCACCTGGTCCGCAAACATGTTCGTCGTCCCCGCCCCGGTTGCGCTCACTTCACGAACAGGCGCAGCTCGACGTCGATCTCCATGCGGCCGTCGACCGTGAAGCGCGTGAGGTGATCGATCTCGACGAACTCGCCGCGGATGGCCACGAACTCGCCGGTCCCGCCGATGATGCGGCCACGGCCGTTCTCGAGCGGGCCGACCGTGGTCGTGATCCACCAGTCGCCGACCCAGTCCGTGCCGGTTTCCTTCGTCTTCTGGATGACCTGCGGGCCGAGCCCACCGGAGTGCTCGATCTGATCGAGGAAAATCATGCCGCGGCCGGGGATCACCACCGCCCAGCCGGTCTGCCAGCGCACGTCTTCATCGACCGCGGGTGACTGACCCTCGGGGAAGACTTCGAGTTCGCTGCCGAAACCGATGACGTTGCCGTCGGCGTCGGCGAACTTCAGGTCGGCGATCAGGCCGTTCTTGATCGCCGGTTCGGACAGTGGCGGAATGCCGGGCGGAAAGGTGCCGAGGCCCACGGTCCCGCCGTGGGTGATCGAAATACCATGCTTGGCCATGCTGGCATGGAAGGACAGGACCGTCTCGCCGGGCAGCGGCTGGCTGTAAGCGGGGAGCTCTTCGATGGTGGTCTGAGCCCGGGCCGTCAGGGCTAAGACGACGGTGGCGAGGGCGGCTGCCAGACGCAGGGATCGGGTTCGGGGCATCGTACTTCTCCTGTGGACGATTGGCCGGGACGGCTTGCCACGGCGCCTGCGGCGCCGCGCAAGGACGGCGCAGGCTCTGCAGCGCCCGGCAACGACGAAGTCCGCACTGCGACACCTCGCAAAGACGGTGCTACTGCGGGTCGGATGCTCACGTCCCGCTCCGCGTGCGCGTCTTCGCGAGCCGGGCCGCAGGCACGGCGTGGCGAACCATGCGGCCTCGACGAACGGCGCACGCGATGGATTGCCACGGCGCCTGCGGCGCCGCGCAAAGACGGCGCAGGCTCTGCAACGCCGGGCAACGACGAAATCCGCACTGCGGCACCTCGCAAGGACGGTGCTACTGCGGGTCGGATGCTCACGTCCCGCTCCGCGTGCACGTCTTCGCGAGCCGGGCCGCAGGCACGGCGTGGCGAACCATGCGGCCTCGACGAGCAGCGCACGCGATGGATT
>JADZEE010000050.1 GCA_020850735.1 Gammaproteobacteria bacterium | reverse complement strand
GTCGGCGAGCGTGATGCCGTAGTCGGCGAGCGCCGCCGTGCCCCCGTAATCCAGCCAGTCGATACCGGCGGACAGCTCGCCATCGAGAAAACGCAGGACCAGGTCTTCGTGATTGCCCTTGAGGTTCACGATCTGCACCCCGGCCACGGACGGGTGCATCACCAGCTCCACGGCCCGTCGCGAGTCGGGACCGCGGCTGAGATAGTCACCAAGATGAACAAGCACGCCGCGCGCTGCGCGCCGCCCGGCGCGGTCGGCGTCGATCGCCGCGTGCATCTCGCCGAGCAGGTCGGCCCGGCCGTGCACGTCGCCGACCGCATAGACCACCGTATCCGCGGGCGTGCGTGCGGTCGTCGCCGCGGGGACGGGCGGACAGGACAAGCGGTGTATCGTCACGAAGCGCCGGCGTCGCGGGACTGCGGGCCCTGCCAACGCCGGTACAGATCGTGCTCGATGCCGAACTGATCGAGCGCTTTGCCGATGCTCTGGTGCACGAGGTCGAGGATGGTCTCGGGCTGATGGTAGAAAGCGGGCATGGGCGGCAGGATCACCGCGCCGTTGCCGGCGGCCCGCGACATGAGATCGAGGTGGCCCCGGTGCAGCGGTGTCTCACGCACCATGAGCACGAGTTTGCGTCCCTCCTTGAGCTGCACGTCCGCGGCGCGGGCGAGCAGATTATAAGTGAAGGAATTGGCGATTGCCGACAGGGTCTTGATGGTGCACGGCGCGATGATCATGCCGGCGGTGCGGAACGAGCCGCTCGCCGGCGCCGCGCCGACGTTCTTGTTGGCGTAGACCTCCTTTGCGAGCGCCTTGATCTCGGCCACCGACTCGCGGGTCTCGATGGCGATGTTGGTGACCGCCGATTCGCTCAGGATGAGGTGCACGGGGCGGCCGACCCGCGCGAGCGCGCGCAGCAACTCGATGCCGTAGACGACACCGGTGGCGCCGGTGATGCCGACGATGAGAGGTTCGTTCATGTGCGGATGCCCCTGTCAGGAGTGTGCCGCCGCGGCCGGGCCGTGCGCATTGGCCAGCACCGACTCCACGACGCGATAACCGCTGCGCTCCAGTGCGGCCGCCACGGCCGGCGGATCGTCCGCGTGAAAGCGCAGGATGACTCGTTTGACGGGGTAGCCTTCCGGACCTGGCTCGGCGCGCCCCATCGGATAGACCGCCTGCAGCACGGCGCCGGCGCCCTCCGCGATATCGGTGATCCGGCCGAGCACGCCGGGACCCAGGACCACCGGCGCGAGCGTCAGGCCGCAGCGCTCCTCCCAGGCGCCCAGGAAATGCAGCGCGAGCTGAAAGACCTCGGTGGCGGAGATGACGCCGACCACCCGCTCGCCGTCCATGACCGGGAACTGTGACACGCCATGTTCCTCGCCCATGCGCAGGCAGTGCTCCATGGTGTCGTCGGCCTGCACCGTGACGGGATTGCGCACCATGATGTCCTTGACCTTCAGGCGCGTGGAGAAATAACTCATCTCGTCGGTGTTCTGCGTGCGCAGCACGCATTGGGCCGCCCGCTCGCATTGGGTGCGCGTCAACATGCCGCGCAGGTGCTCGTGTTCGACCACCGGCAGCGCGTTGAGGTTGTGAGCGCAGATGAGTTGGTGCGCGTCGGCGACCAGCGTGTCACCGGTCAAGATCGCGAGGTCGTTCTTCATCCAGTTCCTGACCAGCATCGCCTCATGCCTCCTGTTGACTTTGCAGCAGATCGGGCATCCCGGCCCGACGCAGCAGCGCCAGGGCCGCCACCGACATGGCATTGTGGATCTCGCCACGCGCCAGCAGGCCGGCCAGCGCCGTCGGCGCGATCAGCTCCACGGTAATGTCCTCACCCGGGTCCGGTCGCGGCGGCGCCAGCGCCCGGACGTCGCGGGCGAGAAAGAAGTGGGCGCGGGTCGCGAGCAGCGCCGGCTGCGGCATGAGCTCACCCAGCAGCTGCCATTGGCCGCCGCCATAACCGGTTTCCTCGGCGAGCTCGCGCGCGCTGCCCTGGGCGGCCGTCTCCCCCAGCTGATCGCGCAGGCCACCGGGGAATTCCAGCCCCGGACTGCGCGCGCCGTGGCGGTATTGGCGCACCATGACGAACAGGCCGTCGCAGGTGACCGGCACGACCAGCAGCCAGTCCGGCATGTGGATCACGTGCACGTCGCGCGACTCGCCGGTGCGGGGCGAGCGGACGCGATCGCGGCAGACGTGGAACAGGCCGCCGTCGAACACCGGTTCCGTACCGATCAGCGGCCAGGAATCGACCACGTGCCCGACCTTTGCTGACACCGGTGCCGCAGGTCTGCGTCCCGCCGCCGCCCGGCAGGTGCGCCCGTCATCGGTCCGCAGCGCATGCCGGCGTACCCATTCCCGCCGTCATCGCAAGACGCGCGGCGACGCGACAAACCGGGCGTCGCCGGTCGGGCAGTACGGCGTGGATTGCCCCGCCCGCTGCGCGGGCTCGCAATGACCACGCTGGCGCTGTCCGGGTTCGCAATGGCGGAGCCGCCGCTGCATGGTCGCGCGCGGACGCGTCAATTTCCGCTCACCATTCGAGCGGGAGCCGATCCGTCCAGCTTGCGGTCGAGATCCGCCCGCAGGGCTTTCTTGTCGACCTTGCCGGAATCACCGACCGTGGGCATTGCCGGCGTGAGCTCCAGCCGCTCGGGCCACTTGTACTTGGCCACGCCGCGCTCACCGAGAAATGCCTTCAGGTCCTCGAGTGTGACGGTCTGGTCCTTGCGGGGCGTGACGTAGGCGCAGCTGCGCTCGCCATACTCCGGGTCCGGCATGCCGACCACCGCCACCGCCGCGACCGCCGGGTGCTCGTTGAGCAGCCCTTCCACTTCGGCGGGGTAGATGTTCTGACCGCCGCGGATGATGACGTCCTTCTGGCGGCCGAGGATCCACAGGCAGCCCTGATCGAACTTGACGAGGTCCTCGGTGGTGCACCAGCCGTCAGCGCCGAACACCTCGCTCGTCATCGCCTCGTCGCGATAGTAGCCGGCCGGGGAGTGCGGGCCGCGGAACCACAACACGCCGGGCTCGCCTTCGGCGACCGGCTCGCCGTCGCCACCGAGCAGCCGCACGCGGTTGCCGGGCAGCATCCGGCCGACGGTCAGACGGCGCAGCTCCGGCGGGTCACTCACCCGGCAGCCGCACACCGAGCCCTTGTCCTGGGTGCCGAGATCGGAGGTGATCACGGCCCGCAGGCGCGCCTCCGCCTCGCGGGCGAGCTGCGGCGAGAGATAGCCGCCCGCGGAACGGATGAATCGCAGACTCGAAAGATCGTACTTCTCCACGTCCTGTTCGAGCATGCGCACCAGGTGCGTGGGCACCACGCCGATCGCCGTCACCCGCTCGCGCGCGATGGTTTCCAGGGCGCGTTGCGGGTCGAAATCCTCGAGCATCACCGTCCGTGCGCCGGCGAGCGGGGCCGCGAAGTAGGTCAGCGTGCCGGCGGCGCCGCCCGCGTGCGGCGCGATCGCCATGGTGACGTCGTCCGGACCGAGCTCCCACAGCTCGACCCGGCCCTTGGAGGTACATACCCGCGGCGCGAGCGGCCATTCGACCAGCTTGGGCAGGCCGGTGGTGCCGGACGTGGTGGTGAGCAGCGCCACGTCCCACAGCGGATCGAAGCGGCGCGCCGCCAGGGCCTGTGCGTCGCTGCGTCCCCGGCAGGCGGCAGCCGCCTCCAGCAGCGAACGGGTGCCGGCCGGCGCGGCGGCCGGGACCTCGTCCTCGAACAGATAGATGTGCTGCAAGGACGGGAAGCGGCCCTGGAGCTCGGCGTACATGGCCAGGTAGTCGAAGCCGCGGAATACGTGCGGGATCACCGCGACCTGCGCGCCGGTCTTCTCCAGCATGTACTCCAGTTCGTTGCGGCGCAGCGTGGCGAACGCGGTGAGCGAGACGAGCCCGGCCCGTTCGGCGGCCACGCGGGCGAGAAAGCCGTACACGCTGTTCGGCGCCTGGATGATGATGCGGGCATCTTTTTCGATGCCGGCCTCCACCCACGCCGTCGCGATGGCATCGACGAGCTCGCGCGCCTCGGCCCAGGTGACGCGAAAGCGCGAGTCGACCAGGGCGACGTCGTCGGGTCGTTCGCGGGCGTTGCGGTCATAAAAATCGAAGAACGTCTCCGTGGTCCAGTAGCCGTCGCGGACGAACTCCTCGACCATGGCTTCGGTGTAGCGGATGACTCTCATTGCTCGGGCTCCTGTTGCCGCCGGCGGTTTCACGGGGTGTGTGCGACTGGCGCGCGCGGGTGGCCGCCGTGCCGGCACGCGGCCGGCACGGCGACGGCCGGTGCGCTTACATCTCGTGGCCCGCCTTGGTCTTTTTCGCCTCCACGGGCCGGGCGAGGCGGTCGATCATGTCGCCCACCGGGCTGCGACCCTCGAAGCCGTACTCGTTCCAGCGGTTCGAAACGCGGGTGAGGACGTCGCGATCCATGAAGATCTCGCTCGGCTTGTTCTTCCACTCGTAGGGTGTGCACGCGTCCATGAGCACGCGTGAGACGATCTCGCGCGCCTCGATCGGCAGGCCCGGATCGAGCGGCGTGGAGCGGCCGCGATTGATGATCTGGACCGACCGCGCCGGATCGAAACGTGTCGACAGCGCCCACCAGATGCGGTCCCAGTCCTCGGCATGGATGTCGTGATCGACGGTGATGACGCCCTTCAGGCCGTAGTGGCCGGTGGTCGACGCAATGACCGCGTTACCGACGTGGTTGGAATGTCCGGGGTACATCTGCTTGACCGAGACCACCGCCCAGAAGCGGCCGCAGGACTCCGGCGGTATGTACACGCTCTGGATCCCGGGCACTTTCATCATCTCCAGGTCGTGCCACAGGGTGGAGGTGCGGTTCAGCGACTGGATCATGTGAATGTCGTTGATCGGCTTGCCGACCGTCGTCGACCACATGACCGGGTTGTTGCGGTACAGGATGCGCTTCACGCGCAGCACGGGTTTGGGGTATTCCTTGCCCTTGTTGCCCGAGTAGTAGCCGGTGTACTCGCCGAACGGGCCCTCGTCCATCAGCTCGTTGGGATCGATGAAGCCCTCGGCGATGATCTCGGCGTTGGCCGGCAGCGTGAGACCGGTGAGCTCGGACTTGAACACCGGCACCGGGCGCTGGCGCAACGCTCCGGCGATGTCGTACTCGTCGACCTGCGCGGACACGAGCGTAGAGCCCGCCAGGAACAGCACCGGGTCGCAACCGACGACCGCGGCCGCCGGCATCAGCTCGCCGCGTGCCTGGTACTTCTTCATGTGCATGTCGCCATGCTTGCCCTTGATGATCTGCGAGCCGAGGATGTTCTTGCCGAGCACCTGCGAGCGGTAGGTGCCGAGGTTCGTCCAGCCGGTATCGGGATCCTTGGTGACGAGGTAGCCCGAGGTCACGAAGAAACGCCCGCCGTCGTCGGGATAGAACCACGGCACCGGGAACTTGTACAGATCCACATCGTCGCCCTCGACGACGTTCTCCATGACCTGCGGCGACTTCACGAACTGCGGCTTCACCAGCTCCTTGGTCGTGAGCTGCATCCACTTCTGGGCCAGTTGGCTCATGGACAGCGAGGGATCCTGCTCGAGGCTGATCGCCAGGCGCTTCACCGTGGTGAAGGCGCTGGTGAACACGGGAATGCCCGGATAGTCCTTGACGTTCTCGTACAGCAGCGCCGGGCCCTTGCGCTCCTCGTTGACCTTCGAGACGTGGCACAGCTCGAGATTCCAGTCCACCTCGGTCGTGACGCGGTGCAACTCACCGTGGCGTTCCAGCGCCGCGATGTAGCTGCGCAGATCGTCGATCACCTCCGGCTTGCTGGTCGTTGACGAAGTTTTCCGGTTGACGTCGTTCATGGCTGACTGGCTCCTGTTCGTATGCGGTAGTCGGTGGTTCGGGCGCACGGCCCGGTGTGTCGTCGGGGGTCAGGAAAGCTTCTTGCCCGCGAGCATGCTCGCGACGATGTAATCCATCGCGGACGTCCCGCCGCCGGCCTGGCTCGGCGGCTGGCGGTTGCTCCATACGGTTTCCGGGCGCGCCTGCAAGATGAAAATGTTGCCGCCGGCCGGCAGGTCCTTGTCCACGGCCCATTCGATATCCACGGGGTGGCCGTAATGTCGTTCGATGCGCTTGCCCATCGCCGCCAGATCGACGATTTCCTCGTCGACCAGGGACTGCACCGTCTGGCGCTCGTACGGCATCTCATACGCTTGCGAAGTCTGCGTCTGCGGGTTGACCGTGTAGAAGCGCTCCTTGCGCGAGACGGTGCGCTCGAGGATCTCGAGCGAGACCTTGTTTACCACGAAGTGATCCGGCGTAACCTCGCCCGACACCACCGATTCGCCGAAACCGAAATTCGAATCGATGGTGATGACGGACCGGTCACCGTTGATGGCGTCGAGTGTGAACATCACGCCGGCGGCCCACGAGTTGGCCATCTTCTGCACGCCGACCGACAAGGCGACGCCGCTTTCGTCGTAGCCCATCTTGCGGCGGTAGGCGATAGCGCGGGCGTTGAACAGGCTCGCGATGCAAAGCCGTACCCGCGCGAGCAGCTCGTCGACGCCGCGGATCCACAGGTAGGTATCCTGCTGACCGGCGAAGCTGGCGTCGGGCAGATCTTCAGCGGTCGCGCTCGAGCGCACCGCGACCGGGACCGCCGGCACGCCGCAGCGCACCGACAGGCGGCGATAGTGTTCCGCGATGGAGTCCTCGAGCGCGATGGACAACGGCGCGGCCTCGATCGCGGCGCGCAGCTCGACGCTGACCGCCTCCAGACCCGGCAGATCCTCGTAATCGACGCCGGCGAGCGCGCTGGAGATCCGTGCCTCGAGGCCGCTCTCGCGCATGAACCGGTGGTAGCCGTGGACGGTGATGGCGAAGCCGGGCGGCACGCGTATGCCGGCGCGGGTGAGCTCGCCGAGGGAAGCACACTTGCCGCCCACCACCGCCACCGAGTCACGGTCGCATTCCTCGAACCAGCACACCGCCGGCGAGTCCGGCACGTGGGCGCGGTCGGCGGCCGTCATCGCTTCACTCATCATCGCGGGAGATGTCGATGACGCCGGTCGCGCCGTCCACGCGCAAGCGCATGCCGGTCCTGATGATGCGGGTACCGTAACTGGTGCCGACCACCGCCGGCAGGCCGTATTCCCGGCACACGATCGCGGCGTGGCTCATCACGCCGCCGACGTCGGTGACGCAGGCGGCGATCTTGGCGAAAGCCGGCGCCCAGGACGGCGAGGTCGTGGGCGACACCAGGATCTCGCCTTCCTCGAGCTGGCGGATCTCGTCCACTGTGCGGCACACACGCGCGCGACCCTCGACCACGCCGGGGCTCGCGGGGAAGCCCTTGAGCCGATCGATCGATTCGGGATCCTCCTGCGCCTGGATCTCCGCCCAGGATTCTATCGAGTCGTTGGTGACGCCCCACAGCACGATCGTGAACGGTTCCTGGATGACCTCCGGCGGGGTGCCCACCGCCGGCGGCACCCGCCACTCGCGGAACTTCTGCATCACGCCCTTGCGCCACTCGATCTCGGGCGGCCAGGTGGTCACGCCGCGCGGCTTCACGCCGGTCGCCCACGCAGTGACCAGGTCCCACAGGGCATCCTTGATCTCGGAGCGTTTCAGGTACCAGATGTCCTCGACGTCGTGGATGAGGCCGTGCTCGTGCATGACCTTGCCGACCTCACGAACCTTGTTCCAGAACAGCGAATGGAACCAGTGTTCGACATAGAAGAGATGGTTTTCGACGTACGGAAACACGGTCTTGGCGGTGCCGAGGAGTTGATCGAAGGCCTGCCGGTCCTGCTCGTTCGCGATCAGCTCGCGGTATTCGGCGGTGATGCGGTCGCGCTCGGCGCGCACCTTCGCCAACGGGCGTTCGATGTCGACGTTGTCACGGATCTTGCGCACGTAGGTGACGATGCCGGACAACGGGACGTTCATATCGTCGTTCCAGCAGCGGTCGTGGTGGTACCAGCCGGTGCCGGTGGAGATGTAGAACCACGGATCCCGGACCGCCTCCAGCGCTTCGAGCCACTCCCGGCCGCCGTCGGAACCGCGCAGCGCGGACTCGACCTGCGACCATTGCTCGCTCGCGCCGAGCTCGGCGTCGACACCGAGCTCGATGGCCTTGCGCGCGAGCTTTTTCAGCTCGTCGTCGGACTGGTACATGATCACGTCGATGCCCGAGATCATCTGCGTCACGCGCTGCACCGGGATGTTGGGGAAGATCCCGCGTACGAAGTTCAGAAAAGTGACGTAGGCGGCGTAACCTAGATTCAGGAACTCGAAGTGGTACTGCCAGCAGCGGATGCCCAGGTTGATCAGCTCGTCGTAGGCCTGCAGCAGGTGGAATCCCTTGGACTCGCCGAGCCCTTCGGTGACCACGCTGATGTCCTCCAGCTCCGGCAGGTGCGGGATCTCGATCGCCTTGAGCTCGGCGATCGCCTTTTCCATTTTCTTTTTCCACTTGCTCTCGAGGGCATCCCAATTGCTGTAGTAATAGCCGGCGCGCTCCATGAACGCCGCCACCCGGGCCTCGACCACCTTGGGATCGGTGACCGGGACCGGTGCGATGTAGACGTAGCCGTTGATGATCCGGTGATCGACGCCATACACCGGCGGGACGGCGAACACGCGCGTGTTGAACTGTGACAGGGCGAGGAACCAGGCTTCGTCCCAGATGGTGTCGAACGGGTAGATGGGCTCGGGATAGTGCAGGCCGTCGTAGAACCAGAACGTCTGCGCCTCGTAGGCCATACGCTGCGGATCGTCGGTGACGAACTGGTACTGGTAGGGATACATCCGCTCCCAGCCCTCGGTGCCGGGGATCGTCGCCACTTCGTGCGGACTCGGAAATTTCATCGCAGTCTGTCCCCCCGCCAGCCATGTGTCGCCGCGTGGGTCGCGCAGCCGGCTGCGCATACCCCGCTCGATGTCTCGTTCTCGTCCATGGAGCATCGCAATCGTCGTGCCACGTCGGCCGTGGGCCGCCGCCGGTGCCCGCAGCGGACTGCCGCGCAAATGGCAAGCAACTGAGTGCGAAAGTATTGCTGCGGGACAGCATCATTGCGGCCAGGAACCGGATCGGGAGCCGTGCACGCTGCAGTGCACGTTCGGCTGGTGATCAAATCGTCAGAAATCCCCTTAGGGGAACGCAAAGGTGACCAGATGGTCACCTCATCAAGCTCACTGCTCGCGCCTCGCGCAAAGCCGTCGCTACCTCTGTCGCGGCGCACCGGTCGCCGTGACCATTTAATGAATCCGGTGCGTGCAAAAAGCCCGTGGAACCCGGTAATCCGGGGTTTGGTTGATATTGATCAAAACGTCAATCCGGCGGCGGGCGCACTACTGAGCGCCTTACCGGAGGAACGCCAATGGCTCTGGAGCAACGTTCCGCGGGTTCCGACCGCGACGATCTGCGGGCACATGTGCATTTCTGCGCCGACACCGGCCAGATCTGGCTGCACGAGCACCGCATGCTGCTGGTGCACGCCGAGGCCCAGGCGCTGCTGCGCAAGGAGCTGATCGACACCCTGGGCGTGGAGCGTGCGCGCGGCCTGCTCACCCGCATGGGTTACGCTTCCGGTCTGCGCGACGCCGAGCTGGCCCGCACGCGCGCGCAGAGCGCGGACGATGCCGAGGCCTTCATGACCGGCCCGCAGCTGCACGCCCTGGAAGGGATCGTTCGCGTCACGCCTCTGCGACTGGAGATCGATCGCATGAACGGCGAATTCCACGCCGACCTGCTGTGGGAGAACTCCTGGGAAGGGCAATGGCACCGGCATTTCTACGGCATCCATCGCGAACCGGTGTGCTGGACCCAGATCGGCTACGCCTGCGGCTACAGCTCCGCGTTCATGGGCCGGCGCATCCTGTACAAGGAAGTCGAGTGTGTCGGCACCGGTCACGCCAACTGCCGCATCGTCGGCAAGCCCATCGAGCAGTGGGACGACGCATCCGAGTTCGCTCGCTACTTCAATCGCGAATCGATCGCTGATCAGCTCATCGATCTGCAGAACGAAGTCGTGCAGCTGCGCTCGAGCATGGTCGAGAAGGATTCCCGTCCCGGCGACATGACGGGCGTGTCGCCGGGCTTTCTCTCCGCCTGTGATCTGCTCCGGCAGGCGGCCGGGAGCCAGATCACCGTGCTGCTGCTCGGCGAGACCGGCGTCGGCAAGGAGATGTTCGCGCGCGCGCTGCACGACCAGAGTCCAAGGGCGCAGCGGCCTTTCGTCGCGGTGAACTGTGCGGCGATCCCCCACGAACTGATGGAGTCCGAGCTGTTCGGCGTCGAGAAGGGTGCCTACACCGGAGCCCAGTCGGCGCGCCTGGGCCGTTTCGAGCGCGCTGACGGTGGCACGCTGTTCCTGGACGAGATCGGCGATCTGCCCCTGTCGACGCAGGGCAAATTGCTGCGCGCGCTCGAACACGGCGAGATCGAACGCCTGGGCGACCAGCGGGCGCGCAAGGTGGACGTGCGCATCGTCGCGGCCACGAACGCGGATCTGCCCGTGCTGGTGAAACAGGGGCTTTTTCGCGCCGATCTCTACTACCGCCTGAACGCCTACGAGATACACATCCCGCCGCTGCGCGAGCGCAAGGAGGACGTCGCACTGCTCGCCAAGCGGTTTCTGCAGCGCTACTCGGCAGTGCACGGCAAGAAGCTGCGCGGGTTTACCGACCGTGCCAAGCGCGCCTTGCTGACCTACCACTGGCCGGGCAACATCCGCGAGCTGCAGAACATGGTCGAACGCGGCGTCATCCTCGCGCCCCAAGGCGCGCGCGTGGAGGTCAACGACCTGTTTTCATCCTATCCCGAGCCGCGGGGCGAGGAACTCGCGCTCAACGGCGACGGCGCGCTGGACGGCGGCGAGTGGCAGGCGGGGCAGCAGCTGTGCGAACACGTGCTCAACGGCGTGAAGACGCTCAGCCAGGTGGAGGACATGCTGCTCGAGACCGCAGTCGCCAGAGCCCACGGCAACGTGGCGTCGGCGGCACGCATGCTCGGCATCACGCGCCCGCAACTCGCTTATCGCCTCAAGCGCCGCAAGGTCCGGCGCCAGCGCCGCGCGGCGCTGGCCGATTGACCCACCGCGCCCGCGTCCGGCGCCGTCCACCGGGGTCAGAGTCGGATTTCCGGCGCGCTGATTCCCTGTCCCGGCCGGCGTTGCGACTGCGACCCCGCTCACCGGCGCGGAATCGTCTTCGGCCCGGCTGGTCGAGCCCGCGGGTTCTGAGGCGCACCTGACCGCCGTCAGCATCGCGACGCCGCGCCCGCCTATCGTCAATGCGCGCATTCCCCGCGCCCGCCGCGTGCGCGATTGCGCCCGCGTGGGTCGCGGGATTTCGGCCCACCGAGGTGAACGCCATGAGTTCCATTCGACCATTGCTGCTCTCGAGCTTGCTCGCCGCGCTGGCGTGCGCCTTGCCTGCGTCCGGTCGGGCCGCCGTCTCATACGGCGGCTACACGTTCGCCGACATCGCGTTCGCCACCGATGCCACTCAGCTCGAAGCCGGTTTCGTACACTGGCTGACGGGCGGCACCGTCGACCCGGACGACGCCATACTCGATGCCCAGCTCACCGGGTTTTCCCCCACCACCGGGCTGGCGAACATCGGCTTCCCGGATCCCGGCGTGGGCGCCTACGCGAATCTGTTCGAGCTCGATTTCACGGTCCTGCCGGCACGTAACGCCGTCGGTCCGGACATCGTCCTGTTCGAGGCCTTTGGCCCCGATCCGTACGAGATCGCCGTGCGGCCGCGCGGCGGTGTATTCACGGATTTTCTGACGTACGCCGAAAACAGTCTCGTCGAGCTCGCGGCCACGGGTCCGCTCGACAGCTCGCCGACGTATGCGCTCGAGATCGACATCAGTGCGTTCGGCCTGCCTGCCGGCACCGTGGTGGATGCGATCCGCCTGCGCGCACTGCAGAACAGTTTCGGCAACGTCGAGGGCGATCCCTTCATGGCGGCGGTCGCCAACCCGGTTCCCGTGCCCGCCGCGCTGTGGCTGGCGGTGCCCGTACTGGTGGGTCTGGCCGCCATCAGGCGCCGTGGCGGCGCCGGGATGCGGAGCTGAGTGTGCGGCCGCCCGGGGTTCGGAGCCGCTGCTTGCCGAGGTCGTTCCGCGCCCGCTCCGGGACCTGTACGACGATTCCGCTTCCGACATCGATGCCGTGTGCCTGAAGGCATGGTGGCACCGGGCGTGCGCCGGTATCTGGTAACCGACCCTCCGCATCCCTCGCCTGCGCCCGCCTGTCGCGCCGGCGCGCGCCCGTCGAACTCGCCCGCCAGCGCGGGGACGCGTGCTCGCCTCAGCTGCCCGAGCCGGTCAGTCCTCTCATACTCTCCGCGGCGTCGACGAACGCCGGGCTTTCCGGCAGCGTCGAACCACCGTCGACGACGATGGTCTGGCCGGTCACGTAGCGTGCTTCGTCCGAGGCGAGGTACAGCATGGCGTACGCGATGTCCTCGGGCTGGCCGAGATAGCCCAGCGGGATGTAGCGGGCCATCTGCTGCTGCCCCTGGGCGTCGGCGAGCAGATCCATGGCCGGCGTGCGGATGAAACCCGGTTCGACGCCGTTGACGGTGATGCGATCCGCGGCGAGCTCCAGGGCCACGGTACGGATGAAGGCGTTGACGCCGCCCTTGGAGGCCGCGTAGTAGGCGGTGCCCGGCATGGCCACGCGCGGGCCGGTGACCGAGGACGTGAACAGCAGTCGCCCGCCGCCCTGATGACGCATGTGCGGGATGCAGGCGCGCGCGAGGCGAAAGCAGGCCTTGAGGTTCACCGCCAGCGCCGTTTCCAGATCCGTCTCGGAGTAATCCGCCACCGGACCGCCGAGAAACGACGCGGCATTGTGGACCATGACGTCGACGCGACCGTAGTGCGCCAGGGTCTGCTCGACGACGGCAGCGGTCTGTTCGCGGTTGCCGAGGTCCGCCGTGACCAGGTGCGCCTCGCCGCCCCCCCCTGTGATCGTGTCGACGGTGCGCTGGCCGTGCGCCTCGGTGCGGGTTGCGACCACGACACGAGCGCCCTCGGCAGCGAACACTCGTGCGATGGCCGCGCCGATCCCCTGTCCGGCGCCCGTGACGATGGCCACCTTCTCTGTCAGCCGGCTCCCGCGCATGTGTCCTTCCTCGCCCGCAGTGGTTGGTCGTGTCCGGCAGCGCCCGCGGCCTGAACCTGTCTGCGGTGCACGCTGCAACCCGCCCGACGAGGAAAACGCGAAACCGCGAGCCCCGTGAATTCTACCGGCGCGCACGTGGCCGTGCCCGATCCGCGAGCGACGACACCGTCAGGCGATCGCTACGTGCGCCCGGCGCGGACGGAATCGCGGCTTTGACCAGCCTGGTGCCGCAGGCCACGCACGGCGCGGCGCCGGAACGTCAGGTCGTCACACCGGGCAGGCTGTCGCTCCCGGCTCGCCGTCTCGAGCCACGGGGTACCTTCAGCCGGTCTGCATGCCAGGGCGGTAACGCGGCGCAACTGCCCGCGCGCGGCGCGTCGATGCCGTGCGGGTGAGCCCGGCCGGCAGCGCCGCGGCGAGTTGGGCGATACCCTCGGTAATCTGCTGCTCGGTCAGCGACGAGTAGCCGAGCATGAGGGTGTGGCGGCCGTAGCCTTCGCGGCCGAAGTCGTGAGCCGCGGCGCTGTCCAGCGCGTACACGCCGATCCCCGCGGCGTGGGCCAGTGCCTGCAGCTCGCGCGCAGCCGGGAATCCGGCGGGCAGGCGCCACACCAGATGCATGCCGCCCTCTACACCGGCAAGACTGACGTCGCCAAAGTGCCGTCGCAGGGCTTCGATCAAACAGTCGCGGCGTGCGAGGTAGGTGCGCCGGATGCGGCGCAGGTGACGCGCATAGCTGCCGCTGGCGACGAAATCCGCGAGCACCGCCTGGTCCAGCCAGGGCTGGCCATTGTTGAGCAGTGCCTTGACCGTGCGCGCCGGCTCCACCAGCTCGTGCGGGACGACCATGTAGCCGAGGCGCAGCCCGGCACCGATCGACTTCGAGAACGTGCCGACGTAAATCACGCTGCCGTGCTCGTCCATGCCCTTGAGCGCAGTCAACGGTGAGCCGTGGTGGCGGAAATCACTGTCATAGTCGTCCTCGATCACGTAGGCGCCCATCTGCCAGGCCCACTCCAGCAGGCGCACGCGTCGCTCCAGCGACAGCGTCGCGCCCATCGGGTATTGGTGCGAAGGCGTCACATAGGCGAGGCTGGCGCGGGCGTCCGGCAGCTGTGCGACGTCGATGCCGCAGTCGTCGACAGGCACCGGCTCGATCCGTGCGCCGTAGCTCTCGAAGACGAAAAAGGCCCCCTGATAGCACGGGCACTCGGTCACGACCGGGGTACCCTCGCGCACCAGCAGGCGCGTGGCGACGTTCAGTGCCTCCTGGCTGCCGCTGACGATGATGATCTGAGCGGGATCGGCGTGGATGCCGCGCGCCGGCCCCAGGTGATCGGCGATCGCCTTGCGCAGGCCGTAGATGCCGGCCGGGTTGCGATACTCGGTCAGGTTGGAACCGGCGACGGTGAGGTTGTGCAGCAGGTGCCGCCGCCAGGCCTTGGTCGGAAACGAGCGTGGATCCGGACGCCCCACCCAGAAGTCGATGGCGAGCTGGTGGCGGTTGGGGTTGACCACCGCCTGCGCCCGGCCGCGGAACAGGACCGGATGACGGGGCGCCAGGCGCTCCGCGGGCGTGGCCGCGCCGCGGGCCGCGGTGCGCAACATCAGCGAGTCTTCCGGTAGACAGGCGTTGACGAAAGTGCCGACGCCCGGCCGGGTCTGCAGGTAGTCCTCGGCGATGAGACGCTCATAGGCGAGCACCACCGTGTTGCGCGATACGCCGAGCTGCTCGCTCAGCTCGCGCGTCGCGGGCACCGGCGTGCCCGGCAGCAGTTGCCCGCTCAGGATCTGACGGCGGATCTGATCGAAGATCTGCCCTTGGCGGGTCTGACTTCCAATCCGGTCGACGTGCAGTGTCAGGGCCATCGATGCGCTTCTCCTTGCCCGCGATTGTGCCCCTCACCGGCCGTGGTTCTAAGCATAGTTGCGGCAAGTTCACTTCGCTAGTACCGCGGAGCGACGGGACGTGGTACCACACGCCAGTCCGTCTGCTGGTGCCACGACGCTGGCCCCAACAATTATTCAGCGTGCGGTCCTTAATGGTCCCGGCGCGCGCGCGCCAACATAGCCCACACAATCCGAACTCGGTCAGGGGCGCCGGGGACACTAGAGGGAGATCGCACCATGGAGCAGCGCGTGTCGTGGAAGAGAGTTGCTGAGCTGGTGTTGCCTGTGCTGTCGCTGTGTTGCTGTGCCGCGGCAGTCGCGGACATCCCCAAGGAGACCTACCAGGCGCTCGGCGTCACGAAAAACGATCCGCCGAAAAAACTCTTCGACGCGCTCGAGAAGCGCTACCACGATCCGGCCCAGGGCGCTGGTAAGGGCAAGTACGGGCACCTCTGGGATCCGATCCCCATGAGCCGGTACTTCGACCCGCACACCTTCTACGAGCCGCCCGCTTCGGTGAAGGAAGTGGCCGAGCGCAAGGAGTGCGTGGAGTGCCACAGCGACGAGACGCCGGGCTGGGTGCGGTCGTGGAAAAAGAGTGCGCACGCCAATCTGGACGGGATCCGCAAGCTGCCCAAGGGCGATCCGCTCTACTACCGCAAGGAAAAACTCGAGCAGGTCGAGAACAACCTGCGCTCCATGGGAAAACTCGGAGAGACCGAACAGCTCGCCGAGGTGGGTTGCATCGACTGTCACGTCGACATCAACACGAACAAGAAGGCCGATCACACCGCCGACCTGCGATTACCCGATGCGGCTGTGTGCGGTACCTGTCACCTCGAGGAGTTCGCCGAGCGCGAGTCCGAGCGCGACACGCAGATCTGGCCCAACGACGAGTGGCCCAGGGGCCGGCCGTCGCACGCGCTGGACTACCGCGCCAACGTGGAGACCGGGATCTGGGCGGGCATGCCTCAGCGCGAAATCGCCGAGGGTTGTACGGGCTGTCACTACAACCAGAACAAGTGCGACGGCTGTCACACTCGCCACGAGTTTTCGCTCGTCGAGGCGCGCAAGCCCGAGGCCTGCGCCACGTGCCATCGCGGCATCGACCACAACAACTATGAAAACTACATGGTCTCCAAACACGGTGCCGTGTATACGAGCCTCGGAGATACCTGGAACTGGCAATTGCCGCTGAAGGATGCCTTTACCAAGGGTGGGCAGACCGCGCCGACCTGTGCCAGCTGTCATATGGAATACAAGGGCAAGTTCAGTCACAACGTCGTGCGCAAGGTCCGCTGGGCCAACTATCCCTCGGTGCCCGGCGTGGCCGAGGGTATCAACGGCGAGTGGTCAAAGCAGCGGTTGGAAGCATGGGTCGAGACCTGTACCCAGTGCCACTCCGAGCGGTTGACGCGTTCCTATCTGGAGTTGATGGACAAGGCGACGCTGGCGGGTCTCGAGAAGTACAAGGAGGCCCACGAAGTGGTGGTCAAGCTCTACGAGGACGGGCTGCTGCCGGGCCAGAAGACCAACCGGCCGGCACCTCCGGAACCGGAGAAGGACGCACCGGTATCGTTCTTCCAGCTCTTCTGGACCAAGGGCAACAACCCGACCGCGATCGAGTTCGAGGCCATGGAGATGGGGGAGAATGACCTGGTCAAGCTCCACGTCGCCGCGGCCCACGTCAATCCCGGCAACTGGACCTACACCGAGGGTTGGGAACCGATGAATCGCGCGTACGCGAAAATCATGCAGGAGAACACCCAGATCCGCGAAATGGCCACTGTGAAGCAAAAGCTCGCGCAGCTGGACAGCAGCCCCGTGTTCGGACTCATCGATGGTGTGCAAACCGATGCGCGGCAGGCATCGCTCGGCGGTCTGGGCGGGGTGATGCTGCTCGCGGGCAGCCTCGGTCTGCTGCGCTCGCGCCGGCGGCGGGACAGCGGGCGGGATGCCGGCGACCATCGTTGAGGCGCCGCTGCCGCAAGGCAGCACCGGTGTTCGCGCAGGCGGTCACCTCGCGATTGCCAGCGCCATCCTGCTGATCGCAGGACTGGCGCTGGTCGCCTGGACGGCGTGGTCGATATTCGGCGTACCGAAAGCACCCTATCGCTACGCGCTCGTCGCTTCCGGGGCCGCAGACGCCTTTCCCGATCTGGGGCTCGGCGAGCGGGGAACGTTCGCGATCGAGCGCTACGAACTGCGTGCCGACGAGGCGCAGGACGCGCTCGCGACCGTCGACCTCGGGCGCGCCGACGATGGCACCCCGGTGCTGCTCGAGTGGCACAGCGCGCTCGCCGAACCGCTGATCACCGTGACTGCGCCGCTCGCCGAAGTG
>JADZEE010000049.1 GCA_020850735.1 Gammaproteobacteria bacterium | reverse complement strand
GAGCACTTCGCGCCGGTTCAGCCGCAGCAGCGTCGCCGGTTCCTCGGCCACGACCGTCGCCGTGCGCGTCTCATCGCCGAGCAGCGCGGTTTCACCGAAAAAATCCCCGGTGCCCAGGGTGGCGAGCCGCTGCGTGCTGCCGTCGGGCTCCGCGCGCGTCACCGCCACAGTGCCACGTACGATGACGTACAGCGAGCTGCCGCGCTCGCCCTCGCCGATGACGACGTCGCCCGGCAGGAAGTTGACCGTGCGCGCATGTGTGGCGAGCTTCGCCACGACCGGTTCGGGCAGATTCTGAAACAACGGCACGCCGCGGATGAGATCCCGGGGCCCGAGCCGGGACAGGGCGAGGGGCAGCTCCGGCAGCCGTCGCAACGCGGTCTCGATGCACCGATCGACCTGCACGTGTGCCTTGCCGGGCAGCTCGCCATGATGGGCCGCATCGGCGATGCGCTCGCGGGCGTTGGCCAGCGCCGCGCGCAGGAAGTAGTGACGTTCGAAGCGTTCGTAGAGCTCCGGGAATTCGCGTCGGATCGCCGCGACCCGGACCTGGCGCTTCTGCAGCCGATGGCGATACACCGTTGCCACCGGCGCGCGCAGGCCGGGTGCGAGGTGCGCCCGGTCCTCCAGGCCGCGTAGCACCGCCTGGCAGGTCATGATCCCGGCGATGTCGCGTTGCAGCCGGTGTGACAGGCGCAGGCGCTGGTAGCGCGCCAGCAGGCCGGCCGCCCAGTTGTGCTCGCGCAGCTGGCGCAGCAGCGCTGATTCGACGCGTACGAACAGACTCGTTCCGTCGCTCGCCGTGCCGTCCTGTTCCTCGGTTCCGGTCCAGTAATGGCGGTCGCGGCGCAGCGTGCTGCGCAGGTCGAGGTAGGTGTACTCGTCTATCAGGCCGATGTCGAACAGTCGTTCGAGCTCCTCGATTTCAAAGCGCAGTGCCTCGAGAAAAGCCCGGCGTTGCGCCCGGGCCTGGCTCGCCTCGGCACCCTCGGCGCGAAAGGTGTCGGCAATCTGCCGCTCGATATCCGCCTGCGCCTGTGGTGAGACGATGCCCGCGGCGCGCAATTCGTCCAGCACCGACTGCGCGTCTTTGCGTGCGTGGTCGAGTCCGCGGGCGAGCTCGGCGCGCTCGTCGTCGGTGAGTCGGTCGACGCCGAGGAAGGAGATGAGCGGGCGGATCGTCGGGGCGTTGACCAGCAAAGTGAACAGCACGACCCCCAGGGTGAGCTCGACCAGGAGCTGGCGGCCGGGCAGCGACTGCGGCAGCGACAGCACGATGGCGATGGCCAGCCCGCCTTTGAGACCACCCCACCACATCACGTGCAGCTCACCGGTCTTGATGCGTGGCAGCCGGAACAGGCGGGTCGTCGCCGGGGCCAGGGTATACACGGCCGCGGCCCGGGCAAGCACCACCAGTACGGCGACCATCAGGATGGGCAGCGCCCTTTCCGCCAGCGCCGCCACGTTCACCGTCAGCCCGATCATCAGGAACAGCAGCGAATTGCAGACCAGCGCGATGACCTCCCAGACCTCGTGGATGCTGCGCAGCGCCGTCTGGGGCACCCGTGTCACCGCGTACACACCCAGCGCGAGCGCGCCCCCGACCGCGGCCATGACGCCCGACACGTGCAGGTAATGCTCCGCGAGGACGAAGCCGGCATAGGCCGTCACCAGCGACATGATCAGCAGGCTCAGGGCGTTGGCACGCAGGCGGCGCATCGTCTCACTGATGGCGATGCCCGTGACCGCCCCGAGCATGGCGCCGCCCAGAAAGACCCGCACGAACTCCACACTGCTCGCGGCCAGCTCTCCCCAGCCGAAGGCACTGCCGCTGACGGCCATCGCGAGCAGGATGTGGAACAGCACGATGGCGGTTGCGTCGTTGAACAGGGATTCACCTTCGACCAGGGTGGTCAGCCGGACCGGGGCGCCGAGCTCTTTGAACAGCGCCACCACCGCCACCGGGTCAGTGGCCGAGATGAGAGCGCCGAACAGCAACGCGGTCACCGGATCGAAATCCATGATGATCGCCAGGCCCAGGCCCACCAGCGCGGTGGACAGCAGCATCGCCGGTATGGCGAGCGCGAGTATCGGCGCGAGATTGCGTACCAGTTGCCGGGCGTCGAGATTGAGTGCGGACTCGAAGATCAGCGCGGGCAGGAAAACGAAGAACACCAGATCCGGTGTCAGTGTGAAATCCGCGATGGGCAGGATTTCCGGGCGGCTCTCACCGAGCCAGCGCAGACCCATCCCGATCAGCACCAGGAACACCGTGAACGGGATGGGCAGGTTTCGGCACAGCGCCGCGGCCACCATGGCGACGCCGAGCAGGCCCGTCACGACGAGAATGATCTCGGAAAGTGCCACCCCGGGCCTCGCCGTCAGTTCTATCCAGCGGCAAGGGTAGCGCAGCCGGCGCCGGCAGGCATGTGCCGGGTCAGTGCGAGCGGTGGTAGGCGGGGCTCAGGCGGTGCACCGCCTCGATCATGGCGCCGGCGTGAGACGGATCGACCTGCGGTGTGATGCCGTGTCCGAGGTTGAACACGTGCCCGTCGCCGTGGCCGAAATCAGCGAGGATGGCGGCGACCTCGGTCTCGATCCGCGCCGGCGCCGCGAGCAGGACGGCCGGATCGAGATTACCTTGCAGCGCGACCCGCGAACCGACGCGCCGGCGGGCGTCGTCGATGGCCTGCGTCCAGTCGATCCCCACGGCGTCGCAGCCGATCGATGCTATGGCTTCCAGCCACGGTCCGCCGCCCTTGGTGAACACGATCGACGGGATCCGCCTGCCGTCGCGTTCGCGCGGCAGCGTGGCAATGATCCGTTCCATGTAAGCTAGCGAGAATTCGCGGTAGGCCCGTGCCGACAGGGCGCCGCCCCAGGTGTCGAATACCATCACGGCGTCGACGCCGGCCGCTATCTGTGCCCGCAGATAGACGCCCACCGCCCGTGCGAGAACCTCGAGCAGGCGGTGAGCCGCGCGCGGCTCGTCGTAGACGAAGCGCTTGGCGCGATGGAACTCGCGCGAACCGCCACCCTCGAGCATGTAGCAGGCGAGCGTCCACGGACTGCCGGCGAATCCGATCAGCGGCAGCCGGGTACCGAGCGCGCTCCTGATCGCGCGCACGGCGTCCATCACGTAGCGCAGCTCGCCTTCGGGATCCGGTACGCCGAGCCGGTCGACGTCGCCGGGCGCGACGATCGGCCGTGCCAGGCGCGGGCCGATGCCCTCGTCGATGCTGAGCCCGAGCCCCATCGCGTCCGGAATGGTGAGGATGTCCGAAAACAGGATCGCCGCGTCGAGCGGGAATCTCGCCAGCGGCTGTAACGTCACCTCGCAAGCCAGCTCGGGCGTCTTGCACAGGGTGAGGAAATCGCCGGCGCGGGCGCGGGTGGCGCGGTATTCGGGCAGGTAGCGGCCCGCCTGGCGCATCAGCCATACCGGCGTGCGAACCACGGGCTGGCGCAGCAGCGCGCGGAGCAGGCAATCGTTGTCGATCTTCACCGGGGACCGGTCACGCGAGTAGCCGACGGCGGGTCCGGCGTGCCGGGGTCCGGCGCCATGCGCGCCCGCGCGTCACGCCACCGGCGCTGGCAGATCGGACTCGCCCATGAGAAATGTGTCGACAGCGCGCGCCGCGGCGCGGCCCTCGGCGATTGCCCAGACGATCAGGGACTGGCCACGTTGCATGTCACCGGCCGTGAACACGCCGGGAACGCTCGTCATCCAGTTCCGGTCGCGCCACACGTTGCCACGCTCGGTGAGCCGTACGCCCAGAGAGTCGAGCAACCCGGGCCGTTCCGGTCCCACGAAGCCCGTCGCGAGCAGGGCGAGATCGCAGGGGAGCTCGCGCGCAGAGCCCGGCACCTCGACGAAAGTCGGCCGCCCATCGACCATCCGCGTCTCCACGTCGGTCAGCTCGAGCGCCGCGACGTGACCATCGCCGTCGTCGATGAAACGCTGCGTCGCCACCGCGTACACGCGCTCCCCGCCTTCCTCGTGGGCCGTGGAGATCCGATAGATGCGCGGCCATTCCGGCCACGGGTTGTCGGCGTCGCGCCGATCGGGCGGGCGCGGCAGGATCTCGAGCTGGTGCACCGAGGCAGCACCCTGGCGGTGGCAGGTGCCGAGACAGTCGGCGCCGGTGTCGCCGCCACCGATGATGATGACGTGCTTGCCGGCGGCTGAAATCGCGACTTGCGGGTTCACGGGATCGCCTTCGCAGCGCCGGTTCTGTTGGGTCAGGAACTCCATCGCGAAGTGCACGCCGCGCAGCTCACGACCCGCGACGGGCAGGTCTCGCGGGGCGCAGGCCCCGCCGCACAGGATCAGGGCGTCGAACTCGCGCTGCAGCGCCTCCGCGGGCAGGTCGACGCCGACATGGACGCCGGCCCGCAGTTCGACGCCCTCGGCCCGCAGCTGATCCAGGCGCCGGTTGAGCACGCGCTTTTCCATCTTGAACTCGGGTATGCCGTAACGCAGCAGTCCGCCGATGCGATCGTCGCGCTCGAACACCGTGACCCGATGGCCTGCGCGGCGCAGCTGCTGCGCGGCGGCGAGACCCGCCGGGCCCGATCCGACCACGGCCACACGGCGCCCGGTTTCCTTCGCCGGCGGCTGCGCGCTCACCCAGCCCTCGGCGAAGGCGTGGTCGATGATCGCCAGCTCGATCGCCTTGATCGTCACCGGATCATCGTTGATGCCGAGCACGCACGATCCCTCGCAGGGTGCCGGGCACAGGGTGCCGGTGAACTCGGGAAAGTTGTTCGTGGCGTGCAGCCGATCGATGGCTTCGCGCCAGTGATCGCGGTAAACGAGGTCGTTCCAGTCCGGGATCAGGTTGCCGAGCGGGCAGCCCTGGTGGCAGAACGGAATGCCGCAGTCCATGCAGCGCGACGCCTGCACGCGCAGCCTGTCCTCGGGCCAGGGCGCCAGCACCTGCTGCCAGTCCCGGAGCCGCTCCTCGAGTGCGCGGTAGGGCTGCTTGGCGCGCCGCTCCTCGAGAAATCCGGTCGGCTTACCCATGGGCCGCCTCCATGACCGCTTTTTCCCAGGGCACGCCGGTCTTGCGCGCCTCGTCCATGGCGGTGAGGACTTTGAGGTAGTCGCGCGGCATGACCTTGAGAAAGCGCGACTGCGCGCGGTTCCAGTTCTCGAGCAGATGAGCGGCGACCGTGCTCTGCGTGTAACGCAGGTGCTTGTCCAGCATGGCCTTGACCTCGCGCACGTCCTCGACGGTCTCGAGCGCCGCGAGGTCGACCATCTCCAGATTGCAGCGCCGGCGGAAATCACCCGCCTCGTCGAGTACGTAGGCGATCCCCCCGGACATGCCGGCGGCGAAGTTGCGACCGGTGCTGCCGATGACGAGCACACGGCCGCCGGTCATGTATTCGCAGCCGTGATCGCCCACGCCCTCGACCACCGCCGTCGCGCCGCTGTTGCGGACGCAGAAGCGTTCGCCCGCGATACCGCGGAAATAACCCTCGCCGCCCGTCGCGCCGTAGAACACGACGTTGCCGATGAGAATGTTCTCCTCGGGCACGAAAGTCGCGTGACGCGGCGGGTATACGACGATCCGGCCGCCCGACAGCCCCTTGCCGATGTAGTCGTTGGCGTCGCCCTCGAGCGTGAAGCTGACGCCGCGCGGCAGGAACGCCCCGAAGCTCTGGCCGGCGGACCCGGTGAAGTGCACGCGCACGGTATCGTCGGGCAGTCCCTTGCTGCCGTGCCGGCGCGTGATCTCGTAGCCGAGGAGGGTACCGACGGTGCGGTTGACGTTCCTGATGGGCAGGATCGCGTCGACCGCTTCGCCGTCCTCTATGGCCGCGCGGCACAGCGGCACGAGCGTGGTCATGTCCAGCGACTTGTCCAGACCGTGGTCCTGGGCGCGGATGCAGCGCGTCGCGGCACCGTCGTCGCGCTCCGGCTGATGCAGGATCTGCGAAAAGTCCAACCCGCGCGCCTTCCAGTGCTCGAGCGCCGGCGCCACGTCGAGGACGTCGACGCGACCGATCATCTCGTCCATGGTGCGGAAGCCGAGCTGTGCCATGAGCTCGCGGATCTCCTCGGCGATGAAGCGGAAGAAGTTCTCGACGAACTCGGGCCTGCCGGTGAACTTCTTGCGCAGCTCCGGATTCTGGGTCGCCACGCCGACCGGGCAGGTGTCCAGGTGGCACACGCGCATCATGACGCAGCCCACCACCACCAGCGGCGCGGTCGAAAAGCCGTACTCCTCGGCGCCGAGCAGGGCGGCGATGACGACGTCGCGCCCGGTTTTCAGCTGGCCGTCGGTCTGCACGACGATGCGATCGCGCAACTTGTTCGCGACCAGCACCTGCTGGGTTTCCGCGAGGCCGAGCTCCCAGGGCATGCCGGCATGTTTGAGGGACGTGAGCGGCGATGCACCGGTGCCGCCGTCATAGCCCGAGATCAGCACGACGTCGGCGTGCGCCTTGGAAACGCCGGCCGCGACCGTGCCGACACCGACTTCGGCCACCAGCTTCACGTGCACGCGCGCCTGCGGATTGGAGTTCTTCAGGTCGTGAATGAGCTGCGCCAGATCCTCGATCGAGTAGATGTCGTGATGCGGTGGCGGCGAGATGAGCCCGACCGCCGGCGTGGAGTGCCGGGTCTTGGCGATCCACGGGTAGACCTTCTTGCCGGGCAGTTGGCCACCTTCGCCGGGCTTTGCGCCTTGCGCCATCTTGATCTGCAGGTCGTCGGCGTTGACGAGGTATTCGCTGGTCACGCCGAAACGTCCGGACGCCACCTGCTTGATCGCGGAGCGCTTGCTGTCGCCGTTGGGCAACGGCACGTAGCGTTCCGGATCCTCGCCCCCCTCGCCGGTGTTGGACTTGCCGCCGAGGCGGTTCATGGCGATGGCGAGTGTCTCGTGCGCCTCCTGGCTGATCGAACCGTAGGACATCGCGCCGGTGGAAAAGCGCCTGAAGATGCTCGTCGCGGGTTCCACTTCCCCGATCGGAACCGGTGCCCGGTCGGATTTGAAACGAAACAGGCCGCGCAGGGTCGCGCGCTGGCGGCTCTGATCGTCGACCAGGCGGGAGTACTCCTTGAATACGGCGTACTGGCCGCTGCGGGTGGAATGCTGGAGCTTGAACACCGTCTCGGGGTTGAACAGGTGGTATTCGCCGTCGCGGCGCCACTGGTACTCACCGCCGGCGTCGAGATCCGGCGTCGCGGCCGGCCGGTCCGGACTGGCGCGGCGATGGCGCAGCCTGACCTCCTGTGCGACCACCTCGATACCGATGCCGCCGACGCGCGATGCCGTCCCGGCGAAATACCGATCGACCAGCGCCTTGTTGAGCCCCAGCGCCTCGAAAATCTGCGCGCCGCGGTAGGACTGCACCGTGGATATGCCCATCTTGGACATGACCTTGACGAGCCCCTTGTTCACCGCCTTGACGTAATTGTGTATGGCGACGTCGCGATCGCTCTCGTTGCCCTGCGGGTGCCCGGGATCGATCGTGAGCACGCCCTGGCGGACGAGGTCGTCGAGCGTCTCGAAAGCGAGGTAGGGGTTGATGGCGCCGGCCCCGTAGCCGAGCAGCATGGCAAAGTGGTGCACCTCGCGCGGTTCACCGGACTCCACCACCAGGCCGACCTTCACGCGCGTGCCGCTGTGCACCAGGTGATGGTGCACGGCGGCGGTCGCTAGCAGCGCGGGTATGGGTGCGTGATCGGCGTCGATGCCGCGGTCCGACAGAATGATGAAGCTGTAGCCGGCCGCGACCGCTTCCTCCGCGCGCCGGGACGCCCGCGCCAGCGCCCGCTCGAGCCCGGGGCCGTCGTCCTCTACCGGATACACGATCGGGATGGTGAGGCACTTGAAACCCGGCCGATCCGCGTGCCGGATGCGGGCCAGCGCTTCGTTGTCAAGGATCGGCGATTGCAGCCAAAGCTGGCGGCAGCTCAGCGCGGACGGCTCCAGCAGGTTGCCTTCCGGCCCGATGCTGGTCGCCACCTGGGTAACCAGCTCCTCGCGGATGCCGTCGAGCGGCGGGTTGGTCACCTGGGCGAACAGCTGCTTGAAGTAGTCGTACAACAGGCGCGGCCGATCCGAGAGCACGGCCAGGGCGGTGTCCGTGCCCATCGAGCCGATCGGCTCTTCACCACGGCTCGCCATCGGTGCCATGAGCAGGCGCAGATCCTCGTGCGTGTAGCCAAAAGCCTGCTGGCGTGCGAGCACGGTATCGTGGTCAGGCTCGTGCACGTGCGGGGGCGCGGACAGCTCGTCGAGCCCGATCAGGTTCTCCCGCAGCCACTGCGCGTAGGGACGGGCGCGCGCGAATTCCGCCTTGAGCTCGGTGTCGTCGATGATCCGGCCCTTGACCGTGTCGACGAGGAAGATGCGACCCGGGTGCAGGCGCTCCTTGATGGCGACGTTCTCGGGCGCGACGTCGAGCACGCCGACCTCCGATGCCATGACCACCAGGTCGTCCTTGGTGACGTAGTAGCGCGACGGGCGCAGGCCGTTGCGATCGAGCACGGCGCCGATCACCCGACCGTCGGTGAATGCGATCGACGCGGGGCCGTCCCAGGGTTCCATCAGACACGAGTGGTATTCGTAGAAGGCACGCCGCTCGGCGTCCATCGCCTCGTGCTTCTCCCAGGCCTCGGGAATCATCATCAGCACGGCGAGCGGCAGCGGCCGCCCGGCCATGTGCAAAAACTCCATGACGTTGTCGAACACCGCGGAGTCGCTGTTGCCCTCGATGACGATCGGAAAGATCTTCTTCAGATCGTCACCGAACAGCGGCGATGCGCACAGCGCTTCGCGCGCGCGCATCCAGTTGATGTTGCCGCGCACGGTATTGATCTCGCCGTTGTGCGCCAGGTAGCGAAACGGCTGTGCCAGCGGCCAGGACGGGAAGGTGTTGGTGGAAAAGCGCTGGTGCACCAGCGCCAGCGCCGAGTGGATCAGCGGGTCGGCCAGATCCGGAAACATGGCTTCGAGCTGGGTGGCGAGCAGCATGCCCTTGTAGACGAGCGTGCGACAGGACAGGCTCGGCACGTACAACTGCGCGCGTCCGGTCAGTGAGGACTGCCAGATGGCGTGTTCCAGCCGCTTGCGGATGACGTACAGCCTGCGCTCGAAGCCGTCCTCATCAGTGATGGCGGCGGACCGGGCGATGAAAACCTGGCGGAACACCGGCTCGCAGGATCTCGCGGTCGGCCCGAGCGAGCCGTCGTCGACGGGTACGTCGCGCCAGCCGAGCAGCTGCTGGCCTTCTTCGGCGATGATGCGGGCGAACACGGTCTCGCACTCGCGCAGCTGGTCGGGGTCGCGCGGAAGAAATACGGTACCGACGCCGTAATGCCCGGGCGCGGGCAGCGCAAAGCCGAGCGCTACCGATTCGCGGGCCAGGAACTCGTGGGGTATCTGGATGAGTATGCCGGCGCCGTCGCCGGTGTTCTCCTCGCAACCGCACGCGCCGCGGTGCTGCAGATTGCGCAGGACCGTCAGTGCCTGCTCGACGATGGTGTGCGACTTGCGGCCCTTGATGTTGACCACGAAGCCAACGCCGCAAGCGTCATGCTCGTAGCGGGAATCGTACAGGCCGGCGCGCGGTTGCCCGTGCGCACGGTCCGTGGATTCAGCGAGAGGCGTTTCGTTCGGCATACGTCACTAACCTGACTGCGTCCGCGAGCGCTGCTTTCCTGCGCGCAAAAGGGCGGAAAGTATATCGTCCGGGGGTACCTCTGTCACGGCGCGGCCCGGCCTCGCACCGTGCCGGTGCAAGGGCTGCGCCGGGGTGGTGCGGCGCGTTGTTTCAGCAGGGGATTTGCGCGCTCGCGCGCCCCGCCGCGTGGCTACTTCAGGGCCGCCTGGATGTTAGCGATCGAACGTGGCCAGGGTTTCAGCGCGCGCAGCCGCGGCGGCAGCTCGGCGAGCGCGGCGACGGCCTCGGCGCGGTTGCGGAACGGACCGGTGACGATCACGTGCCAGGGTTTGCCTTCGTGCGTCACGGTGAACCAGGCGCCGCGATCGCCGAGACGGGCGTCGCGCAGGAATTTCATCGCCGCCGCCCGCTCGTGCGACCCGAACAGCTGCAGGACGTAGCGTTCACCGGGCTGTGCCGCGAGCCATTGCGGTCCGTGTGCGCCGGCCGGGGCGGACTCGCGGGGCGCCGCACGCGGGGCGGGTTCGGGGGTGGCGGCCGCAGGCGTCGTTGGCGCCCGGGGCGCGTCCGGCTCCGCGGTGACGGCGGGTGCCGTCGCAACCGCTTCCGGCACCACCGCTTCCGGCGTTACGACGATTGCCGGTGCAGCCGGGCCGGACGTGAAACCAGGCGCCGGTTCCGGCGTCTCGTCGCCGGCCGGCGAATGCAGTGCGGGTGCCGGCGCGTCCATCGGCGGCGCTGCGGGATGCGGCAGTTCGATGCGCACGCCGGCCGGTGGCGTGGCGCTGTCCCGGTCGGTTCGGCTCCACAGCACCAGGGCGGCCAGCACGAGCACGATCGCGCCGGTCACGACATGCGCCGGTCGCGGCCGCGGCACGGGCCAGATGCCGGCGTCGCGCTCGGGCTTCGCGCCGTCGCCGGCGACGGTACGGGCGGCGATTTCGGCGACGCGGCCGGGCAGGCCGGCGGCCTCGGCGTGGATCCGCTGCACCGCGTCGATGTCCAGTCCGGCGTCGGCGCCACCGTAACGGGCACCGAGAAAATCCGCCGTCTGCATCTCTGTGAATGCGGGCAGGTCGAGGGTGTGGCAGATCTCGGCTCGAAAGCCGCGCAGCTCGGTATCGCGCAGCCGGTCCATCAGCGCCGGCTCGCCGAGCAGCACGACGTGCACGCGCGGTGCCTGGCCAGCCGGTTGTGCGAGCTCGAGCAGGGTTCTCAAGGTGGCCGTGGGCAGGGTCTCGGCATCGTCGACCATGGCTACGGCGATCAGGTCGGCCCGTTCGTACGCGCCCAGCTGCGCCAGCAGGTCCAGGCGCAGGCGTTCGGGATCGAGGTCGTTCACGTTGAGATCGAACGCGGTGCCGAGCGCGGCGATGCACGCGCCGGTGGACAGGTCCGGGTGGCCGCCGATCTGCGCCACGCGCCAGTTTTCGCGGGCACGATGACCGAGCTCGGCGGCGAACGTCGACTTGCCGGCGCCCTGCTCGCCGACCACGACGATGAGCTGGTTGCTGTACTCGACCAGATGCTGCACGAGGTCGAGCCGCTGTTCGAGCTGGGGAGTGGAAAAACAGCCCGCCGCCGAGGCGATGCCGTCCTCGTCATCGCCGAGCACGGATCCGGTGTCGCTCGTCGCGGGCCAACCGATCATGGCCACCTGCAGATGGAGGTGCAACGGAAGTATCCGTCGGCAGCGATCGTAACGTTCGCCGGGAACGAGGGAAAGTCCGCGCGTCGGGGCTGGCGCCGGGGTGGGCGGCGCGCCGCCCCGCGCGCCTTCAGTTCATGTCGATCGGCCCGATCAGGCGCCGGTACTCGGCGATCGCGAACCGGTCGGTCATGCCCGCGACGTAGTCCGCGACCTGGCGCGCGAGGGTCGGTGGCTGCACCGCGGTCGCGCCGGCGACGGCGACACGCTCCGGCAGGGCGGCGGGGTCGGCGAGGTAGGCTGCGAACAGCGCGCGCACGATGAGCGCCGCGCGTTCGGTCATGCTGCGCACGCGCGGGTGCCGGTACAGATTGTCCCGCAGGAATCGTTTGAGCTCGTCGTGGCGCACGCGCATCGTTTCGGTGAACCCGATCAGCGCCACACCGGCTGCGCGTACCGCCGCCACGTCGGCCGGCGCCCGCGCGCCGATGCGCCGCTGCGATTCGTCCACGAGGTCTGAAACCTCCGCGTTCACTGCGCGCCGGATCGCTTCGGCGGTCAGGCGTTTGGTGTCGAGCCGCGGATACTCGCGCCGCACCTGCGCGAGCTGTTCGGCGGGGATCGACAGCGTTTCCAGCTGCCCGAGATCGATCAGGCCCGAGCGCAGACCGTCGTCGATGTCGTGGTTGTTGTAGGCGATCTCGTCGGCGATGTTGGTGACCTGCGCCTCCAGGCTGGCGTGCGTGCGGTCGAGGAAACGCCGGCCGACCTCGCCGAGCATCCGCGCCTTGGCGCGGCCGACGTGCTTGAGGATGCCTTCACGCGTCTCGAAGGTGAGATTCAGTCCGGGAAAGGCGGCGTAGCGTTCCTCCAGGCGGTCGACGACGCGCAGTGACTGGATGTTGTGCTCGAAGCCGCCGTTCGCGCGCATGCATTCGTCCAGGGCCTCCTGGCCGGCGTGGCCGAACGGGGTGTGCCCGAGATCGTGCGCAAGCGCGATCGCCTCGGCGAGATCCTCGTTCAGGCCGAGGGCGCGCGCCACCGTGCGGCTGATCTGCGCGACCTCCAGGGAGTGCGTCAGGCGCGTCCGGAACATGTCGCCTTCGTGGTTTACGAATACCTGCGTCTTGTACTCGAGCCGGCGAAACGCCGTGCAGTGGACGATTCGATCACGATCGCGCTGGAACTCGGTGCGATGCGCCGGGGGCGATTCGGGGTAATGGCGGCCGCGCGAGCTGCGCTCCGACACCGCGTACGCCGCGAGCCCGGTCACCATGCCATCGCGGCGGCGGTGCCGGCTCCCGGACTCACACGCCTTCAGGCCGCGGCCGGTGCCGCACGGCGTTCGGTCAGGACCGCGCGCAGCGCCGGCGGATCGTAGTCGGCGCTCACGCAGGCCGTGCCGATCGCGCGCAGCAGCACCAGCCGTATGTGCCCATGCCGGACCTTCTTGTCCACCGCCATCAGTTCGAGCATGTGCGCCGGATCGAGGGCCGCCGGCCCGCGGGTGGGCAGTCCGGCCCGTTCGATCAGTCGCTCGATACGCGCGACCTCGGGTCCGCCCAGCCAGCCCTGTCGCGCCGACAGGTGCGCGGCCATGCACATGCCCGCGGCGACGGCCTCGCCGTGCAGCCACTCGCCGTAGCCGAGCCCGGCTTCGATGGCATGGCCGAAGGTATGGCCCAGGTTGAGCAGCGCCCGCACGCCCGATTCCCGTTCGTCGGCGGCGACCACCTCGGCTTTGTTGCGGCACGCCCGTTCGACCGCCAGCGCCAGCGCCGTCGCGTCACCCGCGCGCAGCCGTTCGATGTTCTCCTCCAGCCAGGCGAACAGCTCCGCGTCCCGTATCAGTCCGTATTTGATGACCTCGGCGAGGCCGGCGCTCACTTCCCGCGGCGCCAGGGTCGCGAGCACGCCGATGTCGGCGATCACCGCCCGCGGCTGGTGGAAGGCGCCGATCATGTTCTTGCCGGCCGGGTGGTTGACCGCCGTCTTGCCGCCCACGGACGAATCCACCTGCGCCAGCAGCGTCGTCGGCACCTGGATCAAATCGATTCCGCGTTGATAGCAGGCGGCCGCGAAGCCGGTGATGTCACCGACGACGCCGCCACCGAGGGCCACGAGCGCCGCCTGGCGGTCGAATCGCCACTCGAGCAGGGCGCTCAGCACACGCTCGAACGTCGCCAGAGTCTTGCTCGCTTCGCCGTCGGCCAGCACCAGCGTACGCAGCTCCAGCCCCGCGTAGGCGCGTGCGAGACGCTCGAGGTACAGCGGCGCCACGACCTCGTTCGTGACGATCAGGACCTGGCGGCCGCGCAGCGATGCCCGCAGCAGCTCGGCGTCGTCGATGAGGCCGCTGCCGATGTGGATGGGGTAGGAACGGACGCCGAGGTCCACCGTCAGGGTGCGCATGACTTGTCCCGCTCGGTGCGGATGTGCTCAACGAGCTCACGTACTGTACGGCGCGCCGTATCGACGATCAAATCCGCACATTCGCGATACAGCGGATCGCGCGCGCCGAACAGCTCGGACAGCCGGGCGTGCGGATCGGCGGTCTGCAGCAGCGGCCGGCGGCGGTCGCGGCGCGTGCGCGCGTACAGCAGATCCACGGGCGCATGCAGGTACACGACCAGTCCGCG
>JADZEE010000048.1 GCA_020850735.1 Gammaproteobacteria bacterium | reverse complement strand
TCGGGCTTGAACGTCAGCCCGAGCACGGCGATGGTCCTGCCGGTCTCGCTGCCGCCCAGGGCGGAGCGGATCTTCTTGATCATGCGCGCCTTCTGCGCGGCGTTCACCTCGATGACCGCCTCGACGATGCGGCTCGAGGCGCCGTGCTCCTGCGCGATGCGCACCAGCGCCTGGGTGTCCTTGGGGAAGCAGGAGCCACCGAAACCCGGCCCGGGATGCAGGAACTTGCGGCCGATGCGGCCGTCCAGACCCATGCCCTTGGCGACCGCGTGCACGTCCGCGCCGACCTCCTCGCACAGCAGCGACATCTCGTTGATGAAGCTGATCTTGGTGGCGAGAAACGCGTTCGAGGCGTATTTGATGAGCTCGGCCGATTCCAGGTTGGTCACCATGATCGGCGTCTCGATGAGGTTCAGCGGGCGGTACAGCTCGCGCAGCAGCGCCTCGGCGCGCGCGCTCTCGACGCCGATGACGATCCGGTCCGGACGCATGAAGTCGCCGATGGCCGATCCCTCGCGCAGGAATTCCGGATTCGACGCGACGTCGAAATCCGCATCCGGGCGGGCTTCGCGGATCAGGCGATGGACGTTGCGCGCGGTACCGACCGGCACCGTGGACTTGTCGACGATGACCGTGTAGCCCTCGAGGTGGGCGGCGATCTGCCGGGCGGCCTCGTAGACGTAGCTCAGATCGGCGTGACCGTCCCCGCGGCGCGAGGGCGTACCGACGGCGATGAACACGAGATCGGCCGCTTCGACGGCGCCGTCGAAGCGGTTGGTGAACGCGAGCCGCCCGCCGGCGACGTTCTTCTCGACGATGTCCTGCAGCCCCGGCTCGTAGATGGGGATCTCGCCGCGCTCGAGCCGAGCGATCTTGCCGGCGTCGAGATCGACGCAGGTGACGTCGGCACCGAATTCGGCGAAACACGCGCCCGACACCAGGCCCACGTAGCCGGTACCGATCATGGCCACTTTCATCGCGGATCTCCGCGGCGCGGATGGCTGCCGGGCGAGCGGCGACGGGTCACCGGGTTCGCCGCTGCGTGCGGCAACCGCCGGCGTGACGGTCGGTGGCCCGGATCGGACACTGCCCGCCGCCCGCCGCTCACAGTCGCCACAACGTCATGCCGGCCGGCATGGACGTGCGCGGCAACTGCGCCTTCACGTCGGCGACGATGCCGCGGCCGCCGGCGAGCAGCGAGCGGACGAGATCCCAGCCACCGGCGAGGTAGGCACGGTGCGGTACGGCGAGGATCACCGCGTGGGCGGGTGCCAGCTGCTCGCGCGGCGTCAGCGTCAAGCCGTATTCCTCCCGGGCTTCGTGCGGATCGGCGAGCGGATCGTGGATCTGGACGTCGACCGCGTAGTCGGCAAGTTCCCCGACGATGTCGACGACGCGCGTGTTGCGCAGATCCGGCACGTTCTCCTTGAAGGTCAGACCGAGAATGGTGACCACCGAGCCCTTCACGCCAATGCCGGCCTTGATGAGCAGCTTCACGACTTCACCCGCGACGTAGCGACCCATGTCGTCGTTGATGCGCCGGCCGGCGAGGATGACCTGCGGGATGTAGCCCATGATCTGGGCCTTGTGCGTGAGGTAGTAGGGATCGACGCCGATGCAGTGGCCGCCCACCAGGCCGGGATCGAACTTGAGGAAATTCCACTTGGTCCCGGCGGCTTCGAGCACGTCGCGCGTATCGATGCCCATGCGGTTGAAGATGAGCGCGAGCTCGTTCATGAGGGAGATGTTGATGTCGCGCTGGGTGTTCTCGATGACCTTGGCGGCCTCGGCGACCTTGATGGTCGGCGCCCGATGCACCCCGGCGCTGACCACCGACTCGTAGACCCGCGCGACCGTCTCGAGGACCTCCGGTGTCTGGCCGGAGACGACCTTGGTGATGGTCTTGAACGTGTGCTCCTTGTCGCCCGGGTTGATGCGCTCGGGTGAATAGCCGACGAAAAAGTCCTCCCCGCAGCGCAGCCCGGACACGCGTTCGAGCACCGGCACGCAGTCCTCCTCCGTCGCACCCGGATAGACGGTGGATTCGAACACGACGATATCGCCCTTGGACAATGCCTTGCCGACGGTCTCCGACGCCCGCAGCACCGGGGTCAGATCCGGCCGCTTGGCGATGTCCACCGGCGTCGGCACCGCGACGATATGGAAATCGGCGGACGCGAGATCCGCGATGCTGTCGGTGTAGTGCACGTCCGCGGCCGCGAGATCCGCCGGCTCGACTTCGCCGGTGCGGTCATGCCCGCTCTTGAGCTCCGCGATCCGGGCGGCGTTGATGTCGAAGCCGATGACCCGGGCGCGGCGGCCGAATTCCACGGCGACGGGCAGGCCGACATAACCGAGGCCGACGACGGAAATCCTGCGTTGATGACTCATGGTCGCACCTCGTAGTAGTCGCGGTACCACTCGACGAAGCGGGCTATGCCCTGTTCGATGGGCGTCGAGGGCTGGTAGCCGACGTCGTCGACCAGCGCCTCCACGTCCGCGTAGGTGTCGGGCACGTCGCCGGGCTGCAGCGGCAGCATGTTCTTGTGTGCCTTCATGCCGAGACAATCCTCCAGCACCTCGATGAAATGCAGCAGCTGCACCGGGTTGTGCGCGCCGATGTTGTACAGCCGGTAGGGTGCGCTGCTGGTGCCGGGATCCGGCGCGTCGCTGCGCCAGCGCGGATCGGGCTGCGCGACGTTGTCCAGGGCCCGGATCACACCCTCGACGATGTCGTCGACGTACGTGAAATCCCGCCGGTGGTTGCCGTAATTGAACACGTCGATGGGCTTGCCGGCGAGGATGTTGCGGGTGAACAGGAACAGCGACATGTCCGGCCGGCCCCACGGCCCGTAGACGGTGAAAAAACGCAGCCCCGTGGTCGGCAGGCCGTACAGGTGGCTGTAGGTATGCGCCATCAGCTCGTTCGCCTTCTTGGACGCGGCATACAGCGACACGGGGTGGTCGACGTTGTCGTGCACCGAAAACGGCATGCGCGTGTTGGCGCCGTAGACCGAGCTCGACGAGGCGTAGACCAGGTGCTCGACACCGTTGTGCCGGCAGCCCTCGAGGACGTTCAGGGTGCCGACGATATTGGCGTCGACGTAGGCGTGCGGATTCTCGAGCGAGTAGCGCACGCCCGCCTGGGCGGCCATGTGCATCACCCGCTGCGGCCGCTCGGCGCGAAACACCTGCGCGAGCGCCGCGCGATCGGCGATATCCGTGCGGTGAAAGCGCATGCCCGGTTGCGAGGTGAGCGGTGCGAGACGATCTTCCTTCAGGCGCACGTCGTAGTAGTCATTGAGGTTGTCGACCCCGACGACCTCGTCGCCGCGCGCGAGCAGGCGCATCGACAGCGCCGCACCGATGAAGCCGGCGGCGCCGGTGACCAAGATTCTCATGCGTGGGAAATCCTGACGCTGATGTATCGATACATGTGCAATTCGTGCCCCGGGCCCCGCCGCTCCCGGCGACCGTCGTCGCGCGCGGCGCCGGCACGAGCCGCCGTGGGCGCGGCGGCCGTGCCCGGACACGCCCCTGGCACCGGTCGGCCGTGACGCCGCGACGCGCGATCACCGTGGCCGTAACACCAGCTCACGGCCGGCGCCGGATCGCGGCCGTCACCCGCGCGATCCGTCGCTCCGGGCGCGCCTGCGAGTCTGTGGCATTGTAGCATCAATCATCCTGTTCGGAAGCTAAGTTCGTGAATCTCAATAATTTATTGCGGTTGCGCGAGACCCGGCCGATGCTGGCGGCGATCCGGGGCGGCCCGGTTCAGGCAGCCGCCGCGGCGGCTGCCAATCCGGGTGTGAAGGCATCGGCACCGACCAGCGGCGGGTCGAGACCGGCCATGACCGGCGGCGCGAAAACGGCCATGGCAGCGGCGAGTTGCTCGGCCGCGAGCGCGTCGAGCACGGCCGCGTCGCCGCTCGTCTCGATGGATTCGATGCGCGTCGCCAGCGGCGCATACCAGCCCTCCACCGTGATGCGCCCGGAGCGGCCGGCGATGCCGATCTCCAGCGCCTCGCCGTTGCGCCGTAACCGCAGATCGCTCTGCCTGGCGTCCGCCAGGACCAGGCGATCGGCCGTACCCTCGAGGTCCCGGATCCGCACGGCATCGAAGATCGCGCCGACGTGGTAGCGGTCATCACCGCCGGTATCGAGCATGTAGGTCTGTCCCGGCCCGGCTTCGTAGCGGTCGGCGCCGGGCCCGCCGAGCAGCACGTCGAGGCCGGTGCCGCCGCGCAGCCGATCCGCGCCCGGGCCACCGTTGACCATGTCGTTGCCCTCGCCACCGTCGAGCAGGTCATCACCGTCACCACCGAGCAGCAGATCGCGGCCGGCACCCCCGAAGATCACGTCGGGCGCGGCCACGCCACGCAGGATATCGGCGCCAGGGCCGCCTTCCTGCAGGCCAGGCACGACGACGTCGAGCCGCAAGCGGCCCGTGGCCTGCAATCCGAGCGTGTCCACGGCCGTGACGGCGAGCTCGTAATGGCCGCGGGCGTCGATGTCGGGCGTGCCGGAAAAAGTCGCCGTCGCGGCGTCGAAATCCAGCCAGTCCGGTAGCGCCGAACCCCCCAGCGAGGCTGCCAGAAGCAGGCTGTCACCGGGGTCGGCGTCCACGAAGGTCTGCGCCGCCAGGGTATAGCGCCACGGCACGCCGGCCGTCAGCACCTGGTCCGCCGGCGGCAGCGCGAGCCGCGGCGCGGTTGCCGGACGCGCCAGCGCCTCGAGCTCGGCCGCCGAGAGCCGGAACAGCTCGCCGCCGCCTTCATTTTCGTCGATCGGCGCCTCGCCGAACGCGCCCAGACTCAGCAGCGCGTCGATGCGGCGCGCGGGTGCGAGATACCAGTCCGCGACGACGAAACCGGCGTCCCGGTCCCAGCGCACGTGCAGATCGTCGCCGTGGCGGAACACCAGCAGCTCGTCCAGCGTCACGTGCCTGGTATCGCCGAGCGCACCGATCCGGACGGTATCGAAGCCGTCCGTGTCGGCGATGCGGTCGATCCCGCCGCACGCAGCGAGCGCGTAGCGATCGTCGCCGGAGCCGCCCTCGAGCACGTCGTCTCCCGGACCGCCGGCGAGTTCGTCGTCGCCGGCTCCCCCGCGCAGCCAGTCCGCCCCCCACTCGCCGTACAGGACGTCGTTCCCCGCAGCGCCGGACAGATCGTCGTCGCCTTCACCGCCGCGCACCACGTCGTCTCCCGCCGCGGCGTCGATGCGTTCACCGCCGGCGCGGCCCAGCACGAGTTCGGCGTCGTCCGTGCCGGTGAAGGCGGTTGCGCCCGACGGCACGACCCGCAGGGCGAGACCGCCGCTGCCGGGCGGCGGTGCGCGGTTCGCAATCGCAAGCAGATCCGCCAGCGGCAGCTGCGTGCCGTCGGCAAAGACAAGGCGGTAACGGTCGAGATCGACGACCGCGGCGTCGGTGGTGACGCTGCCGATCAGGCCGCCGGCGGCGACGGTCAGACCGGTATACAGGCCGTCGAAACGCAGCGCGCCCCCGACCTGCGTGCCGTAGGCGGTCGTACGCTCGTGCAGGCGGATCTCCAGGCCGATCCCGCCGCCCTGGACGAACCGCGGCGTGAGATCGGCCGGCGCGAAACCGGGGCCGAACTCGATGCGATGTTCGCCCGCCGGCTCGACCACGATCGTGTCGAAACCCTCGAAGGGGCGGATGAGGTAGGTGTTGTACCCCTCGCCACCGGCCATCCGATCGGCGCCGGCGCCGCCGATCAGCCAATCGTCACCGTCACCGCCGTCGAGCACGTCGTCGCCCGCCGCACCGAACAGGACGTCGGCGCCGGGGCCGCCGATCAGGTGATCGGCGAGCGCCGTGCCCTGACCGCCGGGCGGCGCAACCACCTCGATGTGAAACAGCGCCGAGACGAACGCGCCACGGCGATCTTCGGCACGGACCGCGTACAGGGCCGCGCCGAGATCCGGCACCCGCGGGGTCCCGTACAGACGACCGCTGCCGGCGTCGTAGTGCAGCCAGTCCGGCAGCGGCTGACCCTGCGCGTCGAGGACGTCGATGGTGAGGTGGTCGCCGTAATCGGGATCGGTGAACACGTCCGCACCGACGGCGAAAGCGAGCTCCGTGCCGATCTCCACCACCTGGTCGGCGGGGGCACGGGCGACGGTCGGAGGGTCGTTGAGATCGCCCGCCTCCAGGCTGAACGAGGTCACCGCGGTCGCGCCGTGACGGTCGGTCGCCGTGATCAGCACGTCGAACAGCGCGCTGTCCGCAACCGCGGGCGTGCCGGTCAGGGTGCGCGTCGCCGGATCGAATAGCAGCCACGCCGGCAGCGGCCGGCCGTCGGCACGGCGTGCGTCGAGGCTCACCTCGTCGAGCAGATCGTCGGTGAACAGGTCCGCGGGCAGGGTGAGCGCGAAGCGCTCCCCGGCGGGGGCCTGCCGGGAACCGACGATCGCCGTGACGCGCGGTGCCGCGTTCGGTTCGCCGAGCTCGCCCGCCGGCGTGCGCAGCCGTTCGATGCGCCCGGCGCCGAAATAATCGTGGATGTGAATGGTGCCCTGCGCCGGTGCACGCACGATGTCGGCGTCCATCCGCAGGTCCAGGCGCAGATCCGCGCCCTCGCGTGCGTAGCCGGTCACGACCGGGGTCACGTAACGCGCGCCGAACTCCGGCGGCAGATCGAGCCGCACCGGCGCGAGGACCAGACTGTCGGCGCCGCCGGCGTCGGCGATGTCGATCCGGAATCCGTCCGCCGGATCCATGGCGACGGTGTAGGCGCTCGCGGCACGCGTGCCGCCGTAGCTGCCGGGTGTGTCGATCGCCAGCGGTTCGAGCACCCAGGCCGGCACCGTGAGATCCAGCGCATCCGCGCCGGCGAGCTCGATCCGCTCGATGCCGGCAGTCGGGCCGGGCGCGGCCAGCAGCGTGAGCACGTCACCGGTCAGCACGCCGGCGCGGCGCAGCGCGATCTCGATCCCGGCAGCCACCGGCACGATGTCGACGTCGGCGGGACCGATCCCCTCGAGCAGCACGACGCGGTCGTTCGCGCCCGCGCTGTCGAGGACCGTGTCCTCACCGTAGCCGTAGCCGAAACGGTAGCTGTCGCTGCCCGCGCCGCCGTAAAGCCGATCGCGGCCCGGTCCTCCGTCGAGCACGTCGTCGCCGGACGCGTCGTCGTGCGCGCCATGCAGCCGCCAGACGATGCGGGCGGTGCCATCCGCCAGCGCGACCTCGTGCAGCACGCGGGCGTCATCCGCACGGGTCAGCGGGTTGGCGTCGCCCCACAGCTCGTCGTCGCCGGCACGGCCGAACAGGGTATCGTCGCCCGCCTCGCCTTCGAGATGATCCGCGTCGTCGCCGCCGTCGATGAGATCGTCGCCGCCTCCGCCGTAGACGGCATCGTCACCCGCGCCGCCGAGCAGGACGTCCCCCGCCGCGGCGTCGCGATCGCTCTCGCTCAGTACGCCATATTCACCGGCGAACAGCGGCGCCGGCAGGGGCAGCGCGAAGTCGCGCCCGGCCCAGGCCAGGCCCGGACCGACGGCGTCGCCATAGAGCACGTCGTCACCGCCATCGCCGCTCAGCTGGTCGATACCCGCCCCGCCGAGCAGCCAGTCGGCACCGGCCCCGGCGTAGATCTGATCGTGGCCGGCGTGGCCCTCGAGCCAGTCGGAACCGGCACCGCCGTTGACGAGGTCGCCGCCGTCGCCGCCGAACAGCGTGTCCACGCCCTCGCCGCCGGTGATCAGGTCGTCACCCAACGATCCGGCGAGCAGGTCATCGCCCTCCTCGCCGTGCAGTGCAGCCCCGCTCGTCGTGCCCAGGCCTTCCAGACGCACGATGTCCGCGCCGGCCCCGGCATGCACCTGCAGACCGGAAAAATCTCCCGTGACGGCGAGGACGTCGTCGCCCGCGAGCAGATGAATGCTGGCCGGCACCTGTGCGAGCACGACGCGGGTGGCGCCCGCATGATCCGCGACGGCACCGGCATCGACCTCGATCACGACACCGGCCGGCGTGCCGCGCAGCTGGAATCGGTCGTCCCCGGCGCTCGCCACGAGCACGGCCGGTGCCGCATCCTCGTCGACGAGTTCGATGCCGAGCGCACCCGGACGGTAGCCGGTCACGGTGATGTGGTGTGCCGGATCCGGGTCACCGTCGATGACGACGCGCAGCGTGTCGCCGCTCAGGGCGTAGGCGTAGCGGCGATCCGCGCTCAGATAGCGTCCGGGCGTGTCCTCGTCGCCGTGGGCACCACCCGTGAGCCGGACCAGATCCACGAACACGCGCCCGTCACCGTCACTATCGGTGATCCGGTCGCCCCGTCCGGCGTAATAGCTGTCGAAACCGGCACCGCCCTCCAGCCGATCCGCGGCCCCGTCGTCGGGCGCGAATACCTCGCCGCCCCACAGCGTGTCGTCTCCCGCGCCGCCGAGCAGCCAGTCGGTCCCGGCGCCGCCGGCCAGGACGTCGGCATCGGCACCCCCATCGAGAATGTCCGCGCCGGCCAGCCCGAGCAGCGTATCGACGCCGCCGAGACCGTACAGCCGATCGTCACCGTCAGCGCCCGCGAGCCGGCCGTCGCTGCGCGCGCTGCCGAACCACAGGTTGCGGTCCGGCAGCGCCGCGGCGGCGGATGGCCGCAGCGCCAGGCTCAGACCGGTGGCGACGTCGTGAAAACGGGTCACGGCCTCGAGCGCGGGATCCGCGCGCTCGACCGTAGCCGTGTCGCCGGCGCCGGCCTCGATCCAGACCGTCAGCAGGAGGGCGCGATCGGCGAGCCAGGCCGCCGACAGCTCCGCCGGGTCCCCCCCGCCCGCCGCCGCGTACAGCTCGGCGCGGGCCGCGTCGTCCACGCCGCGCACGACGAAGGGGTTCAGGTGCACCAGTGCGTGCCGCCAGGCACCGGCATCCGGGCCGTCCAGCGCGTGCGCGACGAGGCTGTCCGCCGGCAGCGCTTCGATGCGACCGCCCGCGTGCAGATCGAACAGCGGCACGATCTCGACACGGCCGGCGAGCGCGGTGTATTGCGCGCTGGCGCGGACCGCTTCGATGGCCACGTGCAGGACTTCGCGATCGCCACGGCCGGCTGCGCCGATGCGTGCGGCGTCCGTGGCGAGCACGGTGTCCAGGGCGTCGACCAGGGACTCGAAGGTGGCGAGCTTCTCGTTGGTGGCCGCCGCGAACACGCCGCCGAGCACCGCGAGCGCTTCCGGCGCGGGCAGGATCTGCAGGTTGTGACCGAGGCCGAGGAACAGATCGTAGACCGCCAGGGCGTCGGTCATCTGTCCGGAACCGTGTCCGAGCGTGTGCGCCAGCGCATAGCTCTCGGTGTGCACCTCCAGGTGCGCGCCCGGCTGGAACAGGCCGGGGCCGTTCTGGGTGACGAGCTCCACGGCCGCCGAGCCGTACAGGTTGGTGATCCGATCCCGATCGAACGCCGGCGCACCCCCGAGCAGCGCGAATACATTGCGCAGGTTCACCGCCGCCTCGCCGCCGAGCCCCGCGATCGGTCCGCTCGCGAAACCCGCGCCGTTGATGGTCACCGCGGCCAGATCGAGCGCCGGCAACAGGCGCGTGCACGCCATGGCGAGATGACCGCCGAGCGAGTGGCCGGTGACGGTGAGCCGGCCCGGCTCGGCCAGCGCGGCATAGCCCAGCCCCGCCGCACGGCCGTCGGCGAACACCGTTGCCGAATCCTCGAACACGATCGTGCGCACACGTCCCGTGGGGTTGTCGATGACCACGTCGGTGCGCGCGCGCAATTCCGCGAGCCAGTCCTGCGCCGTACCCTGCCAGCCCGGGATGAGACTGCCGGCGCGGGCGAGCTGGTAGGCGCTGGTCTCCTCCGCCAGGGTCTGCAGGCGCGCCGCCTGGTAGCCGGCGCCGGACGGCGTCGTGAGTTGCTGGAAAAGATTGTAGAGATCGACGAGTTGATCGATGGCGATCCCGTCGGTGACGATGTCCAGCCCGTCCGCCACGAGCAGATCCGCGTAGCCCTGCTCGGTGCCGCGGATGGCGAGCACGAAGCGCCCCGGCGCCTCGACACTCTCGAACAGCGTCGCCGACATGCCGGACTCGGTGTTGGGTTGCTGGTGGAGCGGTTGCCAGCGGGTCAGGAAAGCGGCGGCTTGTGACGGCGCAAACACCTCATGCTCGCCAGAATCTTCATTTTCACGCACTAATGCGGTTAGCAACCCGTCGCGGTCCGCCCAAATTCTTCCGGTATTCGGATCAATTAGAAACGCGTAACTTGCTTCCGCCAAACTAGCGAGCGAATAGTAATAACCGCTTGAGATCATGGGATGCCCTCCTTGGCACGCCAATTCACCCCTACCTCAATATCTGCTTAAACCCAACCCTCACGTCCGAAAACGAGATGCCATCTTTGAACCAGCGCTGTCGGTTTCTATCTGTTCGGCAAGTATCGATGTCCATCCAGAACTTGTAATCGCCAAGATCGACGTACCCGACGCCGAGGTTTCCGAGACTGTTCTTGACATCACGCACCTCGGCCATGATTTCGCCGGTCTGGCGATCCACCACCTGCTGTTTCGCCAGGGTCAGCAAACCCCCGCCCAAGGGCTCTCCGCTCGTAATCCAGTCGAATCGGCTGTTGATTTCCCAGATCCAGTCCCTGCCGTCCTGCCGTTGACGACCCAACTCCGGGACCACGATCTTCTCCGCCTCCCCCGGATGCTCCGCCCGCCATTGCTGCGGCGTCTTGTACACCGTCAGGCCCGCGTATTTGCCGCAGTAGTAGGGGTGCAGCGCGTAGGTCGGAATGAGATCCCAGAACACCAGCAGGTACATGGCCAGCGCGGCGGGCAGGCCCCAGTGCCAGCCCGCGATGCCGCGCCTGCGGGCGGCACGCGCCGCGAGCCGGACGACGAGGATGGCGATAGCGAGATAGATCACGAGCACGAAGAGCACGGCCAGGGCCATCATGGGCGCAGATCTCCTGTGAGCGGACGGCGATTGCCGCGCAGCCGCGGCACAGTAGTCGCGGCCAGACCGGCAGCGCATTGCAGGCACCAGGAGCACGACGGCGCCGCGCGCGGTGGCGCGGCATCACGGCCACCGGCGGCGGATCGGCACGGTGCTTCGAATTCGGCGAGGACCACCCCAGCTTCCCTCCCTGGAAATCGAGTGGTATGCCTAAAAACTTAGCCGCTCGCGACGGGGATTACAAGCCCGCCGGACCGGGACGCGCCGTGTCCCTGCCGGTTCGCTCGCATGTGCGCCCGAGGGCGCCGGCGTGCTGCTGCACCGGCTCGCCCGCGGCTTGTCCGTGCGGCAGCGGCGCGTATCGGCCCGGCCCCGGACCGGCCGCCGTCACGATACCGGAAGTATCGCGGCCGCGACCGGATCCGTGCGGCGGGCGTCGTCGCCGCCCGCATCGCGCACGCATGGGGTGAGAGCGACGAGGCGCGCCTCGATCGCCGCCATCCGGCATTGCAGCTCGGCGCGCTCGTGGGCGGACACGAGCCCGTGCCGATGCGCCCGCAGCAGATGGAAAAACGCCGCGCCGAGCGCGGCGCGGGCACGCACGACGGCGTGCGGATCGGTGTCGCGGCGGGCGATGAACGCGGCGACCAGGCCCGCGGCCGCGGCCAGATCCGCGCCGCTGCCGCGCGGGTCGGCCGCGTCCGTTCCGGCGAGCAGTTCGCCAATCCGCCGGTTCAGCCCGGCGACGCAGAGCGTGATACGGGTTTCGCTGTTTTTCATGGCATGACCTCCCTGTCCTGCCTGTGAACTTCGGCGGCCGGCCTGCGGATCGCAGGGACTACGCCGCCACCTTGCGCAATCACGGCGCCGCGCGGATCGCCTCCAGGGCGTCGAGCTCGTGTGCGCTGAATCCCGCGGCCCTGCGCGCGGTACGGTTCATACCCCCTCGCAGTCGGCTGCGCATGCGCGTGCGGATCAGCTCCAGGAACGTCGCGTCGGCCTCGAGCCCGCGTTGCGCGCACGCGTAGCGGAACCACTGCGTGCCGAGGCGCACGTGGCCGATCTCGTCGTGATAGATGCGCTCGAGTATCGCGATGCCACCGCCGTCACCGGCCGCCCGCAATCGCTCGATCATGGCCGGTGTGACGTCCAGGCCGCGCGCTTCCATCACGCGCGGCACCAGCGCCATGCGCGCGAGCACATCGCCGGCCGTGTCGAGCGCGAGTTCCCACAGCCCGGCGTGGGCGTCGAAATCCCCGTAGGCCACACCCAGGGTGCGCAGGTGTGCGCACAGCAAATCGAAGTGCAGCGCCTCCTCGACGGCGACGCCGATCCAGTCGCGGTAGAACGCGGGCGGCAGTGCGGGGTAGCGACACACCGCGTCGAGCGCGAGGTTGATGGCATTGAATTCGATGTGCGCCAAGGCATGGAAGAACGCGGCGCGGCCCTGCGCACTGCCGAGACCGCGGCGCGGTACACGGCCGGGCGGCACGAGCCGCGGCCGGGACGGGAAGCCGGCGGCCGGACAGCCGCAGGCCGGATCCGGCGCGCCGTCGCTGTCCGTACCGGCGAGGGCCTGCACGGCTTCGACCTTGCGCGCGGGATCGCATTCGGCGAGTGCCGCGGCGACACGCGCCGCGAGCGAACTGCTGGTTGGGCTCATCCCGGCTTCCCTGCGAGGATGGTATCAGCCTAGCGCAAGTGCGCGCCGCTTGCACGGGCCGGGATCGATCCGGCGCCGGCAGGCAGCTCTGCCGCGCTGCGCCCCGGCTTCGCCGCTACAGACCCTGGACGTCGAAGGTCCGGGTGACCTGGCGACCCTTCGAATCGGTCATCTCAGCCCGGATCACGCCGCCGCCCGCCGGTCGGAAGAAGAAGCGGAAGCTCGGATCCTCGCTGATGGAGATGTCCGTTTCAGCGGTCATGACGTGCTCGTCGTTGAAGCTGACCACGACCCGCGTGACGTATTCGGCCGGGATGTAGGCGCGCGTGCGCTGATCGAGCTGCATGCCGGTCACGTTCGGATGACTGATGATGAGCTGCGCGAGGGCCAGATCGGGATCGTCGTCACCGGCCTGGGCACGGAATTTCATCTGTCCGATCCGGCCGCGGGCTTCCTTGAGCGCCAGGAACGGTGGCGGCTCGGTGCAACCGCCGCTGGCCCGCGTGAAACCCTCGTCCATGTGCAGCTCGCCGTCGTTGAGCTCGGCGATGACGCGCACCTTGGTGAACTCGTTCACGCGCAGGCGCATGGCGAGATCCGCCCGCCCCATCGCCGGAGTCAGATGGAACAGCCCGGCGAGCGGCTTGGGGTTCTTGTCGATGAACAGGTACAGCTTCTCGATGTAACGCCCGGGCGTCTGCGCAATCTTCGCGTTCACGCTCACCGGCACCACGCCCGAGTCCTCGGCACGCAACGGCACCCGCAGCTGCACGATGGTCTGCCCGCTGAGGATCGGCCGATCGCCGAAATACTGCGGCCTGAGCAGCGCGTCCCACACGTCCAGCTCGGACTGCTGCGGCTCGACCGCCAGCGGGCAGGCCGGCGCGGCCACGAGCAGGACGAGCAGGCACAGCAGTCGTGGCATTCGGACCCTCCGCAATCGGTACCAGCGTCGCAGTCTAGCCGATCCGGCGCCGGGGACCTGACGACCACGGCGATCGCGGACCGGGACCCGTGTCGCAGCTCGCGAATTCCGCGCCGCCGGCGATCCGGCGACGGCAGACCCGCCCCCGCACCCGGGCGCGTGCGCCCCCCGCGACCGCCGCGTTAGACTGTCGCCGGCCGCGCGCGGCCGCAGACTCGCACGGGAGAGACAAGCCGATGCCCACGTTCGACATCGTGTCCGAGCTGGACATGCACGAGATCACCAATGCCGTGGACCAGGCCAACCGCGAAGTCGGCACGCGCTTCGACTTCAAGGGCAGCGACGCCGAGTACGAGCGCAAGGACAACGTCGTGACGCTGCGCGCGCAGTCGGAGTTTCAGCTCGAACAGATGCTCGACATCCTCTACAACAAGCTCACCCGGCGCAGCGTGGACATCAAGTGCGCCAAAGTGGACGAGCCGCAGACCGTCGGCCGGACTGCGCACCAGATCCTGACCCTGCGCCATGGCATCGACGCGCCGCTCGCACGCCAGCTGGTGAAGCAGATCAAGGACAGCAAGATCAAGGTGCAGGCCTCGGTCCAGGGCGACCAGGTACGGGTATCGGGCAAGAAGCGTGACGACCTGCAGGCCGTCATCGCCCTGCTGCGCAAGACCGAAACCGAGCTGCCGCTGCAGTTCGTCAATTTCCGCGACTGAGCAGCGGTGGCCGGTGGGATCGGCGCCCTTCAGTGCAGGGTCGGCGAGCCGCTCGCCCGCAAAGCATCGATGCGTGCCGCGATCCGCGTGCGCGCCTCACCCGCCGGCATGCGTGCATGCGCCTCCATCAGGGCCGCCAGGGCCAGCGCCGGCGCACCGAGACGTTCGTAGAGCACGGCCTCCTCGAGCAGCAGGCCGACGTTGTCCGGTGCGAGCAGGCGCTGGTGAGCGACCATGGCCACCGCGGCTTCGAGCATGCCGCGCCCGAGCAGGACGGCTTTGACGTTGTTCAGCATCCGCAGCGCGATGGCGTGCGCGCTCGCGGCTGCGAACACTTCCGCATCCGGTCGCGCGCCGGCCTCGCCGAGGCGTTGCCGGCATTCGGCCTCGGTGACCACCTCCAGCGCGAACGGATCGATGAGATCGGCGCCGCAGCGCACGAGAAAGTGTCTGGGGAAGTTGATGCCCCCGGCACGCAGGCCGAGCGCCCGGGCGACCTCGATGCACAGCACGCCGAGGGTGATGGGAATACCCCGCCGGCGCGCGAGTACCCTTTCGATACGGCTGTTGTCCAGACTGTAATAATCGGCATCCGCGCCCGCGAAACCCTGGGCACGCAGACCGTCGCATACGGCTTCGGCGCCGGCGACGCGGCCGGCCAGCGCGGCGCGGCAACGCTCGAGCAGCCGATCCCGCTCGGCGCGCACGCGCGCGGCATCGAGCCCGGGATCGAGCAGCCGCGCCACCATCAGCGCCGCGTCGAACTCACTGGCGCCGGTAGCGGCGAGAAACTCCCGCAGCGGCTCCGCGACAGTCTGCATCGGGTGGATCTTACGCAATCGCGCCGGCTGCGCGGCCGGCGACGGTGTCGGGCGCAGTCGCAGCGCTGCCGGCGCGGACCACGCGCGGGCGGGGGCAGCGATCCGCTGCAGAGGGCACGGCTTGATAAAGATTCATTCTATATGTATGTTCAGGTGATGCGTCTGACCGCGTACACGGATTATGCCCTGCGCGTGCTCATCTATCTCGGCATCCAGGACGACGCGCGTACGACCATCGGCGAAATCGCGACCCGCTTCGGTCTGTCCCGCCCCCACCTCATGAAGATCGTCAACCAGCTCGCCAATCTCGGTTACCTGAACACCGTACGCGGCAAGGGGGGTGGCCTGACACTGGCCCGGCCGGCCCGCGCGATCCGGATTGGCGCCGTGGTGCGCGCGACCGAGAGCGATCTGCGCCTGGTCGAGTGCTTCGATCCGACCGCCAACGCCTGCCGGATTGCCCCGGGTTGCGTGCTGGCCGGGATTTTCGCGGCGGCCCTGCAAGCCTTCCTCGCCGAACTGGACCGCTACACGCTGGCCGATCTGATCGAGCCGCGCACGCGCTTGCGGCAGCTCCTGCTCATGTCACGCCCGGTCGGGCCCGAGCTGGGGTTCGCGCCGTGAACAGGCCGCGCCCGGACCCACCCGCGCCGGGTCCTGCGCGGGGCCAAGCACGGTCCGGGGGTAGCCGTGCACACGCCGACCCGCGAGACATCCGCGGGACTCACGCCGCCCATCACCACCACGACACCACCAGGACCGCCGGCGCTGGCGCCGGCTGGCACGACACCGGATTGACATGAGCACACCGACACCGTTCACGCGTATCGACATGCCCTCGCCGTCGACACCCCGCAGACCGCCTGCGGACAGGTCACTGCCACTGCTGCGGCTGGGGTTTCGCCCGATGTTCCTGGTCGCCGGGGCGTTTGCCGGCGTCCACATCCCCTTGTGGCTCGTCGTGTTCAGTGGCCCGCTCGCCGGTACCGTGCCGGGATCGCCGTTCGCCTGGCACGCGCACGAGATGCTCTATGGCTATGCCGCGGCCGTGATCAGCGGGTTCCTGCTCACCGCCGTGCGCAACTGGACCGCACAGCCCACTCCGAGCGGGCCGCCGCTGGCGCTGCTGGTGCTGCTGTGGCTCGGCGCGCGCCTGGCGCTGCTGCCCGCCAGTCCGGTTCCGGCGTGGCTCGCCGCCGTGATCGACATCGCGTTTCTGCCGGCCGTCGCGATGGCGATCGCGCGTCCCCTGTGGCGCACCCGAAACGCCCGCAATGCGATTTTCCCGATCGTGCTGCTCGCCTTCGGTGCGGCCAACGTGCTGTACCACCTCGATCGCATGGGTATCGTCACCGGCCAGGCACTGCACGCGGACCAGATCGCGCTGGACCTGGTCGTGCTGGTGATGATCGTGCTCGGCGGCCGCGTGATTCCCCTGTTCACACGCAACGCGATCGCGCAGGCAAACGTGCGCATGTACCCGCTGTTGGACCGAGCCGCCATCGTGATGGCCGTGCTGCTGCCCGTGACCACGGTCTTGCTACCGGGAACCGCCTGGTCCGGCGCGGTGAGCCTGCTCACCGGCCTCGCGGTGCTCGCGCGGATGCACGGCTGGGCCTCGTTCGCGACCCGGCGGGTGCCGCTGGTGTGGGTGCTGCACGCCGGCTACCTGTGGATCGGTGTCGGGCTCACTTTGCGCGCGCTGGCGCCCTGGATCGATGCGCTGCCGCCCTCGGCGGCGACGCACGCGCTGACCGCCGGCGCCATCGCCACGTTGACCCTGGGCATGATGAGCCGGGTCGCCCTCGGCCACACGGGTCGTCCACTCGCCGTCGGTCGCGCGATGACCAGCGCCTTCCTCCTGGTGACGCTCGCCGCGCTCCTGCGGGTGCTCGGTCCGTTCCTGGATCCGTCCCACTATCCTGTTCTGCTGGGACTCACCGCCCTGGCGTGGACCGCGGCATTCGGCATTTTCACCGTCGTGTACTTCCCCGTACTCACGCAGCCCCGCGTCGACGGCACCCCCGGCTGACATCAATAAAACCGGGGTCAGAGTCGAATTTCGCGGGTCACCGCGATGCGCATGCCGGCGCGAGTGAAATTCGACTCTGACCCCGGTTTTCGAGCCGGTTAACGCTCGTTCATGCTCTCGTCGGCATGGCGCAGCAGCGGGCCCAGCACAAACTCGATGAGCCGGCGCTCGCCGAGCTTCACCTCCACGGTCACCGCCATGCCCGGCGCCAGGCGCACCGGCCGGCCGTCCACCACCAGGACCGTGCGCGCCATCGCCACCTGCGCCGCATACACCGGCCCCTTGTCCTCGTCGCTTACCGCGTCAGTCGATACCCGCGTCACTTCGCCCGCGATGACGCCGTACTTCGTGAACGGAAAGGTCTCGATTTTGATCCTGGCGGCCTGGCCTGCGCGTACGAAACCGATATCGCGATTGGGCACCCAGGCCTCGATCTGCAGCGCGTCGTCCTCCGGCACCACCAGCAGCAGCCGCTGCGCCGGGGTAACCACCCCGCCGACCGTATGCACCGCGAGTTCCTGAACCGTGCCCGCGACCGGCGCGCGCAGCGTGAGCTGCGCGATGCGACGGTCAGCCTTGCGGATCTCCTCGGCGTAGCTCGCGAGCCGCGTACGCACGTCCGCCAGTGCGTTCAGCCATTCGGCCTCGGTCTGCGCCGTCAGCGCGACGCGACGCTGCGCGAGCGCGGCGCCGGCAGCGGCCAGAACAGCGAGCTGCGCCCGCTGCACTGCGCGTTCCTGCACCTGGCCGATCCGGGCCTCCTCCAGAGCCAGGTAGTCCGTGCGCGGCGCGAGCGATCTTGCGGCCAGATCCCGCAGCGACGCCGCCCGCTCGCTGATGAGCGGCACCGTCGCGTCGAGCTGCGCGATGCGCTGGCGCACAGCGGCCTGTTCGGCCTCGTTCTGACGCCGCTCGTCTTCGAGCGTGGCAACGGCGGCGCGGTGCCGGACCAGCGCCTGGTTCGTGCGTGCCTGCAGGAGTGCGCGCTGCGCGTCACTGGCGCCCGGCACGGCGGGGCGCGGCGGCGCAGCTTTCGTGGCCGCGGCGTGCATGCCGTCGAGCTGTGCCTGCAGTCGCGCTTCGTCCAGCGCCAGCGCGAGACGTTCCTGCCGCAGGCGGGTGAGATCGGCCCGGGCCGCGGTCGAGTCGAGCTCGATCAGCACCTGCCCGGACCTGACCGCATCGCCGTCGGTAACGTGGATGGCGGCAACCACGGCGGTCTCGGCGGGCTGCAGGATCTTTACGCGCGAGGTCGGCACGATGCGGCCGTGGGCGACCGCGACGATGTCCACGTGCCCGAGCGTGGCCCAGGTGAGCGCGATCGCGACGAAGGCACAGATGCACAGCAGCATGCCGCGCGCCGCGGGCAGCGGTGGTGAAGCCTGCAGCGCCAGAGCGGCGGGCAGGAACTCGCAATCTGCCGTCACGGCCACCGATCTCCGCAAGCGCGTGCACCCCTGCCTGCGCCCGACACACCGAACGTGAGCTGTCGCGGCCGCGTCAGCGCCGGCCGTTCGGCGCCTGGATCCGTCCGCGGGCGTGTGCCGGTCCAGGCGTGCACGTACTCAGGCCATCTGCCGGCGGTGCATGTCGGCGTAATAGCCGCCGCTCGCCAGCAGCTGCGCGTGCGTGCCCGCCTCCCGCACACGCCCGCGATCGATCACGAGGATCCGGTGTGCCTGGCGCACCGCGTTCAGCCGGTGGGCGATGATGAGCACGCTGCGACCCCTGGCGATATAACGCATGTTCCGATGCACCGTGGCCTCGGCGTCGTAATCGAGCGCGCTGGTCGCCTCGTCGAAAATGAGGACACGCGGGTCGCTGATGAGCGCCCGGGCGATCGCGAGGCGCTGGCGCTGGCCGCCGGAGAGCGTCGCGCCGTGCTCGCCGACGATGGTGTCGTAGCCCTCGGGCAGCTCGAGGATGAATTCGTGCGCGCCGGCGAGCCTGGCGACCTGGATCACGCGCTCGAGCGCCAGCGACGGATCGATCAGCGCGATGTTCTCGCGCACCGTGCGGTGGAACAGCACGTTCTCCTGCAGCACCACGCCAATCTGGCGGCGCAGCCAGGCGGTGTCCACCAGCGCCAGATCCACGCCGTCGACGAGCACGCGGCCCGCGATCGGTACGTGCAGGCGCTGCACCAGCCGGCTCAACGTCGACTTGCCCGAGCCCGAGGGCCCGACGATACCGACGACCTCACCCGCCCGGATCTCGAAGCTCACGTCCGTGAGCACCTCCGGTCCGTCGGCACGGTAGCGGAAGCCGACGTGCTCGAAGCGGATGCGACCCTCGATACGCGGCAGCGCCCCACGGCCGGGAGCGCGCGCGGGCTCGGGTTGCGCGTCGAGGATGTCCCCGAGCCGCCGCATCGAGATCCCGGCCTGCTGGAAATCCTGCCACAGCTGCGCCAGGCGCAGGATCGGCCCCGCCACCCGTCCGGCGAGCAGGTTGAACGCCACCAGCTCCCCCACCGTGAGCGCGCCGTCCAGCACCTGGCGCGCTCCCAGCCACAGGATCCCGAGCACGGTCAGCTTCTGGATGAGCGCCGCGCACTGCCCGCCGACGTTCACGAGTTGCGTGGCGCGAAAACTCGCGCCCACGTAGCCGGCGAGCTTGTCTTCCCAGCGCCGCGCGCTCTGCGGCTCGACCGCTGCGGCCTTGAGCGTCTCGATGCCGCTGACGGCTTCGACCAGGTACGCCTGGCTGTCCGCGCCGCGGTCGAATTTTTCCTCCAGGCGCGCGCGCAGCACCGGCGTGACGAGAAGCGCGAGCAGTAAGTAAGCCGGCACCGCCGCCAGCACCACCGCCGTCAGCCACGGGCTGTACAGCCACATCACCGCGAAAAACACACCCGTGAACAGCAGATCGATGCACAGTGTCAGCGCAGTGCCGGTGATGAGCTGGCGCAGGGTCTCGAGCTCGCGCACCCGCGCCACCGTGTCACCCACCCGCCGCGCCTGGAAGTAGGCAACCGGCAGGCGCAGCAGGTGGCGGAACAGATCGGCGCCCAGGGTCACGTCGATGCGATTCGCGGTGTGGGCGAACACGTAGCTGCGCAAACCACCGAGCAGCGCGTCGAATACGGCGACGACGAGAAAACCCGCGGCGAGCACATCGAGCGTCGTCAGGCCGCCGTGCACCAGCACCTTGTCGACCACCACCTGGAAGAACAGCGGCGTCACCAGCGCGAACAGCTGCAGCACGAACGAGGCGAGCAGAACCTCGGTGAGCAGGTAGCGGTACTTCCACAGCGCGGGCGCGAACCAGGCGAAGCCGAAGCGGCGCCCCGGTCCGGCGGGCGATTCGCGCCGGCGCACGAGCAGCAGCTCGCGATTCCACACGCACTCGAATGCGGCACGATCGACGCTGCGTGGCGCGCTGCCGGCACCGTCGTGAACGAGCACGCGCCCGGCGGCCACGCGGGCGAGCACGGTCCAGCGGCCGTCCCGCCGCGCGGCCAGCGCCGGCAGCGGCGTCTTGTCCAGGCGCGCGGGCGTACTGCGCACCCGTCGTGCGTCGAGGCCGAGCAGACGCGCCGCCCGCAGGAGGTCGGCGACACCGATGGCGTCGCTACCGTGCAGGCCGAGCGCATGACGCAGCGCCGCCGGATCGGCAGCGATGCCGTGACAGCGCGCGATGAGCGCGAGGCAGGCGAGTGGTTCCGGGTCACCCCGGCCCGGCTGGCGTCCATCCATGGTTACAGTCCCTCGTCCCTGAGAGCCTTGCGCGACCGCTCCGCGGCCGCGACGATCGCGGGAATTCGCACCGGCACGCCGGCCGCCCGCAACCGTCGAACACAGGGTAGGACGGGACGGGCGCGGGGACAAGGGCGCGTACGCCGGCCACGGGGCTCGTGCCCTTTGCGGGGCGCGGCGATTCGCGCCGCGGCCCGCCTTGTACGACAATCACCGGTGATGAACGAACGAGGCATGCGCGCCGCCGCCGGCGCCCGCAATCTGCTCACCACGGCCTACGACGGCGTGCTGGCCACGGTATCCGTGGACGTGGCGGGCTATCCGTTCGGATCGGTCGTGCCGTATTGCCTGGATCGCGGCGGGCGGCCGATCGTCCTGATCGCCTCGATCGCCCAGCACACGCGCAACGTACGCGCCGACCCGCGCGTATCGCTGACGGTGTTCGACCGCGGAGTCGAGGACCTGCAGGCGGGCGGGCGGCTCACGGTCGTGGGTGATGCGCGAGCGCTCAGTGCGGACGAGACCGACGCGATCGAGCGCTATTACACGTATTTCCCGGAATCGCGCGATTACCATCTCACGCACGACTTCCACTTCTTCCGCATCGCCCCCGTGCGCTGGCGCTACATCGGTGGTTTCGGCGAGATCTTCTGGTTCGAGCCGGCGGCGGTGCTGCTGGAGAACCCCTTCGACGCCGGCGTGGAGCGAGCCATGATCGTTCACATGAACGAGGACCATCATGCCGCGTTGCTTCGATACTGCGCACAGGCCGGGATCACGGTGCCGGCCGGCGCAACAGCGAGCATGGTCGGCGCCGATGCCGAAGGTATCCACCTGCGGGTAGGGGCGCGCATCGTCCGGATCCGTTTTCCCGCGCCGGCCCGCGATGCGCAGGAGGTGCGCGCCGCACTGGTCGCGCTCGCGCGCAGTGACGATCGGCGCGCCCGCGCGGATCGCTGACGCCGGCATCGATCCGTTCGTACCGACGACGCTGACAGCGGACTGTTCCTGCGGACGCTCCGCGGCACGCACGCGGATCCGCACGCGCCGGCCAGGGTTTACACTGCGAACGGTTGATGCCCCGGCGCCCACCCGGCCCCTGCCATGATCCCGCTGCACGACGACAATCCGACCCGGATCCGACCCGTCATCACCGTCGCGCTGATCGTCATCTGCACATTGATCTATCTGTGGCAGTTGTCGCTCGGCGAACGGAACAACCGTTTCGTCATCTTCAGCCTGGGGCTGATCCCCACCGTGTTCTTCGGCGGCGCGGAGCTGCCACCCGCACTGGCGGTCGTGCCCGCGCAGGCGACGGCATTCACATCCATCTTCCTGCACGGCTCGTTCATGCACCTGGCCGGCAACATGCTCTACCTGTGGATCTTCGGCAATAACGTCGAGGACGCCATGGGGCACACGCGCTTCGTGTATTTCTATGTGCTGTGCGGCATTCTCGCCGCCGTCGCGCAGGCGCTCACGCAGCCGTCCTCGGCGGTGCCGATGATCGGCGCGAGCGGTGCCATCTCCGGCGTGCTCGGCGCCTACCTGTTGCTGTACCCGCACGCCCGCGTGCTGGTCGCGCTGCCCATCGGCCTGTACCTGCACATCACCCGCCTGTCCGCCACCTGGGTGCTGGCGTTCTGGTTCGTCTTCCAGCTCGTCAGCTCGGCGTTCTCGGGCGCGACCGGGGGCGGCGTGGCTTTTTTTGCCCATATCGGCGGCTTCATCGCCGGAATGGTCCTGATCCCGCTGTTCAAGCGCCGTGACGTCCCGCTGCTGCAACCGGCCCGGCCGCCGACGGCGGATCGTCGCCGCGGCTAATGGCGCGGGCAACCGTCCACTGGGACCTGCGTCGCAACGCCGGCGGGCACGGGCGCTGCTAAGATCCACGCTGTCACGGAGACCAGGAGCATGGTGCGTGAACATCGAGTACTGGCATCCGGCAAGCGCTGGCGAGCGCACGGCAGATGCCTTGATGCGGCGGCGGCACGGTCAACCCTTACGTCAGTCCGGGGCGGTGTGCGGCGAACATGCCGGTGCGATCGACGAGTCGGGCGCGGTGACCGCCGACGCGTTTCGAACTGATCGGCCGGGCGAAACCCGCGCAGCCACTGCCGGCGAGCGCGTCCGGATCCCGACCGGCGCGGCCCGCCGCATGCAGGCGCGCCGTGGCGAACGGGTGGTCCGCTACAACGCCGAACGCAGCGGCTGAGCGCATGAACGCGCCCTCGCCGGGGACGCGCGGCTTCGAATCGCGGCTGTTGTGGCAGATGCCCTTCGTCTTCGGACAGGCACGCTCCGCGTTGCTGACATCGGCTGCCGCCACCGTGGCGGTTGCGGCGCTGTTCCATCCCGTCACGCCACCGGCCGTCATCTTGCCGTGGCTCTTCGCCTGTCTGGCGCTGATCGGCGTGCGCCTGGCCCTGGTCGAACGTCACCGGCGCGGTGCTGCGGACATCTCCGTGGCCGGTGCCCTGATTTTTCTCGTCACCACGTTCCTTTCCGGCGTCGCCTGGGGGGCCGTGCCACTGGTGTTCCCGCCGCCCGGATCGCCGGCCCATGTGACGCTCGCCGTGCTGTGCACAGGCGGCATGGTCGCGGGCTCGGTCCTGGCTTTCACCGCATCGATCGAGCTGACGCTCGCCTTCATGCTGCCGTCATTGCTGCCGGTGACCATCACGGCTATGTCGGGCCGCCACGAGTCCCTCGGGCCGGACCTGGGTATTGCCATTGCCCTGTTCCTGTCGTACAGCATCGTCGCCTGCGTGCACCTGAACCGCACGCTCGAACGCGAGCGTGCGCTGGCCACCGAGGCAGCCGCCCTGCTCAGCCGCCTCGAGGACGAGCGCCGTCGGATCACGGACTTGAATCGGCGCCTCGCCGCCGATCTGGACCGTCACCGGCGCACGACGCAGGAGATCCGGGCGGCACGCGATCGGGCCGAGAAGCTTTCCACCCTGGACGGGCTCACCGGCATCGCCAACCGGCGCCAGTTCGACAGCGCCATCGGCGCCGAGTGGAGCCGCGGATTACGCCAGAGCTCGATCCTGGCACTGGCCATGATCGACATCGACTTCTTCAAGGACTACAACGACATGCACGGGCACCAGGCCGGTGATGCCTGTCTGCAAGCGGTTGCCGGCGTGATCGCCGAGCATGCCCGGCGACCGGGCGATCTCGCTGCGCGCTACGGCGGCGAGGAGTTTGTCCTGTTGTTGCCCGGGACGAAGATCGGTGACGCCGTGCTGGTCGCGGAGATGATCCGCCGGCGCATTGCCGCGCTGGCCATCGCCCACCCGGGCTCGCAATGCGCGCCGGTCATCACCGCCAGCGTCGGGGTCGCCGCGCTCGTGCCGCGGCGGGAGTCATCCAGCGAACACCTCGTGGAGCTGGCCGACGCGGCCTTGTATCGGGCCAAGCGGGCCGGCCGCCACCGGGTCGAGGTCGCGGCTGCGGCACCGTGAACCGAATGCGGGCCGGGTGTGACAGGCGGGCGCCCAGACGTTATAAAGGCGCGGCGCGGCGCGGCGCGGCGCGAAGAGCGGCGCTGACGCCCCGGTGGCCCGGGCGGACGTGCGCGCTGCGCCCGCTCCCGCAACTCCTGCAACGACGGACGGAAAGATCCTTTGAACATCGAACGACTGCTGGACGGCTACCGCCGCTTTCGAGCCACGAACTTTCGCGCGGCGCGCGAGCTCTACGAGCGTCTCGCAGCCGATGGCCAGTCGCCGCGCGCGCTCATCGTCACCTGCTGCGACAGCCGTGTTGACCCGGCCATGATCACGGACTCCGGGCCCGGCGAGCTGTTCGTTATCCGCAACGTCGCCAACGTCGTTCCGCCGTTCACCCCCGACGGCAAGCACCACGGCACCAGCGCCGCGCTCGAATTCGGGGTGATGGGGCTCGGCATTGGCGACATCATCGTCCTCGGCCACGCCCAGTGCGGCGGCGTCAATGCGTTGCTGCGCGGCGAACATGCGCACGCCTCGACGGTGGATTTCGTCGGTACCTGGATGGCGCTCGCCGCGGATGCCCGCGAACGCGTGATCGAAAATGCGCCTGCGGACGCCGATCGCCAGCTCCTGCTCGAATACGAGGTGGTCAAGCTCTCGCTCGACAACCTGCGCAGCTTCCCCTGGATCAGGGAACGCATCGACGACGGCCGTGTACGCCTGCACGGCTGGCATTTCGGCATCGCAGCCGGTGAGCTCACGACGCTGGACGCCGACACGGGCGAATTTCGTCTCCTCGTGTGAGCGTCACCGGCGCGGCTGATCGCCCCGTGCTCGTCTTCGACGGCGAGTGCGGCTTCTGTCGCTACTGGGTACGCTACTGGGAACACCTCACGGGCGAGCGTGTACGCTACCTCGCGTATCAGCAGGCCGACATCGATTTCGCGACCGTCGGCCCCGCCGAGTTCGCGCGCGCCATCCACCTGTTCGAGCCGGGCGGTCGCGTCAGCCGTGGCGCCGAGGCGGCGTTTCGCGTCGTCGCCACCGTCCCCGGTCACGGACTGGCGCTGTGGTGTTACCGGCACGTGCCGGTCTGTGCGCGCCTGAGCGAAACAGCCTATGCGTTCGTCGCCGCTCACCGCATCGGCGCCGCGCGCGTCGCGCGCTGGTTGTGGGGCGCAGAGCACCATCCCGCCCACCACGTGTTCGTCAGCTGGCTGTTCCTGCGCGGCCTCGGCGCCATCTATCTCGCCGCGTTCGCGTCTTTCGCCATCCAGGCGACGGGGCTGGTCGGAACGCACGGTATCGTGCCACTGATCGATTTCCTCGATGCGGCGCGCGCGTATTTCGGATCGAGCGCGTCCGCATGGTGGCACGTGCCCACCGTGTTCTGGCTGCGCGCCGACGATCTCGCGCTGCGGCTCGCCTGTGGTGCCGGCGCGGCGCTCGCGGTGCTGCTCACTCTCGGCGTCGGTCAGCGCATCGCGCTCGTGCTGCTGTGGGCGCTGTACCTGTCGCTGTTCTACGCCGGCCAGACGTTCATGACCTTCCAGTGGGATCTGCTGCTGCTCGAGGCCGGCTTTCTCGCCATCTGGCTGCCGGGGCCGGGCTCGGCACTGCTGGTGGGTCTGTTCCGCTGGCTGCTGTTTCGTTTCATGTTCCTGTCGGGATGGGTCAAGCTGATGAGCGGCGATCCGACCTGGCGCTCCTTCACGGCGCTCGAATATCATTTCGAAACCCAGCCATTGCCCACGGTCCTCGCCTGGTACGCGCACCACCTCCCGGACGCCGTGCTGCGCGCCGGTGTCGCGGCGACGTTCGCCATCGAGCTCGTGCTGCCGTTTTTCATGTTCCTGCCACGGCGCCCGCGGCTCGTCGCCGCAACGGGAACGTTGCTCATCGAACTGCTCATCCTGCTCACCGGCAACTACAACTTCTTCAACCTGCTGACGATGCTGCTGTGCCTGTTCCTGTTCGACGATCGGGCGTTCGCGCGACTCGAGCCGCGGGCATTCACTGCCCGGTCCGACCGCGGCGCGGGCACGGCCGGTACCGCACGCCGGGGCGCGGTGCTCGCGCTGGCGCTGCTCGTGCTGCCCGCGAGCGCGGGTCGGTTCGGCGAGGCCGTCAGCGGCGCGCGCGCACCCGCCTGGCTGGGATCACTGACCGGCTGGATGGAGCCGCTGCACTTGAGCAGCGTGTACGGCGTGTTCGCGATCATGACCACCGAGCGCCACGAGATCATCATCGAAGGGTCCGACGACCGTCGCACGTGGCGGGCCTACGGATTCCCGTACAAGCCCGGCGACGTCATGCGCATGCCGCGCTGGAACGTGCCGCACCAGCCGCGGCTCGATTGGCAGATGTGGTTCGCCGCGCTCGCCGACGAGAGCCGCAGCCCCTGGTTCGAACGCCTGCTGGTGCATCTGCTGAGCGGCACGCCGCAGGTACTGGCATTGCTGGCGCACAATCCCTTCCCCGACAAGCCGCCGCGTTATATCCGCGCTTCGTTCTACCTGTATCACTTCAGCACGCCCGACGAACGCCGCACGACCGGCGCCTGGTGGACGCGCGAGCTCGAGGGCAGTTTCTACCCCACGATCAGCCTGCAGGCGCGGCCGGGCCCGACGCCATGATCCGTACGCCGGTGCACTGGCCCGTCGGCCATCGCAACGTCGATGTCCCCGAGCACCGATGAACCGAGGCAAAGCATGACGTTCCAACCCTGCCGCCATACCGTTTACCGCGTCGCCGCGCCTGTTATCGCCGTCGCGCTGCTTGCGCTCGTCTCGTGCTCGGACGACGTTCCGCGCCTGGCAAAGCTCGAGCCCGGCGCGCGCATCCTCGCCTTCGGCGACAGTCTCACCCGCGGTACGGGCGCAAACGCCGGCGAGGATTACCCGTCGGTGCTGCAGACGCTGAGCGGTCGGGAGGTCGTCAATGCCGGCGTGCCCGGCGAGATCTCGGCCGATGGCCGCTCACGCCTCGCGGCCTTGCTCGACAGGGTGCGACCGCAGCTGCTCATACTTTGCCACGGCGGCAACGACATGTTGCGCAAGCTCGCTACCGCCCAGACGGCGGCGAATCTGCGCGCGATGATCGCGATGGCCCGGGAACGCGGCATCGCGGTCGTGCTCATCGGCGTACCACGGCCGGGGATCTTCCTCAGCACCGCGCAGATGTACGCCCAGATAGCCGACACCGAACATGTGCCTTTCGACGGCGAGTCCCTCGCCCACATTCTCGGCAACGCCGGTTTGAAAGCGGACCCGGTACACCCCAATGCGGCCGGCTATCGCGTGCTCGCCGAACGCGCGTACCAGCTCCTGCGCGACGCTGGCGCGTTATGAAACCCGAAAACCGGGGTCAGAGTCGAATTTCCCTTACCGCGTCGCTTCAATCGGGGTCAGACTCGAATTTCTGTTCCGCTGTCGCTTACATGCCCGAGCGTACGCCTCAGAAATCCGACTCTGACCCCGGTTTAGCCGAAATGCGACTCTGACCCCGGTTTTTGCGGGTATTGCGGTTCAGGGCCAGACGCGGATGAAACCATTGCGGTTGGGCATCACCACTGCGGGCAGCGTGTGCGCATTCATCTCGTCGTGCTCACCGATGATGTCGTTGCGCCACAGCAGGTAGGCGCTCAGGGCGTACACCTCGTCGTCGCGCAGCGAGCCCGGCGCGGTCATCGGCATGGCGCGGCGGATGAAGTCGAACAGGGTCGTCGCGTAGGGCCAGTACGTACCGACGTTCTTGTCGGGCGTGTCGCTGGTCAACGGCATTTGCCCGCCGGCGAGCTCGTCAGCGGTGCCACCGATGCCGTCCGGGCCGTGACAGCTCGCGCACTGATCGGCGAACAGGGGCGCACCGGCGGCGGCAGTGCCGCCGCCCGGTGGCAGTCCGCGACCGTCGGGCCACACTTCACGGGCCCAGGCCGCGATGGCCGCCGTATCGGCGTGGTGACCCAGCCGGGGCGTCTCGGCCCCCGCGCTGACCGTCGCGATCGTGGCCACTGCGATCGTGGCCAGCGCGGCCAGCTGCGCGCATCTCGCCTCAGGCGTAGACATGATGGATCCGTCCGTCGGCACCGACTTGCCAGGCGACGATGGCGTTGTAATGAAAGTAACCGTGCCGGCCGCGCTCGGCGACGAGCGCGTCACGCTCCGGCTGTACATTGCCGGTCTGGTCGGTGGCGCGGCTCTTGAGCACCGCGGCTGAGCCATCCCAGTGCCAGGGGATGCGGAAACGGGTAAAGCAGGCCGGTAGCACCGGCTCCTGCAACGCGGCCGGAGCCCAGGTCCGGCCGCCATCGGCGGACACGTCGACCGCGCGGATCCGTCCGTGTCCGCTCCAGGCCAGTCCCTTGACCTCGTACAGGCCCGGGCCACGCATCTGCATCCCGGCCGAGGGCGAGGTGATGAGCGACTTCGCGTCCATGACGAAGGTGAACATGCGCGCCTTGCCCGAAGGCAGCAACTCGGTGTAGCGGCTGGTCTCGTTGCGCGCCATCACCGGTTCGGCGCTCGCCTCGAGCCGGCGCAGCCACTTCACGTTCAGCACCCCCTCCCAGCCGGGCACGATCAGGCGCAGCGGGTATCCGTTTTCCGGCCGCACCCGTTCGCCGTTCTGGTACAGCGCGAGGATCGCGTCCTCGCGCGCCTTCTCGACCGGGATGCTGACGTCCATGGCGAACGCATCGGCACCTTCGGCAATCAGCCACTGCGCGTCGCGCGTGAGGCCTGCCTCGTCGAGCAGCAGCGCGAGCGGCACACCCGTCCACTCGCTGCAGGACACCAGGCCGTGGAAATAACCCGCCGCAGTCTGGATCGGCCGTTGCCGCCAGCCGGCATTAGAGTTGCCCCCGCATTCGACGAAGCAGGTACGCGAGACCATCGGGTAGCGGGCCAGATCTTCCATGGTGAACCACAGTGGCCGCGCGACGAGGCCGTGGATCAGCAGGCGGTGACGCGCCGGATCGATGGCGGGCACGCCGTTGTGATGGCGTTCGAAATGCAGTCCGTTCGGGACGATCGTACCCTCGAGATCGTGCAGCGGGCACCAGGACACGCCGTTGCTGTCGATGCCGGCGTTGGCGGAAATCCAGCGGATGACGCCGCGCTCGTGCGCCGCCGGCTGGCCATAATTGCTGAACGTGCGGCCGGGCGTACGCATCCACGCCGGGCGGGCGAGCTCGAGCAGCGTCGGTTCGTCACCGGCGCCGGCGCGCCCGGCCAGCAGCAGCGCGCCCGACAGTCCGCCGGCTTTCAGGAACAGGCGCCGATCGAGCAGACCGTTGCCGGCGACGCGCTCGCGATCGTCGTGCCCGCCCGCGCCGCCGTCACGTTCACTCATCGTTCGCGCGGGGGCGTTCCGGATCCGCGGCGGTATCGGCCAGCCACGGACCACGCATGTCCATCAGCTCCGGCACCTGTGCGGCGGGCACGGGCTCGCCGCTGAAGTACCCCTGCACGAGGGTCAGGCCGACGAGCTGCAGCGCGCTCTGCTGCGCGCGTTCCGCCACACCTTTGGCCGCGATGACCAGCTCCAGGCTGCGCGCCATGGCCACGATGGCGCGCACCGCCGCCGCACCGTAACGGTCACGGGCCACGTTACGGACGAAAGAGCGGTCGATCTTCACCTGATCCACCGGGCACTGCGGCAGGTAGCTGAACGCCGAGTAGCCGGAACCGAAATCGTCGATGATGAGTCGAAAACCGAGCCCGCGTATGTCACGCAACACGTCGAGATCGTCCTCGGTGGCGTGCATCAGTGCGCGTTCGCTGATCTCGATTGCGATCCACGCCGGAGTGACGCCGTGCGTGCGTGCGAGCTTGCGCATCAGATCACCGAATCCCGCTTCGCGCAGCGTCGCGATCGCGACGTTGCAGGACGTCAGCGGCGGGCGGTGACCCCGTGCGTTCCATTCCGCGCACTGGCGCATCACGGCGGCGATCATCCATTCGTCGACACGGCTGATCAGCCCGGCTTCCTCCGCAAACGGAATGAACTGCGCCGCGCTCATCAGCCCGCGGGTAGGGTGTCGCCAGCGTGCCAGCGCCTCGACGCCGGCGATGCGGCCCGTGGACGCGTCCGCCAGCGGCTGGTAATAGACCTGCAGATCGCCGCGGTCGATGGCGCGCTCGAGCTCGGTCAGCAGCATCAGGCGCTGGCCGACGACCGTGTCGAGCTCATCGGAGTAGAACTGAAAGTTGTCCCTGCCGCGCTCTTTGGCCTGATACATGGCGGTATCGGCGTTGCGCTTGAGCGTGGTGACGGTCTCGCCGTGATCGGGATAGATGCTGATGCCGATACTCACCGTAACGTGCAGGTTCTGATCGTTGACGTGGATGGGTTCGCGCAGCACCTCGAGAATCGAGCGCGCGACCACGGCCGCCGCGTCGGCGTCGTCCATCTTGGTGACGATGACGGTGAACTCGTCGCCGCCGAGGCGCGCGACCGTGTCGTTGCGACGCACGGCGCCACGCAACCGCTGGGCGACGTGGCGCAACATTTCGTCGCCGTAGTCGTGCCCGAGCGTGTCGTTGATGGTCTTGAAATTGTCGAGATCGAGAAACAGCACCGCCACCTTCGTCCGTTCGCGTTCTGCCTGTGCCAGGGCCAGCGTGAGTCGATCATCGAACAGCGCCCGGTTCGGCAGTTTGGTCAGCGCGTCATGATAGGCCTGGTGCTTGAGCCGCTCATTCACACGCACGAGATCCTCGGTACGCTCGCGGACCTCGTCCTCGAGCAGCTCGTCCCGTTGCTGGATCTGATCGAGCATGCGGTTGAACGCTGCCGTCAGATGGCCGAACTCGTCCGCGGATTCGTAGCTCGCCCGCAGGGTGTAGTCGCGCTCGTAGGTCACCCGCCGGGCGATCGCGGCCAGATGCACGAGCGGACGCGAGATGATGCGTTCGAGCTGCACGGACAGCGCGTAGGCGATGACGATGGCGATGGCCAGGGTCACCAGGCTCAGCCGGTTGAGCTCCGCGAACCACAGCGCGACCGCGGTGGGCTGGGCCACGATCTCGACCTCACCGAGCCTGCGTGAGGCCAGCGTGACCTCACGAACGTGGCGGACACTGGCCTCGGCTGCCGGCAGCTCGCTCCCCGGGCGCAGGTATTCGGCCAGGATCTGGCCGGCGTCGTCCAGCACGCGGGCCCGCACGATCCCCTGGTCCGAGCCGAGCGACAGCAGCGCGTCCTGTAACGCCTTGCGGTCACCGAGCAGCAGTGGTGCGGTGACGCTGGCGGCGAGCACGTTCGCCTGCTGCTCGAGGCGCTCGCCCACGACCTGACGTGCCTGCAGCGCGTCGCGATAAAGGCCCGCGACCGTGACGATGAGCAAGGCGGTGGACGTGACGCCCATCGAGAAGATGATGAGCTTGCGCCGGATGGAGAGGTTCTTCAGTAATTGCATTGCCGTGCGTACCGACCTGCCCCCGGCCAAGAGGCACCACCGGCGGGCGGCGCGGTCGGCTGCAATGAGCCGGTACACACCCGGACTCGCTTGGACTGGGCAGGCGGTTGTGGGATCATTGCCACGTCGTCGGCGGCGCCAGCGTCCATGGTACCAAGCTGCCCGCGACGGGAACTACCCGTATTAGACCTGATCCGGGGTCGTCCGGCCCCGGCCGTCCCCGATTATGACGAAAGGATCCCCGGGATGAAGCGTCTCCTCATGACCCTGGTAACCGTGGCAGCGCTGCCCGTGCTGGCTGCCGAGAGCGGGCTGGAAACGGATCAACAGAAATTCAGTTACGCGGTCGGTCTGCAGATCGTGCAGAGCATGCTGCGCCAGGGCGTCAGCATCGATCCCGACGCCTTCAGTCTCGCCGTCGGCGATGCCGCCGCCGGTCGCACGCCCCGCATCAGCGCCGCGGAAATGGAGGCGGTCCTCGAGCGCCAGCAGGCCAAAGCCACCGACAATCTGCGCGAGATGGCCAGGCAGAACCTCGAAACCGGGCGGGCGTATCTGGCGAAAAACAAGGAAGATCCGGCAGTCAAGGCCCTCGAGAGCGGCTTGCAGTACAAGGTGCTGCGCGAAGGCACCGGGCCGCGTCCGAAGGCGACCGACACCGTCAAGGTGCATTACACCGGCACGCTGCTCGACGGGCGCGAATTCGACAGCTCCCACCGGCGCAAAGAAGCCGCCGTGCTGCCGCTGAATAGCGTGATCAAAGGCTGGCAGGAAGCGCTGCAGCTCATGCCGGTCGGCTCGAAATGGCAGGTGTTCGTGCCGGCGTCACTCGCCTACGGGGCCCGCGGGGCGGGTGCGGCGATCGGTCCGAACGAGACGCTCGTGTTTGACATCGAGCTGCTCGGCATCGAATAGAGCGCGCGGCCGCGCGCGCCTGTCGGAGCGCCGGCAAAGCGGTTATCCTGTGTGCGCGCCACAGCGGCCGGAGCCATGATTTACCGCGGTCAAGTCAATATCCACGTCGAACAGACCTCGGACGCCGAGCCGATGGTATTCGGCGTCACTGTCGAGGACCGCGGCGTGCAGACCCAGCACCGCGTCACGCTCACCAGCGCCACCTGGCAGCGTCTCACCGGCGGCGGCACCGAGCCTCAGGAGTGCGTGCGCGCGGCGTTCCGGTTTCTGCTCGAGCGCGAGCAACCGAGCGAGATCCTGCCCAGCTTCGACCTCAATGTGATCAAGATGTATTTCCCGAATTTCGAGCGCGACTTCCCGGAATACCTGCAGCCGGGTGCGGAGCGGTAGGCGGCGCACGCCAGAACGGGATTCAGGGCCCGCTCGGGTACACGATGCGCCACACGCGTCCGGATTCCGAGTCGGCCACGTACAGCGAACCATCCGGGCCGAGCGCGAGCCCCGTCGGCCGGTATGCGGGGCCCGCGCCCGGCGCGTCGCCCGCGGCAAGCTGCGCGAATACCTCCCAGGCGCCCGCGCCGCCGCCCGCCGGCATCGGAATGAAAGCCACCTGGCTGCCGGCGCGGCTCCCGTCCGCGCGCAGGTAGGTGCCGTGCAGGGCCACGAACGCGCCGTCGCGGTAGCGGGCCGGGAACTGGTCGCCGCGGTAGAACACCATGGCGTTGGGACCGGCGTGGGCCGGCAACGCCGCGACCGGCGACGGATAGCTGTCGCAACGCCCCTGCGTCACGCCGTCGCCGCCGTATTCCGGCGCCAGCACACGCCGCTGGACGCGGCCGTCGAAATAGCAGTACGGCCAGCCGAAATCGTCGCCCGCGCGCACCCGCAGCATCTCCTCCGCCGGTAACTGCTGCCCTTGCCGCGCGTCATACGACGCCGGCCAGTTCTGGTGCAGCTCGTCGCGACCGTGCTGGATCACGTACAGCTCACCGTCCGCCGGCGACCGGTCCACCGCGAGCACGTGGCGAATACCGCTGGCATGGCGCTGCCCGTCACCGGGGTGGTGTTGACCGAGCGCGTCGGCCGCGTAGCGCCAGATCCCGGCCGCGGTGCGCAGCTCGGGACAGGGCGCGCGACCCGCGGAACCCGGCACCCGGTCCTCGATCTGACAGGCGTTCGAGGGTGCACCGACGTTGACCAGCAGGCCGCCATCGGGCGTGAACGCGAAGGTACGCGCGCTGTGGTATTCGCCCGCCGGGAAGCCATCGACGACGACCTCCGGTGCGGCGGCGGGAACGAGCTCGCCGGGCTCGCGGCGGTAGCGCAGGATGCGGGCGTCGGCACCGAAGTACAGGTAGCCGCCGTGCAGCGCGATGCCCACACCGCCCTCCTTGCCGAACTGCTCGACGAGGTCGGCGCGGCCGTCGTGATCGCTGTCGCGCAAGGCGGCGATGCCGCCGAAGTCGAGCCGGGGGATACGCAGGCTCACGTAGACATCACCGTCCTCGCTCACCACCAGGTGACGCGCCCCGGCGAGGTGATCGGTGACCACGAGTGCGCAGAATCCGGCCGGCAGCTCGAGCCCGCCGTTGTCGACGTCGCACGCCACACCGCCATCCGTGCCCGCGGGCGGCGAGCGCTCGCAGCCGGACACCGCGAGGAGCAGCGCGACGAGGGTGATGGCGCGGGCGGACCGCGCGGCCCCCGCTTCAGTCGCCATGCACGTCGATCTCGAATCGTCCGTGCCCGTAACGCACACTCGCCGTGCCGGCGACGATCGCCGCCAGCTCACGGCCGACCAACTCGCGCCGCCAGCCCCGCAACAGCGGGTGCCGGCCGTCCGGATCGGCGACCAGGGCCTCGAGCTGCCCGCGGCTGGCCAGCACGGACGGGTGCAGCTCGGCGCTCGCGGCCCGCAGCCGCACCGCGGCCATCAGCACGTCCACCAGCGCTTCGCCACCGGCATCGAGGCGCACCGGGACTGCCCGCTCGGCGCTCGGCGGCGGTCGGGTGCCGGCGGCCTGGGCGATCAGCGCGGCCAGCGCCTCGCCATGCCGGCGTGCGACCCGTTCGGGGACCGAGCGCAGGCGCGCGATCTCCGCCGCGGTCGTGGGCCGCTGCCGGGCGAGGTCCACGAGCGTGTCGTCTCTGAGGATCCAACCGCGCGGGCGGTTCTCCGCCATGGCGGTACGCTCGCGCCAGGCGGCGAGCCCGACGAGCGCCGCCAGCTCGGCCCCGCGCAGGTTGCGCGCACCCTTGACCCGTTCCCAGGCATCCTCGGGTGCGGTGGCATACAACGCCGGATCCGCGAGTGCGGCGAGCTCCGCCTCCAGCCAGGTATCGCGTCCGCGCGCGACCAGCTCGGCGCGGATCCGCGGATACAGCGCGGCCAGGTGGCGCACGTCATCCTCGGCGTAACGGATCTGTGCCGGGGTCAGGGGGCGCCGCCGCCAGTCCGCCCGGCTCTGGCCCTTGTCGACGTGGGCTCCCAGCACGCGCCGGACGAGATCGGCGTAGCTCACCTGTTCCGGGTAACCGAGCAGCGGCGCCGCGATCTGGGTGTCGAACACGGGCGCCGGCACTGCCCCGAGCCGCTGCAGCAGTACCTCGAGATCCTGCCGGCCGGCGTGCAGGACCTTGAGCACCCGCGGGTCGAGGAGCAACTCGCCGATCGCTCCGAGCGCGGGCAGGGCAATCACGTCGACGCACGCACACACCGCCGGGGTCGCCACCTGCAGCAGACACAGCTCCGGATAGTAGGTTTCGTCACGGATGAATTCGGTGTCGAACGCAATCCACTCGGCGCCGCGCAGGCGCGCGGCCAGCGCGGCCAGCGCGGCGGCGGTGTCGACGTACATCGCATCGGTCGAGGTGTTCATGCTCCCTGTACCGGGCCTGCGCCCGCCGTCCTCAGTAGCTCAGCCCGAGCCGCCGGTAGAGGGCGGCCAGTACCCATAACGGGCCGATCAGCAGGAACTGCAGGTCGCGAAAAAATGCCGGCCGCCGGCCTTCCACCCGATGACCGGCCAACTGCCCGAGCCACGCCAGGACGAATACCGTGGCGGCGACGGCGCCGAGCGGCAAACCCGTGCCGGCCGCGGCGGCAATGAGCGCAAGCACCGGCAAGGCGCAGGCCAGCATGCCGAGGGCGAGCGCCGGCGACAGCAGGGCGTAATAGGCCAGCGCCACCGCCGCAACCAGGCTCGCCCAGTTCGCGGCCGCGGCCGTCCCGGCGAGGGCCGCCGGCAGCGGGATCGGCCACAGCAGCGCCAGCAGGCTCACCGCGATGAGCGGCACGCAGACCTGGTGCAGCCGTTCGTTCACCGGGTGGCGGTGGCTGACGGCGTATTCGGTGAACCATTCTTCGAGGCTGCGCATCGTCGCTGCGATCGGTTCGCGTGCGTGAACGCTACCGTGCGTGGCACGCAATCTGCAACTGTCGCGACTACGCACCACGAGATCAGTTGCGCTAGAATCGCGGCGAGCGGCGAACCCAACCCCGTCGGAACGGTCGAATTCCCCTGCCATGATACGCATACAGAACTTTCGTGCCGGCTGCCGCCTCGTCGTGCTGGCCGCAACGCTGCTCGCGTGCGGCACCGGCGGCGCCGTCGTCGCCACCATTCCCGCCGGCGAACTGGTGCCCACGGACGCCCAGGAGCGCGCGACCAAGCTCATCGCCCACTTCATCGCCAACTACCACTACAAGAAGGCCGGCCTGGACGACAGCCTGTCCGAACAGGTCTTCGAACGCTATCTCGAAGCCCTCGACCCGACGCGCAGCTTCTTCACCGCCGCCGACCTCGAAGCCTGGTCCGCGCAGAAGGACAGTTTCGACGACTACCTGCGTTCGGCCGAGCTGATGCCGGTGTTCGAAATCTTCAAGACCTATCGCGACCACGTCAGCGAACGGGTCGCCTACGTGAAGTCGCTGCTCGACCGGCCGTTCGATTTCAACGTTGACGAGAGCATCGAGCTCGACCGCAGCAAAGCGCCGTGGCCGAAGGATCGCGCGGAACTGGACGAACTGTGGCGCAAGCGGGTGAAGAACGACGTGCTCAGCCTGCGGATTGCCGGCAAGGATCCGCAGGAGATCCACAAGACCCTGGCGACGCGCTACGACGGTCTCGAACGGCGCACGCTGCAATTGAACGCGGAGGACGTTTTCCAGGTCTTCATCAACGCCTACACCACGTCCATCGAGCCGCACACCGCGTACTTCTCGCCGCGCACCTCGGAAAACTTCCGCATCCGCATGAGCCTGTCGCTCGAAGGCATAGGCGCGGTGCTGCAGGGCGAGGAGGAATATACGCTGGTGCGCCAGGTAGTCCCCGGGGGCCCGGCGGACAAGAGCGGCAGGTTGCACGCCGATGATCGCATCGTCGGAGTCGGCCAGGGCGACAGCGGCGAAATCGCCGACGTCGTCGGCTGGCGCCTGGACGACGTGGTGGATCTCATCCGCGGACCGAAGGGCACGACCGTGCGCCTGCAGGTGCTGCCCAAGAGCAGCGGCCCGGAAGGCCCGACCAAGGTCGTCGCCATCACCCGCAACAAGATCGAGCTGGAAGAACAGGCCGCGCAGAAAAAGACGATCGACGTGCAGATCGGCCCGTCGAAAGTGCACCTGGGCGTCATCGAGCTGCCGACGTTCTACCTCGACTTCGAGGCGCGCGCGGCCGGCGACAAGGACTACCGCAGCACGACACGGGATGTCCGCAAGCTCCTGGTCGATCTGAAAAACGATGGCGTGGACGGTATCGTCATCGACCTGCGCAGCAACGGCGGCGGCTCGCTGACGGAGGCGACCGAGCTCACGGGCCTGTTCATCGAAACCGGGCCGGTGGTCCAGGTCCGCAGCGCGGACGGCCGCATCCAGGTCGAACGTGATACCGATCCCTCGGTCGAATACGGCGGACCGCTCGCGGTGCTGGTGGATCGCAACAGCGCGTCGGCGTCGGAGATCTTTGCCGGCGCCATCCAGGACTACAAGCGCGGCATCATCATCGGCGAGCCCACATTCGGCAAGGGCACGGTGCAGAATCTGGTCGATCTCAACCGCCTGGATCGGCTCTCGGAGGACGGCCTCGGCCAGCTCAAGGCGACCATCGCCCAGTTCTTCCGCATCGCCGGTGCGAGCACGCAGCATCGCGGCGTCGTGCCGGACGTCATCTTTCCCACTGCGAGCTATGCGGACGACGAAGGCGAACGCGCACTCGACAACGCGCTGCCCTGGGATCAGGTCAAACCGGCCAGGTTCGTGCTGGCAAAATCGCATCTCGGCGCCCTCGCCGGCGCGCTGTCACTGCACCAGCGGCGCATCGCCAACGACGAAGGTTTCAAGGTGCTGATCGAAGAGGCGCAGAATCTCAAGGACGTGCGTGCGCGCAAGACCTTGAGTCTGGTCGAGAGCACGCGGCGCGCGGAGCAGGAACGCGCCAAGGCCGAGCACTCCGAGCGCGAAAACCGCCTGCGGGCGGCGCTCGGGTTGCCGCCGCTGCCGCCGGACGGCAGCCTCAGCGACGAGGACGAGGAAACGCTCGCGGACGAGGAAAAGGAGCGCGCCAAGGATCCGAGATTCGACGTCGTCCTGACCGAGGCGGCGCACATACTCGCCGATCTCATCCAGGGTCCGACCCAGCTCAAGGCGGCGAGCACCGCCGAGCACGGGTTCCCGGGCGTCGCCGGACCGGGCTGCTCGGGTCCTGCCTGCTGAACCTGCCGCGCCCGCGGCTCACCTGCCATGCGCGCACCGCGGCGGCGGTGCTGACGACCGCGCGCCGCCGTCAGGGCGCCGCCAGGCGGCTGTGACGGCAGGAATACAGCGCGTAGAACGCCAGCCCGGCACCCAGCCACAAAGCGAACCGCGACCAGGTCGCCTGCGGCAGAAACACCATCAGCGCCGCACACGACAGCGCACCGACGACCGGCACGAGGGGATACAGCGGCGTACGGAACGGGCGTGGCAGATCGGGATGGTTGCGGCGCATGACCACGACGCCGACGCAGACCATGACGAAGGCGGACAGCGTGCCGAAATTCACCAGCTCGGCCAGCTCGTTCAGCGGCACGAAACCGGCGAGCGCCGCGATGACGATGCCACACAGCACGATGACACGTAAGGGCGTGCGGGTACGCGGATTGACCCGCGCGAGCGCGGGTGGCATCAGGCCGTCGCGCGCCATGGCGAACACGATGCGTGTCAGTCCGTAGTAAAGCACCAGCATCACGGTGGTGATGCCGGCGATGGCGCCGCCCGCGACCAGCCCGGATGCCCAGTCGACACCGATCTCGTGCAACGCGAAGGCCACCGGCGAGGACACGTCGAGCCTGGTGTAGGGCACGATGCCGGTGAGCAGCGCCGACACCACGATATACAGCACCGTGCACACGATCAGCGAGCCGATGATCCCGATCGGCAGATCACGCTGCGGATCGCGCGCTTCCTCGGCCGCGGTCGACACCGCGTCGAAGCCGATGTAGGCAAAAAACACGATCGAGGCGCCGGCCAGGATGCCCGTCTTGGAACCATCGGCGTCGACGTGGATCCAGCCATAGGGCATGAACGGCGTCCAGTTCGCCGGCTCGACGTGAAATGCCGCCACGCCGATGAACACGGCGATGGTGGCGAGCTTCACGAACACCATGGCCGCGTTGACGCGCGCACTTTCACGCACGCCGTAAGCGACCAGCGCCATCAGGGTGAGCACGATCCCGAGCGCGGGCACGTCGGCGATGCCACCCGCGGCCGGGGGCCTGGTCAGGGCCTCGGGCAGGGTGAGCCCGACCACGTGCAGGGCGTTGCCGAAGTAACCCGACCAGCCGGTCGCCACGGCGGCGACGGCGACGCCGTACTCCAGCACCAGGATCCAGCCGATGAGCCACGCGAAGATCTCGCCGAACGCCGTGTAACTGTAGCCATAGGCGCTGCCGCAGCCACCGAGGCTGGCCGCCAGCTCGGCGTAGGCGAGCGCCGCCGCGCCGCAGGCGACGCCGGCCACCACGAATGACAGGACCAGCGCCGGACCGGCCTGGTTGGCGGCCGCGATCCCGGTGAGCACGAAGATACCCGTGCCGATGATGGCGCCGATACCGAGCAGCACGAGGTCCAGTGCGCCTAGACAGCGGTGCAGGCTGGTCTCCTGCGGCGCCTCGATCGGTTTCTTCCGTAACAGTCGCTGCCGCAGTGCCATGTCGCCGTCCTCCCTCTTGGCCGTCCGCCGGCCGTGATGACTGCTCAGTGTGTCTCCAGGCGCCGGCAGTGGCGCGTGATCCAGACACCCGCCAGGCTGCCGGCAATCAGGTTACCCACCATGGCGCCCGCGAACAGCCCGGTCAGCCCCGCCATGGCCGCCCCCGCGAGAGCACACGGCACGTACAGCACGAACCAGCGCAGCACGCTCAGCACGACCGCGTGACGCGGCGCGTGCAGGGCGTTGAACGAGGAGTTGCTGAGCACCACGATGCCCTGGAATCCGTAGCTCAGGGGCAGAATGTACAGGATCGTACGCAGGACGCGATCGACTTGTGGCGCATCGGTGAACAGCGCGGCGATCCAGGGCGCGGCGGCGACGATGAGCAGGTACACGCCGAGTTCCCAGGCCAGGGTGAAACGCAGTGCGATACGCACCGCCTCGCGCACCCGATCGATGCGCCCGGCGCCGTGGTTCTGGCTGAGAAACGGCGGCAGGCTCGTGGACATGGCGAGCACGACGATCAGCGCCAGCGCCTCGATGCGGCCGGCGACGCCGTAGGCGGCCACGGCCTCGGCGCCGTAGGTCGCCACCGTGGCCGTGAGTATGCCGGTGGCGACCGGCGTGAGCATGTTCGCCGCCGCGGCGGGGCCGCTGATCGCCAGATGCCTGCGCCATGATTGGAACAGCGCCGCCGTACCCGGCCAGCGCCACTCGAGCAGGTGCTCGCGCCGGTGCAGCATGATCAGGCTGATCGACGCCGCGCCGATCCAGGCCAGCGCAGAGGCGATCGCCGCACCTTGCAGCCCGAAGCCGGGCACCGGTCCGAGTCCGAAGATCAGCAGGGGATCGAGCACACCGTTCAGGCCTGCCGAGCCGAGCATGACGAGGCTGGGCGTGCGCGTGTCGCCGGTCGCGCGCAACGCTGCGCCCACGACCATCGGCATGACGAAGAAAACCACGCCGAGCAGCCACACGTGCATGAACGAGGCGATCAGGGGAACGAGGTCGGGGGTCGCGCCGAGCGCGAGAAACAACGGCTCGATGCTCACGTAGCCGAGCACCGCGAGCACGACCACCAGCAGCGTGGCGAGCAGCAGGCTGTCGGTGGCGATGCGCGCGGCGCGATCGTGATCGCCGGCACCGATACCGCGTGCCACCAGTGCCGACGTGCCGATACCCAGGCCGATACCGAGGTAGGTCACGAACATCGTCACCGGAAAGGTGAAACCCAGCGCGGCGAGCTCGCGCGTGCCGAGCAGGCTGATGAAAAACGTGTCGGCGAGATTGAACAGGAGCAGCGAGACGATCCCGAATACCATCGGCACGGTCAGTTCCCGCAGCATCGGGCCGACCGGGCCTTGCAGCAGCCGCGGCACGGCGCGGCGCGGCGGTGGCGTCGCCAGGGTCAATTCGTACGCCTGGAGGACGGTGCCGGGAACGCGGCGGGACGGCCCCGAACGGCGGCCGCCGGTGCCGGAGCCGGTAGACGGTTGTCAGCGCGGGTGTCGATGCGCGCAGTATACCGGGCCTTCACGCTTCCCACGACGGCGCCGGCGTGAAGCGGTCCAGCAGAAAATCGACGAAAGTGCGCACTTTCGCCGACAGGTGCCGGCGGTGCAGGTACACGGCGTAGATCGGCACGTCCGGCAATTCGTAATCGGCGAGGACGCGCCGCAGACGGCCGGTGCGCAGATCCTCGCCGACCATGTAGGTCGGCAGCATGACGATACCGCGGCCGGCGATGGCGATCTCGCGCAAGGCGTCACCGACGTTGGATTCGAGATCGCCGTGCACGATGACACTGAAGTTCTCGCCGTCACGGCTCATGTCCCAGGTCGAGGAACGGTACACGTAGCGCAGGCAGTTGTGTGCGCCGAGATCGTCGGGCCGGCGCGGCACGCCGCGGGTCTCGAGGTAGATCGGCGCGGCGCAAAGCACCAGGCGGGCACGGGCGAGCGGCCGTGCGATGAGCCGTGTGTCGTCGAGCTGCCCGGCGCGTACCGCAACGTCCACGCCGTCCTCGGCGAGATCCGCGTAACGATCGTTGAGCACGAGCTCGACGGCGACTTCCGGCCACACGTTCTGGTAGGCGGCGATCGCCGGGGCGAGATGGAACATGCCGAAGGACATCGGCGCGCTGATCCGCAGCGTGCCGCGCGGGCGGGTGCTGAGCTGGCCGACGGCCAGCTCGGTCTCCTCGATCTCGGCGAGGATGAGCTGGCAGCGCTCGAGGTAGGCCTGGCCCTCGCCCGTGAGGCTGAGACGACGGGTGGTGCGGTTCAGCAGGCGTGCGCCGAGGGCGTTCTCCAGGGCCGCCACGTGCCGGGTCACCATGGCGCGGGACATGCCCAGATGCTCGGCGGCGGCGCCGAAATTGCCGCGCCGGGCAACCTCGGCGAAAGCCGTCATGGCGGTGAACTTGTCCATCGTCGACCTCCACTATAATTGCATAATATGCAAGTATATGTTTCATTTTCATATATTGCAGTGCGATTATAGAGCAAATATAGTGCACCCCATGATTTCAGCCGCGCCTGGCGACCCACCCGGATGGCCGCGGCGCGCCGACGAACCCACAGCACTTTCAGGAGATGCACGCATGAAAAACACACTACTCAGCGCCGCACTGTTCGCGGCGACGGCGGGCCTGCTCAGCGGCGGCGCGCAGGCGGGCGAAGTGCCTGCGGCGGACGGGATGGAGGACATCCGCGCGGTCGTCGAAGCCAACCAGGCCGCCTGGCGTGAGGCGCTCAACGCGAGCGACGTCGAGGGCCTCGTCGATACCTACAGCGCCGACGCCGTGCTGATGCCCCCGACCGATGAGACCCTCGCCGACGCAGCGTCCATTCGCCGCTATCTGCGCACACTCGCGGCGTCCGGCCTGAAGCACAACGGCGTCGACCTGTACGAGATCCGCCGCGAGGGCGATACGGTCTACGCCGCCGGCGTGTGGTCGGCGACGCGACCGGCCGCCGGCGGCGCCGAGCTCATCGGCGGCAACATCGTCACGGTATTCGAGCGCCAGAGCGACGGCCGCTGGAAGACGCGGCTGCAGACCTGGAACTGAGGCGCACCGCCCACCGGCTCGCGCTCACGTTGACCTCCCCTTCGCCCCGCTCCGTGCGGGGCTTTTTTTGCGCCGCGAGCGCTCACGCGACCGTGCGCCACGCACCGCTATGGACCGTGAACACTTGACAGCTGAAACCCCTCTTCCCTGAACAATCGTATGGACGCCGCCGCGACCTCGGTGTCGTAGAGTCGTCCCGACTCCGTGGCGACGTGATCGAGCGCCGCATCGATCCCGACTGCCGCGCGGTACGGGCGGTGCGAGGCAATCGCTTCAATCACGTCCGCAACCGCGAGGATACGCGCCTCGAGAATGATCTCGGTGCCCTGCAGATGCTGCGGGTAGCCCGAACCATCCAGCCTCTCATGATGCTGCAGGATTGCCAGCGCCACGGGCCACGGGAAATCCACCCCCTTGACGATGTCGTAGCCGACTTGCGCGTGGGTCTTGACGATTTCGAATTCGGGCGCGGTGAGCTTCCCCGGGCGGGAGAGGATTTCGGCGGGCACGTAGATCTTGCCGATGTCGTGGATGGTGCCGGCGACGCGCAACCCTTCGAGGTGCTCCCCGTCGAGCCCGAGCTCGCGTCCGATTGCGACGGCAAACTCCGCGACGCGGCGCTGGTGACCCGCGGTGTAGGGATCGCGCTGCTCGACCATGGCGGCGAGCGCCTCGATTGCGCTCTCCATCGTCGCGCGCAGCCTGAGCGCCTGCTGCGCGCTCTCCAGGATGCCCGATTCGTACGCGGACTGCGTACGAAGCGTGCGCATACCGTAGCCCATGTCACTCGCGAGTTCCTCCAGAAGCCGCACTTGCTCACCGCCGAAGGCGGCCGGCTCACGGCTGTAGACCGCGAGCACACCGAACACCTTGCCTTCGAGGTGGATCGGCACACAAGCCAGGCTCCTCAAACCGCGTGCCGTCGCGCGCCCCAGCCACGGCCGGTAGCCGGGGCTCTCAGTGATATCATCGATGACATGCACCGCGCCGGTTCGAATCGCAATTCCGGCGGGACCTCGGCCGTTCGAGGTGTCGGCCCACGATAGCTCATACCCCTGCACGTAACCGACGTCGTCGCCTGCGGCCGCGATGATTTCGACCGACTGCGCGGAGTCGTCCCGCGCGACGCCGATCCAGGCGAGCGTATACCCCTCCGGGCTGGCGATCGCCTCGCAACAGAGCCGAAACATCTGCTCCTCGTCGTCGGCGTGAATCATCGCCGAATTGCTGCGGCTGAGCGCCTGCAGCATCCAGTTGAGCCGCTTGAGCTCCCGTCTGGCCAGTACCTGATCGGTGACTTCCTGCAACGATCCGGTGATCCCGACGACCGCTCCCGCCTCCCTGACGACTCTGGCGATGCTTCTGACCCATTTGTGCTCGCCCTTGGCGGTTACCAGCTCCAATTCCAGATCGTAGGGCCTTGCGTCCTCGATCGCCGCCCGCACGGCCGCTTCGAGCTTCTGCCGGGATTCGCCGTTATAATGAGCCATTACGGTTTCAAGGCTGGTCGGTGCATCCGGATCCACGTCATGGATCCGCGCCACCTCTTCCGTCCATGTGCCCTGGCCGGTTTTCGCATCGAATGCCCAACCGCCCACCTTTGCCACCGCGCCCATTTCGCGCAGGGCCGCGTCCCGTTGTCGCAAGGTCTGTTCGATCGTCTTGCGTGCGGTAATATCTTCGTACACGCCCAGAATACCGACGACCTGATTGCGTTCGTCACGTAACGGCACTTTGGAGGTTCGCAGCCAGATCCCGATGCCGTCAGGCGTCGTTTGCTGCTCTTCGTAATTCAGTTTGGGATTGCCGGAATCCATCACCGCCTTGTCGTCGGCGCGGTACGCTTCGGCCTGCCCCTTCCACCCCATGTCGAAATCGGTTTTACCGATCAGTTCCTCCGGGCGGGAATACCCGGCATCAATCGCAAATTGAATGTTGCAGCCCAGATAGCGCAAATCGCGATCCTTCCAGAAAATACGAACCGGTACATTGTCCACGACCGCCTGCAGCAGATCCTTCGCGTCGCGGAGCACGTCCATCGCCCGCTTGCGCTCGCTCACGTCGCGGATGTTACATTGAATCACCTCGCCGCCGTTCACCCGGTAAACGTTGCTGACGAATTCCACAGCGACATTCCGCCCGTCTGCGGTGCGCAGCGGGAGGTCCGCGTAGCGGACATTTCTGTTCGCCTGCAGATCGGCGAACGCCGCCTTCGATGCAGCGACATCCTTGAACGGGCCGATCTCCCACAGCGTCCTGCCCAAGTACTGTTCGCGCGTGTAGCCGAGCAGCTCGATCATGAAAGGATTGACGTCGATTATCCGTCCGTCCCGAACGTCGAGTAGCAGGATGCCGTCGCGTGCAGCCTCGAACAGCCGCCGGAACTTCGTTTCAGACGCGATCGTCGCGGCTTCCGCGCACTTGCGTTCGGTGACGTCGCGGGCATTGACGACGATCCCCTGAACCACCGGATCGGCGACGGCGTTCCTGGCAACCGCTTCCAGCGTCAGCCAGCGGCCGTCCCGGTGCCGGAAGCGAAACTCGACCGTATGCACCACGTCCGCAGCCGCGAGAGTCGCCTCGAGCGCTGCGGCTGTTTTACTCCGATCGTCCGGGTGCGCGAATTCCTGGAAGTCGCGGCCCGGCAGCTCGTCCGCGTCGTAGCCGGCGATGCGTTTGATCGAGGGGCTGACGTAGGTGATCACGCCCCTGGTATCGACCACTGCGACGATATCCGAAGCGTACTCGATCAAGGCACGGAACCGGGTCTCGCTGTTGCGCAGCGCGGCCGTGCTCTCCAGCACTTTGCGCTCCAGGCCCTCGTTGAGTTCGTTCAGCGACTGCTGGGTCGCGAGCAGCTCGCGATTCTGCAGGACGGCGGCTTCGTAGGTCGCGATCAACTGATTCAGCAAGCGCGGTCCGTGCGCGTCCACGACGTGGGTTTCGCCCGCCCACTGGATCCTGACCTTGCGGCGCTCCACCGGCGGCGGCGCCGACGGATGCGCGAGCAGCGACTCGATGCCGGACAGGAGAGCCGGGACTTCGTAGGGTTTGATCAGGTAGCCGTCGGCGCCGGCACCCAGTCCGCGGATCACGTCGATGGGATGCGCCGGCGTCGCGAGCAGCATCACCGGAGTGTCTTTCAGAGCCGCGTCGCGTCGAATCGCGTGACACAGGCTGTAGCCGTCCATCACCGGCGTGTCGATGGCACTCACCACCGCGTCGGGGTGCTCGGCCCGGGCCATGGCGAGCGCTTCCGCGCCGTCCCGTGCCGTGAACACGGTGTAGCCGACGCCGGCAACTGCCCGGCGCAGCAGCTCGACCTCGGCGGCGGTTGCCGCGGCGATGACAATGGTCGAACCCCTGCCGCTACCTGTCGAGCCGGCGCCGGTCCCGCCAATATCGACACCGTCGCCCATCGCGGTAGCTTCCGCTCGTTCGCACGCACGGTCGGGCGTCCTGTCGGCGAGTCCGGATGGACGGACAGTTCCACCGCGCTTGCGGTTGAAAATAGCCTCCCATTGATAGCACTAACTGGTATCAAAGGACTATCGGGCTTCCCTTATTTAGGTTGCGGCCGCTCGCCTTCGTTCAACCACACGTCGGATGCGGACCGCTCACCACGGCAGCGCGTAGCCGTCGCAGTGGAAGAAACAGCCGCTGTCGGCCGGTCCGATCCGGTCCATCAGCGCACGCATGCGGGCGACGCTGTCGCTGACCGACAAGGATGCCGACGGTCCGCCCATGGCGGTACGCACCCAGCCCGGATGCACGGCCACGACCACGATGCCGCGCCCGGCCAGATCAATGGCGGCGCTCCTGACGACCGCGTTCAGCGCCGCCTTGGAAGAGCGGTAGGTGTAGCCGCCGCCGGCGTCGTTGTCGGCGATGCTGCCCATCCGGCTGCTGACGTTGAATACCAGCCGGCGACGACTCGCCGCCAACCCGTCCACCAGCGCTTCCATCAGCTTCAGCGGCGCAATGGTGTTGACCCGGAATGCCTGCAGCCAGGCTTCGCTGTCGGTCGTGCCGAAACGGCTGTGCTCCTGGCCCCAGGTCCCCGCGCTGTTGACGAGGATGTCGAGCGGTTCGGCGCCGGCGATGGCGGCGACCGCACGGATCTGCGCTGCATTGGTCACGTCCAGCGGCAGCACGCTGACACGCCCGTTCGAAGCGGCCGCGAGGCGCGCGAGCTCGCTGGCGGCTTCCGGAGTGCGACACGTGGCGTACACCCGCCAGCCGTCGGCGTCGAAGCTGCGCACGAAGCCGAGCCCCAGGCCACGGCCGGCGCCCGTCACCAGTACGGTACCGTTCACGCCGGCTTGATCACCAGCACCGGCAGCGGCGCGCGACGCACCACCTCCTCGGCCACGCTGCCCATGATCAGGTGACGCAGACCGGTGCGCCCGTGGCTGCCGATGACGAGGAGATCGGCTTTCGCCTCGCCGGCCGCGCGGACGATTTCGAACGCCGCATCGCCCTGGCAAACAGCGGTCTCGAAGCGCACCCCGGTGCCGATGTTTTCGCGCGCGAACCGCTCGCACGCGCGCTCGAGGCCGTCGCTGGCGACCGCGCCGGCGCCATCGGCATCCGCCGCGGAGGCGTCCGACACACTGGCGGCGTGAACCTGTTCGACGTGCACGACGATCAGGACCGCGTCGAGGCGGGCGCCGAGATCGGCGGCGGTGCGCAGCGCGGCCATCGCCGCCGCCGAGAAGTCGATTGCAACCATGATCGTGCGAAATTCCGGCATGTCGGGGCCTCCGTGTTCGTCCCTGGCGGGCGCCGGTACGCGCCCCGCGCTGTGACAGGGTCCACCAATCCGACCGTGCGCGGCAACCGCGACCGGCGTCCACGTTGAACACAGCCGGGTCCGGCCTTAGGATGGCCCGGCCCGCCTGTAGCCGAACCTGGTCCCGCCGATGCGCACCTTCCTGTCCGCCCTGTCCCTCGTGTTAGCCGGCGCCGCCGCCGCGGCGCCAGCGACAGACGACGAGCTGCAGAAGGCCTGGACGGTGTCGGTCGCCTTCGAGAACGACCTGTTCGGCGAGTCGGACGCCCAGTACACCAACGGCATCCAGATCGGCTGGGTGTCGCCGGATCTCACCGACTACCGTGACAGCGGCCGGCTGCCGGCCTGGAGCCTGCCACTCATCGAGTGGCTGCCATTCATCAACGACCCCGGCCTGCAGCGCAACGTCGGCTTTGTCATCGGCCAGCTCACGTTCACCCCGAACGATACGCGCAGCATTGCGCTGCTGCCCGATGATCGCCCGTACGCGGGCTGGCTCTACGCCGGTGCGGCGTTTCACAGCCGCAGCGAGCGCCGCCTCGACACCATCGAGCTACAGCTCGGGATCGTCGGCCCGGCATCACTCGCGGAGCAGGCCCAGAACCTGGTACACGACGTACGGGGTTTCGACCGGGCACTCGGCTGGAGCAACCAGCTCGACAACGAGCCCGGGCTCGCGCTCATCTACGAGCGCAAGTGGCGTGCGTTCTCGCAAAAGTTCGTCTCCCACCTGGGCATGGACGCCATCAGCCACCTCGGTGCGACGGTCGGCAACGTCTACACCTACGGCAACGCCGGCGTCGAACTGCGGCTCGGCTGGAAATTACCGAGCGACTTCGGCACCTCGCAGATCCGCCCGGGCGGGGAAACGAACGCGCCCACCACGACGCGTGATCCACGCTTCAGCCCGGGCGGGCTGAGCGCGCACGGATTCGTCGCGCTGACCGGCCGCGTCGTCGGTCGCGACATCTTCCTCGACGGCAACACCTTCAGCAGCAGTCACAGCGTCGACAAGAAACCGCTGGTCGCGGACCTGCTGTTCGGCGCCGCGGTCACGCTCGGACCGGTGAAGCTCTCGTATGCCCAGGTGTTCCGCAGCGAGGAGTTCGACGGCCAGCACCGCCATCATGAATTCGGCTCCGTCAGCATGACCTACACCTTCTGAGCGGGCGGCAGTCCCTTTAGACTGGTTCCAACCAACCATACAGCCTGGCTGACTGCAACCAGACAGCGCCTGGCCGGGTCGCGACTCTGCGGCCAGCGACCAACTCAACTATCTGATTGAACGTAAGTTTCAGGCTAAGGTCCGCGATTGCGGCGGGTGGCATGGCTTCTGCTTGAGGATAGCTGCGAGGCCCAATACGCCTGGCCATCCCTGCAACGGAGGATATGACGATGAAATGGGAAACCCCTGCATACGACGACATCCGCTATGGTTTCGAAGTGACGATGTACATCTACAACCGCTGATCGATCCCGATCGACGACGGCGGAAAAGGGACCTGCGGGTCCCTTTTCTTTTGTCCGGCCGGCTCGGCGGTGGCCGCTGCGGGTCGGGCTCGGTTACCATCGCCCCGGGACGGGCGACCGGGCCCGCGGGACGGCGCCAGGGCGATCCGCGCGCCGGCGCCGCGGTCACAGCGGGTACAGCTATGCCACGCGACGCGCAGGCGTCATTCACCGGCTTCGAGCCGCGCACGCTACGCTTTCTGCGCGAGCTCGCGGACCACAACGATCGCGCGTGGTTCAAAGCGAACAAGACGCGCTACGAAACCGAAGTGCTGGAACCGGCGATGCGCTTCATCGTCGCGATGGAACCGCACGTCCGCGCGTTGTCACCCCATTATCGCGCCATCGCCCGGCGCGCAGGCGGATCGCTCATGCGCGTGTATCGGGACGTGCGCTTTGCCCGCGACAAGCGTCCCTACAAAACCAATATAGGCATCCAGTTCCGGCACGAGCAGGCGAAAGACGTGCACGCGCCCGGGTTCTACGTCCACGTGGCGCCCGGCGAGGTGTTCGTCGGCGCCGGCTGCTGGCATCCGGACCGCACCGCGCTCGGCCTCATCCGTGACCGTATCGCCACCCACCCGGACCGATGGCGCGCGGCCCGCGATGCACCGGCGCAGCGGCGCCTGTTCCAACTCGAAGGGACGAGTCTGACCCGCATGCCGCAGGGCTACGACGCGCAGCACCCGCACGCCGTCGATCTGCGCCGTACGGACTACCTGTTGCTGCGCCGCCTCGACGAGACCGCGCCGCAAGCGGTCGATTTCGTCGACGAGGTGTCGCGATCGCTGCGTGCCGCGGTGCCGCTGGTCGGTTTTCTGTGCCGGGCGCTGAACCTGCCGTTCTGAGCGCCGGCGGTATGGCGACGGGCGCAGCCGCGGCCGGGCACGTCCGGCGCGCATGCGCCGGCCGCAGGCCCGCGGCGTTCGGACCGGCGACCGCACTCACCTTCCTGCTCCTGACCCTGGCCACGCGCGCCAGCGCCGCAGCGCCGCCCGGGCCGACCTACGAGTCGCTGCAGCAGCAACCGGCGGTGACGCGTTTCCTGTGGTGGGGGCACGTGGCGGCGCCGGCCACCGCGGACGCGCCGCCGGAGGCCTTCCTGTTCGTCGCCACCGATTCGAGCTGGCTGCTGGTGGAACACGGTGGTGAGATCGCCGGTGTCGGCCCCGAGTCCTGGTACGACACGCCGCCGCCGCTCGCCGATCCGCCGGCACCGATCGGCGCCGCCGAGTTCGAACGCGCAACCGCGCGCGAACGCGATCACTACGAAAGCCTGTGCAACCGGTACGACGTCCTGCGTGCGAGCCTGGAAAAATACTGGCAGGCACGTCCCATCTGGCGCGGGCGCGTGTCCATGCAGGAGCACATGTTCGTCGAGCTGTTCAACGCCGCCGATGGTCGCTGGGGCATCGTCGTGCACTCGCCGCGGCTCGAGTCACCGGCCGAGCAGGCGTGTATGCCCCAGCGCGGCTTCTACTCGCGGCTGTTCGAACAACCGGAGAACGCGTCGCAGACGGACTGATGCGCTCACCCGGGCACGTCCGGCGGCGGCGCCCGGTCAGGTCGCGGCAGCCGCTGCGCGACTTCGGGCCGGGCGGCGCCGAGCCCGTACGCGGCGAGCACGCCGAGCGCTTCGGATTCGATCCCGGCACGGGTGGCTGCGCCCAGGGCGATGATCTGCGGGGGACCCGCGCTGATCCGGCGTGCGCAGGGGACGGCCGCGCGCGCACTCACCAGCAGCATGGCCGTGTCGGTACACGCCAGGGACCCGACCAGAAAAGGATAGCGGAACACGACACCGGGCTCGGCGAAGCCGAGCACGGCTGCCGCACCCGCGGACCAGCGCGTCGCAAACACGGTGGCGGGAAACACGAGCACACCCGCATCGGCACCGCTTTCCCACAACCGCGCCACCGCCAGGGCGTCGGCGAGATCCTGGGAGACCAGCAGCACGCCGAGCTCGCGCTCGAGGGCGCACAGGGGATGGTCGCCGGTATTGACGCCGAAGTACCCGGCGGTCAGACCCGCGCGAACGCCGCTCGCCATGCCGCGATACAGGTTGCCCCCGGCATAGGTCAACGGCAGGAAGGTGTGCCCCCGTTCGAGCAGCCGGTCCACCGCCGGCGCCCAGCCCGAGCGCACGGACGCGGCGATCCTCGGGCGGGCATTGAACGGGTACGCGGTGGTCAACGCCGCGTCGTCCGCGCCGCTGCACATCGATTCGCTGCGTTTGCGCCGGCCGCCCATCGCGAACCCGAGCGTTCCGCGTAAGAGATCGGTCACCACGACGCGACAGGCTACTCCTGGTAGCGCCCCAGCATCATGATCTTCTGCCAGATCTTGCGGCTGAGCGAGGTCGACAGCGTCTCGACCTCGTTGACGGCGGCGGCGACGTCGGCATCGCGCAGGTTCTGGGCGTACAGGGCGGCGATCTTGCCCGTCAGGGAAAGCATCTCGGAACAGTAGTCCAGATACCGGCCGAGCGCGTAGCCGTCCATCATCCGCGCCGGTGAGGAGGCGGTGACCACGACCTTGCCCAGGATACCCGCCGGATCCTTGGTGAGCTGATGCATGTCGATGACGTGCGCGATGACGCGCAGCTCGTGCAGCGCCGTCAGCGCCCGGGCGCGTTTGATCCGCTTCTCGGCGCTGACCAGGAACACCAGCGCGGCACCGATGACGATGAGCTCGTTGATGCCGGCCTCGGTGACCTGCACCAGCTCGGCGACCGTAAAGCGGCCCCAGGTCACCTCGAGCGTCGCGACACTGTAGGCGAGCGCGATGAGCATCAGCCCGACAAGGCTGATCACGCCGAGTCGCAGACCGAGCTGCGGGCGCGCGATCCACGCCGATCGCTCGCGGGTTTCCCGGGCGACGGCGCCGAGCTCCGCGCACACGCCCTTGAGACCGGAGCTCGGGAAGCGTTCGGCGATACGGTGCTCGAGCCGCTCGAGGGTGGCGATGATCTCGTCGACATCGAGGCTGCGATACATGCGTGCTCGCTCACTCCCTGCACGGGTCTCCCCGGGCGGCGACGAACCGGCAACGCCGTGCATGCCGGGGCCGTTGCCGGTCCGACCCGATCGCACTTGCGCCGTCCTGTCTGCCGGCATTGCGGGCCGCGACTGAAGGCCGGCGCGCAATCCGCGGGCCGACGGGACGTCGCTGCCGGCGGTCCGCGGTACCTGCGATCACACGTAGGGCATGACCTCGCGCGCGAAGCGTTCGAGCTTGCGGCGCGATGCCGCCAGATCCTGGGCGGTGATGAATACCGCGATATCGGTGATTCCCGCGGCTGCGAGTTCCTTCGCCTTGGCGATGCAGTCGTCCGGCGTACCGGCGATGCAGCACTTCATCGCCACATCGTCCGGGATCAGCTTGCGATGCTGGGCGGTCAGGTCCAGATGTTTGTAGAACTTGTAGGACTCGGTGACGTTCCGGACCACGTCCGCGTGCTCCACGCCGATGCAATCGGGCAGGTAGGGCTTGCGCGCGATGTTGCGCGCCGCGGTCTGGCGCACCTGATCGAGCGCGGCGCCGCGATCATCCTCGATGGCACCGTCGATGGCGGCGACGAAGCGCATACCGGCGACGCTCCGGCCCGCGTGCGCCGCGCCGCGCGCAACCGCCTCGACGGTGGCGCGCACGCCCTCGGCGTTGCCACCCATGTGACCGTCGACGATGACGCCGTCGCAGATCTCCCCTGCGGCCTCGGCCGACTTCGGCCCCATGCAGGCGAGTTCGATCGGCAGCTTGCCCCAGTCCCCGGCGCCCTCGAGATGGATGCGATCGACCATGCCCCAGGTACCCTCGCGGCGCTCGCCGAGCGTGACCAGCGGATCGACCTCGGCACCGTCGAGCAGCGCACGGATGAACGCGACGCGCTCGCGGATGACGGGCAGCCGGGCCGGCGACATACCCGCCGTGCGCACGGCCGAATCGCCGGCGCCGATACCGAGCACGGCCCGGCCGTGACTGGCCATGTTGACCGACATGATGGCGTTGGCCGTGACCGCCGGGTGGCGGGTGACGGTGTTGGTCACACCGGTCCCGAGGCGCACACGCTCGGTCGTCACCGCGCACATGCCGAGGGCGACGTAGACGTCGTTCCAGATCATCTGCGAATCGCCGATGTACACGGACTCGAAGCCGTTGCGATCGGCGACCTGGGCGAGCTCGACGACGGGTTCGAGGGTGGCCGACGAATGCGGCCAGATCATGGTACTGAATCGCACGGGAGCTACCTCCGCTTGCAGGGGTGGCGACAGGTGCACGCGTGACGCGAGCACACCGCGGATGCACTGCAACCGCTGCGACGCGACGGCATCCGCGTCGCGCCCTGCGTCCCCCCCTGTCAGCGCGGCGTGAGACAGCCCTCGCCGCGAATCACCGCCGGCCGGGACCCTGCGCGACGACGGCGGCAGTCTAACCGATCTTGCCGCCGGTGCAATCGCGCGCGGCGTCGCCGTCGCCAGCCGCCAGACCGGCCCGGACGAGCCAGGCACGGCTGCGGGTGCGGGACGGACGGCCGGCGAATTCCGCCAGATCCGCGCTGGTATCGATGTCCAGACCCGCACCGTCCAGCTCGAGCACGCACGGCTGCACCCCCGCGGCGCGGGCTTCATCCAGATGCCGGCGGAAGCTGTCCTCGCCGTAGCGGAACCGCAGCAGCTGCGGCGGTGAACAGACGATGGCGTTGGTCCCGCGATGATCGCGCGACGGCACCAGCGTGACCGCCGGTGCCGGTCCGTGCCGGGACAGGATCGTATCGATCTCCGCCGCCGTGATACCGGGTACATCCGCGGGCAACACCAGTACGCCCGCCACCGCGCGCGCCGCGAGCACCGCGACGGCCTCGGTCACCGCGCCGACGTGATCGCCGTCGGTGCCGGTCTCACCGATGACCAGCGCCGCGTGCGCACGCGCAATGTCCTGTGCTTGCGGGTCGCGGGTGACGACCGCGACGCCGGCCAGGCGAGTGCTCGCCGCCAGCGCCCCGAGCACGTCCTCGAGCATGCAGCGGAACAGCGCGACGCGCGCGGGCGCCGACAAAGTACCCGCGAGGCGTTGCTTGGCGGCGGCGAACGCCTTGACCGGCACCAACGCCCAGATGCCGTGCGGCGCAACGCTCATCGCGTGGCGCCGAGCGTGCGCACGAAACCGAGCACGGCGCCAGCGAGACGTTCGCGATCCACATCGGAGCGCATCAGCGTGTCGCTGATCGACACCGGCATCGCGATCCCGCCGGCCTCCTCGGCGTCACGTTCGTCGAGCACAAAACCATCGATGAAGTCCGCATAGCGGGCCGCCACCGCCGCGGCGCGGACCGGCAGGCCGAGCTCGCGCATCATCTTCGCGGTCGGGCCCTTGACCGCGTCACCGCCCACGATCGGCGAGACCGCGACGACCGGTGCCGCGCAGCCCGCCAGTGCCGCACGGATCCCCGGCACCGACAGAATCGGATCGATGCTCACGAACGGGTTGGACGGACACAGGACCACGGCCTCCAGCGACCGGTCCCGCAACGCCGCCAGCACCTCGGCACACGGGCGTGCGGCGCCCGCGCCGGCGAATTCAAAGCCCGTCACCCGCGGCACACAACGCTCGCGCACGAAATAATGCTGGAACGCCAGCACACCGGCGTCCGTCGCCACCAGCGTGCGCACGGGATCGTCGCTCATCGGCAGCACGCGTGCGTGCACGCCAAACCGCCGGCGCACGTCCTCGGTGAACGTCGCGAGGCGTTCACCCGCGCGCAAGCGGCGCGTGCGTTCCACGTGCAGAGCGAGGTCGCCGTCGCCGAGATTGAACCAGGATTCGCCGCCGATCCCGGCCAGGACACGCATGAACGTCCAGGTCTCGCCGGCGCGGCCCCAGCCCGTATCGGGATTGTTACACCCCGCCAGGGTGTACACGAGTGTGTCGAGATCGGGCGCGATGTGCAGGCCGAGGTGCTCGAAGTCGTCACCGGTGTTGACCACCACCGTGAGCTCGTCCGCAGGCAGCACGCGGTACAGGCCGCGGGCGAGCTTGGCACCGCCGATGCCGCCGCTCAACGCGATGATCACGGGTCGATCTCGACATCCGCGTGCGCGCCGGCGCCGAGACGGAACAGGTCGTCCGCGGGCGGCCGTAACAGCGCCGCGGCGTTGCTCTCGCCGTGCCAGCGCAGCCCGCGCAGGAGCACGACCGGCCGGCCTTCATCGGCCTGACCCATCACCAGCGAGGCCGCTGCCGCGATCTCGTCTGCGAAACCGGTCTCCGTGATCTCCAGGCGCCGTCCGAACAGGTCGCTCCAGCCGCGCATGTCGAGCAGCGCCGGCAGCCCGGCGGCGCCGAGCGCGATCCCGACCGTACCGTTGCGCCACGCCCGTCCGGTGGAGTCGTTGATCACCACGGCCACAGTTACGCCGTAGCGCCGCTCGAGCGCGGCGCGCAGGCGTGCCGCGCTCGCGTCGGCGTCGCACGGCAGCAGCAGCACGGTGGTCCCGGCGCGGGCGTCGACATTGGAATGATCGATGCCGGCATTGGCGAGCACGTAACCGCAGCGGTGGCGGACGATGAGCGCACCCGGACGGCAGGCGACGACTTCCGCGGCTTCCCGCAGGACGAGTTCGACCAGCCGTGGATCCTTGTCCACCCGCGCGGCGACCCGCCGGGCGCGTTTCGACGGCGTGACCGAGTCGAGCGCGACGAGGCGTCCTTCAGCCTTGGACACCACTTTCTGCGCAATGACGAGGACGTCACGGTCGTGCGGGTGCAGGCCGGCGCGATCGAGCGCGTCGCCGATGATCCCGGCCAGATCGTCGCCCGGATGGATCAGCGGCATGCCCGGCAGCGGCGCGATGACGAGTGTGCCGTCGCGGGCGTCGGTCGTTGACGAGGCGTTATCGACTGGGTCTTTGGTCACGGCGGCGAGTCGTCCGGCACGTGCGCGGCCGGCGCGGGTGGAGGCGCGTTACGATACCTGCGCGGGTGCGCGCGGCTCAAGGGCGGCGCGCAGGGAAGCCAGACGCGCATACCAGGCGCTGATCTCGGCGAGCGAAAACGCGGCGTTCGCCGGGCTCGGGTTCGGGGTGACGAACACGACCAGGTCCGGTGGCAGTGACACCGCCTGCAGCCCCCAGGCGGCGCCCGGATCCACACCCAGGCATTGGCAGTAGCGCGTCCAGGCGACGCGCCCGTGAAACCAGACGATGCGCGGCTCGAGCGCCGTCAGCCGGGCCGCGAGCCGCGGCACCCAACGGTCGAAATCGGCCGCCCGCAGCTCGGCCCCGCGACGCGTCGGTCGCTTGACGACATCGGTACAGCCGATGCGATCGCGTTCGAGCAGGGTGGCCATGGCGGCCGGCCCCGGCACCAGGGCTGCGGCCGGCAGAGCCGAGACATTGAGCGCGCGCCAGAAACGGTTGCGCGGATTCGGGAAGTAAAATCCCTCGCGCACGGCACGCGGTGACGGGTTCAGCCCGACCGAGATGATGTCGAGGCCGGGAGCGAGGAAGTCGGGCAGCGTCCGCATGACGGTCGGGGCTTCGGGTATCGGCGTCGGCGCGGCTTGCACCGGTGCCATCGCGCCGGCGGCGGTCGTCGCCCGGCAGCGCGCGCAGGGCAGCGGTCGCGGCGTTATACTGCCGGCGCCGCCCAGACCGGAAACGCCAATCAGCATAGCAGAGCAACTCGTGGCCGTGGTCGACCTGACCGCAGACCCGCTCGGCGCGCCGCCGGCGCATGGCGAGCGCTTCCATGTCGGGGGCGGCGCCCGGACCGGCAGCGCCGGGGATCCGCCAGCCATCGCCGCGGCCCGCAGCGCGCCGGCGGCATTCGACACCGGTCACGATCGCAGCGCCCGCGAGAGCGAAGCCGGGCGGACCGGGCCCGTGATCGGCCCGCCACGAGTGGCAGCGCGATGACCACGGGCTTTTTATACGACCCGCGCTTCCTCGAGCACGACACCGGTGCCGGCCATCCCGAGTGCCGCGCGCGCCTCGAAGCCGCGATGCGTCATCTCGACGCGCAACCCTGGTTCGGCGACCTGCGCCGTTACACGCCGCGCATGGCCGCGCGCGAGTGGCTCATGAGCGTCCACGCCGAGGATTACATCGTGCGCGCGCAGGCCACCTGCGAGGCCGGCCAGCCGTTCCTGGACACACTCGACGTCGCCGTCTCGCCGAGCTCTTTCGACATCGCCCTGCTCGCCGCCGGCGGTGCCCTCGAGCTCGCCGATCGCGTCGTCGCCCGCGAGATCGACAGCGGCTTCGCCCTGCTGCGCCCCCCGGGACATCACGCCGAGCACAGCTCGGCGCTCGGCTTCTGCCTGTTCAACAATATCGCGATCCTCGCCCGCTACCTGCAGCGCGAGCACGGCCTCGACAAGATCCTCATCCTCGACTGGGACGTGCACCACGGCAACGGCACCCAGCACACCTTCGAAGAAGACCCTTCGGTGCTATACGTGAGCACGCACCAGTATCCCTACTATCCGGGCACCGGCGCGGCCTACGAGACCGGAAATGGTCGCGGCCGGGGTGCCACGCTCAACTGCCCGATGCCCGCCGGCGCGACCGACGACGCGTACCAGCGCGCCTTCATGGAGGTGATCCTGCCCAGGGTCAATCACTTCAAACCCGAGGCGGTGCTCCTGTCGGCCGGCTTCGACGCGCACCGCGACGACCCGCTCGCGCAGATCAATCTGAGCGAGCACATGTTCGGCTGGATGACGGCAAGAATGCTGGAGGCCGCCGACCAGCATGCGGGCGGTCGTGTGGTGTCGCTGCTCGAGGGCGGCTACAACCTGCAGATGCTGCCCGTGTGCATCGCCGAGCACCTGAAAGTGCTCGCGGGAGCCGCCGGCGCGTGATAGTCACGTACTCGGGTATTCCTGAATTGCGCCAGGACCACGGCTCCCACGCACGACCCCGTCCCGCCGTGCGCCGCCCGCATCGAGCCGGACCGACATGCGCCGGCGCCTGAAGCTCGGCTTGCTCGCATCCGGCCGTGGCAGCAACCTGCAGGCGGTCATCGACGCCTGCGCCGACGGACACATCGACGCCGAGCCCTGCGTGGTCGTCTGCAACAACCGCGACGCCGAGGCGCTCGCGCGCGCGGCGACCGCGGGCATTGCGGCCGTGCATCTCAGCAGCCGCACCCACCCGGCGCCGGCGGCGCTCGATGCCGCCATTCGTGACACGCTCGCCAGCCACGGCGTCGATCTGGTCGTGCTCGCGGGCTACATGAAACGCCTCGGCCCGCTGACGCTGGAGCGATTTCGGGGCCGGATCGTCAACATCCACCCGGCGCTGCTGCCGCAGTTCGGCGGCCAGGGCATGTACGGCATGCGCGTGCACGAAGCCGTGCTCGCCGCCGGCGCGTGCGAGAGCGGTGCGACCGTGCACCTGGTCGATGCCGAGTACGACCGCGGCGCGATCCTGGCCCAGTCTCGGGTACCCGTGCACGCCCGGGACACCGCGCCGACGCTCGCCGCGCGCGTGCTCGATGCCGAGCACACGCTGCTGGTCGATACCCTGGCACGCATCGCCCGCGGCGCACTGCACCTGCCCGGCCTGAGCACCCCGTTGCGTTGATCGCAGTCAGGGGCAGCGGCGCGTGAACGTGACATCATTGTGTGGTTGCAGGAGGAAAACGCCTACATGACCCCTACTCGCAGGATCACCGTTTCGATCATCGCCGCGCTCGCGCTGATACCCGCCCCCGCGCCGGCGCAGAGCACGCGCGCCATCATGGACGACGTATTTGACGCCATCGCTTACCTGCTGCCCCTGAGCCTCCGGGAGTCGGAGGGAGAGGTGCAGCGCGACGAGGAGCTGCTGCGGCGCAAGCTCGACGTGCTCAGCCGCTCCGCCGCCACGCTCGAGAAGCACACCGGCAAACACGAAGCCGAGCTCGCTCTGCTCGCGCGTTCCTTCGATCGCAGCATCGAGGACATCCGCCAGGCCTTCGACAGCCGCTACCCGGCGTTCTCCTACTACGCCGTCATGAACCTCACCGAGCACTGCGCCGCGTGTCACGCGCGACTGCCCGATGAGCGCGACAACGCCTTCGGTCAGCGCCTGATGGCGCGCATGGACGTCGACGCGCTGGCGCCGGCGGATCTCGCCCAGATCTACGTCGCCACACGCCAGTTCGATGCGGCCGCGGGCACCTGGGAACGGGTGCTGCTCGATCCTGACGTCACCGCGCTCGATTCCGACCTTGCCGGCACCCTGATCGACTACCTCGCGGTGTGCATCGGTGTGCTGCAGGACGTGGAGCGCCCGCGCGCGCTACTGGCGCGCTTCGTCGCCAGGCCCGACGTGCCGCTGTACCTGCACGACCGTGTCGATGTCTGGCAGCGCGCCCTGACCGGGCTCGCACCGGCGCTGACCGGCCCCGCGACACTGGCTGGCGCGCGAACGGTCTTCGATGCCGGTACGGCGCTGACGCTCGCCCCGGCCGGACGCGAACGCGCGGTTCACGATCTCGTCGCCGCGAGCCTGCTGCGCCGCTTCCTCGCCGCAACGCCGGGAGCCGCGGCCGAAGCGCGGGCCGAGGCTTACTTCCTGCTCGGCATCATCGCCATGCGCACCACGGAGCTCAAACCCTCGGTGCCGGAGATGGAGCTGCTGTTCGAAGCGGCCATTCGCGCGGCACCCAAAGGTCCCCATGCCCACCGGGCCTATGCCCTGCTCGAGGAATACGGTTTCGTCGGTGACGTCCATCTCGGCCGCCCCAACACCGAGACGCCGCTGCTCGACATGGCCGCTCTGCGCGCGCTCATCGTCGATTGAACCCGCCGTTGGAGCGGACTCGCGCACGTTGACGCACCGGGCGCTGCGCGTGTATCCACACTCGGACACCGGCGTCGATGTCCGGCACGCAGCGCGTCGCCGTGGTGCGGTGTTCGCGGACCCGCGACTGCGCGCGCCCGCAAGCGCCGGGGCCGCGCCCTGTGACGCGTTCCACGAGCTGTAACACTGCGCAGATATTTTTGTACGCGCCGATTACTATAGCCTTACAGGCATGGGCGTACCGCCACGGCGACGGACGCACACCGGGGGAACTGCATGGATTACGTCGATCAGGCGCAGCTGGAAATGGAGCAGCAGCTCGAGTCCGCGCTGAAACATCGCGCGCAGACTCTGGAAGTGCGGGCGACCGGCTCGTGTCTGAACTGTGGTGAGCCGCTGCCCGCGCAGCAGCGCTGGTGTGATGCGGTGTGCCGGGACGACTGGGAAAAGACGCGCCACGGCGACACGGGCAGCGCCGGCGAGGACTGAAACGATCGCGGGCACGACCCGAGTGCCCGCGCCTCAACCGTCCGGCGCTTGCGTGGCAGCGGGCGACGCGCTCGTGACCAGCAGTTTGTCGATGCGCGGACCGTCCATGTCGAGCACCTCGATCGTGACACCTTCGCGCCGGACGGTCTGACCGACCTGCGGCAGCTCGCCGAGGGCGTGCAGGACGTAGCCGGCCACGGTCGCGTAGTCCGCATCGGCGGACTCCGGGCCGAGCCCCCTGATCCCGGTACGATCTTCGAGCTCGTCGATCGGCAGCGTGCCGTCGACGAGCCAGGATCCATCGGTGCGCATCACGATGGCCGGATCCACGATCTCGCCGCGATCGGGCAGCTCGCCGGCAATCGACTCGAGCACGTCCGTCGCCGTGACCAGACCGACGACAAAACCGCCGCCGTCGGTGACGAGCGCCATGTGTGCGCGCGATTCCCGGAACCGCTCGAGCAGCGCCAGCACGGGCAAGGTCTGCGTCACGAGCAGCGGCGGGACGAGCGCGGCACCCGGATCGAGCGCGCCGCCGTGCAACAGGTGCGGCAGCAGGCGCTTTGCATGGGTGATACCGAGCGGCCGATCGAGGCTGCCGTCACACACCGGCAAGCGCGAGTAACGCGCTGCCGACAGGATGCGAACGGCGTCGGCCACCGGCGCATTGCGGTCGATCCAGACGATCCGCGGACGCTGCACCATGATCACGCGCACGGGCCGGTCCGCGAGCCGCAGCACCGCCTCGATCATCTCGCGCTCCTGGTGCGCGAGAATCCCGGCGCGCGCGCCCTCGGCGACCAGCGACTTGATCTCGTCCTCGGTGAGCCGGGCGGCGCGGCGGGTGCCGAGACCGAACAGGCCGAGCAGGCCATCGGTACAGGCCTTGAGCAGCCACACCAGCGGCGCCGCAATCCGCGACATGACGTCCAGCAGCGGCGCGACCGCAGCCGCGACCCGCTCCGGATCGTGCAGCGCGGCCCGCTTGGGCACCAGTTCCCCGACCAGCAGCGATACGAAAGTCACGGCGACGACCACCAGGCCGATGCCGAGCGGCTGACCGTGCGGCGCAACGCCCGGGATCGCGTCGAGCCACGCACCTATCGATGCCCCCAGCGTGATACCCCCGAAGGCGCCGGCGCACACGCTCACCAGGGTGATGCCGATCTGTACGGTCGCCAGGAAACGGGTCGGATCCGCCAGCAACCGCAGCGCCGCGGCAGCGCCGCGCAGGCCTTCGCGCTCGAGCCGCTGCAGCCGCGCGCGGCGCGACGTGATGACGGCGAGTTCGGACATCGCCAGCAGTCCGTTGACCAGAACCAGCACAACGATGACCGCAATCTCGAAGCCCATCACTCGTGCCGGGCCAGCGCGGCCCGGTCGCAGACCGGATCCATGCGGTCATGGTACCCCCTGCCGCCGTCCATCGGCTGCGACTGCCTGGTATCGGCCGCGGACCCGCAGGTCCGGCCCGGTACGCACGCCGTTCGGCGTCGGCCGGCGCGGAATAAGCGGCGCTGGCCATCGCGCCGGCGACAACAGCCGGATCCGCACTCGGCACCGCCGGAATCAGGACGGATCCGGACCGCCGATTGCCACCGTCGCGCGACCTCACCCGGGTCGATCGCGCACGCCCTGCCCGCCTGCGACCGCGCCCTGGCGCACGGTCCCGCGGCGTACGCGTGCCGCCCGCGACCCGCGGCGCGTTCGCACGCCGGCGAGAAACGGCCGCCCGAATTTTCACGTTCCCGTTGCAACGGCACCAGAAAACATCGACGATTTGTCCTGTGACCCGTTCGAATCCGGGTGCAAGTGCTTGGAATCTCGATGACTGATGACGCGGCGACAACAGCCCTGGTGACCCCTGCGGCGGCGACATACGTGGCGTGGCTGCGACAGCGCGGTCGTGCGGAAATGCTCGCCGGCGCCCTGGCGGCGCTCGCGTTCGCGGCACTGCTGTGGGGCACGCTCGCGCCGGTCATGCTCTCGTCCTGGCTGGCCCTGCTCCTGCTGCTGTCGGCAGGGCGGCTGGTGGGCGATCGCCTGTTCCCCGAGCCCGGTCGTGCGCTGGCGTCCATATACCTCAATCTCGCCCTGGCAGGGCTGGCCTGGGGGGGCGCCGGCCTGGCGGTGGCCGGGCATCTGCCCGCACTCAACGCCGCGGTCGCGCTGCTGACCATCGGCATGCTGGCGGCCGCCGTCGCGGCCAGCTATGCGGCAGCCCTGCAGCCGACCCTGCTGTTCGTCCTGCCGGCGCTGCTCCCAGGCGGCCTGCGCACGCTGGCCGCCGCCGAACCGGCGTCGCGTGCGGCGGGACTGCTGCTGCTGATGCTGGCCGGGCTGCTCGCGCTGTCGGCCTGGATGGGCCGGCGCTTCGTGCCCGGGGCACTGCGCTGCGCCGACGACTATGCACGCTCGCGCGAGGAGGTCGACAACTTTCGCGCGCAGTTCGAACGCCTCGCCGTGACGGCCAAGGCCCATGCGGAGAAGCGCGCCGAGGCCGAACGCGATCTGCGCCGCGCGTCCGCCGATCTCGGACTGCTCAAGGGCAAGACCTTCGCCCTGAGCCAGACTCTGGAGCGCGTCTCACCGCTGTGTCCGGTCACCGGCCTGCCGAACCGGCGCAGCTTCGACAAGGCGCTCGCGCGCGAATGGGACCGCGCCCTGCGCGACGGCAAGTCATTGTCGCTGGCGCTGTGCGACCTGGACGCGTTCACCCAGTACAAGAGCACCTTCGACCAGCAGTCCGTGGACGCACTGCTGCAGCGGGTGGCGCGGGTGCTCGGCGAAACCGGCAACCGCTCCTGTGACCTGGGCGCGCGGTTCGGCGAATCGCAGATCGCCCTGCTGTGGCCGGGCGCCGACACGCGCAATGCCCTGCGCATGGCGCAGGAGGCGGTGGCGAAAGTCGAGGCCGAGCAGATCCAGCTCGACCTGCCGGACTGCCCACCGCACGCAACCATTCACGCCGGCGTTGCCACCGTCGTGCCGACGCGCGAGCTGCTGGCCACGGAGCTCATCGAACGCGCGGACAGCGCCCTGCAACAAGCGGCGCTGGCCGGCGTCAACACGGTGGTCCAGCACCGCGCCCTGTACGCCTACCGTCTGGAACGCTGGCAGCCGCAGCAGGATGGCGAGTACAGCGAAAAGGTGCTCATCCAGAAGATCCTGCACTGGGGCTTCGAGGGTCGCCGCATCAGCTACGAGCCCGGCCGCAACATCCCTGATCGGGCGCTCGACTACGAACAGCTCAAGGCGGTGACCGGCGGCGAGCTGCTCATCGTGCTCGACGGCCAGCAGCTCGTCCTGCGCGCCGGCGACTGCGTGTTCATTCCCGCCGGCACCACCGTCAGTCTCGCCGCGGTCGGCGGCAAACCCGTCAGCGCCATCGACGGTCGCCGCCGCGGCTCGGCACCGCGGTCGAATCCGAACGCCGCCTGAAAGCAACGGCGCTCACGGGTAGCCGCGGCGCTCGGCGCGAAAACGCAGGCGCACGTAGTCGAGGGTCCAGCACCCGGCGCCAGCGCACAGATCCGGCCGCACCGCCTCGGCAATCTGCGCGAACACCGTCTCCCGCGCCGCCTCGTCGAGATCGAACACGAATGCGCAAGCGAAGGTGCGCAGCCAGTCGCGCAGCTCGCCGGGCAATCGCGTCGGCCGCTCGATGCGAGCAATGGACTCGACCGCAAAACCCGTGGTCACGAGCAGGGCCTGCAGCTCAGCCGCGCCCGGACAATGCCACGGATTGCGTTCCCGGGAGTCGATGCCGCGCCGCGCGAGCACCGGCTGCATCCCCGCCAGCAGCCCGTCGAGGTTGCCACGGCCCCCGCATTCGCCGACGAAACGCCCGCCCGGCCGCAACGCCCGCCACACCCCGGCCAGCACCCGATCGAGCCGCGCCATCCAGTGCAGCGCAGCGTTGCTGAACACGGCGTCGAATTCGGCGTCGAAGCCGAGCGCCTCGGCGTTCATGAGCCGGGCGTCGATGCCCGCCGCGCGGGCCGCCGCGACCATCTCCGCACTGGCGTCGACGCCGACGACCGTGCAACCGGCTGCCACCAGCTTCGCGGTCAGGGCACCGTCGCCGCAGCCGAGATCGAGGATCCTCTCACCGGCCGCCGGTGCGAGCAGCTCGACCGCCGGCTGACCGAGATCGGCGACGAAGCGGGCATGCGCGGCATAGCGCCGTGGATCCCAGCGGTGACGGTCGTCGTCGATCATGTACGCATCATCACCGCGGCACGGTGGGCAGTCCAACCGTTTTCACCCACCCGGAACGCGCCACCACGGACTGCGCGGGCGTGGACGGGGCCGCGGTAGCGGGTGGCCACGCCGGCTGCGCGGGCTCGCCGTCACCAGCGCGCGCCCGTGCACCCGTCGCCCATGGCCCAATACACTGTAGCCGGGTTGCACGGGTGTGAACGTCATGGATTGGATCCCGAAGCTGCACAGCGCGCTCGGCGTGGTAGTGTTCGCCGCCCTCGCCTTCGCGCTCAGCGAGAACCGCCACGCGGCGCGCCTGCGCGTGGCGGTCGCCGGAACCGCCGTCCAAATCGTGCTCGCCGTGCTGCTGCTGGAGGTGCCCGCGACCCGCGTGCTGTTTGCATCGCTGAACCGCGCCGTCAGCGCGCTGCAGGAAGCGACCCGGGCCGGGTCGTCGTTCGTGTTCGGCTACCTCGGTGGCGCCCCGCTGCCGTTCACGGAAACGCTGCCCGGCGCGAGCTTCGTGCTGGCGTTCCATGCCCTGCCGCTCATCCTCGTGGTGAGCGCCCTCACCGCGCTGCTCACCTATTGGCAGGTGCTGCCCTGGCTGGTTCGCGGCTTTTCGTTCGCCCTCGAACGGACGCTGGGTGTCGGTGGCGCGGTCGGTCTGAGCGCCGCGGCCAACGTGTTCGTCGGTATGGTCGAGGCGCCGCTGTTCATCCGGCCCTATCTCGCCTCGCTCACGCGCAGCGAGCTGTTCGTGACCATGGCTTGCGGCATGGCGACCATTGCCGGCACGGTGCTGGTGCTGTATGCGTCCATCCTCGGCCCGGTCATGCCGGACGCCGTCGCTCATCTCCTGGTCGCCTCGGTGCTGAGCATCCCGGCCGCCATTACCGTGGCGCTGCTGATGGTGCCCGAAACCGGGACGGTCACGAGCGGGGCCACGCTGCCGCCCCCCGGTGCCGACGGCGCCATGGACGCCATCGCCCGCGGCACCGCCAGCGGCCTGACGCTCGTACTCAACGTCGCCGCCATGCTCATCGTCCTGGTGGCACTCGTGCAGCTCGCCAACGCGCTGCTCGCGCTGGGTCCGCAGGTCGGCGGCAGCCCGCTCAGCTGCGAACGTGTGCTCGGCTGGTTCATGGCGCCGCTGCTCTGGTTGACCGGGATGCCCTGGCGGGAAGCGGTGACCGCCGGTGCCCTGATGGGCGTGAAGACCGTGCTGAACGAATTCATCGCCTACCTGCGCCTCGCGGCGCTGCCGGCCGATGCGCTCGGCGAGCGCTCGCGGTTGATCCTCGTGTACGCATTGAGCGGATTCGCGAATTTCGGCAGCCTCGGCATTCTCGTCGGCGGCCTCACGGCCATGGTTCCGGAGCGCCGCGCCGAGATCATCGGCCTGGGCCTGAAATCCATCGTCGCCGGCACCCTGGCGACACTCACGACGGGCGCGGTGGTCGGTTTGTTGCGCTGAAACAAAGTTGCGCCCGGCAGTGCCTTGTCGGGTCGTTCACCAGCGTGTACGCTGCGCTCGCGCACGGGCGACAGCAACACGCCATCGCACCCGAGCCCCGTCGTCCAACCAGCCGCGAGGATCCGATCCCATGAGCAAAACCGCTGCCGAAATCACGAGGGCAACGGCCACTGCCAACCTCGAACCGTACTGGATGCCGTTCACGCACAACCGGTACTTCAAGCAGCACCCGCGCATGCTGGTACGCGGCGAAGGGGCTTACGTGTGGAGCGACGACGGTCGCAAGCTCCTCGACGGCCTGGCCGGACTGTGGTGCTGCCACGCCGGCCACTGCCATCCGCGCATCGTCGCCGCCGTGCAGGAGCAGGTCGCTACCCTCGATTACGCGACCGCTTTCCAGTTCGGCCACCCGAAGATCTTCGCGCTCGCCGAGGGCGTGACGCGGCTCGCACCACCCGGGCTCGACCACGCATTTTTCGTCAACTCGGGCTCCGAGGCGGTCGACACCGCGCTGAAGATCGCGCTCGCGTTTCACCGTATGCGCGGCGAAGGCCACCGCACCCGTTTCATCGGCCGCGAGAAGGCCTACCACGGGGTCGGGTTCGGCGGCATCTCGGTGGGCGGCATGATGCCCAATCGCAAGCTCTTCGGCGCCATGTTGCCGGGGGTGGATCATCTCCCGCACACGCACAGTCTCACGGACATGGCGTTCTCCCGCGGCCAGCCGCAATGGGGCGCCCACCTCGCCGACGAGCTGGAGCGCATCGTCGCGCTGCACGACGCGTCGAACATCGCCGCCGTCATCGTCGAGCCGATGCAGGGCTCGGTCGGTGTCATCGTGCCGCCGCAGGACTACCTGCAGCGGCTGCGTGCCATCTGCGACAAACACGGCCTGCTGCTCATCTTCGACGAGGTGATCACAGGCTTCGGCCGCCTCGGCACCAACTTCGCGGCGCAGCGCTTCAACGTCGTTCCGGACATGATCACCTTCGCCAAGGGCGTGACCAACGGGGTCGTTCCCATGGGCGGCGTGCTGGTGCGCAAGGATATCTACGATACGTTCATGACCGGGCCGGAGCACGCGGTGGAATTCTTCCACGGCTACACTTATTCGGGTCATCCGCTCGCTGCGGCGGCAGGTCTCGCGACCCTGGACGTGTATGAGCAGGAGGAGCTGTTCGCGCGTGCGAGCCGCCTGGAATCGGTGCTCGAGGACGCCGTGCATTCGCTCAAGGGCCTGCCGAACGTCGTCGACATACGCAACATCGGCCTGGCCGCCGCCGTCGAGCTGGCGCCCCTCGAGGGCAAACCGGGGGTGCGGGCCATGAATGCGTTCCTGCGGTGCTGGGACGATGGCGTGCTGCTACGCCAATCGGGCGAAGCACTCGTGGTTGCGCCTCCGTTCATCACCCGCGAGCTCGAGATCGAAAAGATCGTCGAAGCGATGCGCAAGGCGATTCTGGCGGTTGCCTGAATCCGCAGCGCGCATCATTCCCGACGCACCAGCTCGGTCGGCGCGGGGACGACGGCGCCTGCGGGCGGCGGGCCCCGCGTCGGACCGCGCTTGCGCACTCGCTGAAATAGGCGTTCCCGCGATCGGGTACGCTCACCATGCAACGCACCGGTCATAAGCGTGCGTTAAGCTTCCTGGCGCACATTATCCCGTTTGTAAGCTCCAGCCGCCGCGCGCGGCCCGCACACGAGGATCCCTGAGTGCCACAACCCGAACCGACTCACTGCCCGCCGGGGCTCGCCGTCCCCGCCGCCCGCATCGATTTCCAGCCCGAGGATCGTCGCTGGATCGCCGATCGCATCGAGGAAATCCTCGCCACCGGCCAGCTCACGCTCGGACCCTGGGGTGCCGAGTTCGAGAACGAGTTCGCCCACCTGTGCGGGGTCGAGCATGCGGTCGCGGTGAACAGCGGAACCGCCGCACTGGAGATTGCGCTGCGCGCCGTCGGCGTCGCAGGCCGGCGCGTGCTGGTGCCCGCCAACACCTTTTTCGCGACTGCCGCCGCCGTCGTGCACGCCGGCGCAACACCGGTGTTCATGGATACGGATCCCGCGACTTTCGGCACCGCACCGGAAGAGATCGAGCGCCGGCTGGACGCCGACACCGCGGCCGTGATCGTGGTGCACATCGGTGGCTACGTCTCGCCACGCATGCCTGAAATTCAGGCGCTGCTGGAGCGCCGCGGGGTGGCGCTGGTGGAGGACGCGGCCCATGCGCACGGCAGCTCCTACGACGGCACCGCCGCCGGCGCGTTCGGCGCAGTCGGCGCGTTCAGTTTCTATCCCACCAAGGTCATGACCTCGGGCGAAGGCGGCATGCTCGTCACCAACGACGCCGACATCGCCGCCGAAGCGCGGATCCACCGCGATCAGGGCAAAGCCAGCTTCACCCAGAACGCACACACGCGCATGGGCTACAACTGGCGCATGTCGGAGCCGAATGCCATTATCGGGATCCGGCACTTGCAACGCCTGGCGGACATGATTGCGGCCCGCCGGCGCATTGCGGCCATCTACGATGCCGGTCTGCTCGGCCTGCCCGGGATCACCACGGCCATTCCGGCCGCGGCGGGGCCGGTGTGCAATTACTACAAGTATCTCGTGCGCATCGACGCCGGCGTCGACCGCCGTGAGCTCAAGCAGACCCTCAAGCAACGCTACGGGGTGTCCCTGTCCGGAGAGGTCTACGATACCCCCCTGCACTTACAACCGGTGTTCGAGCGCTACCATCAGCACCCGCTGCAGCAAGCCGAGCAGATCTGTGCCCGGCACGTGTGCCTGCCGGTGTTTGCCAGCATGAGCGACGCCCAGGCGGAGCACGTGGTCAGCGCATTCACGGACGTCCTCAACGGCTGAACAATCAAGGAGAATCCGGTCATGGGCCAGAAAATCGTAGTCACCGGTGGCAGTGGTTTCATCGGTTCGCACGTGGTCGACGCGCTCGTCGACCGCGGCTACGAGGTCAAAGTGCTCGACCACCGGGTCCGCCCACACCGCACGGACGTGGGTTACGAGGACGTCGATCTTCTCGATCTCGCCTCGGTGCTCGAAGCGGTCAAGGACGCCGAGCACATTTTTCATCTGGGCGCGGTCTCCAACGTGAATTACGCCCACAAGTACCCAACCTACACGACCGCGTTGAACGTCCTGGGCACCGCCAACGTGCTCGAAGCGGCCCGGTTGCAGGGCAAGCCGCGCGTACACCTGGCCTCGACCGTGTGGGTGTACAACGGCTCCCCGAGTGATCTGCCGGCCAAGGAAGGTGTCCCGTTCTATCTGCACGGCGCGGGCCACATCTATACGTCGACGAAAATGGCCTGTGAAATGCTGTGCCACAACTACGCCGAACTGTATGGCGTCCCGTTCACCGTTTTGCGCTACGGCATACCCTACGGTCCGCGCATGCGCGAAGAGCTGCTCATTCCGATTCTGCTCAAAAAAGCGCTCGCTGGTGACCCGCTCACCATTGCGGGGGACGGCAGCCAGTACCGCAAATTCATCTACGTGCGCGACATGGCCGAGGCGCACACCCTGGTGATGGGCGAGGAGACCGCGAACCAGACCTATAACCTCGAAGGCACGCGCAAGGTCTCGGTGCTCGAAGTCGCCGAGGGCATTCGTGCTCTGGTGGGCGACCAGGTTCACATCGAATTCGTGCCCCAGCGCGCCGGCGACTTCACCGGCAAGGAGGTGTCGGCCGAGAAGGCGCGCAGCGAGCTCGGCTGGCAGGCGCAGGTCGATTTCGCCGAGGGACTCGAGCGGACCGTGCGCTGGTTCTGCGATCGTTGGGGCCACGCACTGCCGGCGGTCGTGCAAAGCTCTGCAGCAGTCGCCTGAGCCGTCTGGTCTCGACAGCCGAGCCGGTGGGCGTGAGACTGACCTCGGTTGCCGCTCTCCTCGCGGGCATAGCTCTGTTCGGCTGGGTCATGACCGCGAGCGACGTCGGGCTGCTGTGGCAGCACCTGCTGCGGCTCGGCTGGGCGGGGATGGCAATCACTGCCATGATCGGAGCGCTGTGGGTATTCACCGACGTTGCGGCCTGGTTGCTGACGCTGCCCGCGCTGCCGTTCACGGTGCGGTGGCTGGGTCGGCTGACCCGCGTGCTGGCTATCGGCGAAGCCGTCAACAACCTCACGCCGCTCGTACCGCTGGGCGGCGAACCGATCAAGGCCCTGCTGCTCAATCGGCGCTACGGTATCGGCTACGGCGATGCGGCGAGCTCGCTCATTCTCGCGCAGGCACTGATCCTCATGGGACATGCGCTGTTCGTTACCACGTGCCTGGTACTGGTGATGCAACGCGACGACGTTCCGGCCGGCTGGCGAACGGCGGCGGCGGCCACGCTCGTCACCATAGCCGTGCTCGGCACGGCCAGCTACCTGGTGCCACGCCTGAGATTGCTGTCGCAAGCGACTCACAGGCTCACGCCGCGCCGCTGGCGCCACCAGGTCGACACACTGGTCGGCGCGCTCGCACGGATCGAAGGCCAGATCGAGACCTTCTTCGCCCGGACGCACGGCCGCTTCTGCGTCGCCATGCTGCTGGCGGCCGGCGCCTGGTTCGTCGAGGCGCTCGAAGTGTGGATCATCCTGATGCTGTTGCAACTACCCGCCAGCGCGGCCGATGCCGTCATCATCGCCGGGCTGGTATCGGTGGCGCGGGCGGCATCGTTTTTCATTCCGTCGGCGGTCGGCGCTCAGGAAGGTGCTTACTTCGTCGTCACTGCCGCCGTGCTCGGCACGCCAGAGCCCGGTCTGGCGGTCGCGGTGCTGCGACGCGTGCGCGAGCTGGCCTGGATGGCGTTCGGTCTGGGCGCCGGCTGGGATTTGCTGGTACGCCGCCACGCGCTCGCGGGCCGTCGGTCCGCCGCGGCTTGAATCGACCTACAGCGCCCGGCGTGCCGTCGACCCGAACGCCGGGCTCGCAAACGACGGGAGGTATACGTCCATGCTCAAGACGCTGTTTCTGAATCCGCCCTCATTCGAGGGTTTCGACGGCGGGGCGGGCTCCCGCTACCAGGCCAAGCGCGAAATCCGCTCGTTCTGGTACCCGACCTGGCTCGCGCAGCCTGCGGCCCTCGTGCCCGGCAGCCGGCTCGTCGACGCCCCCGCCCGCGACATGAGCCTGGAAGACGTGCTGCCGCTCGCCAGGGACTACGAACTGGCGGTGCTGCACACGAGCACACCCTCGTTTCCCTACGACGTGCGCGTCGCCGACGAACTCAAACGCGCCAACCCGCGGCTGAAGCTCGGTTTCGTCGGTGCCCACGTCGCGGTGCAGCCGGACTACTCCCTGCTCGCATCGACCGCAATCGACTTCGTCGCCCGCGCCGAGTTTGACTTCACGATACGCGAGATCGCCGAAGGCAAACCCTTCGATTCCATCGACGGACTCAGCTACAAGATCGACGGCCGTGTCGTGCACAACCCGGAGCGCGCGATCCTGCGCGACATGGATGTGCTGCCGTCGGTGATCGACGTCTACCAGCGGGATCTCGTCATCGAGGACTACTTCATCGGCTATCTGTACCACCCATACCTGTCCGTCTACACCGGGCGCGGCTGCAAGTCGCGCTGCACGTTCTGCCTGTGGCCCCAGACCATCGGCGGGCACAAGTACCGGACCCGCAGCCCCGCCAACGTCATCGAGGAGATGCGGCGCGCGAAGGAGATGTTTCCGCAGGTCAAGGAGTACTTCTTCGACGACGACACCTTTACCGACGACCTGCCGCGCGCCGAGGAAATCGCCCGAGGTCTGGGCAAGCTGGGTATCACCTGGTCCTGCAACGCAAAGGGCAACGTTCCGTACGAGACTCTCGCAGTATTACGCGACAATGGACTGCGCCTGTTCGTCGTCGGCTACGAATCAGGCGACCAGCAGATCCTGCTCAACATCAAAAAGGGTATGAGCGTGGAGCGCACGCGCCAGTTCTCCGCGGACTGCCACAAGCTCGGGATCCAGATCCACGGCACGTTCATCGTCGGCCTGCCGGGGGAGACCCGCGAGACCATCGAGAAGACGATCCGGTTTGCGTGCGAGGTGAATCCACACACGGTCCAGGTATCCCTGGCCGCGACCTACCCCGGCACGTTCCTGCACAAGCAGGCGCTGGAAGAGGGCTGGTTGCGACAGGACGCCGGCGCTCTGGTGTCCGGCAGCGGCGTGCAGGTCGCCGCGCTGAATTACCCGCATCTGTCGCACGAGGAAATTTTTGGTGCAGTCGAGGAGTTTTACCGCCGATTCTACTTCCGGCCCCGAAAGATTGCGGAAATGACCTGGGAGATGGTGCGCAATCCGGAGATGTTCGGGCGCCGCATGCGCGAGGGCGCGGAATTCTTCCGCTTCCTGGGTGCCAGGCGCAACAAGGGTGGCGAGAGCCCGGGGCCGGGAGCCGGCGCGCCCGTGAGCAATTCCGCGGCACACTGAGCAATGGCGCGCGCGAAAGGCCGCGGCGCGACGACTCAGCGGGCGACGAGAACCGCATGCTCACGGCCCTGAGCTGGCTGTTGATCGTGCCGGTCGCAGGGGGCACCGTGTACGCGCTGCTCAGTGCGGTGACGACGCTGCGATTTCTGCGCCCCCGCGCACCCCAGGCGCCGGTGCGCAGCTGGCCGGGTGTCACGATCCTCAAACCGGTGCACGGCCTCGAAAAGGATCTCGAGTGTAATCTGCGCAGTGCCTGTGCCCAGGATTATCCAGGCCCATACCAGGTGGTCATGGCCGTGCAGCGGCTGGACGATCCCGCCCTGTCGATTCTCGAGCGCCTGCGTGCCGAATTCGGCGAGGCGCGCGTGACAGTCGTCGTGCGCGACAGCACCCCCGTCGTGAACGGCAAGATCCAGAACCTGTGCAATGCCCTCGGATCCGCGCGCCACGAGGTCATCGTCATCAGCGACAGCGATGTCCACCTGCCAGCCGATTACCTGCGTCGAATCGTCGCGCCGCTGGCCGCCAGTCCCGGCGGCGAGCAGGTCGGCTACACCTGTACCCTGTACCGGGCCGAACATGCCGAACGCTGGTACGAAGCGCTCGAACTGCTCACCTACAACGCAGATTTCACACCCAGTGTCATGTTCGCGGCGCAGACCGGGGCAGCGTCCCTGTGCATTGGCGCCTCGGTCGCCCTGCGCCGCTCGACCCTGGAGGCCATCGGCGGGCTGGAATCGCTGTCCACCTACCTGGTCGAGGACTACGAGCTCGGCCGCCGGATCCACGCGCGCGGGTTGCGTATGGAGCTGGTACCGTATTTCGTGGGGCTGACCGTCGATCTCGCCAGCGCACGCAGCTGGGCACTGCACCAGATTTACTGGGATCTCAACACCAAGGCCGCCAACCCGGTCGGCTTTTTTCTCACGGTGCTCACGCGCGGCATCCCGTTTGCCGTACTGTTTGCGCTCGCCCGCGCATTCGATCCGCTTTCTCTCATCGTGCTGGCCCAGGCGCTCGCTGTGCGCCTCGGCAGCGCCGCGTTCATCGCCCGCTGCATGAACGACGGTGAGTCGCTGCGGCGCCTGGTTTGGCTGCCGGTCCGCGACCTGGCCGGCCTCGCGACCTGGGCGCTGGCGTTTCTCAAGCGTCAGGTCGTTTGGCGCGGCGTCGAGTTCGAGCTGACCCGGGACGGCCGCATCGTGCCGCGCACGACGTGAACCGGCTCATCGTCACCGCCGACGACTTCGGCGCCTCGGTGAATGTGAACGAAGCAGTCGAGCTTGCCCATCGGCACGGCACGCTGTCCGCGGCCAGCCTGATGGTTGCTGCCACGGCGGCCACGGATGCCGTGCGGCGCGCCCGCGCGCTGCCGTCACTGCGAGTTGGCCTGCACCTGGTTGTAGTCGACGGCCGGCCGATGTTGCCGCCGGCACGGGTGCCGGACATCGTGGACGCCGCAGGCTTTCTGCCGGCGCCTGGCGTTGGCACGGGCGTGAGATTTTTTTTTCATGGCCGCGCGCGGGCGCAGCTTCGCGCCGAGATCCGCGCGCAATTCGAAGCGTTCCGCGCCACGGGCCTGCCCCTGGACCACGTCAACGCCCATCATCACATGCACCTGCACCCGACCGTGCTGACGCTGATGCTCGAGATCGGCCGCGAGTTCGGGCTCAAGGCGGTCCGCGTGCCCTACGAACCTCCACTGCTCGCGAGCCGCGCCGCCGGCACGCACAGCATCGGCCGCGCCACAATTGCCTTCGGGCTCGGGCCGTGGATCTGGCTGCTGCGCCGGCGCCTGCGCCGCGCCGGCGTTGCAAGCAACGACCAGGTGCTCGGGCTCGGCGACAGCGGCCATATCGATGCCGCGCTGCTCACGCGCTTCATCGAAATGCTTCCGGACGGCGTCACCGAGATCTACTGCCACCCGCAGGCCGGCGATGCCGCAACCCGGGATCCTGCCGCTGACGCGGAGTTGCGCGCATTGATGGCTCCTGAAGTCCGTGCCGCGCTCTCACGTTTGCGGTTGCATCCGCTCGGTTATGGCGATTTGACGGAACGGACACCGCATGCCACTTACTGACAACGCCGCCGGCACGGTGGTCGCGGTTACCGGCGGCGCCGGCTTCATCGGCTCACACACCGTCGACCGCTTGCTGACAGCGGGCGCCCGCGTCATCGTGATCGACGACTTCAGCACCGGCAGCCGCGATAACCTCGCGCAGTGGCAGCACGAACCACGCCTGCGAGTCATCGAGGCCGGCGTCGCCGATGGCGTGTTCGCGCCATTGGCCGCTTCGTACTTCGGGCCGGTCACGCACGTGATCCATCTGGCGGCACAGACCTCGGTCGTGTACTCGGTCGACAACCCGCTCGCGGACATACGGGTGAATCTCGGTGGCACCGCGCACGTGCTCGAGTACTCACGTTACAACGGCGTGCGCAAGGTCGTATTCGCGTCCTCCTCGGCGGTATACAGCGACGACGTCCCGTTCCCGACCGCCGAGGACGCACCGTGCGCTCCGCTGTCACCCTACGGCGTGAACAAGCTCGCCAGCGAGTCTTTGCTGCGCTATTACGGCATGCTGCACGGGCAGCGCTGGACCGCGCTGCGGTTTTTCAATGTTTACGGGCCGCGCCAGGATCCGGGCAGCCCGTATTCGGGCGTCATTTCCATCTTTGCCGATCGAGCCGCCGCCGATCGGCCACTGTCGATCTACGGCGACGGCGAGCAGACCAGGGACTTCGTCTACGTGGGCGACGTTGCCCGCGCACTCGTACAGTCCTGCTTCGACGACCGTTCCGATGGCGCTGTCATCAACATCGGTACCGGCGCGGAGGGGACCATCAACGAACTCGCCCGTCTCATCATCGCCTTGAGCGACTCGCGCTCGACCGTCGGCCATGCGCCGCCGCGACCCGGTGAGAATCGCCGCTCTGTCGCCGACGTGCGCCGGGCCCGCGATCTGCTCGGGTTCGTCGCCGATACGGGCCTCGAGGACGGTCTGGCACACACCCTGGCCTGGACCGCGAGCGCGAATCCTCGGCGGCGCTGAGCCGCACTCATCCCGCCGGACAGGTTCAGGCGGCCTGCGCCAGCGCCGCGCGCACGCGGGCCCCGGCCTGCTCATTCCAGTCGGTCGAGATACCCGGGTCCGCCGAGCTGGCGCATCTGCGTGAGGATCCACGCCTGACGACTGCGCACGTAGCGTGATGGTCGATCGACGTGCAGCTGCAGCGGGTTGGGTAGAACGGCGGCGAGCAGTGCCGCTTCCTGCGCATTGATCGCCGCCGCCGGTTTGCCGAAATATGCGCGACTCGCGGCTTCGACGCCGTACAGGCCGTCGCCGAACTGGGCTACGTTCAGATACACCTCGAGGATCCTGCGTTTGCTCCACAGCGCTTCGAGCAAGGCGGTGAAGTACGCCTCCAGCGCCTTGCGCAGCCAGCTCCGACCCGGCCACAGGAACAGGTTCTTCGCCACCTGCTGGCTGATAGTGCTCGCGCCGCGCAGGCGTGCGCCATCGCGCTGGCGGGCGATCGCGGCGCGGATCGACTCGACGTCGAAACCCGCATGCACCGGGAACCGCTGGTCCTCGGCCGCCACCACGGCGATACGGACCTGCGGGGCAATCGCCTCCCAGGGAATCCAGCGCTGGCGCAGACGGAAACCGTCGCGTCCCGCACGCCAGGCCGCAATCTGATCCCCGAGCATGAAAGCGGTGACCGGCGGCTCGATCCGCGCGAACAGCAGCACCGGCGCCAGGCTGACGAGCCAGGCCAGGGCGAGCCCGGCGGCGAGACGCCGGCGCCAGGGATGCCGCGGCGCCGGCCGCCGGCGGCGTCGGCTTCTATCCGGATCCGGATCGATGCGTGCCGGCATGCGCGCACCCTGGCAACGGCGCCGGTGCTGCGCACGCCGTTCGGATGATTCGACGGGAAACCGGGCTCTGTCGCGTCGCGCGGTCGCGCCACGACGCGATCCGGGAACCGTGCCTGCGCCGCCCCGGCTTGCACGCTGAGTGCTGCGGCCGGGCTACCTGACCGGGCACGATCCGGGATCGCGGGTCGCGACGCTCCCACGCCTCATGCGCGCTTGCGTTCGAGAATGATCCGCTGCCACTCGGCCGGCCCGCTCTGGTGCACGGCGGCGCCGCGCGCGTCGACGGCGACGGTGACCGGCATGTCCTTCACCTCGAACTCGTGAATGGCCTCCATGCCGAGCTCCGCGAACGCCACCACCCGGGCGGAGGTGATCGCCTTGGACACCAGATAGGCCGCGCCACCGACCGCCATGAGATAGACCGCACCGTGCTTTCTGATCGCCTCGATGGCCACCGGCCCGCGCTCCGCCTTGCCGATCATGCCGATGAGACCGGTTCTGGCCAGCATGGTCTCGGTGAACTTGTCCATGCGCGTGGCGGTCGTCGGGCCGGCCGGCCCGACGACCGCGGCACGCACCGGGTCGACCGGGCCGACGTAGTAGATGAAGCGGTTGTTGAAGTCCACGCCGGCGGGCAGCGATTCGCCGCGGGCGAGCAGATCCGCGATCCGCTTGTGCGCGGCGTCGCGACCGGTCAGCAGCCGGCCACAGAGCAGGACCGTCTCACCCGGCTGCCAGCTCGCAATCTCTTCGCGCGTGACCGTGTCGAGATTCACCCGCCGCGCGTTCGGACCCGCGTCCCAGGCGATCTGCGGCCAGTCGTCCAGCGACGGTGGCGTCTGCAACGCGGGCCCGGCACCATCGAGCACGAAGTGTGCGTGGCGCGTCGCCGCGCAGTTGGGGATCATCGCCACCGGCAGCGAGGCGGCGTGCGTCGGGTAGTCGCGGATCTTCACGTCGAGGACCGTGGTCAGACCGCCCAGTCCCTGGGCGCCGATGCCGAGATCATTGACCTTCCCGTAGAGCTCGAGGCGCAGTTCCTCGACCCGGGTGCGCGCGCCGCGGGCCTGCAGGTGCTGGATATCGATCGGATCCATGAGCGACTCCTTGGCGAGCACCATGGCTTTCTCCGCGGTGCCACCGATACCGATCCCCAGCATGCCCGGCGGGCACCAGCCGGCACCCATGGTCGGGACGGTTTTCAGCACCCAGTCGGCGACGGAATCGGACGGGTTGAGCATGACGAACTTGGCTTTGTTCTCGCTGCCTCCGCCCTTGGCCGCCACGCGCACGTCGACAACGTCGCCCGGGACGACCTCCATGTGGATGACCGCCGGGGTGTTGTCGCGCGTGTTCGTTCGTGCCCCGGCCGGATCGCTCAGGATAGAAGCGCGCAGCACGTTGTCGGGATGCAGGTAGGCCCGGCGCACACCCTCGTTGACCAGATCGGCAAGCGCTCGCTCGCCCCGCCATTGCACGTTCTGGCCGATCTTCATGAATACCGTGACGATGCCGGTGTCCTGGCAGATCGGCCGGTGTCCCTGCGCGCACATCCGCGAATTGACCAGGATCTGCGCCAGCGCGTCCTTCGCCGCGGGCGATTCCTCGCGCTGCCACGCCGCGTGCACGGCCTGGATGAAATCCACCGGGTGATAATAGGAGATGAACTGGAGTGCGTCGGCGACGCTGGCGACGAGATGTTCGGGCTGGATGACGGTCATGCGCGTGGCTGCGTTTCGACGATGGACAGGGCTGCCTATGATACCCGTGCCCCGTACAGTGCGGCACACCTGCCCTATAATGCGGCTACCCGCCACGTGCAACGCCAGCCGAACCGACAGGAGTCCCCCTCATGCGCCACCATCTCACCGCCAGTCTCGTCACCGTGCTGCTGCTGCTTGCGAACGGCGCGAACGCCACGGTCGAGGCCGGGCGCAAGGCTTTCGAGGCGCGCGACTATGCGACCGCGCTGCGCGAGTGGACGGGTGCGGCGCAGTCGGGCGATCCGAAGGCCCTGAACGGCCTGGGGCTGCTGTTCGAATCCGGTTTGGGCGTGAGCGCCGATCCCGTCACCGCGCACGTGCTCTACAACCTCGCCGCGTTCAAGGGCGATGCTCCCGGGACGCAGGCGCGCGATGCGCTCGAAAAGCGCATGACGCCGCAGGAAATCCAGCTCGCGCGACGCACGGCACTGGATCTGGTCGAACAGCGCCGCTACGTGCCCGACACCGTCACTGCCGCGGCGAGCGGCCCGGCGCCGAAACCGGCACCCCGATCCGCCCCGGTCCCGACGGCTGCTCCACCGGTCGCGGCCGCGCCGCCACCCCCGGCCATGCCGCGCAAGGCGATGCAGGTGGAACGCGTCTGCCGCCTCGATCCACGCTGGGAAGACCGAGGTTCCGGTGGGGAGGGTGATGTCGCGCTGTACCAGCCGGCGGTGCCGCCGGGCTACTTCGCCATCGGCGGCTATGCCCAGCGTGGTTATGCGGCGCCGGACGGTTGCGTCAAGGCGATCATGCCCGCCACGCCTGCGACGGCGCATCTACTGGCGCCGCCGCTCGAATGGCGCCAGGTGTGGGCCGACAAGGGCAGCGGCGCGCTCAAGGACGGATCGATCTGGATGGCCGTACCGCCGGCGCCGGAGTTCGTGTGTCTCGGTACGGTCGGCCAGTCCGGTTACGGAGCACCGGTCGTGCCGGACTACCGCTGCGTACACCGCTGTCTGACCGAGCAGGTCGCCGCGGCGGCGCCCATCTGGACCGATGCCGGCACCGGCGCCAAGGCGCAGGTGTCGCTGTACCGGCTGCACAAGAGCAATTCATTCGTGGCGTTTCCGGCCCGCAGCGGCCCGGCTCAACTCGTCGATCTAGACGCCGCCGGCAACAACTGCCCGGCGCGCTGAGCCGCCGACCGCAGCGCGCGGACCCGTCGCGCTCCCGGCTTGCCCCGGTGGGGTGTGCGTAACGAAACTGGCGCGCCGGTCAGCCCGGGGTCACTGCGCGGGATAGATCACGAACTCGATCCGGCCGCGGAAGCGCTTGAACCGCTTGTAGTCCGACGGGGTGACGAAATTGTATTCCTCGAAGCGGCCGCCCTGGTACGGACTCAAGCCGCCCGTGGCCAGCTGGACGAGCGCGACGCCGTCGGTCGACAGGAAGCGCTGCTCCTCGTCGCCCCAGTCGCCCTGCGGATTGGCCATGACCTCCTGCACCTTCGCAAACGTCGGCCCGGCGTTCTCGCGCTGCTTCACGGCCAGAACGCCGCTCGCGCGCGGATGGTTGAGGGTGATGAGCCAGGCGGACTCGGCGTACGGCAGGCCGCTTTGCGGATCCGTGAGCACGACTTCCTGTTCCGTCGCGAAGCCGGCGACTTCGCCGTCGATCCGGACCAGCGACGTGACCGCCAGATGATGGCGCAGCGCTTCGGTCTTCATCCGATCGCTGAGATTGCCGGGTACGTCCATGGAAAAATTCATGGTCGGTGTGAACAAGAAGGCGTCGATGTGGTGGGCCAGCGACACCAGGTCGCTGTCCATGTCGATCTCGAGGATCAGCTTTTCCGCCGCCTGGGCGGTCGACAGCGTTGCGGACACGAACAGGATCAGGACACTCATCACGCTGCGCATGGTCACTCCCTCAAAAGCCTGGTAGTCGTCGCGGGCAGTACACGTGGCACCGCGCAAAGGGTATTGAACGAAACTCAGAATCCCGGGGTCAGACTCGCATTTCCCCGCCGTGCCGGCCGGTCCAAACCGGTTCCGATCCGCCCGCCGCGCGGTGGGCGAATGAATACTCGATTTATTCTTAGAATATTATTTATATAATTGTTTTTACTATATAAATAATTCACTCTTGAGATGAGATCGAGCCCGGCCGTGATGTGCGATCCGGCGCCGGCCACGCTGCCATCGGCCGCGGCTAGCGACGACGATTACCGCGCGCTGGTCATGCGACTCTGACCCTGGTTTTTCAGCTGCCGGGCGTGCAACGCGGCGAGGGCGCACGACGCCAGTCGCGACATGACGTCGTCGGCACGCCCGGTGAGCACGATCGGCACACGCGCGCCGAGCACGACACCGGCCCCCTCGGCGTCGGCCAGGTACTGGAGCTGCTTGGCGAGCATGATGCCGGTTTCCACGTCCGGTACGACCAGGATGTCGGCCTGCCCCGCCACCGGCGAGGCGATCCCCTTGGCGGCGGCTGCGGTCGCCGAGATGGCGTTGTCGAATCCGAGCGGGCCATCGACCAGGCCGCCCGTGATCTGGCCGCGCTCGGCCATCTTGCACAACGCTGCCGCCTCGATAGTGGTGTGAATGTTCGAGGTGACGGTCTCCACAGCGGACAGAACCGCCACGCGCGGCTCGGCCACTCCGAGCGCCCGGACGAAGTCGATGGCGTTCTGGATGATGTCGAGTTTGTTGTCCAGCGTCGGGTAGATGTTGACACCGGTGTCGGTGATGAACAGCGGGCGCGGATAGGTCGGGACGTCGAACGCGGATATGTGGCTCAGGCAGCGTCCGGTGCGCAGACCCGTGGCCTCGGCGCTCACCGCCGCGAGCAGTTCCTCCACGTGCACGTGCCCGCGCATCAGCGCATCGACCCGGCCCGCGCGCGCGAGTGCGACCGCCTCGGCGACCGCGGCGTGGCTGTGGTCCACGGCGATGAGCTCCAGGGAGCTGATGTCGAGCGCTTCGGCCTCGGCACAGGCGCGGATGCGCGCCTCGGGGCCGATGAGCAGGGGTGTGATGAGCCGGGCTTCGGCCGCCGCGACCGCGCCGCGCAGGGAGGCGGCGTCGACCGGGTGCACGACCGCGGTGCGCAGCAACTCGAGCGGACCGGCGGCTTCGAGCAGACGGTGCAGCTGGGCGCGCTCGCGCAGGCGTACCTCCGGCAGCACGGTACGGGGCCGCCTGATTTTTTCGGTCGGCGCGAGCACCTGCGCTTCGCCCTCGATGACGATTTCCCCATCCTGATTGACGCAGCTGCAGTCGAAGACGACTCGCGGCTTGTCGGCATCCTTGCTTCTGACCGTGATGGTGACGGTGAGCCGGTCGCCGAGTCGCACGGGGCGGCGAAAGCGCAGCGTCTGGCCGAGGTAGATGGTGCCGGGCCCGGGCAGCTCCGTGCCGAGGACCGTGGAGATGAGCGCACCGCCCCACATGCCGTGCGCGATGACTTCGTGAAAGCGGCTGCTGTGGGCGTAGTCCTCATCGACGTGCGCGGGGTTGACGTCCCCCGACATCACCGCGAACAGCTTGATGTCCTGCATGGTGAGCCGGCGCTCGAGGCGCGCGCTGTCACCGACGGCGATTTCGGCGAAGGTCCGGTTCTCGATGTACTCCATTCGCACACTCCGCCGGGGACGGCCCATACTAGCCGTGGTGTTGCGGTGCGTCAGCAATGCCCGTCCGGTCACCCGCGGGCGCACACGGATCAGCCGCCGGCTGCCCCTTGCCGGATGCCGGCACCCGCCGCACACTGCGCCGCCGGCCACTCTGGCGCCGGCCACTGATCGCAAACGATGATGCCACAGGCGTTGCTGCTCGTGCTGGCCGGGGCCGGCCTGCTGTTTGCCGGCGGCGAGGCGCTCGTGCGCGGCGGTTCCGGCATCGGCCTGCGCTACGGCCTGTCGCCGCTGGTGGTCGGTCTGACCATCGTCGCCTTCGGCACCTCCAGTCCGGAGCTGGCGGTGAGCATCAAAGCCGCTCTCGGCGGTCTGGACGACGTCGCCATCGGCAACGTGGTCGGCTCGAACATCTTCAACATCGCCGGCATCCTGGGCTTCTGCTGCCTCCTCCAACCGCTGCGGGTCGAATCGCAAATCGTACGTCTGGACATGCCCGTGGCGCTCGCCGCGACGGTGCTCGTGGTGCTGCTGCTCGGTGACGGTGCGCTGTCACGCGGTGATGGTGGCGTGCTGGGGGCGCTGCTCGCGGCCTACGTCGGCATGCAGCTGCTGCTGTCGCGGCGCCGGCGCGACGCCCTGGCGGTCGAATTCGAGCACGAGCTCCGCGCGCCCGGGCGCACGCTCGCCGCCGACATCGGCCTGGTCGTCGCCGGCCTGGCTCTACTCGTCGGCGGCGCGAGCCTTTTCGTCGACGGCGCGGTGGCGATTGCCCGCCTCGTCGGCGTCAGCGAAGCGGTCATCGCCCTGACGGTCGTCGCCATCGGCACCAGCCTGCCCGAGCTGGCGACGTCGCTCATCGCCGCGTTTCGAAAGGAGGCCGACATCGCCATCGGCAACGTCATCGGTTCGAACATCTTCAATCTGCTCGGGATCCTCGGTGTATCGAGCGTCATCACACCGCTGTCGCGCGGCAACATCACCACCGTCGATCTGTGGGTGATGCTGGCGGTCACGGCGGCCCTGTGGCCGGTGCTCTACACGGGACTGCGATTGAGCCGCATCGAGGGTACCGTGCTGTTCTGCGCCTGGTTGGGCTACACGGCCTGGTTGCTCGCGAACGTGTGAATAACCGTCGCCGTGACGGCCGGCGCGCCGCCATGCTAGGGTAGCGGCCCGTCGGGGGCGCACCCCGGGTGCCCGTCGCGGCGCAGCCGCCGCTCACGCCATGTTCATCGCGATCCTCCTCTTACTGCTGGGCGGTACGCTGCTGTTTATCGGCGGTGAAGCGCTCATCCGGGGTGCCACCGCGCTCGGACTGCGCCTCGGTCTGTCGCCGCTGGTGGTCGGCCTGACCATCGTCGCCTTCGGCACCTCGAGTCCGGAGCTCGCCGTCAGCCTCGACGCCGCGCTCGACGACCTGGGCGACGTCGCCATCGCCAACGTAGTCGGCTCGAACGTCCTGAACATCGCCGGCGTGCTCGGCCTGGCCTGCCTCATCCGGCCGTTGAAGGTCGAATCACAGATCGTGCGCATCGACGCGCCCGTCGCCATGGGCGCGACGGCGTTGCTGCTGGTGCTGTTGCGCGACGGCGTGCTCTCGCGTGCCGACGGCGCATTACTGCTGACGCTGCTGCTCGCCTACATCGGCCTGCAGCTCGTACTCGCACGCCGGCGACGCGATGTCCTCGCGCGCGAGCTGGCTGATTTCGAGACCGCGCTCACGCACGGATTGCGTACCCTGGGGCTCAATCTCACGCTGACCGCAGCGGGGCTCGTGCTGCTCGGCGGTGGTGCCACGGTGTTCGTCGACGGTGCGGTGACGGTCGCACGCCTGCTCGGCGTGCGCGAGGCGCTGATCGGCCTGACCATCATCGCGTTCGGCACCAGCCTGCCCGAGCTCGCCACCTCGGCGGTGGCCGCGTATCGCCGGGAAGGCGACCTCGCGGTCGGTAACGTCGTCGGCTCGAACATCTTCAACGTGCTGTGCATTCTCGGCGTGAGCGCGCTGGTGACACCGCTCCCGCTGGGTGGCGTCGGCTGGATTGATTTGTGGGTGATGTTCGCTTTCGCGGTACTGATCTGGCCGGTGCTGTACTCGGGCCTGACGCTTACGCGGATCGAAGGTGGCATGCTGTTCGGCGGCTACGTGGCCTATACGGCGTGGCTCGCCTGGAACGCGGGCTGAGAGCTCGTGAAACAATCGCCGCGCGACCCGGGAACCCGGTCCGTGTTGCGCGCCGCAGGGCTTGCCCGGCAGACCGTGCACCCACACGATGGACCGTGATCCGCGGCCAGGAACCCGAAGACCATGACCGACGCCCGTGACGTTCTCGCCTTCCGTTCCCGCCGCCCGACGGTGTACGCGACCCGCGGCCTGGTCGCAACCAGCCAGCCGCTGGCCGCGCTGGCGGGCCTGGACATCCTCAAGGCCGGCGGCAACGCCGCGGATGCGGCGATCGCGGGCGCAGCCATGCTCGCGGTCGTCGAACCCATGATGACCGGCCCGGGCGGGGATTGCTTCGCACTGTACTACGACGCGCGCAGTCGCACCGTCTCGGCGCTGAACGGCTCCGGGCGGGCGCCGGCGGCAGCGTCGCTCGAGTCATTGCGCCAACGTGGTGTCACGCGCATGCCCGAATACGACGGTCGCGCGGTGAGCGTGCCGGGCGCGGTCGCAGGCTGGGACGATCTCATCACCCGCCACGGCACGCTCACCCTCGCAGACGTGCTCGCGCCGGCCATCTGGACCGCCGAGCACGGGTTCCCGGTGACCGAAGTCGTGGCCGCGCTGTGGACGGGTGCCGTGAGCAAGCTGCTGCGCGCGCCCGACTGGACGGACGGCGGCGACAGCGCCGGTCCGGAGCAGCCGAGCGGTGCCGAGTTGCTGTGCACCGGGCGCGCACCGCGGGCGGGTGAAGTCGTGCGTCTGCCCGCACTCGCCGGAACCCTGCGCGCCATTGCCGCCGACGGCCGCGAGTGGTTTTATCGCGGCGAGTTCGCGCACAAGGCAGCCGCCCACGTGCGGCGCTACGGCGGCTGGCTCGCGCCGGACGACATGGCGGAGCACGAGAGCACCTGGGATGTTCCGATCCACACCCGCTATGGTGCGGTCGAGCTCTACGAATGCCCGCCGAACGGCCAGGGGCTGGCCACGCTGCTGGCACTGGGCCTCGCGCGCGGTTTCGATTTGGAAGCCTTGCCCGCTCCCGATCGCACGCATTTGATGATCGAGTGCATGCGTCTCGCGTTTGCCGATGCCGCGCGCTGGGTGGCGGATCCGCACGTGGTCGGGCTGCCGCTCGACGCCTTGCTGACGGACGCCTATGCCGAGCGGCGGCGCCGGCTGATCGATCCGCGTCACGCGGCGCCAGCGGCACTGCCGGGCGATCCGCGCGACAACTCCGACACCGTGTATCTGAGCGTCGTCGACGCCGAGGGCAACGCCTGCAGCTTCATCAACAGCCTGTACCGCGCCTTCGGCACCGGCCTGGTCGTGCCGGGCACGGGCGTCGCGCTGCACAACCGGGCGGCGGGCTTTGCGCTCGATCCCGGACATCCCAACGCCCTGGCACCGGGCAAGCGCCCCTATCAGACCATCATTCCGGCATTGACGCTGCACGCGCTAGGTCCGGACGCCGGCGCCCTGCACGCGTGCTTCGGAGTCGTCGGCGGCCAGCAGCAACCACAAGGGCAATTCCAGATCCTGGTCAATCTGCTTACCCTCGGCCTGCCACCACAGGCGGCGCTCGACGCGCCGCGCTGGCAACTCGCGGCCATTCCCGCCGGCGCGGGCATGCAGCCGACCGGCGCCGCCGAGGCCGGTGGCCGCGTGCTGATCGAGGACGGCTGGGATCCCGCGCTGCTTGCCGAGCTCGAGCGCCGTGGCCACCGCCTGCAATCCGTCGGCGGTTATGACCGGGCGAGCTTCGGTGGCGCGCAGCTCATCATCCGGGATCCGGCCACCGGCGTGCTCGCTGGCGCGAGCGATCCGCGCCTGGACGGCTGCGCGGTGGGCTGGTAAGCGGCGCCGACATGAGTACGGATCCGGACCGGCAGGCGCAACGCCGCTTGCAGCTGCTGCTGGAGGAGGCGCGGCGCAACGAGCAGACGCTGCGCCGCTTCCAGCAGTTCGAGCTGGAGTTGATGGCCTGCCCGACACTGGCGGCGCTGCTGCACACCCTGGTCGACGAAGGCGCGCGCATGCTCGACTGGGAGCGCGTGCGCATCCACCTGATGGACACCGACTACACTTTGCGCCAGATCCTGCACCAGTCCGAGGCGATCGAATCGACGTTGCAGGTGGTCGTGTTCCACGACGCGGAACACGAGCTCGTGGCGGCGGTCGCGGACAGCCGTGTACCGCAGCTCGGCCCGTACGAACCCGGGCGGCACGTGCCACTGCTCGGACAACCGCCGTTGGCGCGCGGCAGTGTCGCGCTGCTCCCGTTGCGTAATCCGCAACGTCTGTGCGGACTGCTGGCCGCGGCGAGCGCGCGACCGGAGCGCTTCCCGGTCGGGGCCGCCACCGACTTCATGCAGCACCTCGCGGCCGTCATCGCGATGTGCATCGACATGACCGCTTCACGCGATCAGCTCCGCTTCCTCGGCTTGACCGACGCGCTCACGGGCGTCAACAACCGCCGGTTCTTCGATCAGCGGCTGACGGAGGAAATCGCGCGCGTCAGCCGGCGGGCGGAACCACTGTCACTGCTGATCATCGACATCGATCATTTCAAGCGGGTCAACGACACGCTGGGCCACCTGGCCGGCGATCTGGTGCTGCGCCGGGTCGCACCCGTCATCCGCGCGCAGTTGCGCAGCTCCGACGTCGTCGCTCGTTACGGCGGTGAGGAATTCACCGTGCTGCTGCCCGACACCGGCGAGCGGCGGGCGGACGAGATCGGCGAACGCATACGCGCAGCGATCGCGGCACTGGCGACCCGAACGGAAGGCGGCACGACGATCGGCATCACCGTCTCGATCGGCATCGCGACGCTGGCGCCACTCGCCGCGCGGCGCGACGCCGCCACGACGGGTACCGAGCTGCTGTCGCGAGCCGACGCCGCGCTCTACCGCGCCAAGTCGGCCGGGCGCAACCGCGTCCTGCACGCGCCCGGCTGAGCGGCCCGGCTCGGGCCCCGACTCCGATCTGCCGGAGAACCGGCCCGGGGCACGCATGCTGGCCGCACCTTGCCGCCTGTCCCGCCGCTCAGCCCAGGCGACGAACGTGAACGGGTTGTAATGGGCGTACCGGGGAGTCATCGCCGGCACGGACGGCGCGCCACGCGACACCACCCGGCCGGTACCCGCCGTGATCTCACTGCGGCCGGCACATCGCCACCACGAGATCACCGGGCTCCTCGCGCACCAGCGCCCCGAGCGCGGCGACAGCGTCGTCGATGTGCGCTTGCGAGGCGGCCGCGCGGATGCGCGCGGGTGCAGCGCCGCGGAACAAGCTGGCGGAGCCGAGCAGCAGCGCCCCTTCGAACGGGACGGGGCCGAAACCGACCGGCTCGGCCAGCGCCGAACCGAGGAACGCGTCCGGATCGGCCGCGCCGGTGAGCTCCCGGGGGCCGTCCGGACCGTACAGAAAAGCGCTGATGTCACCCGCACACGCACCGACGATCTGACCATCGATGATGCCGGCGCAGGTCAGCGCGCACACCGCTTCGTCCGCCAGCACACTGAGGTAGGTATCGACCGATTCGAGCAGCTGCTGCCAGAACAGCGGTTCGCGGCACAACTGGGGGATGAAGCGCGACGCGCAGATCGCGCGGATGGCCCGTTCCGCGGTGACACCGCCGGTGGCACCGGTGGCGCAGGCGGCGACGACCAGCCGGGTCGCACCGCGCTGTTCAGAGAATACGCGCGCGCCGTGCGCGGTCTCGCGCCCGCGGCACAGGCCGCCGAATTCGAATGCGATGCTGCCGAGCGGGTACATACTGCTCACGAAATCAAAACAGAGGCGCCCGGGTGCTGCAACGCCGTTCGTCGGCGCGGTTGTGACGCGGGTCGGTATCGTCCCTGCGGCGACTCCCCGCCTATAATCCGCGCGTGGACATCGAGCCGGTACTCATGGAGTCGGTTTACCACCGCGAGGACGGCGTCTACCTCATCGAGATCAAGCTGCGCGAGCTGCGGCAGCTTTTCAACAGTCTGGACCCGGCACCCTTTCACGAAAAGGATCTGGACGAGGACGCCGAGTACTACATCGTCGAGGCACTGCGCGAGATCGGGCTGAATCGACCGGCCAAGCTTGTCGTCTACCTGCCGGCGTCGCTGATCGACAGCGACGATGTGCGCACGCTGCCGATCGCCATGCGCAACTACTTCGCCTACCGCGCCGACCGCGCCCGGCGCGATCTGCGTCACGTCCTGGGCGAGGGCGGTATTGCGCTCGCCGTCGGCCTGGCGTTCCTGTTCGCCTGCCTCACGCTGCGCCGCCTCGTCGGCGAAGCGGGCAGCGGTATCCTCGCCGAAGGCCTGCTCATCATCGGCTGGGTGGCCATGTGGCGGCCGCTGCAGATCTTCCTCTACGACTGGTGGCCGATCCGCCGCCACCGCGCGATATTGGAGGCGATTACGCGGCTGCCCGTAGAGGTGCGCCCGCGCCCGTGATCGATGCTCCGCTGCGCAATCAGAACGGACAGTCACCCGGAAATCGCGGCGGCCGTTTTTCGCGCAGCGAAGCCAGCCCTTCACGCACCTCGGGGCCGCTGAAGCCCATGAACTCCAGCGCCAGCGAAGCGTCGAAGCTCGGCCCGGCCATGCGCAGCCAGTTGTTGAGCGAGTACTTCGTCCAGCGCAGCGCGGTCTGCGCGCCGGCGGCGAGCCGGTGCGCGATCTCCATGGCCCGGGATTCCAGCTCTTCGCGTTCGCAGCACAGGGACACGAGGCCGATGCGCTCGGCCTCCTCGCCGCTGACGGTCTCACACAGCAGCAGGTAGTACTTTGCCTTCGCCAGGCCGCACAGCAACGGCCACACCATCGCCGCATGATCGCCGGCCGCGACGCCAAGGCGCGTGTGGCCGTCGATGATGCGGGCGTCCCGGGCGGCGATGGATATGTCGGCGAGCAGCCCGCATACCAGCCCCGCACCGACGGCGGGACCGTGCATGGCCGAGACGACCGGCTTCGAGCAGTTGACGAGGTTGTAAACGATGTCGCGCGCTTCCCGCCACACGCGCGCCCGCACCTGGAAGTCGTCGGCCAGCTCCTCCACCAGCGCCAGATCGCCGCCGCCGGAAAAACCCTTGCCGGCACCGCGGATCACCGCCACGCGCAGATCCGGATCGGCATCGACGTCCCGCCAGATCGCGGCCAGCTCCGTGTGCATGCGGTGCCCGGCGGTGGCCAGGCGCCCGCCCTCCTCGCCCATCACGATCTCGAGTATGCCGGGCTCGATGCGGTTCAGCTTCAGGGCCTGGTAACGGGAGTAGTCCATCGCACTATCCTCGCAGCATCGACGCCGGCGCAGCTGTCAGTAGCGGCCGAGATCGAGCACCGTCTCGCCGAGCACGGCGGGTTCCGGCGCGCCGGGATCCCGCACGGCTTTCACGGTGACCGCATACAGATTGCCCTTGCCGCCCGAGCACGGTGGCATGTACGCGCCCGCCGTGTCGTAGCCCGGCGCGCGATGCGCCTCGACGATGAAGAACCCGTCCGGGAGCTCGAAGCTGTGCCCGGGCGCTGACGGTACCGTCACCTCGGCGCTGCCGGGCGCGATGCGCCAGCCGATCCGGCCGTGACCGCCGTCGTTCATCGGCGGGTAGCTGCGGTCGCTGAATTCGAGCACCAGCGCCCCGGTGCCGGCCGGAATGCCGGTGACGTGCAGCGCCGGCGTGCCGGGGTGATCGCCGCCGAAACGCTGGCATTGCTGGCCGGCCGGAACCGTCTCGCCATCCCAGCGCGGATCCGCGAAAGACGCCTCGAACGCGAGCGCCGTGCCGGCCCACAGGCACAACGCGAATGCACACGGGGTGGTGATATTCATGCCGACTCCTCCATCGATTGCCGCGCGAGCCGCCCGGCGGGCGAGCGAGCGGGCGAGCGCCCAGTTTACGCGATCGCGAATGGTGGCGTGCTCGCCGCACCCGTGCGTGCGGCCGGAAACCTGTCGCGCCGGGTTATCGTATGCGCCATGAACGGCCCACCGCCCCCGCCGCACGACGCCGGCGCGCCTCACGCACCGGGGCTGGTCATTACCCTGGGCGTGCTGATCTGCCTGTCCGCGCTCGCCATCGACGTGAACATGCCGGCACTGCCGCTCGTGGCCGCCGATCTCGGCGCCCGTGCCGAGGTCGGGCCGTGGATCGTGAGCACCTATCTGGCCGGTTACGCGAGTGGCCAGATCCCGATCGGTCTGCTCGGTGATCGCTACGGCCGCCGGCCATTGCTGCTCGCCGGACTGGTACTGTTCGTGCTCGCCAGTGCGGTCACCTGCATGGTGACCGACGCGGCGATCCTGCTCGGCGCGCGCTTCGTGCAGGGGATTGCCGGCGCGATCGGCCCGGTGCTCGGTCGCGCCATCGTGCGCGACATCAGCACCGGCATCCGCGCCGCGCAGCTCATGGCGATCATGGTGACCCTGCTCGGCGTATCCACGCTCGTGGCCCCGCTGCTCGGCAGCGGACTCCTCGCGCTGAGCGGCTGGCGCGCGACGTTCGCATTCAGCGTCGTGCTCGGCGTGTTGACCCTGGCACTGGTGTATCGCTTCGTGCCGGAGACCCGGCCCGGGACTTCGCCGCCGGCAGGTGCCGGCCGCCAACTCGCGGCGAGCATCAGTGCCTTTACTGCCGATCCGCGCTGCCTGTGGGGCACGGGCCTGGTAGGGCTCGCTTTCGGCGGCTACATGACGGTCGTAGCCGCCAGCGCTTCGATCATCGTCGGGGTCTATGATCTCGACGCGAGCGCGACCGGGCCGTTTTTCGCCGTCGCCACACTCGGTTACATCGGCGGTGCATGGATCAGCCGGCGGCGCGTCGCCGCCAGCGGCGTGCTCGCCATGCTGCGCACCGCCATCGTCGCGTTCGCCCTGGCGAGCTGCGCGCTCGCCGTAATCGCCTGGGTCGGTGCCGTCGGCCTTGGCGTGCTGTGCGCCGCGGTCACGCTGTACATGCTCGGCATCGGCCTGCTGCTGCCCAACGCGACGGCGATTGCGCTCGAACCGCTGCCGCTGGCTGCCGGCTTCGGTGCTTCCATCATCGGCACCGCCCAGATCGGCAGCGGTGCCCTCGTCTCGCTGCTCGCAGCGCCCTGGTACGCGGGCGACGTGCGCGGCCTGGCCGTGGTCATGAGCGTCGCCGGGGTGCTCACCGTGGCCCTGTTCCTGCTCGGGCACCCGCGCGGGCACGCCGGCGACCGATCCTGAGCGCCCGCTGCCGACAGCGGCCACACAGGGCACGGATTTTTCGGTATCGTGGCGACCAGCGCGCGGCGTGTGCCGATCCGACGATGGACCTCGACGCCGACCGCCCGCCACGGCGGGAATGGCAACCACGGGAGAGTATCGACATGGGACTGGACGCATCGACACAGGGTCTGCTGGCACAGATGGCCGGCAGCGGCGCACCGCCTATCCATACGCTGCCGATGCAGCAGGTACGCGGCATGCTGGTGGCCTTGTCGCGAGACCTGGATGGTCCGCGCGTGGAGGTGGCGGAAACACGTGACGTAACCATACCGGTCGAAGATGGGGACATCCGTGCGCGACTGTACTTTCCGGCCGGGGCGCGCGGTCCGCTGCCGATCCTCATGCACTACCACGGCGGCGGCTACGTGGCTGGCGATATCGATACCCACGACGGCATCTCGCGCTACTTCTGCGTCCACGCCAACGCCATCGTGTGCAACGTCGATTACCGTCTCGCGCCCGAGCACCCCTTCCCGGCCGCGCCCGAGGACAGCTACCGCGCCCTGTGCTGGGCCGCGGAGCACGCCGGCGAGTGGGGCGGCGACGCCGGGCGCATCGGCGTGACCGGCGATAGCGCCGGTGGCTGCCTGAGCGCTGTGGTGTGCCTGCTCGCACGCGATCGCGGCGGTCCGCCGATCCGCTTCCAGGCCCTCACCTACCCCGTCACCGACATGGGTCCGGACACGGACTTCGCCTCGCGCCGCGCGTTCGGCGGCGGCGAGTATTTCATTTCCCTGCAGGACGTGGACTTTTTCACCGGTCACTACCTGCGCAATCCCGCCGTCGACGGACTCGATCTGCGGGCATCGCCGATCCGTGCCCCGGATCTCGCCGGCCTGCCGCCGGCACTGGTGGTCACCGCCGGTCACGATCCGCTGCGAGACGAAGGCAAAGCCTATGCCGACCGCCTCGCGGCCGCGGGCGTACCGGTCGAGTACCGCTGCTTCGAGGGCACCATCCACGGCTGCATCGCCATGGCCGGCGTGCTGGACGCCGGCCGCGAGGCCCTCGCATTGATCGCCGCGCGGCTGCACGACGCACTGCACCCGGTCTGAATACACGGCTCCGCCGAACCGCAGCGATCCCGCTTCCTGCGCGGGCCTTGTGTGCGCATCGGTCGGCGCGCTTGTGCGCTGCTCCATATGCACGTGTACGGCGAGGCGCTGCGCTGCCGGCGGCTGTCGCAGCCGCCTCGCCACGCAAGCAACCGATCACCGTGGCTACCCGGTGCGGCGCCGTCGAACCTGATCAGCGAAACCCTGGATGGCGATCCCGGCGGCATCTGCCGCGGCCGATGCCGCGGTGGCGCGCGAACCCGCAACCGCAATGCGCGCCTGCGGCGTGTAGCACGGTCGGCGGCACACCTTTACGATAGGCGCGCATGCGCACCTGGCTGAATTCCAGGCCCGGCGTCGCCGCCGCCCTGGGCGCCGCGGCGCTGTTCGGTGCGAGCACGCCGCTGGCCAAGCTCCTGACCGGTATCGTTACGCCGATCCTGCTTGCGGGGCTGCTATATCTCGGCGCAGGTATCGGCCTGTTCGCGTGGTCCGGGCTGTGCAGCCTCGTAGGCCCCGCACGGGCGGCGCGCGAGGCCGCACTCACGCGGCAGGATGTACCCTGGCTCGCGGCGGCGATCCTGACCGGCGGCGTCATCGGGCCGGTACTGCTCATGCTGGGTCTCGCGCGTACCGCGGGGGCGAGCGCTGCATTGCTGCTCAATCTCGAAGGCGTGTTGACGGCACTGCTCGCCTGGTTCGTGTTCCGGGAGAACTTCGACCGTCTCGTCATGCTCGGCATGGCTTGCATCGTCGGCGGCGGATTACTACTGTCGTGGCCCGGTGAAGCCGGATGGGAGAGCGCAGCCGGGACGCTTGCCATTGCCGGCGCCTGCCTAGCCTGGGCGCTCGACAACAACCTCACGCGCAAGATCGCGGCCGGCGACCCGGTCCGCATCGCGGGCCTGAAGGGCCTGATCGCCGGATTGGTAAATACCGGGGTCGGACTGTCGCTCGGTGAACCGCTGCCCGCATCGGCGACGATAGCGGCCGCAGGGCTCGTGGGTACCCTCGGGTACGGCGTAAGCCTCGTCCTGTTCGTCCTCGCGCTGCGCCACCTCGGCACGGCGCGCACGGGTGCTTACTTCTCCACGGCACCGTTCATCGGCGCTGCGCTGGCACTGTTTCTGCTACCGGAGTCACCGGCGCCATTCTTCTGGTCGGCTGCAGCGCTCATGGGCGCGGGCGTGTGGCTGCATCTCGCCGAGCGCCACGAACACCTGCACGCCCACGAACCCCTCGCGCATGCCCACCGCCACGTGCATGACGAACATCACCGCCACGCCCACGATCATTCCTGGGACGGATCCGAACCGCATGCACATTTCCACATCCACCATGTGCACGTCCACAGCCACCCGCACTACCCGGACATCCATCACCGGCACCGGCATTGATCGGAGAACCCTCCCAGCGAAATCCGGGCGGCTCGTGTGTGTCAGCGTCCAATACGTATGTTTTGCCTGGCGGTCCGCCATTGCGGTGGCGTAGTTTTTCGCGAAGCATTTGGGCAAGTCTGCGCAGCCGGAGGGCTGGCCGCCGTACCGGACGATTTCTTTCCTGCAGAAAGATTGCGGGCTCGTGTGCACCCATCTCCAGGGGCTATTGGATTGTTCCGTCCACTACACGATCAAAGCTACATCGGCGATATGGCCGCTCATGACGGTCGTCCGAGTTCGGCGGTGCGCAATGTCTGTTCATCCGGGCCCCGCCCCGCGCAGCGACTTGCAAGCCTCCCGTCGTTTGTAACAGCCGGAACGGTCCTGCCGCCCAGTGTCTTCGCGTGGTTGGCGACGGCGATGTCCCTCGCGTCCAGTATGGTGACCTCGCAGGACGGACGGGCGATCTGATTGACCAACTCGATGGTCTGCATACAGATGGGGTATCCGGCACTGAACAATTCGATATTGCGCTTGGTCATCATGCACAATCCTTCTTTTCGAGAGCTACCAGCGATTCGCAGCGGGGATCGCACGCGCTGCATGGAGGATCGTTCCCGCGCCGTGGCCAGGCATTCCACACGGACGCCGTGATCAGCGCGACGATACCGCCATACAGGACCGGGGCTGAATCAGGCACAAACCTGCCAGCGAGAACCGCAACCGCTTACAGAACCCCGAGAACAAAGGATCCATAGCCGCGGCGCGTGCTGGCACGGAAAGCGAAGACGCCAACCGTCAACAACAGGAAAACGGTCGTAAGGGGCAACAGGTACGCGGCGTCGAGCGAATACCGAGCGCGAGCGCCGCGGGCAGGCCGGTATGAACCGACCAGCACGCCGGGCAGGCAAGCTTAGGAACGAAGGCGAGCAAAATTCCCGGACCTGTAGCGAATACGCCGTTCCAGCCGATCGATCCAGAAGCTCTTGCGTTGGCGGCGAGCCGCCACAAAATCAGCGTAATGGATGGAGCGCCTTCGAACTTATAGGTTTCAGCCTGAAAGATTCGGCAGCACGAAGCGCTTGCGCCGGCGGGCCACTCGCCGCTCACGTCAGATCCAGAAGCTCCCTGAATCTCTTTCAGCGAAGAGCCGAACTCTTTTGGCGACGGCCGACAGCCGAGCGGGTTGATTGGTACCCAAGGATCGCAGTCCCTCAAGCTGCATGTAACGGCGTGCATACCGGTCGTGCAACCCGGTCTTGACGTCGCGCCTTCAATCTGAAAACATCTAAACAGCTATTCAATTGTTGAATTATAGTCCCGTGACCCAAGTCGAGATCAACAAGTCGCCACGCATGTCGGAAGCCCAGATTTCCCAGTTGGCGGATTTCTTCGCGCTACTGGGTGACACGACGCGTCTGCGTATCGTGATGTGTTGTCGTTGTGAACCAGTCAACGTCGGCGGGATCGCCGGCCGGCTGGACCTGTCGGCATCATTGGTCAGTCATCATCTCCGGCTTCTGCGCGCAGCGCGGTTACTGCGATCAGAGCGCCGCGGCAAGCAGATCTTTTACTCGATTCTGGATGATCACATTCAGTGTGTCATAGAAGACATGTCTTGGCTCCGAAATCAAGTGGACACGTCCTGCCTGGTTTTGTGAGAGTCCTCACGGGCATCAGGTGGCCAGTTGAACGCTTGGCTCGACGGGGTGCGGGAAGTGAAGATCCTCGGTCATCTTCTTCAGCTTCTCCCTCGCCGCCTTGGCCCAGCCCTGCCATTTCGGTAATTGCACGACTTGACCGTGAACGTAGACATCGGTCGGGGTGATCGGGTCGCCACCCTCGGGCCGGATGAGCGCCCAATGGGGACGCACCTCGTTGTAGCGCCGGCGGAAGACTGCGAGCGACTCCCGGGCCTCGCCCGGGCTCGCATAGAGCTTCCAGTACACCTCCTCGGTCTTGAGCGTCTGGTGGAAGCGCTCGAGCAGCCCGAGCTGGGTCGGCGTGCGGTACTGGATACGCACGTGGGCGTAATCGCCGTCGATGTGGCGGCGGAACGCCCGCGCCAGGAAGCTCGGCCCGTTGTCGGTGACGAGGAAGGGCGTGGTGGTCAACGGCCCGTGCAGCCGCTCGGCCTCCCCGCGCGCCGCATCGAGCGCGGCATTGACGTCAGCGGCGCGGTAGCTCGGCGTGAAGTGGCAGGCGAGCAGGTAGCGCGAGTAGTAGTCGATGACGGTGACCGCATACCACCAGCCGTGGCCGGGGATGTGGAGGTGGGTCACGTCGGACTGCCACAGCTCGTTGGGCCCCTTGGGCAGCAGCTCGAACAGCCGCGCCGCCTGGTAGAGCTCGGCCTTGCGCACCCGGCGCTTCTGCAGCAACCCGGCCGCCTTCATCACCTTGTAGACCTGCTTGTTCGAGACCCCGAGCCCGGCCCGGCGCGCCACCACCGCGATGCGCTTGTAACCCCACCACGGGTACTCGCTCGCCAGCTTGCGGATCGCTGCCGCGAGTTCCTCGGGCACTGCCTTGGGCTTGCGTCCAGGCCTGTTCGGTTCGCGCTGCTTGCGCGCGTACCACACCGAACGCGCCACCCCCAGCCACCTCAATACCCGGTTCAGCCGTACCCCGGGCGACGCCGCACAGGCCGTAGTGATCATCTCTCGCAACTCTGCGCTCAGCTCAAGGCGCCCGAGAGTTTTTTTAAAATACGATTGGCGATGGTGAGCTCGCCGATGACCTGGTCGCGCTCGGTCACCTCACCGCTGAGCCGCTTGAGCATCCGGGCCTGCTCGCCATCGCCACCACGCCCACCCAGGGCTTGCTTCCCACCGCCAATGAACTCATCGCGCCACCGGTACAGCGTCTGCTCCGAAATCCCGGCCCGGCGTGCGATCTGCACCGCCGGCTCCTCCTTGCTCAACAGCCGAACCACTAACTGCGCGCGTTGCTCCGCGTTCAACGTCGATTTCTTGCCCATCTCCGTTCTCCTTCTCGACACTTCAAGTATCACCTACCTTCGTGTCCGGAGAAATCGGAGCTATACAGACATGGTCGCGCACCTCGACGAAGATCCGGACGGTGAGGAGTCGGGCTGATGGCGGGATGCAGTGAATGCGGCGCCGGTGCGGTAGAGCAGGTAGCCACGAACAGCGCTTTCCGGCGAGTGCTTTGGATCGCGTTCCTCGCGAACTTCGTGATGTTCCTGGTGGAACTCGCTGCAAGCTATATCGGCGACTCGCTTTCACTGCAGGCGGACGCACTGGATTTTTTCGGGGATTCGACCAATTATGCCATCAGCCTCTTCGTGCTGGGTATGTCTATCGCCCATCGCGCCCGCGCTTCGCTGTTCAAGAGTCTGTCAATGGCGTCATTTGGCCTTTGGGTCATAGGTACGGCACTGTACCGCGCGGTCACGGACAGCGAGCCCGATCCACTCGTCATGAGCGGAACGGCTGTGCTTGCGCTGGGCGTCAATGTAGGCATCGCCTTGCTTTTGTATCGATACCGTGTCGGTGACAGCAACATGCAATCCATCTGGCTGTGCTCTCGGAACGACGCCATCGGTAATCTCGCCGTCATATTCGCTGCCGCAGGTGTCTTCGCGAGTAGCACACGGTGGCCGGATCTGGCTGTGGCAACGTTGATCGCTGGACTGAATCTCTGGGCAGCCCTGCAGGTGACTCGGCTCGCGATCCAGGAACTTCAGCTCGGTCGGCGAGAACGAGACATGCACACAGGCGTATCCGTCGAAAGTCGGCTAACATAACCCCCATGCACCGCCTGATTCACATGCTCCTGCTTGTCTCCCTGCTCTTCGCGAGCATCGATGGGGCCATTGATATCGCCAAGGCGGGGCACCCGCATGAGGATGCCGCAAGCCAGCAAACAGCACTTGCGGACACCGCCGCCAACGACCTGGGAGATGGTGATAACGGACGCACTTCCGCGCCTGATCACTGCGAGCATTGCTGCCACGGACACACCTCTGTCGTGATGCCGAACGCTCAGCCGCCCCACTTCGGATGCGGCGCGACCTCCCATGGACGAATCTCCAACGCTTCGTTCCTGAACTTCTCCCAAGCACCCCCGACTCCACCGCCCAACGCCTAAGCCGGTTTCTCTCGAGCAGGCGCACGCGCCCCAAAAGGCGCGCGCGCCAGTCTGCACTCGTACACGGAAAACCTGCTCATGTTTATCCCACGCTATGGGCGCGCGCTGATCGCAAGCCCCCTGATTTTGCTGGCGGCGGCTGTTATTGCCGACGAATCTCCGACGGAAGCGCCTCGTGCCAATCCGGCACTGCAGCGTTTCGTTCAAGACTTGGCTCTCTCCAATCCGGATGTGCTGGCCGCTGGTGCCGCGCTCGAGGCAAGCGGGGCACTACGCGATGCCGCGGCGCGGCCGATTTATAACCCTGAGTTGAGCGCCGAGGCCGACAGTTCCGCCGACGATGCGCGCACGCTGGGTATCAGCCAGACGCTGGACTGGGCCGGCAAACGCCAGGCACGAAGCGATGCCGCCGAGCGAGAACGCCTGCTGGCGGAATCGCGCTACCAACTTTCGCTCTGGTCCTTCAGTACCGACCTTCTCACGCGGCTCGCGGCGCATCAGACGGCGACCGAGAGGGACCGGCTTGCCGCCGCTGCCGAGCGCGCCATGACCGAGTTCGCGGAGCTTGCCGAACGCCGCTTCGCGGCGGGCGACCTGAATCAGGTTGAACTCAGTCTCGCTCGCCTTGCGGCCACTGACGCGCGCATTCAGTGCGCGACGCGGGCTGGTGACCTCGCTGCTGCTCGACAAGCGGTCCACGGTCTTGCCGTGGATGCGCCGCCCTCGTTGTGGCCGCAGCTGCTGACACCGCCGCCTCTAACTCGCACCGATCGTGACGCGGAAGTGCTCGTTCGCGGCCTGCCCGAAGTGCTGATGGCACAACGGCAGATCGAGCTGGCGGATGCCCGCGTGGCCGTGCGCCGCAAGGAGAAGCGACCCGATCCGACGCTGACGCTGCGTGCCGGTGAGGAAGCGGATGAATCACTGGTGGGCTTGAGCCTTTCGATTCCCCTGTTCGTGCGCAACCGCTTTGACAACGAGGTCCGGGCGGCGCTGGCTGATCGCAACGAAGCGCAGTTCTCCGCCGATGCCGTGCTGCGGCGTGCCTACGCGCGCGTGGAGAGCGCGCGTGAACGATACGTGCTACTGCGGAATGCCTGGGACACATGGGAGCGCGCCGGGCAGCCGAGCCTCGAACTGCAGACGGACCAGCTCCGGCAGTTCTGGGAGGCCGGTGAACTGAGCACGGCTGACTATCTGGTTCAGCTCCGTCAGACGATCGAGGTGCAGGACAACGCTTTTGCACTTCGACTCGCATTGTGGGAGGGCTGGTTGGAGTGGCTGCGTGCATCCGGTCAGATCGATGACTGGTTGGCACTCGACGTTGCGACGGTCCGGCGCTGAAGGAGAAAGAAATGAGCGTAATGAAATATTGGATTCTGGGACTGTTGTTGGCCATTGCGACATTGGCGATGGCGCAGCCCGATGAGCACGGCGACGACGGGCACGACGAGGAAGGTGCGATCGTCATGTCGGTCGCAGAGCGTACCGCGCAGGGGATCCGGACGGATCGGGTCGCCCCCCGGATAATGGCCGATGTGATCACGGCCCCCGGCGAAGTCCGCCTGAACGACTACCAGACCGCCCAGGTCACGCCGCGCATCGCAGCCCAGATCGTCGCCCGACACGCGCGGCTCGGCGAGCAAGTAGAACCAGGAGAACGGCTGGTGACGCTCTCCAGCGTGGAAATGGCGGCGGCGCAGGGCGCACTGATCGAAGCGGACCGCGAATGGCGTCGCGTCCAGAAGCTGGGTCGCGGTGTCGTGTCGGACACACGCTACATCGCGGCCG